>JAQXUQ010000034.1 GCA_029224465.1 Bacillota bacterium | reverse complement strand
GGACATCTTCCGATGTCCTTCGAACATTCTTGGAATGTTCTGAATAAATTCATTAGAATGTATTCAGGGTTGCATTTCTGTTTGATTGTCAATATTTGATTTGGAAGATTCAGAAGCTTCTTTCGAAGCCCTGCGTCCTTGGGACGCAACTCGTTTATAATACCATTTGGTTTACTCTTTGTCAACAGCTTTTTCAAGAACTTTTTGGAAGAACCAACTTCAATTTGTTCTCATTGCTGTTATTCGAATTAAACCTCACGATTGCTGTCGATTTTTTGCGACAGCAATATGTATTATATCAAAGTCTTATCGAATGTCAAGCACAAATTTAAATTTCTTTCGAATTTTTATTTGACGCTGCATTCAAGCGGAGAAAGCGGGATTTGAACCCGCGCGCCGGTTTAACCCGACCTACACCCTTAGCAGGGGCGCCTCTTGAGCCACTTGAGTATTTCTCCAATGCCTCATTAAATGTAAATAATAAGTTCTCGCTTTTCAGCAAGTATATTGTATTATACGGACATGCGAAGGCTTTGTCAATCGCAAGATGTAGTACGGTTTTCTACCTGCTGGTACAAATCATTGCCATAGGCGTCCAGTACAACAATACAAGGGAAATCCTCCACCGTAAGTTTGCGTATTGCTTCTGTTCCAAGGTCTTCATATGCAATTACTTCCGCTGCTTTAATTGTTTTGGACAGAAGAGCTCCCGCTCCTCCAATGGCTGCAAAGTAAACAGCGCCGTTTCTAACTACAGCCTCTTTTACTTCACTGCTTCGTCTTCCTTTTCCGATCATGCCTTTCAGGCCCAGATCCAGAAGTCTTGGGGTGTATTTATCCATTCTTCCCGCTGTTGTCGGTCCTGCTGCTCCTATAGGTCTTCCACCGCTTGCCGGTGAAGGTCCCATATAGTAGATCGTCTGATCTTTGATATCAAACGGCAATGCTTCTCCGCGGTTCAGTGCATCATCCATTCTCTTATGAGCCGCATCTCTGGCTGTATAGATGGTTCCTGTTAAATAAATCATATCTCCGGCATGCAGCGATGAAAGCTTGTCTTTTGTCAGTGGCGTTTCAAAATGCCTGTCCATTCTGTCCCCCTTACAGTTCACAAGTTTCATGACGATTTACATGACAGCAGATATTTACCGCAACCGGAAGGCCGGCAATATGCGTCGGATACGTAAGAATGCGGACGGAAAGCGCTGTGTTTGTCCCGCCAAGTCCTGCAGGACCGATCCCTGTCCGGTTTATTTTTTCAAGAATGGTCTTTTCCAGCGCTGCGATGTGCTCGTCTTCTGAATGCTCCTGCGTGTTCAGCGTGAGCGCTTTTTTGGCAAGCAGGGCGCAGCGTTCGAATGTCCCGCCGATCCCGACACCGATGACCATAGGCGGACACGCATTCGGTCCCGCGTCCTTCACCGCCTGAACAACAGCTGCGATCACACCGTCTTCCCCATCCGCAGGCGTCAGCATAAAAATGCGGCTTTTGTTTTCGCTGCCAAACCCTTTCGGTGCAACTGTAATGCGGACCTTTGTTCCCGGTACAATGCTGACATGCAGAACAGCAGGCGTGTTATCGCCGGTATTTTTTCTGACCAGAGGATCACTGACAACCGATTTTCGGAGATAGCCATTTACATATCCCTGCCTGACGCCTTCATTAACAGCCTCTGTCAGATCTCCGCCGCAAAGATGCACATCCTGACCAATTTCCATAAAAACAACTGCCATACCGGTATCCTGACAAATCGGTATCTGGTCCTGACCGGCAATTTTCAAATTCAGCTCGAGCTGTTCCAGCACTTTTCTGCCGAGTTCGGATTTTTCGGTTTCCTGTGCCTTCTGCAGCCTCTCCCGCATATCTGCGGACAGCGTATGATTCGTGTCAATACACATCTGTCTGACTGCGTCTGTTATCTTATGTACATCCAAATCCCGGATGGCACTTTGCGTGTCCTGCATTTTCTTCCTCACTTTGTAACCTTATCAAGAACGGCATCCAGCTGCGCATCGTCCGGGTGCGTTGCGTTCCAGGCAATTGTCTGGCCGTCATTCTTGTACCTCGGAATCAGATGAATGTGAAAATGCGGTACCGTCTGTCCGGCAACCTCTCCATTATTCTGAACTAGATTCAAGCCATCCGCATGAAGCTTCTCTTTAAGCAGTTCAGCTGTTTTTTTCGCTGTTTTCATAGCCTGCGCGGCAAGATCCTCCGGCATCTCGAAAAGATCGCGATAATGGTCTTTCGGCAAGACAAGCGCATGTCCGTCTGTAGCCGGGCCATTATCTAGAATTACGCGGAAATGTTCGTCTTCATATATCGTTCTCGACGGAATTTCTCCATTTGCGATTTTGCAGAAAATGCACTGATCATCTTTCATTGTGTTCAGCCTCCTTCCGATGGGCAGCATCCTGTTTATGCTGCAGTAATTATCATATCACATTTGTTTTTTCCGTACCGAACGAATGTCTATGTCTCCGGAGAGCGTGCTGTTAACGTGCGCCTTCTCTTCTTCCGCAGCGGAAAGATAATCTGCCGGATACTCGAGTGTTTTTCGCATCAAAGGAGCTTCTTCTGCCTCATCTGCGGATCCACCCGTGGATTTTTTCTCCCGTCTTCCTGTAAAGCTGATAATCGTTCCTGCCGATGCGCTCATAATTGCGCCGCCGAAAGAAATCAGCATAAATACGCGTACACGTATCAGCATAATCGAATCAAAGGCATAAAAGCGCGGCAGAACAGCCAGCGAGACTGCTGCCAGTAGAAAAACTACAGCCATAACCAGCAGTGACCATAACAGACTGCTGCCCTTTTCTCCAGTCCCTTCTTCTGAAGGTTCCGTGCCCCGCCCGGCTTCTGCCGGCAAAACAGTTCCGGCAACTTGCTCTTCTTCATATATATGCGCCTTTCCACTTTCTTCCTCATCTTCACCGGAATCCGCTGTTTCCTGCCGCGGCAGATGAAACAGGAGATCCAGCTGCTCCTCCCGCAGAATAAAGTTCGTGCCGGAAGAGAGCGGGATCAGGCGGAAAATCGCGGAGGCGGTTGTTTTGTCGCGCAGATCCAGATGCGCACTCAGATACACAAGAAGCCCGTTAAGTGTCATTCCTTCCACCGGTTCCGGATAATACAGAAAGCCATAGCGTCCGCTCACCGGATCTACATATATGTAATGCGCATCCAGAAGCAGTCTGTTCCCATCCAGCAGATACTCCGAAAGCGACTTTCCCGCGCGTGCGATTTCATATAGAAGAAACCGCACATCTATTTCCTGCTGTCCGGACTCGCACCGCTCCGAAAGGCTTTGCATGGAAGTGATGTCATAATACAGATACGTCCGCGCATCGATGACCCGAAGACTGCAGGGAAGAATCCCGTTAATTTTATTGGCGGCCAGCATCTTGTACTGGTAACCTTCCGCGCCGCTGCTGCAGTCTGCTGCCAGATAATTGTGCATTGAATCACTGTAGAAGCGGCAGCTCAGTTGTGCCATGAATACCTCCTTGTCTGTCATCCGCGGCTGTCCTGCAGCTTCTTTTCCACCTCGTTTTTCAAATACAAGAGCCGTCTGAGCCTTCGAAGACGCAGTGCGGGATCGGTCTGTGTCGCCCGACCCGCATAGCGCAGGCTCCAGATATCCTCCGGCATCAGATAGAATCCGCGAAAGCCTTCTGGGCAGACATCCGCGCTGCCATAGCATCTGATCTCCCGTCCCTTTGTTTTTGCCTGCATATCCAGATCACTGATCAGAAAATATTTGTTTTCAAACATCTTTCCGGAAGCTTCTTTTACTTTGGATGCCTGCGGAGCGCGCCATAAAGACGCGTCTTTTCTATGACTTTCCCGCAGACACAGAATATACGCGTCCATATCGAGACAGCTTCTGTCGTACTGATAAAAGCAGCAGTATATCACGATTAATAAAATGCACAGTACCGCGGGCACAATAAAAGATGCTTCGACTGTCATATAGGCTCCCGTCCGCTGATGCGTGATTTTTCTGTTCATAAACACCTCTGTATAATAAGAACCGCGGCTGTTCCAAGAAGAAGAAATGGAAGAAACGCGATTCTGCTGTTTTTCGTCCCCTTATGCCAAAGCAGCAGATACGCCGCATAACCACCGGATAGGAAGAGCGCTGCAGTCAGCGCGGCGAAAGCCCGAAGGCCGCCCAATAAAATGCCGCAGGGCAGAAGAACCATTCCATCGCCCGCGCCGACCTGCTCCCGGCACAGAATGTGAAGGCAGAGAAAGCTCACCGCAGGAATCAGTTCGACGATGAGTTCTGTCCCATTCATCCGGCCATGCAAAACAAGTACCATGGCCAAAAGCAATGCCGCCACGCCGCAGAACACAGTTACGCGGACAGATACAGCCTTACGTCTGTAATCCGCCACCGCAAACGGAAGAAGCATAACCAGCGCGCCGGCACTCATGACGTCGTCCAAAATATTTTCCATTGCTACCTCCGGATAAAAACCTCCGATTAAGCGGCTGCCTCCTATCGCCCGCACTTGGAACATGGTCCGAGACGCCCTTCAACTTCTCTCAGCGGAACTTCCTGCACCGTTCTGCGGATCGCGGGACAGTCCGCATTCGCGTGAAAACGGTTTCCCTCATTCGTAATAATAACCAGCCCTGTTCTTGAAGGGTGACATGACTCACAAGGATAGTATTTACTTCCATCCGCACTTCTTGACTGATCCAGCATCTGCGCGGGAATGCTGTGAACAGACGGCTTCAGATAGGTGCAGTTTCTGTCTTTATGGTAGACCGTGCCTGCAGGTGTTATGAAAACCATCTCTTCGTCTTTTTCCCGCTCTCCGGTCTCGGCATACTTCGACAGATCAAAACCCACGAAGGCATGCGCAAAGAAATGATTCTCCATCCGTATTTCTTTCGGAGCGAGAAACGGAATAAACGGCCGGACCTTATAATCTGCTGTCAGGCGTACATTGTCATCTTCTGATAAAATCTTTGATCGCAGGAAAGAAATGCCGCCACTTCCGCCGGAAACCGGTCCTTTCCGAAGATAAGAATCTCCAAGATAAGATTTGACTCTGACAGGCACATAGGCTGCTGATAATATGGCGGCTGCCGCGTGCGCGTCTTCCCCCTGCGCTCCAAACCGCTCGCAACAAGCGTATTCACAAATCTGCGTACCCGTATCATGCAGTGCCGCTTTCATATTGCACTGAAAACGCAGAATCTCGAACGAATACAATATGTTCGATAAAAAGAAGATGAAGATCGGAAGTACAAGGGCAGCTTCCACTGTCATACTGGCCCGCGCTTTAGCAGAAGCACATTCTTTTGAAAACCAAAAAAGAGGCGCAGACAATGTCCTCTTTGCAAACGGCAGGAGAGGCCCTTTTCTGTTCATTTTATCCGGCCGCGGTGGCCGGGCGCCCGGCAAAAAGGGCATTGTTTCCGCCTCCTTCCTGCATTTTCCGTCAGCATCCGCAGGGATTTTACCCTGCGGATGATATGATGCCCGCGAATAACCGCTTACCCTGCGGATGATTTTATGCCCTGTGAAAAATGCTTACCTGCGAATATCCTTTAATTGTAAGTAACCGTCCTCTGAACCTCGCAGTTATATCCGAATCCGCTGGAAAACTTCACATTTACCGCAAACGTATCAAAACAGTAATCCACCTTAAATGCCGCGTTCCCATCTGTCTTTCGGATATCCGACTCGATGATATCCAGAAGTCGTCCGCACTTAGTATTTTCATTTTCAAGAAACAGCAGCACCCGCAGATAAGTGCGATAATCCCAGCCGCGTCCGTAGTCCTGCGCATGTGTGGAATGATACGGCGCAAGAATGCTGCGGACCGGCGTTCTCCAGCTCTCCCTGTCCTTGAGGAAAGGGACGCGGCCTCCGCTTACGAGTGTTTTGACGTCCTGAATGCTTTCCGCATATGCCCAGGCAAATAACACGGCTGTCGTAAACGCCTCCGCAAGCTCCGGCGAAAATGTTACCGCCGCCAGAATGCCGCCGACGGTGCCGGCTGTCGCTTTCATGGAAGCATCCGAAAACGCAAAGGAGCAGTTCGCGGCCTCGCGCGCAAGGAGTAATGTCCCAAGCATCGCTTCCAGATTGTCGGTATCCGACTCTTTTCCGAACAGGATATACTCCAGCTGATACTGAAGGCGGCTTTCTTCTTTGATTTTCGTATAATCTCCGCATTTTTCCAGTAAATACTCGTCAAGCAAAACAGGATCCGCCGGCCGGTAATGATGAGAATTTGAAGCTTCACCGCCGCTTCCCCGATGAATTTCTCTGCGTGACGGGCAGGAAGCCTCCATCCGCTCTCTGGATATGCCGGATGTCGTCCCGAAGATCTGAAGAAGCGCCGGCCGCAGCCGGAAAGACTCTATTTCCCGGGCAGGATCTTCTATTTCCGGTTCCTCCGGCTCTTCTTCTCTTCTGCGGGAAAGTTCCTCCTGCAGCGTTCTTTCATTTTCTTCCTTCTTTCTGTGCCATTCGGACGCATCCGGTCCGATTCCCTTCCATGCATTTACCTTCTGCGTGATGCCTGCTGCCGCTTCTCCAAGCGGTTCCGCGGTCATATACGCAAGAATCTGTTCCTTCAAAGGCTTTGCCTTATCATCAAAAATGCGGCGGACACCAGAAAGCTCCGCGCTTTCGCACTTCACGGCGGTCATCGTCCTGCTTCCCGCGAGAACGGACAACGCATCTCCCTGCAGATTTCCGGCGGCATATCGGATCAGGTGCGACTTCGTTCTTTCGATCGAAGGATCCCCGCTCCCATAGGAAGGGTCGACGAACAGCAGGTCATACCGGCGCAGTAATTCCTGATGAAATTCGGCAAGCACGGAAGATACCGCCGCGTCAGCCGCGCACTCCGCTTCCATACGGACCGCATTTCTCCTTGCCGCGGAAAGCATGGACAGAATCAGTGACAGAATAACCGGAAGGCATAAAGACAGAAATACTGTCAGATACGCACCTTTACGGATATCAGTCCGCGATAATCGTATCCTGCCGTTTTGTAATTGTTCCGAATACCTTCTCGACAATTCCCTTTACCTGCCCTTTGAAGATGACCACAAGTCCTACCAGCACGACCATGATCAGGACTACCTCCACGGTTCCCATTCCGCTTTCATCTCTTGCGAAATCCATAAACTTTCTTTTCATTGTTGTGACAGACATTCCGTTCCTCCCTTTCTTACATCTGAAATCCCTGATACGCGGGGACAATGATAATCACTAGCGTGACCACCAGCATCATAATCATGGGAAGTAAAAGCTTTGTCCCCGCTTCTTCCCCGAGTCTGCGCGCAATGTTCTTACGCTCCTCATACGCGTCCTCCGCTTCGCGCTGCAGCGCGGAAAGGATTGTACTGTTGCCTTTCCGGAGATTCTGCGTAAGCAGAGCGCACAGCTTTGTGTACTGCCGGAGCCGGCAGCGCTCCCCAAGATGCAGATACGCTTTCGCTTCAGGTACACCGCTGTTCATTTCATTGCACAGCATTCTGATTTCTTCATATGCATAGCGTTTTTCACCTCCCTCCTGCAGCCGCCGCTGATCATCCTGCGACAGCTTGTAAAAAATACCGCGGATACTCATTCCTGCACCCAGATAAAGGACCATTTTGCTGACAATCTGCGGATAATCCGCCATCAGCTGCCGCTGCCTTGCCTGCTCCGCGCTTCTGCGCCGGCTGTCGTACAAAAGACAGACGGCAAAACAGCAAAGCAGCCCCGCTCCCAGTATTTTCGGGCTCTGTTCTCCGGTCTGTTCTTTCCAGTGCAGTGGAATATTCCCCGCGCTCTCCGGAAGCTGCAGATAAGTGTCGGAGAGGTTGCGGCCTTCACTTTCCCGGATCGCGCTTTCAATCGCGTCCCTTACTGCTTCTTCCACGGATTTTTTCTCCGGAACGAGCTGTACGGAAAACTGTGCGGAATCCTGATAGTTTTCATAGAAAAAGTGCGCTGTCAGCTGCAGCTCTCCTCCTCCCGGATTCCGGATCCTGCCGCTGTCATCCATCCGTTCATAGTCACTGCTGTCCCATGTGATTTCAAACGGGTATCCTTCCACCTGTCGCGGCAGTATCAGATTTTGTGACACCTCCTGCAGGGACGGGTTTTCACCGCGCATTTTATCCGGAAGGCTTCTTTTCAGTTTCCGCGCCAGTTCCCGTGTCTCTTCTTCCGTATAGTGCCTTGGCTGTACATTTACCTGAAATGTCCCAAAGTCTTTTTCACTGACGGTGAGCTCCCGCTCTCCGGAAAGATAGTCTCCTCTTTCTATCCGTCCGTTTGAGACTGCGGGGTGAAGTCTTCCGTAGACGGCAGCCGAAAACGCGAGAAGATTCGAGACATTCAATAGAAGCAGACAAAGGCTTAGCCTGTTAACCGCGTCCGCAGAAGGCTTCCCCCGTTTGCCGAAGTAAAAAAGGAGTCTGTAGGCCGCCTTCTGAAACAGCTCGGCGATACCGGGGCGGCGGCAGGCTGCCGGAAGTTTTGTTTTTCCGGAAATCAGCAGAATCAGCGCTGAAAGTAAAACCCCCGCGCCACAGATAACTATCCACATGCGAAGCTCCTTTACACTTTGATATCCACAATTTTTTCCGAAATAATAAACGCTGTCAGATAAATTCCAAGGCAGACAGACATCAGAATGATTCCGCCCGGGCTCCGGTACAAAACAGAAAAGAACCCTCTGGATGTAACGCTGATATAGACAATAATCGCGAACGGCACGATGTCCATAATGACCTGTTCCATTTTCTTCGCGCTGATCAGAATACCAATCTCCTTCTCCACGTCGATGCGGTCCTGAATCAGGGAAGCGCTCCGAAGCAGGATTTCGCTCATTCTGCCGCCGCTTCTTTTCGCGATTGCGAATACGTCGGCAAACTCTCGGATTTCCTCCGTTCCGCTTTCCATGGCAAACCGGCCAAGCAGCGTTTCAAGCGGTATGTGGCTGTCAAGTCCTCCGCAGATTCTGGTAAGTGCCTTGCAGATATGACTTTTCTCTCCGAATAGAAACGCCATATCCTCATACGCGCTGCGGAAAGCATTTTCTGCCGAATATCCGGCCTTCATGGAAGACAGAAGGCTCGAAAGAAGCTCTTTGAACTGATCATTCATTTTCCTTTTGTATTTCTCTCTTCTCCTTCTCTGAAACCTTTTCCACATCGGATACAGAAGGGGCAGCAGAAACAAAACAGCGGCAAAAGTACCATAAAAAACTTTGGCCACGACGGCAGTAAAAAACAGACCCTCTGCCAGAAACAGCAGGCGCTCTCCTGTGCCGCGCCCGTGCTTTCTATAGGTTTGTCCCCGTAAAAACAAGCTTTTCAGTATGACAAAGTTCATTCTCTTTCTTCCAGCTGCCTTTGACTTTGTCTCCATGCCCTCCTTCTTCAACGAATCTGTAAAGTGTTTCAAGCTTCACCTTCCCTTCTTCCATACCACACACTTCACAGACTTCGAGCACCTTTCTCGAATGGTCCCGCAGCCTCCCCAGATGAACAATGATGTCAATACCGCCGGCGATTTGTCCGCGGATGGCGGCAACCGGCAGATCAATGGCAAAGAGTGTCATCGTCTCCAGCCTCGAAAGCATATCTCTGGCAGAGTTGGCATGTCCGGTACTCATCGACCCGTCATGCCCGGTATTCAGGGTCTGAAGCATGTCAATGGTTTCCGCGCCTCTGACCTCTCCGACAATGATTCTGTCCGGCCGCATCCGCAGAGACGCGCGGATCAGGTCCCTGATTGTGACCGGAATGCAGCCTTCGACGTTCGCGCCCCGCGCTTCCAGGCGGACCAGATTCCTGATGTGCCGGATCTGGAGCTCCGCATTGTCTTCAATGGTAATGACTCGTTCACCGGCAGGTATAAATTCGGAAAGCGCGTTCAGAAAGGTGGTCTTTCCGGAGCCCGTTCCGCCGCTGATGAAAATGTTGTATCCCGCTGCGACAAGCCTGCCTAAAAAACCGGCAATCTCTTCGGAAACAGAGCCGAGTTCGATGAGTCTTCGAATCGTGATCGGTTCTTTGGGGAATCTTCGGATCGTGACAACCGGTCCTCCGAGTGAAACCGGCGGAAGCACCACACTTACGCGCGCGCCATCCGCAAGCCTTGCGTCCGCAATCGGGGACGCCTCATTTACAACGCGGTTGCAGTTCGCGACGATCTGCTGAATTACGTCATGCAGCTTTTCCATTGACACAAATCTCTGTTCCAGCTGCCGGATGACTCCGTCCTTTTCAATAAAAATGCTGTCATCTCCATTGATCATGATTTCCGTAATTGCGGGATCTTCCAGAAGATCCTGCAGGATATCCAGCTTCCGGATCGAGTGAAAAATTTCCTGCCGCATGCGCAGCCTGTCCTGCAAAGGTACGCCCGGCGTCCTTCCGGCCATTTCATCGTCAATCAGATCCAGAACCATTCCGTCGCTGATTTCACCGGAAAAATCGATTCTTTCCATGACGCGTTCCAGCAGCAGCTGCTGTCTGTCCTGCAGATTCATTGTCTTCCTCCTTCCGCGGGAAGCAGCTCATCCAGAAGATTTCTCGTGTAATCGGAAAGCTCTCCGCAGGTCATCCGGTCAAGAGAAGCAGGCAGAGCAGTGAATATGGGAAATCTGGTGCGGCTTGTTTTGGCGAAAACATCTTCATAGCTGAGCTCCCGCATAATACTCTCGTAATTCTGCAGCTTCGCCCGGGATACCGGATCGTCCCGTTCAATCATGAAGACATGATCACATCTGCGTAGAAGCTCAAACAACCCGTTTACCGACTCCGACAGATCCAGAAGCAGATATTCGTACGTGCTCACCCTGCCGATCGTATCAATCAGCCGCAGCCACTGCTCCGGCCGCACGTCATGCATATCCAGAAATGACCTTACCGGAGGGACATAATCCAGATCTCCGAGGTGTCCGACCATTGCCGCGAGCTGCGGAGCAACCTTGTTCTCCGCGCACTCGTTATAATAAAGAAGATCGGCAATGCTGCCCTCGTTCATCTGACCGGTCAGACGGTCGAACCCCGAATAGTTTTCGAAGTTCAGATAGAGTGTCCGGCCGCGCCTTGCGAGCAGCTCTCCCATCGTCAGAGAAAAGGTCGTCTGCAGGCAGCGCGTAATCGGCGTGTAAAAGCCGAGAACACGCATGGAACCGGTCACTGCTTCCTCCGCGGCCGCGCAGTCCTCCAGCTGCGCGCACATGGACAGAATCTGCCGGGAAATCATTTCCATCGAACAGTATTTGGAAAGAACGCTGCGGAGCGGCCCTTTCCGTATGGCACCATCCGGCTCGTACTCCAGATCCGGAAAATAGCAGGCTGTACGCTCGAAAACCCCGGAAGAAGCACCGGAAGAGGCCGGCGAATACGTCTTCGCGGTTTTATTCACGGCGTCTTCCTGCAGCGTCAGTACGGCTTCAAACGGAATCCTCTGAATTTCCATGGAGTATTCGGAGGAAGAGATCACAAGTACCGCGACTTCCTCCGGACGCACCATGCAGGCAAGGTTTTCCGCGCTCGAATACACGCTGACGGGATAACGGACTCCACTGAAGTTCCGAAGATATTCCATCAGGCGGCAGGCGTAATCCATTTCCTTATCACAAATGGCTATCATGAATCTGGCAGTTTTCAAATAAGACCTCCCACGTGCGCGAGAACGCCGATGCAGACCGGCAGCGCGAAATGAATTGAAGATTTACGGTTGTGGGTTTTCCGGTAGCGGAGCAGCGCAAAACAGGCTCCGATCAGAAAAGACGCGGCAAAACAATGGAACGCGTCCTCCGGTGAAAGAAAAGAACTGACGGCAGCAAGAAGTTTGATGTCTCCCGCCCCGATTCCGTGTAAAAACCAGAATGGCAGAAGAATTGCCGCGGTTATCCCAATGGACGCATGAATTTCCGGAAGAATCTGTACTCCCGCGGAATCAATCCGAAGCAGGAGACCGGCAAGAAACACCGGAAGCAGAAAAGAATTATAGATTTTACCCGTTGTCAGATCCGTCACTGCCGCGCCCAGAACGAGCGCTGCAAGGATCAGCTGCAAGAATTGTCACCTCCCTTGAAGACCACGGAAAGGTCTTCGAACGGTTTGTAATCATGACTATAGTCCTGCGCCGTCTCTTTTTCAAACGAAAAAAAGAACCGGAAACGATTTTCATAAACTTTGCCCAAAGCTGCGGCCGAATTTTCTTGCCCACGTCCGAAGCAAAAACGCTATAATGAGATTGGTTTTGAAACATTGTTTGCGAAGGAGTTAGTGTTTATGAAGAATATCATCGTCACCGGCTGTCATGGTCAGCTGGGCATAGCAGTCAACAAGCTTCTCGGCAGCCGGGAAGACTATCATCTGATTAATACGGATGTAGCTGAACTCGATATAACAAAGGTAGACAGGGTTCTGGAACTCGCAAGGAAAGTGAAGCCGTACGCGATTATCAACTGCGCGGCATATACCGCAGTGGATGCGGCAGAAGAGCACCTCGATCTGAACTATAAGATCAACGCGCTCGGCCCGAGAAACCTTGCGATTGCCGCGGCAGAGACCGGTGCAAAACTGGTTCATATCTCGACGGATTATGTTTTTCCGGGAGATAATCCGAAGCCGCTGACAGAGTTTGACCCTGTAGGTCCCAGGAGCGTATATGGCATTACCAAGCTCGCCGGAGAGAACTTTGTAAAGGATTTTGCAAGGAATTACTTCATTATCCGTACCGCCTGGCTCTACGGCGAGGGCAAGAACTTTGTAAGGACGATGCTTCGTCTTTCAGAAACACATGAAGAGGTAAGCGTCGTAAATGACCAGTTCGGCTCGCCGACCAGCACAGCAGAACTCGCGAAGGCAATCGAGTGCCTTCTGCCGACGGATAATTACGGTCTGTTCCACGGCACCTGCGAAGGCTCGACCAGCTGGGATGAATTTACAAGGGAGATCTTCCGGCTGGCCGGCAGGACAACGAAGGTGAACAGCGTGACGACCGCGCAGTATCAAGAAAAGAATCCGCAGGCTGCTCCCAGACCGCATTATTCAATCCTTGACAACTACATGTTCCGGCTGACAACCGATTTCATGTATAAGGACTGGCAGGCAGCGCTCGATGATTACATGACCGAACAGGGATATAAGGCGTAACAATGGGTTTTCTATCTGATCTGATCCGCAATCCGCTGTTCCTGTCTGCTGCCGTCGGATGGTTCAGCGCGCAGTTTATCAAGACAATTATCTATATCATTATTCATAAGGAGTTCAATCCAGAGCGCCTGATGGGGGCCGGCGGCATGCCGAGTTCCCATTCGGCAACGGTCTGTGCGCTTGTGGCGGCAACGGCAATTGTCTACGGACCCGGCGGTTTCGAACTGCCAATGGCTGTCTTCTTCGCATTCATTGTTATGTATGACGCCATGGGCGTACGAAGGGAAACCGGAGAACAGGCTAAGGTACTCAATGAAATGCTCACTGCTTTCCGCGACATGGGCAAGACGCTGCAGACACGGGATCCGATGGATCAGTTCAAGGAACTCGTCGGACATACGCCGCTTCAGGTTCTGATCGGCGCTGTTCTTGGAATCATCATGGGATTTGTCGTCTGCGGTTCCATGGGATTTATTTAACCGGAGGTTTAATTATGACTGCTGAACAGATTAAGAATGATATGATCGCTGCTGCCAAGGCCGGCGACAAGGAGAAGAAGCTGGTTCTGTCCGCAATGTACGGTGCCGTTAAAAAGCTCGCGATTGATGAGGGATCCAGAGACAATATCACGGAAGATCAGGTTGCACGGGCACTCACGAAAGAGCTGCGTGCCGCAAAGGAATCTCTTGAGACCTGTCCCTCGTCGCGGGAAGATCTGATTAAAGAGTATACGTACCGCTACAATCTGATTGCAGAGTATGCTCCGAAGATGCTGTCCCGGGATGAAATCCGCAGCTTCCTTGAAACGGAGTGCGCTGATGTAATTGCTTCGAAGAATAAGGGTATGATTATGAAGACCGTTATGCCGCTTTTAAAAGGTAAGGCGGATGGAAAGGATATCAGCGCCGTTGTCGCGGAACTGACGAAATAAGAGGAAGAAGCAGTGGCAGCCACTTCACATCTGGATCACCGGGATTTCGGCCCGTTATACAACAATGAATCCGGAAAGCTGATTCTCGGAAGTTTTCCTTCCGTCAAATCCCGGGAAGCCCGCTTTTATTACGGACATCCGCAGAACCGTTTCTGGCGGATTATCCGCGCGCTTGATGATCCCGCCGTGATGGAAGAGGCTATGGCAGGAAAGCCGGTTCTTCTGCCCGCAGAGGCCGCAGGTCTTCCCATGGACCGCCGGCATATGGCACTGGACATAGAAGAGGATATCCGCCTGAAAACGCAGCTGATCCTCCGGCATCATCTGGCGCTGTGGGATACGATTGATTCCTGCACAATTACCGGTTCTCAGGACGCAAGTATCCGGGACGTTACTGTGAGTAACTTCCCGGATCTGATGTCTAAGTGTTCAATTGGAAACATTTATTGCAATGGTGCCGCTTCCTACCGGCTGTTTATGAAATACGCCTTTCCTTCGGTTGAAGCGTACTGTCAGAGCACCGGGCGCCCGGTGCCGGAGATTCTCTCTCTCCCATCAACAAGCCCCGCGAATGCGGCATGGACACTTCCCAAACTTATAGAGGCTTGGAAATGCATTCTTGTTGATCCGCGGTAAACGCCGGCCTTTGACTCATCTTCCCTACTGTTGGCTGGTGAACGCATATTTATCGTCCGTCAGGCAAAGATAACGCAGATTTGTATGGGAAATCAGGCCATAGATAATCTGCGTCCGGAATACATCATAGTATCTCGCGTCTCCACCGGCATTTGTCCAGTACTGCGCATGCAGATTCTGTGTTCTCTCCCAGGAGACCTCTTCCGGTGAATCCGTAAGCAGAGAATTTACATGATCACAAGGCATACCATCAAGCAGGGAATCATTCATCGCTTTAAACGCGTCCTGCGCGTTAGCGTCTGCATCGACAGCATGGTGTGTTCCGAAGTCATAGGCAATCTGTTTAAGCTGGTTCAGCCGCTCCGGGTCAATCGCAAGAAGACCGATCAGGAGCCTTGCGTAACGGGATTCGCAGTCGCGGATTCTGCTCTGAAGCCATCCGTGAATATTATCGGTATCAATCACAGATTCCAGCGCCGGCAGCTCACCGCAGGAATACGACTCTACGTTTTCGCCGTTAAGGCGCTCATCCCATTTGTTCAGCCTGGCGCAGTCAATGATATCATTGATCAGCTCCTCCTGCAGTGCGATCTTGTTATATAACCAGAAGTGGATTGGTGCCAGGAATGCGCTCATAGATACCTCTCTTATGCCTCTGCAGCTGTCAGATTCAGCTCCTGATTCAGATACTTGACAACTTCATCGCCATCAAGTCCGTGAACCGCACAGGCGTCACTAAGGCTCTCCATAAGAGCGGCAGGGCAGCTGATGCATCCCATGCCGATTCTCATTAATACTTCCGCCGCGTCAGGATGCGCCAGAATTACGTCTCTGACAAGCATATCGCCCTCAATCGGATTCTTGTTTGTTTCTTCGGTATTCATTGTCTTTTCTTCTGCCATGGTGGCCTCCTTCATAGATCTATGCGGATCTTCTCCGTAAACAGTAGACATTACTATCTTCATATCTGTTTCTTATACGCTATTACCTTACCATTGTCAATTATATTGTTCTGTAACAAATGTTACATTATCTGCAGTGATATTCCATTACAGCTCCGCCGCGTCCTCCAGATCATTCCGTTTTCCGATCTGAATGCCCTCTTTTCCTACGCGAATCAGACCTTCATCCTGCATATTCATCAGTTCTCTTGAGATCGAAGGTCTGGTCGCTGCAATATACTGTGCCAGTTCTTCCCGTGTAGCTGTATATGGTTTTCCGGGGTGCTGCAAATCGTACCGCAGCAGTACCTTCGCTATTTTCTGCCGTAGAGAAATGCTGGCCATGATATCCAGCCGTTCATTCAGATAATCCGCTTTCTGTGCCAGTACGCTCAACGTGTTGGAAATCAGCTTCGAATGATACGCGCAGCCGTTTCCGCAGGTATGAAATAGAAATTCCTTCGGGATTTGCAGAATCTGTGTCTTTTCGGCCGCTTCGGCAAAATGACCGTATGTCTTTTTGTTGACGAACAGATAGACCTCTCCGAACAGATCGCCCGGCCGGTCGAACGTGTTCATGATAATCCGCCGGCCGTCCGGTGTATCCCGTCCGACAATGACGCTTCCCTCGAGAAGTACCATCACCTTGGAAGGCTTATCATCCATAAAGAAAACCGGTTCGCCCTTTTCATAGGCGACAATTCTCGACCTGCTGCATGTCAGACATCCTTCAATATCCGATACGCTCATTTCATCGAACAGAAGACTGCTCATCAGAGCAGTCTCCAGTTTTCTGTTGTTTTCCAGCATTCCCGGTGACAAAACAGTTGATTTCTGAATCGTTGTACTCATAAATTATTGAATTCCGGTTACTTTGTAGTCCTTATCTTCGACGGCTTTTGTAAGCTCTGTATCCGCAACTTCTTTAGAAAGCTCCACGACCGCCGTTCCGGCTTCGTGGGAAACTGCCGCACTTTCCACACCATCCAGCGATTCCAGCGCCTTCTTTACAGTTGCTTCGCAGTGATTGCACATCATTCCTTCGATTTTGATTGTTTTAGTCATTATAACATCCTTTCCGGACTCTATGTCCTTCTGATCATTCTGTTCAAGTACAAATCCATCGGCATCGGCCACGACAGGGTGCACCTGCGGTCTGTCTTTTGACGCGTCATGCAGCCGGAACAAATTCAGCCGCAGTGCGTTTCCTACTACAAAGATGGACGAGCAGCTCATCGCCGCAGCTCCCCACATCGGATTCATCGTCAGGCCAAACAGATGCTGATAAGCTCCTGCCGCGAGAGGAATCAGCAGCACATTGTAGAAGAGTGCCCAGAACAGGTTCTCTACGATATTCCTGTAAGTTGCTCTCGAAAGGCGGACGGCGGCGAATACATCCGTAAGTCTGCTTTTCATCAAAACAACATCTGCCGCATCAATCGCGACATCCGTTCCCGCGCCGATCGCGATTCCGATATCCGCTCTTGTGAGCGCCGGCGCATCATTGATTCCATCGCCGACCATGGCAACTTTTCCCTTTTCCTGCAGCTTACGGATAATTGCTTCCTTTCCTTCCGGAAGAACGCCGGCGACAACTTCATTCACACCGGCCGCGCGGCCGATTGCCTCCGCGGTCCTTTTATTGTCTCCGGTCAGCATGACAACATGAATTCCCATCTTCTGCAGTTCTCTGATCGCCTGCGCCGAATCTTCTTTCATTGTATCAGCGACCGCGATCATTCCAAGGAACTTTCCATCCGCGGCGAAGAAGAGCGGCGTCTTGCCATCCGCGGCAAATGCGGCCGCGCGGCTTTGCATCTCTTCGGATACTGTAATTTTACCGCTGATGAACTTCGCGCTTCCCGCGATCATTTTTCTTCCATCCACCGTTCCCTGCAGTCCGTTTCCTGGAAGAGCAAGGAAATCTTTCACAACTATGGAAGAAGCATCGAGACTTGCACCTGCAGTTTCTGTGCTTGCGATTGCCGCTTCACTGTTTGCGGAGCCAATGCCTGCATTCTGCTGCGCGGCATATGCTGTTACCGCTTTCGCAAGCGGATGTTCGGAACCGGCTTCCAGAGCGGCTGCAAGCGTTACAAGCTGTTCCTCTGATACGCCGTCCGCAGGCAGCAAATCTGTAACCTTCGGTTCGCCGGACGTGATCGTTCCGGTTTTATCGAGCGCTATAATCTGCATACTGCCGGTTTCCTGCAGGGACTGTGCTGTTTTGAAGAGGATGCCGTTCTTCGCTCCAAGCCCGTTGCCAACCATAATCGCAACCGGTGTTGCAAGACCGAGAGCGCAGGGGCAGGAGACGACCAGTACGCAGATACTGCGCGCGAGCGCGAAACCGACATCGGCACCGGCAAGCAGCCAGATGACCAAAGTAATGGCCGCAAGCGCGATGACGGCCGGAACAAAGATTCCGGAAATTTTATCGGCAAGCTTTGCCACGGGTGCTTTGGTTGCCGCGGCGTCGCTGACCATCGAAATAATCTGCGCAAGTGTTGTATCCTCGCCGACTCTGGTTGCGCGGCACTTTAAAAGGCCGGACTGGTTGAAGGTCGCGGAAGACACATGAGACCCGGGCGCCTTGTCTGCCGGTATCGACTCGCCGGTCAGTGCTGACTCATTGACCGCGGAACTGCCTTCAAGAACGATGCCGTCAACGGGGATATTTTCCCCCGGACGAACCAGAAAGACGTCACCTGCCTGTACTTCATCGATGTTTACCGTAACCTCTTTGCCATCCCGAAGAAGATTTGCGGTCTTCGGCGCGAGCTTCATCAGGGACTTCAAAGCGTCGGTCGTACGGCCTTTGGAATAGTCTTCGAGTGTCTTGCCGATCGTGATCAGCGTCAGGATCATACCTGCCGATTCGAAGTAAAACTCGTTCATATACGGCGCGGCCGCGGCACTTCCACCCTTCATCTGCGCCGTCGTCATCGCGAACAGCATGACGGTCGAGTAGGCAAATGCCGCAGCCGAACCAAGCGCAATCGTCGAGTCCATGTTCGGAGAGCCGTGGAAGAGACTGCGGAAACCGGAAATAAAGAATTTCTGGTTGATCACCATAATGATGCCGGACAGCAACAGCTGCATCAGCCCCATTGCTACGTGATTGCCCCTCATAAACGGCGGCACCGGCCAGTTCCACATATGCACGCCCATGGAAAAGTACATCAAAGCCAGCAGAAAAACAATCGACGCAATCAGACGCTTTTTCATGAGCGGCGTTGTTTTGTCGGCAAGCATTTCTTCCTCCGCCGCGATTTTCGCGCTCATACTGCCGGCTGCCTTATTCGCTGCCACAAGTGGCGAAGCTCCGTAGCCCGCAGCCTCAACTGCCTTGATGATCTCTTTCGGCGCCGCGCTTCCATCGACCGCCATCGAGTTTGTCAAAAGGCTCACGCTGCAGGATGTGACACCGTCCAGCCGTGAAACGGCCTTCTCGACTTTCTGCTGGCAGGCGGCGCAGCTCATTCCCGTGATTTTATATTGTTCCATAGATTCCTTTCCCTAAAAATCGCATCTGCCGGAACAGCTGATTCCCGTTGCCTTGAAATTATTTCAATAGCTTCTGGATCAACTTGACCAGCTCATCTACCTTTTCCTCATGACCTTCCTTAATATCTTCCGTAACACAGCCTTTGATATGTTCGGCCAGCAGTTCTTTTGTGAAACTGTTCATGGCGCACGAAGTCGCTGACACCTGTGTCAGGATATCCACACAGTAAGCGTCTTCTTCTACCATGCGGCGGATTCCGCGGATCTGTCCTTCGATCCTGTTCAGCCGGTGGATCAGATTCTTCTTTTCCTCCATGCCGCGGTCTTTCCTGCGGCCGCTTCCGCAGCAGCAGGAGACTTCTTCCTGTTCAACTTCCTGTTCGTCCGCCTGCGCCTGTTCGAAATCACTGCATAGCAGCTGATTTTTCTCCGGCACCGCGTTTTTTATATCATTCTGCATCTTATTCCTGTCCTGCTTCATAATCTTTTCCTGTCTGATCTGTGTTATGTACCCCCATGGGGTATCCTTTGATTGTTATCATATACCCACATAGGGTATATTGCAAGAAAAATTTTTCCGAAAATATGAAATACAATGAAAAGCAGCCGGTCTGCACCGGACACCGCTCACACCCCGGGAGACGTACTTGCCCATAATAAAAACCGGATCAGCTGCGGCCGGTCCGGTTTTTACAGATATCTTCAGTTGTATGGATCTTCAGCCATGCAGCCCGTCTGTCTGTCTCTGCATGTCCTCAACCACAATGTCATAAATCTCGCCAAGCGTTCTGCAGTAGGCAAGAACCAGCCAGGGCTCATTTGTATGATAGTGCAGTTTGATCGTCGCCTTCTCACCGCCAAAATCATCCTCACCGGTATCGCCGGCGACAATCAGACTGTCTCCTTTGAATGTGTCGATGATATGATCCCGGATCTCATCAACAAGATCGTCACATTGATCGTCATCCAGACCATAGACATCCAGAAGCAGCTGGGTATCATAGCGGAATTCAATTACTTCTTTATGCTCCACAGGGGTTTCCTCCATCCTTTATTTGTCCGTGCTGTCTGTATTCTCCGTTTTCTCTTCCGGAGAAGCAGCAGCCGCTCCGCCCTCCAACGGGACAACCGCGGGGCCTGTCGGCAATGTCGGATGATACTTCGGCGGTTTCGAAAGAATACTCATAAATTCATCGCCGCTGATTGTTTCCTTCTCATACAGGTACTGGGAAATCTCATCCAGCTTCGATTTGTTCGAGCGGAGAATCTGCAGTGCCTTCCTGTGCATCTGATCGACAAGGTCCACAACTTCTCTGTCGATCTCCGCCTGCGTCTCCGCGGAGCATGCAAGCGACGCATCACCGCCAAGATACTGATTCTGTACGGTCTCAAGCGCAACCATACCGAAGTTGTCGCTCATGCCGTACTGGGTAATCATCTGTCTCGCGAGCTTGGTTGCTTTTTCAATATCATTCGAAGCGCCGGTCGAAATGCTGCCGAACTCGACTTCCTCTGCCGCGCGGCCGCCGGTCAGCGTAGCAATTTCGTCAAGCAGTTCTTCTCTGGTCACAAGATAATGATTTCCCTTGTCCACCTGCATCGTATAACCGAGCGCGCCGGATGTACGGGGAATAATCGTAATCTTCTGAACCGGAGCAGAATGATTCTGCATTGCCGCGACAAGCGCGTGGCCGACTTCATGGTACGATACACGCAGCTTCTCCTTGTCTGTCAGAATCTGGTTCTTCTTCTGATAACCCGCAATGACAACTTCTATGGATTCTTCCATATCGGACTCGTTTGCGAACTTGCGGCCGTTTCTGACCGCGCGAAGTGCTGCCTCGTTAACGATGTTCGCGAGTTCCGCACCGGACGCGCCGGCTGCCATCCGCGCGATCTTCGAGAAATCAACGTCGTCGGCAACCTTGATCTTCTTCGCGTGAACTTTCAGAATATCCTCACGGCCCTTGAGATCGGGAAGCTCGACAGGCACACGCCTGTCAAAACGGCCGGGTCTTGTAAGCGCCGGATCCAGCGACTCCGGACGGTTGGTCGCGGCCAGAATGATAACGCCTGTATTACCCTCAAAACCATCCATCTCGGTAAGAAGCTGGTTCAGCGTCTGCTCACGCTCATCATTTCCGCCGTACTGGCCGCCGGAACGCTTCTGTCCGATTGCGTCTATTTCATCAATAAAAACAATACAGGGTGCCTTTTCCTTCGCCTGCTTGAACAGGTCACGCACCTTTGAAGCGCCCATGCCGACGAACATTTCCACGAACTCGGAGCCGCTCATCGAGAAGAACGGTACATTGGCTTCCCCGGCGACGGCCTTGGCAAGCATTGTTTTGCCGGTGCCGGGAGGCCCTACAAGCAGAACGCCCTTCGGCATGGACGCGCCGATTTCCTTATATTTGGACGGGTCATGCAGATAGTTGACAATCTCCGCAAGATTTTCCTTGGCCTCTTCCTCGCCGGCTACATCGGAAAACTTGATACCGTCGCTGGACTTGACATAGACCTTGGCGCCGCTCTTGCCAAAGCCGCCGAGTCCTCCCATGCCGCCGCCGAACATCATGGAGTCGTCGCTGCCCATCTGCTTGAGGAGCTGCCGGCGGATAAAATATCCGATCAGCATGAAAATAACAATCGGGATCACCCAGGACAACAGCAGCGTTACGAACGGAGACTGCTGCTCGACAATCTCGCTCGAGAATTCCGCGCCGGAATCATAGAGACGCTGTACCAGATCGTTGTCATCAAATTTGCCGGTCTCGTATATCTGGCCGGAATCCTTGTCCGTGAACAGAATTTTATTCTCGGTGATTTCCACCTTGCCGATTTTCTTATCCTGCGTCATCTTCATAAAGGTGCCGTAGTCCGTCAGCTTGACCTGACGGTTCTGATAGAGCGGAACGGCAATCAGATTCAGTATGAGCAGCAGGATCATCGCGATGATATAGAATGTCACGATCGGCCGTTTTGGTGTTTTGACTTCATCCATAGGTCTTTCCTTTCTTTGTTGTCTTATGTTTATGTCCTTCCATCCGGAAAATCCATTCGCGTCAGCGCATGTGTCTTAGGATTAAAATTATAGAACATTTCCACTGACTCCTCTGTGTCTTTTTCACGAACTTTCAGTTTCATATAGATCTGATCCACCTGCAGATCATCCGTTATATGAAAGCCCTGCATGTCGGTTTCTTCAATTTCTCCGCGGATTGTCCCGTTCTCAACGGCATCCTGCATGTACCGGCTCAGCTGCGCGCCTTCAATTCCCGTCATGAGGAGCGCGTCGCTGCAGAAAATGGCGTGGTCATTCTCCCTGTCATAAGCAATGCTCAAAAGGTTTCTGTCGTGGAGCTTCAGCTTGTTCTCATTCCATGGCACACGGTATCTGCTAAGATACACGGTTGCCTGCTCAACGGAGCTGCTTTTTTCCGTCTTTGTAAAAACAGCCGCGTCCTTTCCCTTCGCTTCCTTTGCGTCCTGATACAGGTCCGCGGCATCGGAAATCGTCATATTCAGGTCATACAGACTCTTCGTGACAATTCCGCTTTTTGTAACGAAGATCGGAATCTTTCCATTTCCGTCTTTTTCGGTGACAAGCTGCGTAAGTTTATCTGCATCCTTCGAAGAAAGTTCATGCACCGTACGCCAGTTTTCGCCGTCCGTGCAGACAAGCTGCTCACTGGCGCCAGCGTCATGCGCGGTTTCGGGCAGAATCGCGATTCTGGAAAGGCGCAGAGCGGCCAGTGCCGTTATAATTACGGCTGCACCCGCAGCCAGAACTATTTTTTTCCAGTTATTTTTCAAAACATCACGGTTCATAAGCAAGATTATAGCATGATATGGTAAAATAAGCCTGCTAAAACAAGGAGGATACCGTTTGAGAT
This sequence comes from Bacillota bacterium, assembly GCA_029224465.1. Lineage (GTDB taxonomy): Bacteria > Bacillota > Clostridia > Lachnospirales > Lachnospiraceae > CAG-791. The sequence goes on along the minus strand of JAQXUQ010000034.1, from coordinate 26,970 downwards.
TACGAAACATTCCAAGGGCACGCGATGTAATCGCGGAAAGCCCGTGGGTTATCCATGATCCGGAAGCGCACAAGGGCGCGTGGCAGGATGTTTTTCAGAATAAACACCCCCTGCATCTGGAAATCGGCACCGGCAAGGGAAGATTTATTCTGGAACTTGCGCAGCGACATCCGGAAATCAACTATATCGGAATTGAGAAATTTTCAAGTGTTCTGCTGCGCGGCGTAGAGCGGCAGAACGAGTTGGAGCTCCCGAACCTCCGCTTCATCCGCGGGGAGGCGGAGATTATCACCGAATATTTCGCGCCCGGCGAGATTGACCGGATTTATCTGAATTTTTCCGATCCCTGGCCGAAGAAACGGACGGCGAAACGAAGACTCTGCTCCCATGAGTTTCTTGCAAGATACGATCAGATTCTTTCTGCGCAGGGATCTGTTGAATTCAAAACAGACAACAGAGAACTCTTCGACTTCGGGGTAGAAGAGATAGAAATCAGCAATTTCCGGATCAGCGCGATCACCTATGACCTGCACGCAGACCCCGTTCTGAATGAAGGAAATATCATGACAGAGTATGAAGAGCGCTTTTCCGCGAAGGGAAATAAAATCTGCAAGTACATTTTAATTCGAAAGATTTAATTGCGTACAATTTTTATTTTTTCTTTATTCTTAAATGAAAAACGCTATGTTATAATGATTTCAGTTGAAGAAAGGAGTTCACTGATATGGTTTTCACATCTGATAATTTTGAATCTGAGGTATTAAAGAGCGATCTTCCGGTTATGGTAGACTTCTATGCTGACTGGTGCGGCCCCTGCAAGATGCTCGGACCTTCCGTCAAGGCAATGGAAGCTCTTTTTGAGGGAAAGGTAAAGATCGGCCAGCTCAACGTTGATGATAACTCCGACATTGCCGAGAAATACAATGTAATGTCGATTCCCACACTGATCTTCTTCAAGAATGGTCAGCCGGTAGAGACAAGCGTCGGTCTCATCACCAAAGAGACTCTGCAGGAGAAGCTGGAAGCTTTTGCTAAATAAGATTTTCAGAAACAGGGTTTTTTCCCGAACAGCCGCTTCAATAGGAGCGGCGGCAATCTGCATATCTGTTTATTCAGGAACGACTGCTCCCGTTATGGCGGCAGTCGTTTCTTCTGATGCGCGCGTTTCCGGGGATACTGACGATGCGGCAGCCGGTGTGAATGACGTGACCGCCGGCGATGTAACTGATGCGGCAGCCGGCGCGCAAGGCTCGGCAGCCGGCACAGACGACACGCCGGTTTCCCACGCGGAAAAAGCGCGGCAGGAAGAACCCGTGCAGAGCAATCAGATTCCCGGCTGGCCGCAAGGCCCTGTCATTTCCGCGGAAACCGCGATCCTGCTGGACGCGAACACCGGCGCTGTTTTGTACGCGAAGAATATCCATCAGAAAATGTATCCCGCGAGCACAACGAAGATGCTGACCTGTCTGATCGCGGCCGAAAAACTGCAGATGGATGACACAGTCACCTTCAGCCACAGTGCTGTACACGATGTGCCCGCCGATGGTTCCAATGTCGGTATGGATGAAGGCGAGACGATTACGGTTGAACAGTGTCTGTACGGCATCATGGTCGGCTCCGCGAACGAATGCGCAAGCGCGATTGCCGAAAAAGTTGCCGGTTCGGTTGACGCTTTCACGGACCTGATGAACGAAAAGGCAAAGGAACTTGGCTGTACCGATTCGCATTTTGCCAACGCGAACGGGCTTTTCCGCGAAGATCATTACACGAGCGCACACGATCTTGCCCTGATCGGCAAGGCGTTCTTTGAAAACAAAAACCTTTTGAAAATCGGCAACACACCGCGTTATCATTTCGAAAAGACCGCGACCCAGCCGGACGATTTCTGGGTTGAAAATCATAACTTGCTCATCAACGGGCAGATTTCCTGCGCGGGTATTATCGGTGGCAAGACAGGGTATACCGATCAGTCCGGCAGAACACTCGTGACCGGCTGCGAGCGAAACGGAATGCGTCTTGTCTGCGTTGTCATGAAAGAAGACGACCCGAAACAGTTCGAGGATACCGTGACCTTGTTTGATTACGGTTACTCGAATTTCACGCAGGTAAGTCCGGCTGATGAAGATACGTCGTTTTCTCTTGCGGGCGCGAAATTTCTGACCGAAGGAGAAGACATTCTGGGGAGCAGCGTTCCCGCGATTTCGATAGCAGAAGGAAGCCTTGTCGATCTGCCATCCGGCACTTCGTTCAGGGATCTCTCTTCCGACATCGGCAGTGACAATGTTATTACATATTCGTTCGGCAGCGGACAGAACACCACCGTTGTCGGCAAAGCCGCCCTTTTCATTGCCGCAAAAACAGCAGATAGCGGTAAGGATTCCGCAAAGACAAATGTCGCGGCGCAGAGTGGCTCCGCGAACACTTCTTTCCTTCAACGTCTCCGGAGTCTCTTTTATACCGTAGGTTCACGGGGAACCATTTATATCCGTGTTGTTCCGATTCTGATTGCAATTTGCGGCGCGGGACTTCTGGTTCTTCTGATCTGCCTTTTCATCCGGCTGATTCGCTCTTACAATTACAGCTTTGTCCACAAGGACAGAAGACGGCGCTCCAGACTCTACCGCCGCCAGGGTCACACCGATTATTATGAGAACCACCGGTATGACAGAAATTATGATGACGCCTACGATTCCAACTATGATTTTGATGACAGCAGCTGGGATCACTGATCAACGGGCCGGAACTCTTATGATGTTCCGGCCCGTTGATTCGTATGTTATTCTTTCGGAATGTGATTCTGCAGCGCCTGCAGATAAGCTTCTCCGTATCTGCTGAGTGTCATGCCTTTGTGGGTAAGTGTCCCGAGTTTCATATATTCATCAATCAGAAGCGGTTTGGAGATGATGCCCGGCCCGTTCAGCTCATGGCTGATGACACCGGAGCAGACCGTATATCCGTTCAGTCCGATGACCAGATTGAAGAGGGTCGCGCGGTCGCGGACGCGGATATTTTTTCTCCGGTCCATCGTACTGGTCAGCTCTTCCGAAAAATAGAACGAATTATATTCTCCCTGTTCGTAAGAAAGAAACGGATAGTCTTCCAGCTCTTCGAGTGTGACAGCATCCTTTTTCGCGAGAGGATGCGACGCCGAGAGAAAAACATGCGGCTTCGCCGTAAACAGCTCCCTGAACTCAAGATTTGCGGAACGGATCAGTTTGGTAAGTACTTCCGTGTTTTTCGAAGATAAATACAAGATGCCGACTTCGCTTTTTAAGTTGGCAACATCATCAATGATTTCGTAGGTCTGCGTTTCACGGAGCGTAAAATCGTATTTGTACGCGTCAAATTTACGGATGACATCAACAAACGCATTAACCGCGAAAGAGTAATGCTGACACGAAACCGAAAAGTGCGGCACTGCCTGTGCCGTATTCTTGAACTTTTCTTCCAGAAGATTCGCCTGTTCCAGCACCTGCCGCGCGTATCCCAGAAAAACTTCACCTTCTCTCGAAACAACCACGCCTTTGTTCGTGCGGTTGAAGATCGTCAGCTGCATTTCCTTTTCCAGATCATGCACCGCGTTTGTAATGCTGGGCTGGGATACGAAAAGCGAACGCGCCGCCTCCGTAATATTCCCCAGCTCGGCTACTGTCACAACATAACGAAGCTGCTGTAAGGTCATTTTGCTGTTTTCTCCGAACCGGTTTTATTTTCGCTTCCTGGCGCGGGTACAAAAGCACTGATTCCCTGTCCCATATTTTCGTCTGTGTACATCCAGAACCAGTTTTCCGGATTGTCGACATTGCGCAGAAAAGGGATTTGTTTTTTTGTGCTGCCCGGAACATCGGACGGCTCCGCGAATGGCTTCCATGTGCCGTTGACCGCGGTTCCGACCCAGTTTTTCTGGCCGCTCTGCGGATCAAGAGATGTCAGCGTCTCATCTCCCGAATAGTAACCGTTCGCAAATGTGCCGATCACATTGGTGATGATTTCCCTGTCAAGATACTGAACGTCAATATCCAGATGTTCCTGCCCTTTGCCGTTTGGAAGGTCGTCCGCCCAGTCTCCGTTGTAAGTATGAGCGTAGATTCCCTCATTTGCCTTGCTGTAAGCGCCGTCTTTTTCAAAAATCTGATACCAGAAGCCGGTTCCTTCACGGCTGCCGTTTTTGAAGTGACCGTAGTAGTACTGATTGCCGGCATAGACGCAAAGACCTGTGCCGTCCGGTTTCCCGTCCGAATCCGATGCGCCGTAATAGAAATAGTCGTCTGTTCCGGCCAGCATCTGCGAAAGGTAGCGGTATTTGTCCATCCGCAGAAGATAGTCCACGGCCTGCATATCGGATTTAGACCAGTAGTCCGCAAGATTTCCGAGAATCTGCTGTACGTCTTCCTCACTGTCCGGGAAGGAATCGTCCGCAGCCTTGATTTTCTTCTCTGCGGTCTTTTGCTTCTCAACGAACATCACCGAATTTCCGGTAATCTCCGCCGGCGCCTTGACTTCATGCAGCTCGGGATATGGATTCTCATTGCTCTTTGCGGTGCTTTCGGAAGTCTTTTCTTCATGCGGCAGAACGCGCCGTGTTCCGCTTTTCGCACCGGGTATGCCCTGCGGAAGATTGGAAACTTCACCTTCTGAGGTATCTGCCGCGGCACTTGTTTCCGCAGCTTCCGTTTCTTCCTTTGCAGGGTCCGTATCAGCGACAGACGCTTCTTCCGTTTTCTTTTCTTCAGCAGCAACCGGCGTTTCAAATGCCTTTTCTTTCAGCGCGGAAGGGGAAGCGCAGGCACCAAGAAGAAAAGCGGAGAGTACCGCGCAGAGTGCCGCTGTAACTTTTGTCTTTTTACTTCTCATTTGTGCCTCCTTCCCGTCCGTAAATTATTCCTGTCCGTTCTGCGAAGCGTCATCCGCTTCACCCTGCGTTTGGTCTTCCGAAGTGCTGTCCGCATTGCCCTGCGTTTCGTCCTCCACAGCGTCACGGACCTTCGCAATCGCGACAACCTTTACGCCGTCTTTTAGGTCGATCAGCTTGACGCCGCTCGTATCGCGCCCGCGGATCGAAACTTCGCTCATACGGATCTGAATGATGATGCCCTCGGAGGTGATCATCATGATTTCATGATCGTCGTTCACTGCCTTCACGCCGACGACTTCGCCGGTCTTTGGCTTGATATTGTAACACTTGACGCCGCGGCCGCCTCTGTGCTGAATCTTGAACTTGTCGAACTCGGTTCTCTTTCCGATACCTTTCTCCGAAACGATCAAAACAGAATCGCCCTGACTCGAGAGCTGCATGCCGATGACTTCATCGCCCTCCTGCAGACGGATACCGACAACGCCCATCGAAGAACGGCCGGTATTTCTGACCTCGTCTTCGCGGAAACGGATCGCCATGCCCTTTCTCGTAACAATAATGATGTCGTCGTCCTTTGTGGTCTGTTTTACCTCGATCAGCTCGTCATTGTCGCGAAGATCGATGGCGATGATACCTGTCTTACGGATATTCGCGAAGTCCGCGTTGCTTGTCTTCTTGACGATACCCTGCCTTGTAACGAAAAACAGATCCTTATTCTCATCGTACTCACTGACCGGAATCAGCGCGGAGATCTTTTCTTCCGGATCAAGCTGCAGAAGATTGACAATTGCGGTACCTCTTGACGTTCTCGACGCTTCGGGAATCCGGTAGGCCTTCATCTTGTAAACCCGGCCTTTGTTCGTGAAAAACAGAATCGTGTCCTTCACTCTGGTCATCAGAAGGTCTTCGATATAGTCATTTTCGATCGTCTGCAGTCCGCGGATGCCGCGGCCGCCGCGGTTCTGCGCCTTGAACTCGTCGGCTGTCATTCTCTTGATGTAGCCGAGATTGGTTCTTGTGATGACGCAGTTTTCGTTTTCGATCAGATCTTCAATTTCGAACTCGGACAGATCCGCGTGATAGTCGATCTGCGTTTTGCGCTCGTCGCCGTACTTCTGCGCGATAACCTGCATTTCATCACGGATAACGCCAAGCAGGAGATTACGGTCCGCAAGAATTGCCTTGAGCCGCGCGATTGTCTTCAAAAGCTCCTGATGCTCAGCCTCGATTTTATCTCTTTCGAGACCTGTCAGAGCCCGCAGCCGCATATCGACAATTGCCTGCGCCTGCACCTCGTCCAGACCGAACCGTTCCATCAGTTTTGCCTTGGCTTCGGTGACATTCGGCGCCGAACGGATGATATGAACGACTTCGTCGATATTGTCGATCGCGATGAGCAGACCCTGCAGGATATGGTCCCGCTCCTGCGCTTTCTTTAAATCAAACTGCGTTCTTCTGGTTACGACATCTTCCTGATGCTTCATGTAGCACTGCAGCATCTCGAGAAGATTTAATACTTTAGGTTCCCCATTTACAAGGGAAAGCATGATGCAGCCGTATGTGTCCTGCATCTGCGTATGCTTAAACAGCTGATTCAGAACAATGGTCGGATTCGCGTCATGCCGCAGCTCGATCCGGATGCGCATGCCTTCGCGGTCGGACTCATCGTTGACATCGACAATGCCGTCAATCTTTTTGTTCTTCGCGAGATCGGCAATGTATTTGATCAGGTTTGCCTTGTTTACAAGGTACGGCAGCTGTGTAACGATAATCTGGCTCTTGCCGTTCGGCAGAGGCTCAATGCTGGTTACGGCGCGGACAACAATCTTTCCTTTTCCGGTTGTGTACGCTTCCCGGACGCCGTTCATTCCCATGATGATGCCGCCGGTCGGAAAATCCGGAGCCTTAATGGCCGTCATGATTTCATCGATCGTGGTATCTCTGTTTTCGCGAATCCGGTTATCGATCATCAGCGTGCAGGCATCTATGACTTCCCGCAGATTATGCGGAGGAATATTCGTTGCCATGCCGACCGCGATACCGGTCGTGCCGTTGACCAGAAGATTGGGAAAACGGGAAGGCAGTACCGAAGGCTCTTTTTCGGTTTCATCAAAGTTCGGGACAAAATCCACGGTATCTTTATTGATATCCGCCAGAAGCTCCGTCGCGATCCTTGTCATTCTGGCTTCGGTATAACGCATGGCAGCCGCACCGTCGCCGTCGACCGAGCCGAAGTTGCCGTGTCCGTCTACCAGACAGTAGCGCATGTTCCAGTTCTGCGCCATATAAACCAAAGCACCGTAAATGGAACTGTCGCCGTGCGGATGGTATTTACCCATCGTATCACCGACGATACGCGCGCACTTACGATGCGGCTTGTCAGGTGTATTGCCTAGTTCGCTCATCGCCCAGAGAATTCTTCTCTGTACGGGCTTCAGACCGTCCCGGACATCCGGCAGGGCACGCGAGGCGATAACACTCATCGCGTAATCGATGTACGACTTCTGCATGGTTTTGTTCAGGTCGACATCATGAATTCTGTCAAAAGTGTTGTCTTCCATTCATTAAACTCCTGAGTATATGTCTCCAAACAGTACACGAAGTGTTACTGTTTGAAGACAAGCGTCTTCATATAGCAGCACTGCGTGTGCTATATGGAGACATTAATCTTCATGCAACAATACTTCGTATGTTGCCTGGAGACATTAAATATCCAGATTCTCCACAAAGCGGGCATTCTTCTCTATAAACTCACGTCTGGGTTCAACCGCATCTCCCATCAGAGTTGTAAAAGTCAGATCCACCTCGGACTCCGACTCCTCATCAATATTGACGCGGCGCAGAATCCTTGTTTCGGGGTTCATGGTCGTTTCCCAGAGCTGCTGGGGATCCATCTCACCAAGACCTTTGTATCTTTGAATGCGGTTATTGGAATCTCTGCCGACCTCTTTGAGAATGCTGTTTAACTCCTCATCGCTGTAGGCATACCAGACCTTTTTATTTTTCTCCAGCTTATAGAGCGGCGGCATTGCAAGATACACATGTCCCTGCCGGATCAGTTCCGGCATGAAACGGTACATAAAGGTCAGCATCAGCGTATCAATATGCGCGCCGTCAACATCGGCATCGGTCATGACAATGATTTTGTCGTAGCGGAGTTTGCTGATATCAAAGTCGTCATGCACGCCGCAGCCGAAAGCCGTGATCATCGCGCGGATTTCCTCGTTGGCGTAAACTCTTTCTTCTCTTGCCTTCTCGACGTTGAGAATCTTACCGCGCAGAGGAAGGATCGCCTGCGTTGTACGGCTTCTCGCGGATTTTGCGGAGCCTCCCGCGGAATCTCCCTCGACCAGAAAGATTTCACATTTCTTCGGATCCTTGTCCGAGCAGTCCGCCAGCTTTCCGGGAAGTGCCATGGAATCCATAGCTGTCTTTCTTCGGGTCAGCTCTCTTGCCTTGCGCGCGGCTTCCCTTGCTCTCTGCGCGAGAAGCGATTTTTCGCAGATGGCCTTTGCAACATCCGGATGCTGCTCAAGATAATATGTGAGTTTTTCGGAAACAACGGCATCGACCGCGCCCCTCGCTTCAATGTTGCCGAGCTTCTGTTTGGTCTGGCCTTCAAACTGCGGATCCTCGACCTTGACGGAGATTATCGCAGTCAGACCTTCACGGATATCTTCTCCGGTCAGGTTGCTGTCTGTTTTGCCGAGAATATTTGCCTTCCGCGCATAGTCATTGAATGTCTTCGTGACCGCGTTATGGAAGCCGACCATGTGCATGCCGCCTTCCGGCGTGTTGATATTGTTCACGAAGCTGTACTCCGACACATTGTAGGCGTCGTTATGCTGCATCGCGACTTCCACATAGACGTTGTTCTTCGTGCCGTCAAAATACAGGATGTCATTATACAGAGGCGTCTTGCTGCGGTTGAGGTACGCGACATATTCCTTGATTCCGCCTTCATAGTGGAAAACATCGGTCCGCGGAGAGCCGTCCTCCAGCGCGTTTTCAGGACGAAGATCCCGGAGCGTAATTTTCAGCCCTTTTGTCAGAAACGCCATTTCACGCAGTCTCTGCTTGACGACTTCATAGTCGTAAACCGTCGTTTCCTGAAAGATTTCTGGATCGGGCTGGAACGTAACCGAAGTTCCCGTGTTATGGATATCACAGGTTCCGATCTGATGGAGCTTTTCCGCTACATGGCCGCCGTTCTCAAACCGGATCTGATAGATTCTGCCTTCCTGCCGGACCGTGACTTCCAGCCAGGTCGACAGCGCGTTGACTACCGACGCGCCGACGCCGTGCAGACCGCCGGATACCTTATACCCTCCGCCGCCGAATTTACCGCCGGCATGCAGAATCGTGTAAACAACTTCCACTGCCGATTTTCCGGTTTTATGATTAATGCCGACCGGAATTCCGCGGCCGTCATCGGTAACGGTAACCGATTCACCCGGATTGATGGACACTTCAATATGCGTGCAGAAGCCCGCGAGCGCCTCATCGACAGAGTTGTCGACAATCTCGTACACCAGATGGTGCAGGCCTCTCGACGAAGTCGTGCCGATATACATGCCGGGCCGTTTTCTGACTGCCTGCAGTCCTTCGAGAACCTGAATGTCGTCCGCGGTATAAGAACCTACATCCTCCGTGTCTTTGACATTGTCGTCTCTGTATTCCTTTTCGTTCTCGGCATATTCTTCAACGAAGCCGTCTTTCTTTTCTTTTTCGTCTGCCATTCTCTGTCCTTTTCCTGTCTGCCGTAAGCGTTTAATTGCTCTGTGTCACCGTACCGTTTACAACCCGGTAAAGCCTATCGATCGAAAACCGGTTGCTGACGAATTCATCCAGACCCGTGCAGGTAATAAATGTCTGAAAACCGCCGAGACTGTTCAGCAGGTAATTCTGCCGTCCGCTGTCCAGTTCCGACAAAACATCATCGAGCATGAGTACCGGCGGTTCCCCGATGAGCTGTTTTACAAGATCAATCTCGGAAAGCTTGAGCGAGAGTGCGCAGGTTCTCTGCTGTCCCTGCGAACCGAATCTGCGGATATCAATTCCGTTACATACAAACGAGAAGTCATCCTTGTGCGGTCCGACGGTTGTCGCCCGCTGATATTTATCGGCTGTCCGCGCATTTTTCAGTCTTTCGGAAAACGCATCCGCAGTTACATCCGGCTCATAAGAAAGACACAGCTTCTCCCGTCCGCCGGAGAGACCCTCATGGATTTTTCCGATGATGTCCGCGAGTTCCCGCATAAATGCTTCGCGCCGTTCAATGATCTTTGTTCCAAAAGTTACCAGCTGCTCATCCCATAAAGGAAGGGTACTTTCGAGCGATGGTTGAAAAGACATGTCTTTGAGAAGCTTGTTTCTCTGCTCGACGATTTTGTTGTAATTGTTCAGATTATACAGATAACTTTCGTCCAGCTGGCACAGCTCCATATCCATAAATCGGCGGCGGCTGGCCGGTCCGTTTTTCACGATCGAAAGATCCTCCGGCGCGAAAAAAACAATATGCACCAGACCGATCAGCTGCGACGCGCGTTTGATTCTCTGTCCGTTAATGGCGATGCCCTTGCTCTTACCGCTTCGAAGATGCATATCAATGCGGTAATCTATGCCACCCTTTATCACGACCGTGCGGATATGCGCCTCGCTGCAGCCAAAGCGGATCATATCCTTGTCCCGGACGCTTTTGTGCGAACGCGTTGTCGCTGTCATATACAGCGACTCGAGTATATTGGTTTTTCCCTGCGCGTTGTCCCCGTATAGAATATTGGTGCCTTTGCTGAAATGAATATCCAGTTTTTCATAGTTGCGGAAATCCGCAAGCTGCAGTGAATCGATATACATGTTACTGCAGCCCTGCACCGGAATCGGCCTGCGGCGCCGCGATCGTAAATGTCCTGCCGTCCAGCATTACTTCATCACTGTCGCGCAGCTTTCTTCCGCGGCGCGTTTCCACTTCGCCGTTTACGAGAACCTTACCGTTTTCGATTTCGTATTTGGCGTCAACGCCGCTCTGCACAAAGCCCGCAAGCTTTAACGCCTGCCCGAGTTTAATATATTCGTCCCGGATTGTAACTTTCATAACTGCCTTTCCAGTCCATTCTCTTTCTGCCGGACATCTTAACACGCGTGCCGCGATCGCCCTATCAGTCAATTGAAATGAAGTTCACCGGAAGCACGAGATAGCAGTACGTGCTGTCATCCCGGATAAAGGCCGGCGCTCTCGACGACTGCAGATAAATGTCAACCTCCTCTTCGTCAATGGCCCGCAGCGCATCAATCAGGAACTTCGGGTTGAAGCCGATGTTCAGATCCTGTCCGTCTTTTTCGATCGCAAGATTTTCATCCATGCTGCCGATGGTCGAGGAAATACGAAGTTCCAGATTTCCGTCCGTGATCAGGAAAATGATCGGTTTCTTGTCTTCCTCTTTGACAAGAAGAACCGAACGGTCCAGAGAAGACAGAAGATCCTGTCGTTTGATGCGGATATGCGTGCTGTAATCCTTGGAGAGCATCTGATCGACCATGAAATATTCTCCGTCGATCAGTCTTGAAACAACGATGGTTTCATCAAAAGCGAACAGGACATGCTTGTCCGAAAAATAAATCTTCGCGGTCTTTTCGGTATCGCCTCCCAATATCTTACTGATTTCGGAAAGTGTCTTGCCGGGAATAATGGCTTTTTCGTTATCGTATGACTGGCGAAGCTCCACACTCCTGATCGCGATGCGGTGTCCGTCGAGCGCGATGACCCGGAGTGTTTTGTCCCTGACTTCAAAAAGCTCGCCGGTCATGATCTTGTTGCTGTCATTTGTCGAAGCGGAAAACAGCGTCTTGTTGATGATGTCCCGCAGTGTGAACTGTGTGATCTCAACCGCGTATTCCCGGTCGACTTCCGGAAGCTGCGTAAAGTCCTGACCGTCTCTTCCCTGAATCGTAAAACGGGACTGTCCGCATCGGATCGTAACGGTTTCGTCTTTTGTGTCAATCCGGACATCTCCGTCCGGAAGCTTTCTTACAATATTCGTGAAAATGTCGGCGGGCACGGCGATGACTCCGTGCTCTGCAATTTCACCGGCTACGGTCGTTTCAATACCGAGTTCTGTATCATTGGCCGTCAGTTTGATTTTCTCGGTTTCTGCATTTATGAGAATGCACTCGAGAATCGGCATCGTCGTTTTGGAAGGCACTGCCTTGGAAACGGTCATGACCGCGCTCATCAGATTCTCTTTTGCAATAATCAGCTTCATTCTGTAATATTCCTCTCGCGCGTCCGCGCTGTAAAAGCAAAGTTAAGATTCGTCGTCTTTATTCTTAAGGGTTGTGGAAATGTGGATAACCTGTTAAATTATAGCAATTTTCCGCCATTTAAGCAATAAAACCGCTAAATGGCGATTGGGGATAAACGGATCGAAAGCTGTTTAAAACCCCGTTTTTTTAACCGGAAGACATAACTGTTATTTGATATTGAGCTTTTTGCGGATCAGTTCGAGGTTGTGGCGCAGCTCTTCATTTACCGTCATGTCATCCCGCACCTTCTTCACGCCGTACATAATTGTGGAATGATCCTTTTTGCCAAGAAGCGAGGCAATCGAATCCAGCGTCGCGTCCGTGTACTCGCGGCAAAGATACATAATGACCTGACGCGGCACAACGAGCTCGGCATTTTTCTTGCGGGAAGCAACCATTGTCATCTTGACGCCGTAGTGCTCACAGACGATGTTCGCGATCATTTTGGGCGTGACTTTCTGGGACTCCTCCGGATAAATGATGTCCTTGAGCGCTTCCCGCGCGTCGTCAATCGTAATTTCATCCACATTATTTAACTTGGAGTATGCGATAATTTTGTTGAAGGCACCTTCCAGCTCACGAATATTCGATTTGATATTCGTCGCGATGTATTCGAGGACATCCGCAGAGAGCTGTTTATGCTGGACTTCTTCGTTTTTCTGCAGAATTGCCATCCTTGTTTCGTAGTCCGGCGGCTGGATATCCGCAATCAGGCCCATTTCAAACCGCGAACGGAAACGTTCGTTGAGTGTTTCCATCTCTCTGGGAGGTCTGTCGGAAGACAATACAATCTGTTTGCCTGCCGCGTGCAGTTCATTGAACGTGTGGAAAAACTCTTCCTGGGTGGATTCTTTTCCTATAATGAACTGAATATCGTCGATCAGAAGCACATCGACCGTACGGTATTTGTTCCGGAGCCTCGACATCGACGCCGCGTTACCGCTTCGAATAGACTCGATGACTTCATTTGTAAACTGTTCACTGGTGACGTAGATGACTTTTTTGTCCGGATCTTTCTCGAGAACCGCGTGGCCGATCGAGTGCATCAGGTGTGTTTTGCCAAGCCCCGCACCGCCGTATAAGAACAGAGGGTTATAAACATCTCCGGGAGATTCCGCGACAGCGACACAGGCGGCGTGCGCGAGCTTGTTGTTCGTGCCGACGACAAAAGTCTCGAAACGGTATTTGGGATTGAGGTTCGCGGTCTCGGACAGAACGGCATACTCATTATGCTTTTGCATTTCCTCGGCAGCTTCTTCTGGAATTTTTCCTTCGGAGAGCGTGAAAACAACACTGCACTCCTCATTCATTCTGTCGGAGAGTGTCATCTCAAAAGGCTTTTTATATTTTTTACTATAATAAGGAAGCATCAGGCTGCTTTCCTGCGGAATGCAGATCGTAACGACACTGCCGTTTACGGTTCCAAGCTGCAGATCCTTGATCCACGTATTATAGGAAACGTCGGAAAGAAGGTATTCTTCTTTCATACCTTCCTTGATCGCCGTCCATTCCTTCTGTAATTTTGCTCTGTCCATGAACCCCTGTTCCTCATTCAGAAAGATTTCGCCAATTTGGCGAACTTACAATATCTTAATATAAATTGTCTTTTCTTTCAAACTTCCCGCTGTCCACAACGGCATGTGAATAACCCACATTTCCACAAAGCGGATGTGGAAATGTGGAAAGCTTGTTTGCACATTTCCACCAGACCATAAAATGCCGATTCCAAAATGAAATTTTGTCAGGGTTCGAAAGTATGTTTGCCTCATTTTCAGCATGTTATCCACAAGTTATCCACAAATTGTGGACAGGTTATAACGCAATTCGCGCTTCGTGGATAAAAAACGGCTACTAGATATGGCCGAAAATTATTTATTTCATCAACATTTAGTGTCCCCTGAAAGAGCCGAAAATCGTTGAAAAATAAGGCTTTCAGGGACTTGACGGAGGTTTGCGCGTAGCATATAATGAAAAAGCTGTTCTATAAACAGTCAGTATAGACTGACGATTCTGTATTATGAACAAAGACGATAACAGTTGATATAACGTTAAGCGGATAAAGGAGGTGTTTTGACATGGCAAAGATGACTTTCCAGCCCAAGAAGAGACAGCGTTCCAAGGTTCACGGTTTCAGAGCAAGAATGAAGACCGCCGGCGGACGTAAGGTTCTCGCAGCCAGAAGAGCAAAAGGTAGAAAAGAATTATCAGCGTAAGCTGAAATGGAGCCGGCATCTGGATGCCGGCTCTTTGTGTATAAAGATGGAATCTTTAAAAAAGAACGAAGACTTCAAAAACTGTTATAAGACAGGCAGGTCTGCCGCCAACAGATACCTGGTCCTGTACCACGTTCCAAACGGACAGGACAAGAACAGAATCGGGGTATCCGTCAGCAGGAAAATCGGGAACAGCGTTGTGCGTCACAGAATCAAGAGACTTGTCAGGGAATGCTGCAGACTGCATGAGAATGAATTCGAAAGCGGCTTTGATATTGCGGTTGTAGCGCGGAGATCGGCTAACGGTGCCACTTATAAAGAGATCGAAACATCGCTCCTTGGTCTTATGAAAAAGTCCGGCCTTCTTCTTATGACTTCATCTGAACAGACCCTTTGAGAAAGCCGGATGATCATGAAACAGATTCTGATTGCGCTTATCAAATTTTACCGGAAATATCTGTCTCCTCTGAAAACGACGCGGTGCCCTTATACGCCGACCTGTTCCGAATACGGACTCGAAGCGATTGAGAAGTACGGCGCGCTGAAGGGGGGACTTCTTGCGCTCTGGAGAATTCTGCGCTGCAATCCGTTTTCTCACGGCGGCTATGATCCTGTTCCGTAATAATCTGCGGACACACAATTAAAGGAGAATACTAAAGAGATGAATCCTTTCCTTCTTACCAAATCCAGCCAGTTTCTTCTCGGCCCGATTGCTTCTCTTCTGGGCTATCTGATGAACGGCATTTTCTGGGTTCTGGATAAAATCGGCATTCCGAACATCGGTCTTGCCATCATTCTGTTCACGCTGGTGATTTATATGCTGCTCATGCCTCTGACAATCCAGCAGCAGAAGTTCTCCAAGCTCTCGAACATCATGAACCCGGAGCTGCAGGCAATTCAGAAGAAATACAAGGACCGCAAGGATCAGGCTTCCCTGCAGAAGATGAACGAGGAAACGCAGCTGGTCTATAAGAAGTACGGCGTGTCTCCAACCGGCAGCTGCCTGCAGATGGCAATCCAGCTTCCGATTCTGTTCGCCTTGTATCAGGTTATCTATAATATTCCGGCTTACGTCACAAAGGTATATTCTGCTTTCACACCGCTTGTGACAAAACTTGCCGCAACCAAAGGCGCGGCGGAATATCTGCAGGCAACCAAGGCCGGCGCGCAGTTTGCCAAGCATTTTACCAGTGCAAACTTTACAGGCAATGTAGGAAATACGGTTGCCAATACGTTTATTGATGTCCTGAACCGGTTTTCGACATCGGAATGGGCCGATCTTTCGGCGAAGTTCCCGGATCTTTCCAATCTGATTACAAACGCGCAGCATACAGGTACGCAGGATCTTCTGGAAAAGTATAACTTCTTCCTCGGTCTTAATATCGGCAACTCTCCGTGGTACGCGCTGCAGCAGGCGGTCAAGACAGCATCGGTCATCGGTGTTATTGCCGCTGTCGCTGTGCCGCTTCTTGCAGCCGTAACGCAGCTTATTAACGTCGCGTTAATGCCGCAGCCGCAGACCTCCGGAAATGATCAGGCTTCGCAGATGGCGAATTCGATGAAGACCATGAACTATATCATGCCGGTGATGTCGGCATGGTTCTGTTTTACCCTGCCTGCCGGCATGGGCCTTTACTGGATTGCCGGTTCCGTGATCCGCAGTATCCAGCAGATCGCGATCAACAAGAGCATCAACAGGATGGATATGGATGAATATATCCGCCGCAATGTTGAGAAGGCCAGAAAGAAAGAGGAGAGAAGAGGCGGAAAGCCGACTGTGACCGAGCGTCTTTTAAAGGAAAATGCGGCCATGAATACAAGAAACGTCAATCCTTCCTCGAAGGCAGCCTCTGTTTCGGACGCGGAAAAACAAAAACAGCTTGAAAACGCGAAGAAGTACTATGAAAATGGAAAATTCAGAAGCGGTTCCCTCGCGTCGAAGGCAAACATGGTAAGCCAGTTCAACGACGCGAAGAAGAACGATAAAAAGTGAGGAAGTCATGGCAGAGGAATATATAGAGGTATCGGAAAAGACACTGGATGATGCCATTACAGCGGCATGCCGCAGACTTTCGGTTACCAGTGACAAGCTTGAATATGTTGTTGTAGATCAGGGAAGCAGCGGATTCCTTGGGTTCAATGCCAGAAAAGCCGTGATCAAGGCGAGAGTCAAGGCGAATGCGGAAGGCGGCAAGCAGCAGGGTGATGTCCTGACACAGGCGCCCGCCGGAATCTCCAAAGCTGCAAAGTTTTCGGAAGATCATGTACTGACACTCGATGAGATTGACGCAAAGGCGGAAGCCGCAGCGCTCGCAAGAGCAAATCAGCCGGAAGAAGACAAAGAGGAAAGAAGACCGGAGAAAGACAGAAAAGAATCTTACGGACGAGGCCGTGACGAGCGTCGCAGAAAAGAGTACGGCGGAAGAAATTCCCGCGGGGCACGCGATGATTTCGGCGGACGGGGCGGCCGCGGCAGAAATGAGCGGCGCGGCGGCAGGCGGGTTCCCGAAAGAGAATATGAAATTGTAGATACTCCCGAAGTCATTCCGGAGAGCACCGTAAGAAAAGAGGAGCCGCACATCGATTATACAGATGAGCAGATTCAGAATTTTGAGTCTGCGGCGAAGACGTTCCTTGATTCTGTTTTTAAGGCTATGGGCATGGAAGTTACGGTCCATACGGATTTTGACAGAGAAGAGAATGTTCTTCTTCTTGATTTTGAGGGAGAGAACATGGGCGTTCTGATCGGAAAGAGGGGGGCGACACTCGATTCGATCCAGTACCTGGTTTCTCTGATTGTAAACAGAGATATTGAAGGGTATGTGCATGTCAAGGCAGATACCGAGAACTACAGGGAGAGAAGAAAGAAGACACTCGAAGCGCTTGCCAGGAACATCGCGTCCAAGGTAAAGACGACGAGACGTTCTGTAGCGCTTGAACCGATGAATCCTTATGAACGCAGAATTATCCATTCTGCGCTGCAGGGAGACAAATATGTGACAACTTATTCGGAGGGTGAGGATCCTTACAGAAAAGTTGTTGTGACACTCAGGAAATAAAGCGGACCATAAGATCAGTCAGGAAGAGAGCGGCAGGTGACATTCGAAATGGATGTGCCTGCGCGCTCTCTTTTCATATGGATTGCGCATCCCTCCGGGAATGCCGTATTATAGGTTATGGATGATCGCATCCGTTTCTTATGGAGGAAAAACATGGCTTTGCATTCAGAATTTTCCGGCGAAGATACAATTGCCGCGATCGCGACCGGAATTACGGAATCGGGAATCGGCATTATACGGATTAGCGGACCTTCCGCCTTGGAAATCGGAGAAAAGCTTTACCGGGGCAGAAACGGGAAGGCTGATTTTTCAACATGGAAGAGTAACACTATTCATTTCGGATATATTGTAGATCCGTCTGTCAGGGAAAACATCCCTTCCGCAGATATGAGTGGAAGCCGGGAACCCGGAGCCGGTGTAATTGATGAAGTCATGGTTTCGATCATGCGCAGTCCGCACAGTTATACGACAGAGGATACGATTGAAATCAATACGCACGGCGGTATTTACGTCATGAACCGCGTGCTGGAGCTGGTGCTTGCAAACGGAGCGCGGCTTGCGGAGCCGGGAGAATTTACAAAACGCGCTTTCCTCGGCGGGCGGATTGATCTTTCGAAGGCGGAAGCCGTCATGGATCTGATTTCCTCGAAAAACGAATTTGCAAGAAAAACAGCAATCAACCAGCTGGAAGGTCAGGTCACCGCGAAAATCCGGAAGCTCCGGGAAGCCATTCTCTACGAGACAGCGTTTATTGAATCCGCGCTGGATGATCCAGAAAACTATTCGCTGGACGGCTATCCGGAGAAGCTCGATAAAAAATGCCTTGATCTTATGGATGAGATGGACCGTATTCTTGATTTTTCAAGAAACGGCCGTATCATGAGAGACGGTATCAATACGGTCATTGTCGGAAAACCCAATGCCGGCAAATCTTCTCTTCTTAATTTTCTGACAGGAGAGGAAAGGGCCATTGTCACCGATGTCGCCGGGACAACGCGGGATACGCTCGAAGAGACCGTGCGTGTCGGAAATGTACTGCTGAACGTGACAGATACGGCGGGCATTCATCACACAGAGGATGTCGTGGAGAAGATCGGCGTCGACAGGGCAAAACGCGCGATGGAGAGTGCGGACCTGATTGTTTTTCTGCTGGATACGAACGCAGGAATCGACGAGGAAGACATATCAATCGCAGACATGATTTCAAGACAGCTCCGGATGGGCAAGCGCTGTATTGTTTTACTCAATAAATCGGATCTTCCTTCCCATATGAAAGACGAGGAAGTCAAAAATCTTTTCCGGATGAACCTTTCTGAAAAGACAGATGCGGGTGCTCCGATTGTTAATTACCGGAAAATTTCCTTCTGCACCTGCTCGCTTTCCACCGGAGACGGCATGCAGGTATTCGTGCAGCGGATCAGCGAGATGTTCCGGACCGGAGAGATTTACGCAAAGAATGAAGTTTTTCTTTCTAATGTACGGCAGATACAGGAAGTGCAGAAGGCACGGGACTCTCTGGGACTGGTCCGGAAGAGCATTGCGGACGGTCTGACCGAGGAATTTTTCTCGGTGGATCTGATGAATGCCTATACAGCGCTTGGCAGAATCATAGGAGAAGCGGTCGAAGACGATCTGGTCGAAGAGATTTTCTCCAGATTCTGCATGGGCAAATGATTACTACTTATTCAAATGAGCAATACGATTTATACTAATAATAATTCTTATCAGCTGCAGGCGGATGTCTGTGTCATCGGCGCAGGCCATGCCGGCTGCGAAGCCGCGCTTGCGGCCGCAAGACTAGGCCTTCAAACGGTGATTTTCACGATGAATACCGACAGCATCGCGATGATGCCCTGTAATCCGCATATTGGTGGCTCTTCCAAAGGACACCTTGTCAGGGAAATCGACGCGCTCGGCGGCGAAATGGCTAAAAATATCGATAAAACCTTCATCCAGTCCAAGATGCTGAATGTTTCCAAAGGTCCGGCGGTGCATTCTCTGCGGACACAGGCGGATAAAGCCGAGTACAGCAGACAGATGCGCCATACGCTGGAGAATCAGGAAAATCTGGAAATCCGGATGGGCGAGGTTGTTGACCTGTGCACGGAGGAGATGGAAGATGCGGACGGCAAGTCCTTAAAGAAGATTACCGGCGTCCGTCTGAACACCGGTACGGTCTACCATTGCAAGGCTGTCATAATCTGTACCGGTACCTACCTGAACGCGCGGTGCCTTGTGGGAGAAGCCATTACGGAGACCGGCCCCGGCGGCATGCAGCGCTCGACATATCTGAAAGACGCGCTCGAGACTCTTGGAATTCATACAAGACGCTTCAAAACAGGAACACCCGCAAGAATTGACAAACGTTCCATTGATTTTTCCAAAATGACAGCACAGTACGGTGATCCGCACGTCGTTCCGTTTTCCTATTCTACAAAAGAGGAAGAAGTGCAGATTGAGCAGGTGCCGTGTTATCTTACCTATACGAATGAACAGACCCATGAGATCATCCGAGAAAACATAGACCGTTCTCCGATTTATGCCGGTATCATTGAAGGCACCGGACCGCGTTATTGTCCTTCAATCGAAGACAAGGTGATTAAATTCAGCGAAAAGACAAGGCATCAGGTCTTTATTGAACCTGAAGGAAGATACACCAATGAGATGTATATCGACGGAATGTCTTCTTCCATGCCGGATGATGTGCAGCAGAAGATGTACAGAACGGTACCGGGGCTTGAAAACTGCTGCATTGTCCGCAACGCTTACGCGATTGAGTATGACTGCATCAACGCAAACGCTCTGAAACAGACGCTGGAGACAAAGGCGGTGCAAGGACTGTTTTGCGCCGGACAATTCAACGGCAGCAGCGGATATGAAGAAGCTGCCGCACAGGGACTGATTGCCGGTATTAACGCCGCCATGGAAATCAAAGGAGAGGAGCCGCTGGTTTTAAAGCGTTCGGAAAGCTATATCGGCGTTCTGATTGATGACCTTGTCAGCAAAGACAACCGGGAACCCTACCGTATGATGACTTCCCGCGCGGAGTACAGACTTCTCCTCCGGCAGGACAATGCGGATCTGCGCCTTCGCAAGTACGGATACCGCGTCGGTCTGATCTCAAAAGAACAATATGACCATGTCGTATGGAAACAGGAAGCAATTAACGCGGAAATCCTGCGACTGAAGAATACCAGAATCGGTGCGGCCGGCGTGAATCAGGAATATCTGCAGAGCATTGGTTCAAGCGCCATCCGGACAGGCATCTCACTGGCGGATCTTCTGTGCCGTCCGGAGATTAACTATAAAAATATGGTCGGTCTTGATCCGATGAGGCCCAGGCTTCCGGATGAAGTTACGGAGCAGGTAGAAATCAATATCAAGTACGAAGGCTATATTGAACGTCAGAAAAAACAAGTCGAGCAGTTCAACAAACTGGAAAACAAGAAAATACCGAAGAATATTGACTACGATAAAGTGCTGAGTCTGCGGCTGGAAGCCAGACAGAAACTGAAGCAGCTCCGCCCGTCATCGATCGGGCAGGCATCAAGAATGTCGGGTGTAACGCCGGCGGATATATCGGTTCTTCTTGTATATCTTGAAAAGTATGAAATAGAGTAAGTCATGAGGAATGTTTCACGTGAAACATTCCTCATGACTTATAAAAGCAATTTATTTTGAGGCAGGTTACTTACAATGACAAAAGCAGAACAGCTTCTGAACGAAGGACTATCCGGACTGGCTCATCCTGTCAGTCTGGAAGAAGAGCAGCTTCGTCAGCTCCGCATTTTCTTTGAAAACCTCATAGAATGGAACAAGATCATGAATCTGACTGCCATTACGGAAGAAGAGGATGTCTATGTGAAACATTTTCTGGACAGCCTTTCCATACTTGAAGTCATGGACAGGACGGAGATCGGCAGATACAGAAAGATCATCGATATTGGGACCGGAGCGGGTTTTCCCGGCCTTGTACTTGCAATCGCATTTCCGGAATTACAGGTGACGCTGATGGATTCTTTGAATAAACGAATCCGTTTTCTGGATGATACAATTCAGAAAACCGGAGTTTCCAATGTGGTTACAATTCACGCGAGGGCGGAAGAGCTTTCCCGTGACAAGAATCATCGTGAGAAGTATGACATGGCAGTTTCGAGAGCTGTCGCGAACCTCGCAACACTTTGCGAGTATGATCTCCCTTTTGTAAGAACCGGCGGTATATTTACCGCGTACAAATCGGAAAAAGCGGAGGAAGAGCTGAAGAGCGGAAAGACAGCAATCCGGATATTGGGCGGAAAACTGAAGCAAAGCCGTGAATTCCGGCTGCCGGGTACGGATTACGGGAGAACGCTGCTGATAATTCAGAAGATCAAGCCGACTCCGCTTAAATATCCCAGAAAAGCCGGTACGCCTTCCAAACAGCCATTGGGATTGGAAAATGTATAATCAGAAGCAGGCCGAAGAACACAGTAGTTGTTTTTCAGCCTGCTTTCATTATGTGCGAGAAATGTTTCACGTGAAACATTTCTAAGTCAGAAAACCGGCAAAATGTTTCACGTGAAACATTTTTACAAACGCAGCCCCGGAGACAATGATTTACGTGAAACATGAGTTCCCCATGCGGCGGTACACTTTACTAAACAGCCCGAAAATGCTACTATAAAACCGCTGTCACCATGGCAGTGAAAGGAAAAATTCATGGGCAAGATCATTTCTGTAGCAAATCAGAAAGGCGGCGTCGGAAAGACTACGACGACGATCAATCTTTCGGCAGCTCTAGCTGAAAAAGGCAAAAAAGTTCTGGTTGTTGATATCGATCCGCAGGGAAACACCACAAGCGGTTTTGGTATCGATAAAAATCAGGAAGAGAATACCATTTATCAGCTGATGCTGGATGACTGCTCGATCAATGAGGCCATCAAGCATGATGTCTATGAGAACATCGACCTGATTCCTTCCAATATTAATACCGCGGCTGCAGAAATTGACCTGATCGGCATCGACCACAAGGAATTCATCCTGCGGGATGCTCTTGATTATATCCGAGACGACTATGACTTCATCATGCTGGACTGCCCGCCTTCATTGAATGTCCTGACCGTCAACGCCATGACAGCATCGGACACCGTACTGGTTCCGATTCAATGTGAATATTACGCGCTGGAAGGACTCAGTCAGCTGATTCATACGATCAACCTGGTCCGGGAGAGACTGAATGAGAAGCTGGACATTGAGGGAATTGTTTTTACGATGTATGATTCCAGAACCAACCTCAGCCAGCAGGTGGTGGACAATGTCCGCGCGAATGTTACACAGAAGATTTACGATACAATGATTCCCAGAAATGTCAGACTCGCGGAGGCACCCAGCTATGGGGAGCCGATCACAATGTATGATCCGAAATCCGCGGGCGCAGATGCGTACAGAGATCTGGCGGATGAGGTGATCAGAAGTGCCGGGCAATAATATCGGCAAAACAGACCCGCATGGGTTCGGTCAGGGAAGGTGCGGACATGGCAGGTAAAAAACACAGGGGATTGGGGAGAGGACTCGATGCGCTGATCCCAATGGCAAAGGAAAAGACAGAAGACAGTTCCGCTTCGAAGCCGGAAGAAGGCGCGGAGGCGTCCGGAACAACAGAATCCGGAACTGCAAATAATGAACAGATAAATCCGGCTGTCGGAAAAAAGACTGCAGGTAGTGCGCTCTCTGCCGCGGCACCCGTAAAACCGGCAGAAGCGGCCAATAAACCTGCTTCCGGAGCAGAGATCAAGGGCGTCGGAACGGTCCGGCTTGTCCGGGTCAGCAAGATCGAGCCGGACAGGAATCAGCCGCGAAAAAACTTTAATAAAGAATCTCTCGAAGAGCTGGCGCAGTCGATTAAAGAGCACGGGTTGATAGAGCCGCTAACTGTGCAGGACAACGGCACCCATTATTCGATAATCAACGGAGAACGCCGCTGGAGAGCCTGCAAGATCGCTGGCATTCGCGAAGTTCCGGTTATTATTAAAAACTATGATGATACACAGAAGGTAGTTATCTCCCTGATTGACAATCTGCAGCGGGAAGATCTGAATCCGATCGAAGAGGCGGAAGCGTATCAGCGATTGATTGATGAATTCCAGCTCCGGCAGGAAGAAGTAGCGCAAAAGGTGTCGAAAAACCGTTCAACGATTACGAATGCACTGCGGCTTCTGAAACTCTCCGGGGATGTCCGTGATATGGTTGCGCAGGGAATTCTGTCCATGGGACAGGCAAGAGCGCTGCTTCCTGTTATGGATCCGCAGCAGCAGAAGTCTCTGGCGGACAGAATTGTCGCGGAGAACCTCTCGGTCAGAGAAGTCGAACGCCTTGTAAAGAACCTTGGAAAGAGCAAACCGCAGAAAAAGCCGGATGATCCGGCGCTGGAAGCAATTTATCAGGATATCGAGACTAAGCTGAATCAGTCTCTTGGCATGAAAGTCGCGATTTCCCATAAGAGTAAAAACGGCGGCAGGCTTGAAATCCAGTTCACTTCCAATGATGATCTGGAAAAGCTGATGTCCAGACTGATGATTTAACGGAGACAGAATAGATGAGTGACTTTTTTAATTCGATAGGACTGGGTTTCCTGGATCCGGGTATTCTGATTCTGGTCCTTTTCGCACTGTTTATTGTCGTACTGATTCTTGTCATCACAGACATTTCTGGACGCAAAAAGCTGGAGCGAAGGCTCGATCAGCTTACCTCCGGCACCGACGGCGAAAGCCTGGAAGACACGATGCTGAAGATCTTCCGGGAATACGCAGGACTTCACAAAGTCCTTGACAGAAACACGCAGGATATCGATGATATCTATGACAGACTTCAGACCGTCATTCAGAAGGTCGGCATCGTCAAGTACAATGCGTTCAGGAAGATGGGAGGGCAGATGAGTTCCGCGCTCGTGCTTCTTGATGAAAACGATGACGGCGTTCTGATTAACAACGTGCAGGGAATGGATGGCGGAGGATATTCTTATCTGAAGATCATCAAGGATGGAAAAGCCGATGTTGAGCTCAGTAAAGAAGAAGCTGAAGCACTTGACAAGGCACTCTTATATGGGAGGAACAACAAATGATAGACATTAAGTTTTTACGGGAAAATCCGGAAGCAGTCAGAGAAAACATCCGGAAGAAATTCCAGAATGAAAAGCTTCCGCTGGTAGATGAAGTCATCGAGAATGACAAAAAGGCCCGTGAGGCACAGAAT
Organism: Bacillota bacterium; assembly: GCA_029224465.1. GTDB lineage: Bacteria > Bacillota > Clostridia > Lachnospirales > Lachnospiraceae > CAG-791. The sequence continues at coordinate 2,311 of JAQXUQ010000034.1, read as the reverse complement.
GAAGCTGACCAGATCCGCGCGGAGAAGAAGAAAATCTCCAGACAGATCGGCGCTCTTATGGCGCAGGGAAAAAAAGAAGAAGCCATGGCACTCAAAGAGCAGGTCGGAGACAATTCCCGTCTGGAAGAGCTGGATAAAATCCAGAAGGAAGCATCGGAAATTGTGCGCAGGGATATGCTGACGATCCCGAACATCATTGATCCGTCCGTTCCGATCGGAAAAGACGACAGCGAAAATGTGGAGCTGCAGCGTTTCGGCGAGCCGAAAGTGCCGGATTTTGAAATCCCGTACCATGTAGATATCATGAACCGCTTCAATGGCGTCGATTTTGATGCGGCAGGCCGTGTTGCCGGAAACGGTTTCTATTATCTCAAGGGAGATATCGCGAGACTCCATTCTGCTGTTTTGTCTTACGCGCGGGATTTCATGATCGGAAAGGGATTTGAGTATACGATTCCGCCGTTCATGATCCGATCCGCAGTCGTTGACGGCGTTATGAGTTTTGCCGAAATGGACGCGATGATGTATAAAATCGAGGGAGAAGACCTCTATCTGATCGGAACCTCGGAGCACTCCATGATCGGCGGCTTCATCGATCAGATCGTGCCGGAAGCGCAGCTGCCCAAGACGCTGACATCTTATTCTCCTTGCTTCCGTAAGGAAAAAGGCGCGCATGGTATCGAAGAGAGAGGCGTTTACCGTATCCATCAGTTCGAAAAGCAGGAGATGATCGTCATCTGCAAGCCGGAAGAGTCGATGGACTGGTATGAAAAGCTCTGGAGATATACAGTAGAGCTGTTCCGCAGCATGGATATTCCGGTCCGGCAGCTCGAATGCTGCTCCGGTGACCTTGCGGATCTGAAGGTAAAGTCCTGCGATGTGGAGGCGTGGTCGCCCAGACAGAAGAAGTACTTTGAGGTCGGCAGCTGCTCGAACCTCGGAGACGCGCAGGCAAGACGCCTCAGAATCCGTATTAAAGGAGAGGATGGCAAGCTCTATCTCGCGCACACATTGAACAATACGGTCGTTGCGTCGCCCAGAATGCTGATCGCTCTTCTGGAAAACAATCTCCGCGCGGACGGCAGTGTCGCGATTCCGAAGTCTCTGCAGCCGTACATGGGCGGCCAGACGGAGCTGATTCCCAAGAACTGAAAAACAATTACGACAACCGGGTAATTTGCTGAAAGGGTTTATAGTTGCACAAGTATTTACGGGCGGTGGGCTTTTCCAAAACGCCAACCAGAAAAGAAATATTTAATTTCATACAAAGCGGGCTGGAGAAGCCTGCTTACCGCGCGTATACCACGAATGAGGCGGATCCGGACAGTCTGCTGGCTCAGTTTGATCTGCCGCTTGGCAAGAATTTCGGACTTTGCGTATGCGGACAGTTTGACGACGATGATGAGTTCTATCCGGAATACTATTATCCGTATCTGGACACGGACAGAATCAGCTCGGCGGAGGATGTAACCTTCGAGAAACGTCTGGATAATAATTCTTATGCCGGCGTCTGCGATGACCTGCGGGTCGGTGTAACGCTTATTTTCAGGCTGCGCAATTATATCGAATATCTGAAAAACAAAGACCGCCAGAGCCAGAACCCGGAAAACGGACGGATTGTCAGCTCGTGCAGTTTGTCGGCGCTTTCTCTGGAAGGGTCTGTTTTGATGCCGATTTACGAGTCGGAAGTGGAACGTAAGAGTAAAAAGTCGACGGAAATCAAGCGCAGAAAGCTGATGACGCAGGCGCGGGACGGAGACGAAGAGGCGGCAAGGACGCTTTCATCGGCTGAAATGGAGACTTACGCAAATATTCTCTCGCATATTCAGTATGAAGATGTCTATTCCATGGTGGATTCTTATCTGATGCCGTATGGTGCGGAATGCGATTTGTACTCGATTATGGCGGATATCAAAAAGGTCCGCCGCGCAAGGAATTTTCTGACCGGTGAGGAGATTCTGATTCTGACGCTCAGCTGCAACGGTTTGTATCTGGATCTTGCGATTAACAGCAAGGATCTTTTTGGTGTTCCGGAGCCTGGAAGGCGTTTCAAGGGAATCATCTGGATGCAGGGGAAAGTGAATTTTATTGATCAGGAGCCTGCAGAGAAAGAGGCTGGAAATAATCAGGAAACAATAGTATAATAATCTCTGCGGCTTTGACCGCAGAATATGTCTCTGTAGCTCAGCTGGATAGAGCGTCCGCCTCCTAAGAAGAAGGCTTCCTGCCGCCGGAGAGAATTTTGAAATTTTGACGGTAGTTCGAGTCGGATGCAGATTTACACCAACTGCTAACGAGTGGCGGAAGGAAC
>JAQXUQ010000033.1 GCA_029224465.1 Bacillota bacterium | reverse complement strand
GTCAATTTTGTGCAACACATCAGATAGGTACAGCAGACACCCATGTGTGCTATAAGCGGCCATATCCTTCATCTTTTCTTTTGCTTCATCGGCATCTATCACTCTCATCTCGTCTCCTCATCCATCTTTGCGCCGCAATGTCCCCCTATTTTTTTACCTTTAAATGTAATGGTTTTTCTCCATTGAATGTAAATTCAATCCATTTTCCAGAATTCGGATAGCCACTATATGTGTTAATGTGAGTGAACCACATCCTTGCTGAACCGATTGTGATTTCCGAATAATTGCAATACCACTCTATGATTACTTCTGTTCCACAAACATTGAATTTGTATAGTCTGCTGAATCCGTATTCGTCAGGTTTTATCCATTCTCCGACTATCCCCACTTTGGAAAGAGCTTCTTCCAACTTTTCTTTTGTGTCTATTTTCATTTTCATAACCCCAGTTCCTCAAGCGTGTATTCATGCCACGCTTTCATGCCCTTATACATTGTTCCCGCCGCAAACCATGGGAACAATATAGAGTCACCGTCCTTAATACCAATAGAAATATATTCTTTACCCATATCATTTGAGCTGATTTTTGTGATATAATACATGCTGTCTCTTAACGGCTTAATAACTGTGCTCAAATATCGGCGCTCTGCATCGTCAAGAATCGGCTCTTTATGCTTCATGTCAAGCCATGCAAGAACCGCATTCATTTCTGATGTATCATTGGTATAAACGGTTGAAATTTTTTTATCATCAAGCATTATGTCAAAACTGTCTTTTGCCGTTGTGTCCCTTTTGCAAGCAAGTCTGAAAAAATCAATTTTATTGATTATCATCCATTCTGCATTAGTCATAATCCGAGCTCCTCTAGCGTGTACCGATGATCTGGCTCCATGCCTTTGTACATGGTGCTATTCATTGACTTTTATTTCCTCTTTCATTTGCACATCCCGCAATTATAAAAAGATAATTTTTCTGCAAGGATATCCCCAATAGTTATGAACTCTTCGAGTGTTATACTATATCTTTCAAGTACACCGTCTTTGGGATGTCTATCTGGTGTAAATTTACAAAAGGCACAACCATATTCTCCATCGCTAGTTAAATCTTCTGTACCGAAATCATCTTTTTCTGCATCTTTTTCGTTGATCGTGAAAACATTCAATTCACATGGCGAACTAAGACTTTGTTCAATTTTTAATTTCATCAGTACACCCCATTGATTATTCTGCTCTGCAAAATATCACGATATCTGGTCATCGCTTCACGCTGTGCTTCTAGTACTTGGGCCATTTCGTCTGTCATATCGTTTTCGTTGATGTAAAACGCCAGACGCGCAATGTTTCCATTCAGCGTACTCAATTCGTTTAACCGTTCGTTCATCCGTTTATATTTCGACTGCATGTTCTCTGTCATTACACTTCCTCGCTTTCCAACCATGCTCTAATGCCCTCGATACAATTCTCAGTACTGTATCCACATAAATCATCGTTCGGGCAACGGCAGAAAGCGCAGATGGTAATATCACAATTATTTGCCATTCTTTCTGCCAGTGCGGTAACGTTCAAACTTTTAATACGCTCAAAATTAGTCAAGTATTATCCCCAATCCGTAAGGTTTCATTTCCCGATTTACATCTGCCGCAACTGCTTTCTGAATGATTCTAGCGTGTGTATACTGCGCCTTTAATCCGCACTTGTAGTTTGCTTTCCACCTCTCCTCTTTTTTATACTTTGCGGATTCCTTGACATTATCGGCATAATCCTGCATGATTTCGTCCATATACAGACTGAGGAGCTTTACAAGCTCCTGCTTTTCATTAATCTTCATGGCGTTATCTCCCTGTAGAGCCAAAGCCCTTGTTATCTCTTCCACTCTCCGATACATCTAGTTCATCAACCTGCGTAAGATCAAACAGCCCCACCGGAATCAGCACCATCTGACAGAGCTTATCGCCTCGCTCGAACGTATACGGAACTTGACCGTTGTTCGTGATTCTGACTTGTATTGAACCTCTGTATCCCGAATCAATCACGCCGCCCGCCGATTGAATATTATGCCTGACGTTTAATCCGCTCTTGCTTTCAATCTTTCCGAAATATCCTATCGGAATCTGCACTGCTACTTTGGTATTAACCACCTGTGACATTCCCGGTAAGAGCGTAAACTCGGACGGCGTATACAAGTCAATTCCTGCGTCATCAAAATGCGCCCTAGTAGGCATTATTCCGTTTTCCAAAAGCTTAATATTCATAGATTTTTTCTCCTGTTCTAGCATCCGTCCTGTTCATTGTCCTTATGATCTTTCATCACACCGGACGCTATAATGACCGCCACTACGCTCAATATTCCGAAGAAAATCAGAGCGAGAAGCTCGATTGCCACGATGATCGTAAAGATAGTCATGTTCATTCTCCTTTAGAGTGCAGGGACGTTTTGCCGCCCCTGCAATGAGCCAATCTGAAATTAATCCTTGAGTGCTTCTGTCAGCACAGTCAGTGTCAGCGCAAACGCTTCTTCTTCACTGAATCCGCTGTACTGAAACTGCTGATACATCATGAAGAGATAATTCGTTGCGATTTTCAAATTTTCATTTTCTTTGCTCGGTGAAAATTTTACAGATTCATCGAGAGCCATTTTGATTAAATGTTCAATCTGATCTCGGTTGCTCATACGTATCCTCGATTTCTACATATTTGTCCAAGTACCACTTAGCCTTGCGAATATCCTCAACACCATTTTTCAGATTGTGTCGATAAATATATTTGAAAGCATTGAGTACACAGAAGTCCTGTACTGCCTGTTTGCCCTGCGTGGCAAGCATAACGTCTATGCACTCAACATTTCCTTGTCTGTAATGCTTTGGGTCAACTGCGGTGTATTCCATGTCCATCACCTCGTTACTCATTAAGAAGCGCGTCAAGATCAAGTCCCTTAGACTCATCCTTTTCTCCGAAAAGCTCTTTTACCTTGTCTGTCGGCTCTTCCTCAAATCCGTCTGCCGGAGATTTTTCTCTGCCTAGATTTGCGAAAGTCAGCGTCTTTGTCGGGTCATTCTTGGACGGCAGTGAAGTGTGAACAATTTCCGCTCGAATGTAATGTCCAACCATTTCAGCAGGGTCGATGTCTTCTCTCTCGAAATCATTCAGAGCCGTTTTTGCGAAGAACGAAAATGCGTTCAATGCATTTTCATTCCACTGATCATTGCTGTCTTTAAGACCGAAACGCTCTGTGTGTTTCTGTCCCTTGGCAGTAATCATCTTTACCACCATTTTCCCGAAATTTTCATCGTAAGAAACGTCATAGATTCTAAAGATGTATTCACCTTCCGGAATAATCTGAAAGCCACTTGTTAACGGAATTCTTGACATAATTCATATCCCCCTTATTTTCGGTTACTACCAATGTCTGCTAATAAATCACGTACTAGGATGTATATCACCCACGCGCCAAGTACCAGTTTCATGCTGTACGGATAATCAAACGCCCAACAAATGATCGATACGCTTATCCACATTTCGACGTAGGTTATCGCAAGCGCTGTTAAAATCTTTATGATCATTCTTTCACTCCTTGAATGGTCAGCCTGTAGGACGGCGAAACGGTTGTGTACTTTTCAAGTAATCCGTCTTTTTCCAGTGCTTTCTTATCGATGGACGAGCTTTCGGAACGAGCCACTGTCCATATGTAACTCGTACCTTTCAACTCAACCTTTTTATCACCGTCCCTAAACTTTCCGATTGCACATTCTTTCAACAGATCATTGATTTGTTTCAGCCTCTTTTCTTTATCTGCAAAAGACTTAGCATTTGCATCAAGCTCTGTTTTCAACTTTTCCGCTTCCTTGATTAGCGCTGCAACATCTGTTTCGGGATTTACCGAGTTAGTACGAAGCGCTTTCAGAGCTTCCGCATCACACTTGGCGGATTCATCGTAATTAGGAGAAATCCCTGTTTCTACATATGTCCGCCAAAATGCTAAACCGCCCTCAACGAGCTTTTTCATATTGGGATAACGCTCGGAAACCTTGAACGGAACAAGTACTGTATTCTCAGCGTTCGGCACGTAGTTTTCGGGATGCTCATAATCGGACTCTGAAAGAAACGATGCCACCATGATTACGTTGTCCACGCCGTACAGATATGCATACAAAGCCGCCTGTAGTGCGTAATATTCGGGAATTTCGCCGCTCGCCCAATCCTCAACTCTCTTAGACGTTTTCATTTCCAGTACGGTGTCGACATTTCCGTTTTCGTCCTTTGCGAGATAGTCCCACATGCCGCCGAACACCTTGTTCTCAGAAAAGAAATCTCCACGTGTCTGCTTGAAATAATCTTTTCCCCAAACGTCTGCCGGACGTATGATATCCATGCCATAAGACCGTTCAACGTATTCAGCCTGTTTAGGCTCGATTGTTTTACCTGCGATTGTGTAAATCGAATCGGTAAATGGTTCCTCATAGGTGCGTGTAATCTCACACCACGCCGAGAACGGAGTCTGCCACCTATTTACACCGAGAATTGCACCGAACCTTGTTCCTGTGATTTTCTTAGGACGTTTCGGCGGAGCAACCTCTATGTGTTTATCCACCCACTTAACGTTACTCATTACTTGTCTCCTTCAATTTGTCAGATAAGCTGTTGATGATCTTCTCGCAGTCAGCTTTGGAGATTTTGGTAAATCCCTTGGTCTGCATTGCAATGCTCGTTGCAATCTTTTCGCCCTCTTCGGGGAAGTTTGCACGATACTTCACAAGGACTCTTTTCAAGCCTTTAATTTGCAGTTCCGTAGCGTTTTCTTCCGGAGCTGTCAGCTCTTCTTTGATCTCTTCTCTCTGCTTTGGCGTGGCAGGAGTTTTCTTTTCTTCCACCTTTTTGCTTTCGGTTTCATCTTCAATCTGCGTCTCAATCTCATCCTTTACACAGATATCCATCGCAATCAGGTACAGATAACGCCGCATGTAGGTGATAGAAGCACCGAGTGCCTGCATACCATTAATTACGGAACCGCCTGTTCTGTTCGAAACAATCGGCTCAATCTGATTAAACGGAGCCGTAAACACGATGGTTTCCTCCGGAGCATCAATATTCACAAGAATCAGCCTTGCTTCATCTGCCGAGAAATTATCGATTGCCACAAGACCGACTTCTCCGAAAATAGCTGTTACGGACGGAACGATGTCTTTCAGCTCAAAATACATATATGAAAGCTTCATGTTCTTTCCACTCTGCTTCACAGTTCCGTCAAGAAACATCTGCCTTGCGAGAATCAATTTCTGATACACATTCTTTGTGGTAGCATTTACCTTTGTTGCCATTTTCTTCGCTCTCCTTTTTCTTTCGGGTTTGATACCCAAAAAATCATTAACTCGTTTCTTCGCCATATCGATGTAGAAAGACTTGTCCACATCTTCGATACTCAGGTGATTGTCGTTGTCTACAACACAATGTTCCGGCAGGGAAGCGATTTTTGCGTTTGAATCGTCTTCCGTTTTGACCTTGAACAGCTTTCCGTACCGCTCGTCTTTCGTGGCATATACACGATTGACTCTTTGAACCGGTATTCGTTCTCCGTCCACCATGTAGTAGGATTCCTTGTACATTGCCCCTGCCTTGGCAATCATTTGAAACTGCCGGATGTCATTACAAGCGTTAACCGTATTTTCAACAGGTGTACCGTTAACAAAATATTCTTGAATTGCTTTTGCAACGATGCAGGCATCATTGTTCACCTTGAACGCCCCTGCTTTGGCGATACCCTTGACAAGATATCCTCCTTTGGCTTTTGCTGTACCGTCAGATTGAACTTCGATGTAGTTGTTCACATCCTTTTGAGCTATGGATTTGATTGAATCCTCCTCCAACTCAAATCCGGTGCGACTCTGCCACTCATCAACGATTGCTTTAACTTCTGCATACTGCGAATCGTCAAACTCAATCATGATTCCATCGGTATTCAACTGTATGATTCTCAAATCCGGTATGGTTTGGTACAAATGTTCTGCAAGCTCTAAGAGATAAAGCTGTCCACTGATACATACCGACCTTCCCATTAAAGGGTCATACAGATCGTTGTATTGGTTTAGCATTGCTCCATATGTTGTATTTACAACTAATTTTAGTGCATTTGCTGTAGCCTTATCTCCTGCAGCTTTTGCTTCCATTCGTCTTTCAAGAACTTCCTCAAATATCTTCGGATTAGGAATGTTGCGGGATGTATATCCGCAGATTGTCATCAAATGCGGATTTAGTAGTATGAGCTAACATCGTAGTTCCGAATGATTCTCATACGTTAATCACCCCCCTTCGTGCCATATCAGATTAGGTATTGCGCCATGAATACCGCCGTATCCCATTACAACCGCACAATCGCCGATGTTCAGCTTCAACTTATCCCCTTTGAATACTTCGTCATCTGAAAGACTGCTGTCGTACATTCGGTTAAAGAAATTGAACACTTCCTGCGGAATGTATTCTTTGAGCAAATTGTCCCGGTACATGTACTGTCTCTCGTCATCGTGCGGTTTTGCTTTCGCTTTCAGCATTGCCGCTGTCAGCTTGGCATTGGTCATTCCCATTGCCTTGACTTCATCGAGACCGGCAAGCCGTCCGATCTTGATCTTGTTGGTGAAGTAATCTTTCCTCAAATCAAAAATCTTTTCCGTAGCGTCCACATCTGCCGTGCAATATTTCTCGGTCAGCTCTTTTTCTTCTGCCGTCAGCGCTCGGCTGATATTGAAATCTACATTGGTTTCCTCGATATTCATAAACAAATGACCTTCGATCGATTTCAGCGACTGTCCGACTTGCATGTCATCCATTACGTCTACAATGTTTGCGTAGAAGCGGTAATCTCTTAATGGTTCATACGTCCATCCCTCGTTGTGTCCAAGGATGATGTAGTCATTTACCTTTTTAACCTCTTCCGGTGAGAAATCTGCGCAAACAGCTTTCATGAGAAACTGATCGTAATGTTTGATATTGAAACCGACAAAGATAATGTCATCGTCAAGACAAGCTTTAAATGCATCGTTATCGTTCCAAATTTTCGTGTAGGTCTTAGTCTTGTGGTCTTTGATGACAACCAACCAGTCGTGAGCAAAACATTCAAAGTCTAGTGTCACAATTTTCATCTTTCAAACACCCGACCTTCCCGAACTGGCTGAACTTTCCGCCTTGACCGTCCCATCTGCTTGCATGCGGACACTTTTTCAGACGGCACTTGGTACACTTGTGCTCTCTTCTGAAAAGGATGTAATCTACACGCCTTTTCGATATTTCTATCGCTCGGAACTTAGGTTCAATATCACTGAGAAATTCTTCACATTCGTCAGCAGTCTCTCTTGCCTTTGCATCGTTCGGATAGTTGTGTAACCGTAACAACGCCGTTTGATAATCCCTTACCGCTTGTCCGTAAATTGCGGCTATCAAGAGCTTCATGTTTTCGGGGTTGCAATTAAAATCATCCAATTTCACACCTATTCTTTCTGTAAATTGAAAGCCTCTTGCGCCAAGCCCTGATGCAGTAATCAATATCGTCTACATAGTCATAAACAATCGCATCTGTCTTTCCCTCGCATTTTCTATCGATTCTTCCTATTGACTGTGTAACTACCGCATAATCTTTTTGTGGAGTTACAAGTAACAGACGATCTAAACAGGGAATGTCTAATCCTTCTTTCGCTAAAGCATATGTGGCGAAAAGATAATGAATCTTTCCTGTTCTCATATCCTCAAGCGCCTGTTCTCGTTCTGTCTTGCCCTTTTTGGATGTCATCCTTCCCGAAATCATCATTGCGTCTCTTCTAAGCCGCGCCGGACACATGTCCATCAGTTTCGCAAGATGTTCGAGCCTGCTCGATAAAATCAGCACTGAGTGTCCGTCACAGGATTTGAGACGATCTACAATCGCCTCGTTCCTCAACTCGTCATTACATAAATACGTAATAAGATTTGTGTAATTAAGCGTTCCGTCCGTGTTCAAACACTCTCTCGAAATCTGTGTCTGTGTTTCTATCGGACAAATACCCACTTTCATGATTCTGTCGGCAACTTCTTCTTGCGGTACACGGTATGTGATGTTTCCTAAGAGGCAATAGGTTGCTTTAATCAGCCCGTCCGCACGATGCACTGTAGCGCTGAGTCCGAATTTGTATGTTGCATTTAATTTATTCAGCACACGCTCGTACTGAGTCACCGTTGTTGGCGTTCCCGACACTCTGTGGCACTCGTCCACAATGACCGTATCCCACTGATTCTCGTATTCTCGCAAATCCAACTTCGCGAGTGTCTGAACCGTAGCAAACGTAATACCTTTGCTGATATTTACTTTTCCCTCGCTGATCATTCCGATTAGGCTTTCGTCCTTGATATACCGCTCTGCTCTCTCCTTGCTCTGTCTTACAAGGTCAAGCGTGTGACATATCCACAAACAGGGTTTTCCGAGTTTTACGGCAAGAGCAATGCCCATTTGAGTCTTGCCGCTCCCGGCAGGAGATTGTAGTATTCCGTACCCTCGGAGAGCCATGGCATCAACCGCATCCTGCTGATACTCGTAAAGCTCTACATTTGCGTGATAATCAATGCTCGGAATTACTCCGTGTACATCAATAATTACGGCATCCCTCAAAATCGTTACGGGAAGCAAAGACAGCACCCCGAATGGAAGAATCAACTCACCCTTTTGGCATTTGTATAGAGACAATACTTTCGGCGTATCACCTGTCCAAAATCCCATCCGGAGCTTCTTGGAATATTCGGGATTTGGAATCTCAAGTTCCTTGGTACACCATTCGATTAAATCCTTAGATGGATTAGAAACATAAATCTGACTTTCTACAATGAAAATCATCGCTTCACCCACCTCTCTATCGGTTCTCCGTATTGAATCAGATCGTTGTGATTCAGTGTGGATTTCTGCCGTTTCAGCATTTCAAGAATGTGGAGTTGCATCATCCATATTTCGCCGTTCATCGTTTTGATTGCGAACCAACCTACGCCGTTGCCGCACTCGTACCACAGCTGCATAGCGTTTTTTTGATTTTCTTCTACCCTTGAGAGGACAAACCCTCTCCGGGAACAAACCTTGCAATCAATCAGATATGCTCGGCCGTCTTTTACGGCAACAACATCCGCAGGCTGTCCTGCTGAATACTGTGGTACGTTCAAGACCCAAAAGCCTTTTTCAAAAAGATACTGGCAGAACTCCCGCTCAAATGCATTACCGTTCTTCTTGTTCGTATTCATCTAAAAAGTCCTTAAGATCGTTTCTTATACGTTCGATGGCCGTTGTCTGCCGCTCATACTCCTTTTTGTAGTAATCTGCTGCTTCCGAACCCATGTATTTATCAACCAAATCTTCAAAACTTTTATGGTCATACACGGTTTCTATGAAATTATTGATCTTCATTAACATTTAATTCTTCCTCGTAATTTTTCATGAGAGCGAGTATCTGTTCTGAATACTTCGATACTTTTACACCGTCTTCCCATGCCTTTTCTGCGCCGTACTCACCCATGTTGTATGCCATGAGTGCTTTGTTATAATCTCCGTACTTTTCGATGTACGAAGAAATGATTTTCACTCCGCAGTACACGTTTTGATACGGATTCAAAAGGTCAGCGGCATGATATTCATCTGCTAACTGGTCTCGATTGATCGAATTGATTTGCATCAATCCATAATCGTTCGTATCACTGACACAATCAGCATCGAATCCGCTCTCCTCGTCGATCATTGCGTAAACCAATGACGGCGGAACGTCATTATCCGCACAGATTTCCGCGATGTACTTCTGCATGTTCCCTGTAATAGGAACATTCAGATAATTGATTACAACCGGATTTGGAAGTGTGCTTTCCTCGTATGCAGGAACTTCCACGGTCTTGGTTTCTGTGATAATCTCGACCTGTTTCGGCTTCACCGCCCAACCGAGTGCAAAACACGCCCCTGCTATAATCAATTTTTCGACATGTCTTCTAACCATTTCTGATACTCTTTCTCATTCGCTTCGACCGAATAGTATTCGGTCAAAATTACTGTTAACGCTGTAGCTAACTGTTCAACCTGTTCCGCTGTCATCATCCACGAACGCTTCCAGTTCTACATTGAAAAATCTCTGCAAAGACAGAATCTTGTCCAGTTTCGGCTCGTATCGCCCGAGCTTCCAGTTGGACAGCGTGGACGTTGCAACTCCGGTTTCCTGCGAAACCTGCCGCACCGTCATTCCATGCTCTTTACAGAGATTTTCAAATTTCCTATATGAAAACATAAGAACCTCTCTCCTTTCTTTCATATTTAGCATTGAAAATGCTAAGGTATCTTAGTATAATGAAATCACCACAATATCATTACTAAGCGCCATCGCTAAGTTTTCTTTGCTATGTTTGTATGCTAACATAGCTTACTATTTGTGTCAACAGTTTTATGAAAGAAATCTTAGCGTATTTGGAAGGAGTGTTATGTACGATATCTTTGATCAACTGTTGAAGGAAAGAGGGCTATCCGCATACAAAGTAGCGAAAGCTACCGGAATTACAACGGCGACATTATCGTCATGGAAAAAAGGAGTTTATCAGCCGAAACCTGACAAACTGCAAAAGCTCGCAGACTATTTCGGTGTGCGTCTTGAATATTTAATGGGAAACTCGCCTTATCGAACCGTGACAGATATGGAAAATGCCGTAAGCAGAGAGCATAAGAAGGGAGTAAAGATACCTGTACTAGGGGAAGTAGCGGCAGGCATACCGATTGAAATGGTAGAAAATATTGTTGATTGGGAAGAGATCACACCGGAACTCGCAAGGACAGGCGAGTTTTTCGGTGTACGAGTAAAAGGAAACTCCATGTCTCCTCGCATTGCAGAGGGAGATACATTGATTGTTCGGAAGCAGGACACCGCCGAAACGAACGATATTGTAATCGTAGCGGTAAACGGCGATTCTGCTACCTGCAAGCGTTTAATTAAACGTGAATCGGGAATCAGTTTAATCTCATTTAATCCGATGTACGCTCCTATCGAATTTACCAACGAAGAGATTGTAAATAAGCCGGTTACGATTTTGGGAAAAGTAGTAGAAAATAGGCAGAAATACTGATGAAAGCTGTCATCTATGCTCGGTATTCGAGCCACAATCAAAGGGAAGAGTCAATAGAAGGACAACTACGAGAGTGCAAGGAATATGCTGCCAAGAATGATATTACGATTATTGGCGAGTATATAGACAGAGCGCTGTCGGGCAAAACCGATAAACGTCCGAATTTTCAAAAGATGATTTCCGACAGTGCAAAGGGTCAGTTTGAGGCCGTTTTAATGTATACGCTTGACCGTTTTGCAAGAAACCGCTATGATTCTGCGATTTATAAAGCAAAGCTCAAGCGCAACGGCGTAAAGACCGTTTATGTAAAACAGCCAATGCCTGACACTCCGGAAGGAATTATACTGGAATCGGTGTTGGAAGGATATGCCGAATATTACTCGCAGAACCTAGCGCGTTCAATCAAGCGTGGACTCAAAGAAAACGCCTTAGAGTGCCGATTTTGCGCCCCTACACTAGGGTATAAAAAGGGAGATGACGGTAAATACGCCGTTGATGATGCAGGGGCAAAAATCGTCCGAGAAATCTATCAGAAATATGATGAAGGATATTCCTGTACTGAGATTGTCCGTTACTGCAACTTACAAGGATATCGTACAATACGAGGCGCCGCATTTAACAAAAACTCTTTGCGTGTCATGCTGAAAAACGAAAGATATATCGGTGTATATAAATGGGACGATGTACGCATTGAAGGTGGTATGCCCGCAATCATAAATAAAGAATTGTTTGAACGTGTAAATCAAAAATTAGCGCACTTGAGAAAATCCGGGGCGAAAAAGAAAGCAGATCAAGATTATTTGTTATCAGGGAAACTATTCTGCGGAGAGTGCGGAAGTCCGATGATCGGTGAATCCGGTGCTTCTCATACCGGACAGAAATATTATTACTACAAATGTAATAATCGCAAGACCGGAGGAGACTGCCACAAGGCTACGGAACGCAAAGATGAAATCGAGTACCTTGTAACACGTGTTACGAAAGAAAGAATTCTTACGGATGAGAACATTAACTCCATTGCTGATAAAGTAATGGAAATCGTGGAAAAAGATTTTTCTGATCATTCCATACTGGAATCGCTGAAAGCTCGACAGAAAGAAGTAAATGAGCGTATCAAGAATATTTTATCAGCAATCGAAATGGGAATCATCACGGAAACTACAAAAAGCCGACTCACCGAGTTGGAATCCGAACGAAAAGATTTGACAAGTCAGATAGCAAAAGAAGAAATGAAAAAACCGTTCTTGAACAAAGACAGGATTGTGCATTGGCTATCTTCATTCAAAAACGGTAATATACACGATGTTCATTATCAACAGGTATTGATTGATACGCTTGTAAATGCTGTTTATGTCTATGACAATGATGACGGGGGACGTAAAATCGTCATCGTATTTAACAGTTCCAAGCAGAACACCGCTATTATCAACAGTTCGGATATTGATCATCCGACTCTACGAATAACCTTCGGACATTGTCCGGAGGTTTTTTCATTTGTTCTCTATTATAAAGCGGCAGTCCTGCAATCAGGCTGCCGCTTCTTTAGATTCTTCCGCAAAACCGCGGCGCTAGAACTGCCGGATCTGTTCCTGCAGCATGTTGCCCACCGTATCGGCGAACATATCCAGCGACCGGATCCTGACAAAATCCCGGCCGTAGATTTTCCGGGCAGCGGAAAGATTCTTGTCCGGTCCCGTATAAACGTTCAGGACGATGATCCCCTGCATTCTGGCTTTATGCACCTCCTCGGCCGTGTCCGAAAGCGCTGTCTCGTCCGCGTAATCCGCGTATGCGCCGCTTTCCGTCCGGACCTTGAGCACATCATTGGGCTGATCGTCCGAAAGCACGATCAGGATTCTGTGCTGCGCCGTATTTTCCCGCAGCATTCCCGCGGCCAGACGGATCGCGAGGCCGTCTCTGTTCGCCCCTGCCGTGAAAAACCGGAAAATGTTCCGGTTGTCCCCTTCCGCCGCGTAATCCCGGAATATATTAATGACCGTATATCCGTTGAGTGAGCAGTAGGAGTATACCCGCGCAGGAATCCCGCACCTTGTCAGGCTTTCCGCGATCATGTACCCCTGTGCCGCCACAACTTCCTGCCTGTGCAGCTGGGATGTGGACGCATCCAGAAGCAGGTCGACCGTAATGTCATTGTCCGATCCCGGAAGGAGTCTTGAAAAGACGCGCGCGTCCTGCAGATACAGTGCCCTCCAGATTTTCTCCGCACGGATTCTGCCCGTAAGCGAGCGGACCGTCATATCCTCGCGGTGCGTTATAAGAACATTCCGGATTCTTTCTGTGAGTTTTTCAATCTGCATCCTGTGCAGAGCGCTCTGCGCGTTATATACATCTTCGTTCTTTCTGGCCTGATCAATGCCTTCCCGCTTCATCTTTCCGGCATAACCCTTCTGCAGCATTTCCTCCGTGTAGGAGCCATCCGTAAAATAAAGCCTTGCGTCCGTATGATTGCCGCAGCAGTACTCTTTCTGCAGCTCGAGGATCTGCTGCCTCGTGCGGATCGGCCGGCCGAATGAATTTTCAATATACTCCCGAAGGCCTTCGTCCGACTGCGCAGTGTACCTGGCGAATGCGACCGACAAATGGCTCTGGTCCAGTACCTCCGAGCCGTACTCCCGCAGATGATCTCCATACCCGAACGAGAGCTTTCGAAGGGGCGAGAGCTTTCCGCCCCGCACCCTGCCGTCTCTTCGCAGCAGGCGTGTCA
This sequence comes from Bacillota bacterium, assembly GCA_029224465.1. Taxonomy (GTDB): domain Bacteria; phylum Bacillota; class Clostridia; order Lachnospirales; family Lachnospiraceae; genus CAG-791. Next base: position 17,713 of record JAQXUQ010000033.1, on the reverse strand, counting down.
GAGAAGGCATAAAGAGTGTCTTCTTTTCTGTCTCCTCCCCGGGCTTGCGATAGGTAAAATACACGGAAAGCGTCCGCGAAAGATGCCCGATAAACTGATCCGTGTCAAGGCCGGCGCATGCCTCTATTTCATTTAACAGCTTCACATCGACAGCGTCCGGAAGATTCGCGTTCTCTCCAAGCGCTCTTCTGAAATGCCCGAGCGTAATCGCAAGAAGACGCTGGCCTGCGGAGTCTTCCAGCGAGAACTGGCCGTGCAGCTCTTCCACCTTTTTCGCGGCGTAAACCTTCCGCAGGTACGGGAAAACAGGCCGGAGCTGTTTTTCCGCCTCATACACGGCGTTTTCGACAGCCAGCCAGAAAAGGCTCTCGTAGACTGCCTGATTCACGGTTTCATGAAACGTATCATAAAAAAGCGCAAGCCTCTGGAAGTCGTAATGTTTGTGTGCCGCTCCGACAATGCAGTTCCAGTACACATCCGCGCGGCCGTCCGCGTCGAAAACGCGGAAGCCCGGCTCGACCGTATAGTCCTGCGCGCCGTTCCAGATCAGGTTCGCGGCCCTCTTTTTTTCGAATTCGCTGATTTCCATTTAATTAAAGATCTTCTCCGCGCAGAGGTCGCCCGGAAACCGGACGGTTACCATGTCCGAAATAAGCTGCCGCTCATATTCGTCAAAACATTTGTTCACGATGCCCAGATTCAGCGCCCGGACAGCCGGAAGCCCCCGCTTTGTCAGTTCGATTGCCGCAAGGAGCCCCCGCAGATCCAGTGATTTTGTAGAGACTTCGCCGCCTTCGCACTTTCTTCTGATTTCCGCGAAAAGCTCGGCGAACTGCTCAGCGAAATCCTCTTTGATCGTCGGGAACTTCGTACGAATCAGCTTCTTGAGATTTTCTTTTGAGATAACCGGCATCTGGATAATCATGAATCTCGAGGCCAGCGCTTCGTTGAGCTCTCTGGTACCCGCGTAGCCGTAATTCATCGTGCCGATAAATCTTGTCGCTCCGCTCAGGGGAATTCTCGAGTATCCCGGAACATCAATCGCCCGGCGGAAATCCAGCGTTCCGTGCAGGACCGCGAGCGCTTCGTTTTTAGCCATATTGATTTCATCCAGAATGCCGAAGCCGCCTTCCTCGGCGCAGCGCAGAATCGGTCCTTTGCGCAGCGTTACCTTTCCGTCTTCAAAAGTGTCCGCGCCGATCAGCGAGGAGGCATCTGTGTTAATGTAGAGCGAAATGTCCCACTCCGGACGCCCGAATGCATTCGAGAGGCCCTGCGCCAGAACGTTTTTGCCGGTCGCTTTAGGGCCGGACAGCAGCAGATTCTCGCCCGCAAGCAGCGCGGCAGCCGCCTCTTCCCATACCTGCGCGCCATAATAGTTGTAAGGCGGATTCGGAATCCGTTTTTTCATATCGTCTTTAATGCCGTAAAATTTGCGGAACTTTGCGATCTCCCCGCAGATGGCTTCCGAAACACCTTCCTGCCGTAAAAAATCCAGTGTATCCATGTTTTGACTATCCTTTCAGCCAGCCTGTAAGAACAACGGAACGCGAAACTGCCCGGAAAGATCCGGGCAGTTTCTTTTCATCAATTATAGTCTTCGCGCAGAAGAAAGCGATCAGGCTTTCGCAGCCGCTTTCTTCTTTCCTGCCAGCACGGTGATTACAATATAGCAGACCGTGAATGCGGCGCCTACGCCGTAAGCCGCAGGCCAGGGAAGGTTGAATCCGATCTTCGCGTTCATGATGAACGTGCAGGTCGCGAACGCGTAGAACGCGGCCGGGATGAGCGGAATCCAGGTAAATCTGCCCTTCTTGTTGATCATCAGCCAGATCGCGATGCCGGCCAGAGCGAACAGCGAGATCATCTGGTTGGACCATGCGAAATATCTCCAGAGAATGTTGAAGCCGTTCGCGTCAAACTTCGCCCATGCAAGGATTACCGCAACCAGAACAAATACCGGGATTGCAAGGCCGAGGCGCTGGCCGTTGTTTTCCTGCTTGATGTGCAGAGAGTCGGCAAGCGTCAGACGCAGTCCGCGCAGAGCCGTATCGCCCGATGTGATCGGAAGGATGATAACGCCGAGAATTGCGATCTTGCCGCCGATCGAGCCCATTGCCTGCTTGCAGATAACACCGACAACCGAAGTTGCGGATACCGCCTGCAGATTGCCCGCGATATTGGTAAAGAACTGCCATGTTGTGCCGTCTTCCGCAAGCGTCATTGTGACACCGCCTGCCGCTGCGCCCATGTTGATGACAGCCATCGTGCCGGCTGCCCAGCACATCGCGATGAAGCCTTCGACGATCATCATGTTGTAGAACGTCATCTTGCCGGCTTTTTCGGATTCGATGGTTCTCGAAACCAGCGCTGTCTGCGTGGAATGGAAGCCGGAAAGTATGCCGCAGGCTACGGTCAGGAAGAATACCGGGATGAAGTGATGTCCGGTAAACGGCGATGAGCCGAAGTAAGCGCCGAAATCAAAGCCGCCGTCCGCAGCGTACAGGCCAACGGTGTTCCAGGAATCCCAGATGTTGGTCAGATGCCAGCCGTGTGTGAAGATCGCAAGGAAGATACCGACCGCGGAAACGATCAGGATCAGACCGAAGACCGGGTAGATCCGGCCGATCAGCTTATCGATCGGAAGGCAGGTAGCGACCAGATAGTAAGCGAAAATGACCGCGTAAATGATCCAGGTTGTAGGATCTGTCGCCGTACCGGAGAAACCGAACAGCTGTGTAGCCGCGATATCGCCGGGTGTGTAAATAAACACCGCGCCGACCAGAAGCAGCAGCAGGCAGATGAAGATGTCATACAGAACAAAAACAGCTTTGTTTGTGTAGTTCTTCACGAAGTCCGGCATCTGTGTGCCGCCGTCGCGCGTGCAGATCATACCCGAGAAATAGTCGTGCATGGAACCGCCGATGACGTTGCCGATCGGAATCGCGAGGAACGCGATAGGTCCGAACAGGATGCCCTGAATGGGTCCCATGATAGGGCCTGTGCCCGCGATGTTCAGCAGGTTAATCAGACTGTTTCTCCATGTCTTCATAGGTACATAGTCTACGCCGTCCTGCTTGGCATAAGCAGGCGTTTCGCGCTCATCTGGCTCGAAAACGCGTTCGCAGAAATTGCCGTACAGGAAGCCGCCGCCAATCAGAATGACGAGGCCGATGAGAAATGTGATCATGAGTTGTGTCTCCTTTCCCTCATACAAACCGGAATGATCGGTTCCGGCCGAATATCTAAAACAGCGCCTTGGCTGCTGTTATTAGCAGAATGGAAGTCATTGGTAATCATTGACAAGAAATAACGGCTTGATCGTGACGACCTCTTTATAGTCATCTCCTGTCAGCGCCACCGTGTGATCCGCAGCCTTCAGCTCGTCTTTAAGAACAGCCATCGCCGCTTCGCAGCTGTCCGCCCTTTGTTCCTGCAGGATCCGGATCAGCCGGGTCAGCACATACGGATGCGCGTAATGCGGATCAACCGGAAAGCCGTCATAAGCTTTCAAATAAGTTTCCATCTCCAGAAGCGCCGCGTCATAGTCTTTCTGCAGCTTTCTGCGGTTTCTCTTTCTTGTCGGAAGCACCTTGCTGTTGCCCATCATGAACATCAACGCCGCGCCGAGCAGCATCACGACAATCATCATATCTTTATTCGCGCCGAGCTTCGCAAAGACTGCGCCGAGAACAATCAGCGCAAGACCCAGCATCAACAGCGCAAAGGTCAGGATCTGCCATCTGGGATCAATGAGATCTGCGGTTCTTTTGACTCTCGCGACTCCCGCGAGCTTTGCGTACAGGGCCGGCTTCATTTCCAGGTAGCGTCTTGCCTTCTCGAGTGCTGTTTTATCCGCCTGCGCGTCCTTCGAAAGCGCGTTCTGACGGATCCGTTCCTCCAGCGCTTCCTTTTCCTTCTTCTTTTTCTCTCCGTCCGGACTTAACAGGCAGATGGAAGGATGGTGTTTCTGAATCTGTTCCATCATCTTGTCCGCGTCCGTGATATAGCGGAAGCTGCTTACAGCTTCTCTCCCGTCGTCATAGCGGATGACGATATACAGAACCGGTGTCAGAAAGCCCTTGCCGGAGCCGGGGCTGACCGCGACCCGCCGGTAAACATGGGTAACCGCCTCGTAAGGAATATAGAATCTTCGGGGCAGCAGTTTTCCGCCCACATAAATCGCTTTCTTTCCAAGGCCGCACTGATCATATCTGGTGATCGTCTTTTTGTCTTCCCGCAGCTCCTCTTTCGAAAGCGTCCTGCTGCCAAGCGGCTTCGCCAGACTCATTCAAATCGCCTTTCCAAAACAGTCTCAGCAGACGGATCACGGCATCCGGCCGCTCCGCGCTACTGTTTTCATACAAAAAACGTATTATTATAGCAGATATGTATTGGTTACTATATCTTTTTTATATCTGTCGATTGAGAACGTTATATCACACCGTTAAAAAAAAAGAAAGAGAAAATTAAAAAATAATAAAATCGTACGATCCGATTTGTGAACATCTCATGAAAACTAGTGCCAAACGAAATGTTTTGTGTTATAACTTTTACGTTTGCGACCGGATAACAGAAACTGAAAATTTTGAAATTATGAAAAGAACCAGAAAACGAAATATTATTATTGAAGGAATCCTTGTCATCTTCGCTTTTATCGCGGCGCTGCTGCTCTTGAGCGCGCACTGGGCATTCTCCAACTGGAGCAATCTGACCGTCGAGGAAATCTACTTTCAGCTGACGGCGCCTCTGGCCGGCACCGGCAACAACATGATTCAGAAATACGTCTTGAGCGCGGTTGTTCCGGCGGCGGTCATCGCGGCGGGGCTCATCGTGCTGCTCATTTTTCTCCGGAAGAGAAACCTGCAGCATAAGGTAATTCTGCCCGGCATCATAACCTGCGCGGCCGTGACGCTGATCGCGGGCGCCTATGCCTGGGTCGAGCTGGATTTTACCGGCTTTCTTGTCAACCATGGCAAAGATTCTACCTACATTGAAGACAATTACGCGGACCCTTCCAAAGTCGACATCCGGTTTCCCGAAAAGAAGAGGAACCTGATCTACATCTATCTGGAATCCATGGAAATGACCTATGCCGACAGGAAAAACGGCGGCGGCTTCGATTTCAACGCGATTCCGGAGCTTACAGAACTTGCGGAAAGCAACGAAGATTTTTCCGGCAGCGGTAAAACCCTGAACGGCGGCATCGCCATGACCGGCGCTACCTGGACCGTCGGGGCCATGTTTGCGCAGACGAGCGGCCTTCCCCTGAAGATTCCGCTGGATACGAACGGCATGAGCTCACAGGAAAAGTTTTTCCCCGGTATCCGCACGCTCGGTGATATTCTCGATGACGCCGGCTATCAGCAGTATCTGATGATGGGATCGAACGCGAGCTTCGGCGGCCGCGACACGTATTTTACCGAACACGGCAATTACGAAATGCTGGACTATACTTACGCGCGGCAGAACGGCCTGATTCCCTATAACTATCATGTATGGTGGGGATATGAAGACCAGAAGCTCTTTGCATTCGCGAAGGACAGGCTCTCCTCGCTCGGTAAGTCCACGCAGCCGTTCAACTTCACGATGCTGACCGTGGACACGCATTTCCCGGACGGCTATGTCTGCCCTCTGTGTGATGATGAATTTGAGGGAAACCAGTACGCGAATGTGATGCACTGCTCGAGCAGGCAGGTAACGGAATTCGTTAAATGGTGCCAGCAGCAGCCCTGGTACGACAATACTACCATTGTCATTTCCGGAGACCATCCGACAATGGACGCGGATTTCTGCGACGATGTTGCGAAGGACTATCAGAGAAAAGTTTATACCGTATATATCAATGCGGCCGCAAAGCCTGCGGATCCGGACAAAACACGCCTGTATTCCACCTTCGATGACTTCCCGACGACGCTGGCGGCGCTTGGCTGCACGATTGACGGCAACCGTCTGGGACTTGGCACAAATCTGTTTTCCGATGTTCCGACACTGACAGAGCGCGACGGTCTTGACGAAGAAAATGTCGAGCTGATGCGCAACTCGCAGTTCATGAACAAAGCTTCGGGCATCAGCCGTCAGGTCATTGAAACCAGAAGAGCTATCCGCAAGATGAAACCCAAAATCAAGGCTTCCAACGAAGGCGAATTCAAGCATTTCGAAATCACCGGCCTGCAGGATCTTACAAAGTTCGGCATGGAAATCCGGTACGCGTATCTGCAGATCCGCGGCTCGGACCAGCTGATTCTGTATTCGCCCAAGCTGGAGCGGCAGCCGGACGGCACTTATACGGCAAATGTGCGTCTGCAGCGTTTTGCCGGTTACGACACCATTACGGCGATGGTCAGAATCCGGACGCAGAACGGCACGGTCGATCTGACCGATAATGTCAAATTCAAAGCGGACTGACTGGACACGCAGTTAAAAAGGTCCCCGCGCGAAGTGATTCGCGCGGGGGCCTTTTATGTCTGTTATGTTCCGATTAATTTCCGTTGTCGCAATACGATTATCTTCTGACCGCCGCAGGGCGCAGGGAAATCTTCTGTGTGTGATATTCTCTTCCCGTAAGTTCCCGGACCGCGCAGTACTTGTCGGCAATCGTAATGATAAATCCTTCCCATGTATGCGGCATGCTGCCGGTCACGGGCCACATGTGATCTTTGATGATTTCCAGCGTTTCCTGATCCGCGTCCGGAAGAAGTTCCTTCGCGATCTCCGCGGAATCAATCGGATGCTGCCTGCAGCATTCCCTGTTGCTGCTGAACTTGTCATAACGGCCGATAATGCCAAGGTCGTGGCAAAGCGCTGCCGTTGTCATCCGACGGGGGTCCGTATGAATTCCGAATCTGGAGAGAAACCGGCACAGCCATAAAGATGTAAGTGTTACATTCACCGAATGATCTCCGACTGTTGTCCGGAAATGATGTGTCTGCGTAAACGTGCGGCGGAACTGCGGGCTGGCAAGAACTGTCCGGCCATACAGATTCATCTGTTCCACAAGATACTCTCTTTCTTCCATTCTTCTCCTTTCCGGTCTTTCATGTTCCCTGACATCATGAACATAATAGAAGCTTTGCCCTGAAAAATCAAATGAACTTTCTGTTAAATCTTACGAAGTCCCTGTATAATGGTGGCAGGCTCTGCAAAAGGAGCCCGGGGAGAAGAAGGAATGAAACCATTTACGACTTTTGAAGAAATTCTGGCAGCCAACGGCATGCGCTATACAAGCAAAGTCACAGCTTCGGAGCTTTCGAATCTGCGTTCTTTCTGGGAAACGCTGCTGCGGGATCAGGGCGGATCTTTAAGCGACGCCGATCTGGACGGTGTGCTTTCCAGTTATACAACGCTCGGCTTTATTGAAAAGGGAGAAGGCGATCCGACCGCGCAGGTACGGCCGGAAGGCGGATCTTCGCTTCCGGAAAATGCAGCAGGAGCCGCGCCTTTCGAGGGAACTTCGTCCGCGCCCGCGAAAGGAAGCCTTTCTTCCAAAGGATCAAAAGCGCAAAGTGACAGCGAAGACGCTGCTTCTGCGCCTGTCATTACCTATACCGTAGAGCGGAGTGATTCGCACCATGCGGATGAAAATCATCCGCTCCTGATTCTCGAAGACATGCCGCATGTCCTTCCGCACCATCAGAACGGCGCATTCACGAACCCGGACAGACGAACCTCGTTTGAATATACCGCAGGAGGAAGGCTTCACAGCTGCGATATCCGGATGATTGACCGGCGTTTCATCAGGCTCGTGCAGTGGCTTGGGAAAAGTCATATCGGCATCCGGCTCTCCGGCATTCCCTGCCGTAGAGGATACGCGGTTTATAAGATCCGGGCTGTCGACATTCACTCGAACCGCAGCATTGAAACCGCCAACAATGACTTTCTGCAGCTCTCCATCCAGCGCCTTCTGGCTTCCAATCCGCCGGAAGATCTGCCGGATGACGAGGAGACGGAGACCATGCCGCAGGATATGCTGCTTACGGACATGCCGAGCATGGTGGATTTTCTGGAGATCACAGGAGAAACGCTGCCCCGGAATATTCTGAACTGGTGCCACCGCAATATCGCGCTGATTAATACGAATACAATCAGTCCGGAAGAAAAACGACACGCGCAGCGCGCTCTCTCGATGATGCTGCATATCCGCTGGAAAGACACCTATTTCGAATCCATAGATCCCGACAAGGCAAGACGGATTCTCAATGAAGAACTGTACGGTCTCGAAAAAGTCAAGCAGCGGGTCATTGAAACTATCATCCAGATCAACAGGACGCATACGCTGCCAAGCTACGGCCTTCTTCTGTGCGGACCTGCAGGTACCGGAAAATCCCAGATCGCCTATGCGGTTGCCAAAATCCTGCGCCTTCCCTGGACGTCTCTTGACATGAGTGCCATCCATGACAGCGAGGCACTGACCGGCAGTCCCAGGGTCTATGCGAACGCAAAGCCCGGTAAAATCATGGAAGCCTTTTCCCAGGCCGGCGCCTCCAACCTTGTTTTTATTATTAACGAGCTGGATAAATCCGACGCGCGCGGCTCTTCGGGGAGCCCTGCAGACGCGCTTTTAACGCTTCTGGACGGTCTGGGTTACACGGATAACTATATCGAATGCACGATTCCCACCCAGGGCGTTTATCCGATCGCCACGGCAAACGACAAGAGCAGAATCAGTGATCCGCTCCTGACCCGTTTTGCGGTAATCGACATTCCGGACTACACGCACGATGAGAAGAAGATTATTTTCAAGAAGTATTCTCTTCCGAAAGTTCTCCGGAAAATGGAAATGGACAAGGATGAATGCGTCATCCGGGACAGTGCGGTCGACGCGATTATCGACATGTATTCCGATATGCCGGGTGTCCGGGATCTCGAGCAGGCGGCGGAACATCTCGCGGCAAACGCCCTCTTCCAGATTGAGACGAAGCACCTTTCCGGTGTTACGTTTAACGCGGATGACATACGTTCGATTCTGTTATCCTAAACGGCTCTCTTTTCTGTAATGCCGCAGGAGTCCCGCAATCCGGCTGCGGCCGCTCTTCTTGATTTCAAAGTTCTCTCCGTTTTCCATGCGAAGGAACTGTCTGTCATCGAAAAACGCAACACGGTCCATATTGATGAGGACTCCCCGGTTGCAATGAAGAAACCGGGCGTCATCGAGCAGCTGCTCGGCTTCCGAAAGCTTCATCCTGCAGGAAAACGAGGGCTTGCCCGGCTCGCTGGACGTTGTGTATACGTCAATATAATGATTGTCGGACAGAATATACCCGATCGAAGCCACAGGCAGCGTAACTTTCTGCCTGTGAGATGGAAAGGTCACCTGTTTTCTTTCGTCAAAGCGCTTCTCAAAAAGGATCATGTCATCTAACGATGTCATGACCATCTCTTTATCGACAGGACGTACATAATAATCGAACACATGGCAGCGGATCGCCTGCAGCGCCTGTTTCTCATCGTCCGAGACCAGAACCAGAAGTCCCGACGCGTTCTGCCCGTGCAGCCGCTGCAGCAGTTCCATTCCGGTGCTGCCATGAAGAGCTATGAACGTCATCGTAAATCCGCCGGTATCCGCTTTCAGGTATTCTCTCCCGCTCCTGAAAGTACATACCGAAGGCGCCTTTTTCCTGCGCATCCCCCACTCATAGATTGCACTGTAGATCTTTTTGGTCTCCCGGATGCTCTCGCAGATGACAGCAAACTCCATCACTCCCCCTATTAACTCATTCCAAGATCAAACAGACTGAACTGATTCGTATCCGGCAGATCCCCGAGCATACCGAGCGACGCCATTTTATCCACAATCGTGCCGGAGATCTTCGCGCGGTCGCGCACATCCTGCTTGGATACAAACGGTCCCAGTTTAACAGCTTCTTCGAGCTGATCCGCCGCCTTGTCTCCCATCCCGGCAATGCTGTTGAACGAAGGCATCAGCGTACGATCATCGACCGTCTGGAAATGTCTTCCCTTTGCCTTCGTAATGTCCATCGGAGCAAAACAAATTCCCCGCGCATACATCTCCCGCACAATCATCATATCATCGAGCTGGGACTGTTCCGCCTGTGACAGTTCGTCTTTTCTCGCGTTATACTGCTCCATGACATCCAGAAGATGCGCCTGTCCCTGTGCCATCAGCTCATAGTCAAATGCCTTGGCACGGATCGTATAGTATGCCGCGTAATACGCCGCCGGCCGGTAAACCTTGAACCATGCGATTCGCAGCGCCATCATGACGTACGCGACCGCGTGTCCCTTCGGGAACATGTACTTGATCTTCTCACAGCAGCGCATGTACCAGTCCGGTATGCCGTGCTCTTTCATATCCTCGCACCACTGCGGCCACTGCTTGACGCCTCCGCCGGCAACTTTTCCCTTCCGGACGTTTTCCATGATCTTGAAGCTCTCCGACGGGTCCAGTCCTTTACCGATCAGATACGTCATGATATCGTCACGGCAGCCGATGCAGGTAGCCAGCGTGCAGAATCCGTTCGCGATTGCCTCCTGCGCGTTGCCGAGCCAGACATCGGTTCCATGCGAAAGGCCGGAGATCTTGATCAGCTCGGACAGCGTTTTCGGCTTCGTATCCTGCAGCATTCCCATGACAAACTTCGTGCCGAATTCGGGAACGCCCAGTGTCCCGACCTTGATGCCGCCGTTCTGCTCCGGCGTAATGCCAAGAGCTTCTGTAGACGTAAAAAGACTCATGACCTTCGGATCCCCAATCGGGATGTTCATCGGATCAATCCCGGTCAGATCCTGCAGCATGCGGATCATGGTCGGGTCATCATGTCCCAGAATATCGAGTTTCAGCAGGTTATGATCAATGGAATGGTAGTCAAAATGTGTCGTGACGATATTCGTTGTCATATCGTTTGCCGGGTGCTGCACCGGCGTGAACGTATTGATTTCTTCACCGACCGGCAGAACGACGATGCCGCCCGGGTGCTGTCCCGTACTTCTCCTGACGCCGGTAATACCTTCCGAAAGCCGCTGCATTTCGCATCCCCGGATCGATTTCTGGTGCCGCTCGCAGTAGCCGCGGACGTAGCCGAACGCTGTTTTATCCGCGACCGTCGCGATCGTACCTGCCTTGAACGTCTGCTCGTGTCCGAAAATAACCTTTGTGTACGCGTGCGCCTTCGCCTGATACTCCCCGGAGAAGTTCAGGTCGATATCCGGCTCCTTGTCTCCCTTGAAGCCGAGGAACGTCTCAAACGGAATGTCAAATCCGGCCTTGATCAGAGGCGCGCCGCATTTCGGACATGTTTTATCCGGCATATCGACGCCGCACTTGCCCGCGTAGGACTTTACAAGATCGGAGTCAAAATCCGAATAATGACACTTTGCGCAGTAGTAATGCGGCGAGAGCGGATTCACTTCCGTTATACCGGCCATGGTCGCGACAAACGAAGACCCGACCGATCCTCTCGAGCCGACCAGATATCCGTCCTCGTTGGATTTCCACACTAGCTTCTGCGCAATGATATACATGACCGAATAACCGTTCTTAATGATCGAAGTCAGCTCTCTTTCGAGGCGCTTCGACACAATTTCCGGCAGCGGATCACCGTACATCGCATGTGCCTTGTTATAGCAGATTTCCCGCAGTTGCTTGTCCGAATCCTGAATGACCGGAGGGCATTTATCCGGGCGTACCGGCGAAATCGGTTCGATCATGTCCGCAATTTTATTGGTGTTCGTGATAACGACTTCCTCGCACTTCGACTGTCCAAGATACGCGAATTCGTCCATCATCTCGTCAGTCGTCCGCAGATACAGAGGCGCCGGCTCCTCGGCGTCGCCGCCCATGCCCATGCTGTCCTGCAGAATCGTGCGGTAAATCTGATCTTCCGGATCGAGGAAATGTACATCGCAGGTGGCGGCAACCGGCTTTCCGAATTTATCGCCGAGTGCCACAATTCTCCGGTTGATGTTCAGCACATCCTCTTCGCTTTTGATCTTCTCGTAACGTTCGGACGAGATCAGGAACCGGTTGTTGTCCCTTGGCTGGATTTCCAGATAGTCATAGAACTGTACGATCTCCGCGATTCTCTCTTCGCTCCTCTGATCCAGAATCGCCTGATACAGTTCTCCCGCGACACAGGCCGAGCCGACAAGCAGTCCTTCCCTGTATCTGATCAGAAGGCTCTTGGGAATCTTCGGTTTCTGATAGAAGTACGTCAGGTGAGACGCGCTGATCAGTCTGTAAAGATTGACTCTGCCAATGGTATTCCTCGCGAGCAGAATGCAGTGATACGGCCGCTTTCTCCGGATAATATCCGGATCGTCCTGCGCCATCGCGTTGATACCCTGCAGCGTCACGGCTCCTTTTTCTGTGAACATCGGAAGCAGACGGATGAAAATTTCCGCGGTTGTCGCAGCGTCGTCCACCGCGCGGTGGTGATGCGGATTGACAACATTCAAAAGCTTACCGACCGCATCCAGGTTGTAGCTTTTATGCCCCGGCAAAACAGTCCTTGCCATGTCCATCGTATCAATCGTCGTCAGAGGACATGGAAGTCCGAGGTCACGCGCGTTTTTCCGGATAAAGCTGATATCGAAGCTGACATTGTGACCGACCGTGACACAGCCTTTGCAGAACTCCAGAAAGCGCGGCAGAATCTCACTGACGGGAGGCGCCTGCATGACCATCTCGTCCGTGATACTTGTCAGCTGTGTGATTCTGTAAGGGATGGGAATACCCGGATTGATGAATTCGGAAAACTCTCCTGTGCGCACGCCCTTTTCATAGCGGACAGCGCCGATTTCAATGATCTTATCATTATCACAGGAAAAACCGGTCGTCTCGATATCGAAAATGACATACGAGCCCTTTTCCACACTGTAGTCACCGGGAGACGGTTCTTCTCCGGCTTTTGTGATATACGAAGCTCTGTCTGTAAAGGCAGGGTCATTCGACGTATCTCCGAACGTGACGATCTGCCGCAGATCATCGACAAGATAGCATTCGACGCCGTAAATGACTTTGAAGAAATTCTGGCGGTCTGCGGGCGGGAGATTCTCCTTCGCGCGTTTTTCATTCGCTTTGTCAAAGAGCTTCTGCACGACATGATTCGCATCCGGAAACGCCTGAATGTTGCCGTGATCGGTAATCGCAACCGCGGGCATTCCCCAGTTGTACGCCCGCTCGACAAGATTCTTGCATTCGGATACGCCGTCCATGTCGCTCATCTTCGTGTGCAGGTGCAGCTCGACGCGCTTTTTGTCGTAATGATCTTCTCTGTGCACCACAAATGAGGGGATCTCCATGATCCCCGAAGGAGATGTGATGGTAATTTCATGATCATAGGTATCCAGCTTCGTGAATCCCTTGACTTTGATGAATTTTTCCGGGGAAAGCCGGTTCATCGTCTGCTCCGCGACTTCGGTCGGCGCAAACAGCTTTACAATAATCGAATCGGTGAAGTCGGTGATGACACATTTGATGATTGTCTTGTCGTTCCTGATATCGCGCCGTTCACTGCTTCTGATCTGGCCGCGGACACAGACTTCCCCGATTTCTCCGACAATGTCCCTGATCGGAATCACATGATCGTCAAAATCGCGGCCGCAGATGACCGCAGGATTCCTGGAGCGGATGAAGCTGAGCACCGCCCGGTTCTTCTTCAGCTTCTTCGAGCTGCCGGGTTCTCCCGCAGCTTCCTTTCGGGCCCCCTGACGATCCGGCTCAGCCGCGGCCTGTACCCCCTGTCTCTTTCCTGTCTGCTCCTCTTCCGCGGTGTCCGGAACATCGTTTTCCGCCGTGGCAGCAGATTCCGTAGTCTCCGTATCCAGAACCGCGCGCGCATGACTGCGTACAGGGAGAGAATATTCCATCTGAAAACGAACGTCCAGCCCGCATCTTTCTGCAAATATTGAGCCGAGAAGATCCTTCATCCGCTTTTCTTCAGCTTCTCCGAGCGCATTCTTCTCCATGCGCAGAAGGATGACATTATCTTCCGGATATTCAATATCCGCGCTGCCGAAAAGACTGCCTTCAATCGGGCTGTTCTTCCACATTTCGAGTGTGATCGAATCCTTATATGCCTGCATCAGACTCTTCGCGTTATACTGGCGCGATAGGTCGTACCGTTCGATCAGCTCCGCCTGTACGTCCGTTCCATGACAGACTTCGCCCGTGATCTCGTTTTCCATCCTGTAGATGAATTTCTTCGGAATCAGATGCCTGGAGACCATGTAAATCCGCAGGCGGTCTCTGCCCTTACTGAGACTCACCTTGGAGATCTTCACATCCCGGAAAAGATCCTGCATCCCTTTGTCGACATGGACGGTCGGCAGAACCTCAAAAAACAGTTTTTCAGCCAAAACTAAACCTCATTACGACTGCCAGTGATCCAGCTCGTCTTTCAAAACAGACAGCAGCTCGTCCTCAGGAACCTTCCGGACGATCTGTCCCTTTTTAATCAGAAGCCCTTCGCCGTCACCGCCCGCGATGCCGATATCCGCTTCCTTCGCTTCGCCGGGGCCGTTGACAGCGCAGCCCATGACCGCGACCTTGATATTGTAGGGATATTTCTCGACCATTTTTTCGACCTGATTGGCAAGTCCGATCAGATCAATTCTGGTTCTGCCGCAGGTCGGGCAGCTCGTCACTTCAACGCCGCCCTTCCGCAGCTTCAGATCGCGCAGAATCTGTCTGGCGGTCCGCACTTCTTCGACCGGATCCCCGGACAGCGAAACGCGGATCGTGTCTCCGATTCCCTCGTACAGGATGATACCAAGTCCGACCGCGGACTTGATGTTGCCGCCATATACGGTACCCGCTTCCGTGATTCCGACATGCAGAGGATAATCGGTCTTCTGCGCCAGGAGCTCATGCGCCTTGACCGCTGTCAGAACATCCGAGGATTTAATACTGATGACAATCTGATCAAAGCCTGCTCTCTCTACCATCCGCACTTTGTCCAGCGCGCTCTCCACAAGACCTTCCGGGGTGACGCCGCCGTATTTCTCCACGAGATTTTTCTCAAGCGAGCCAGAATTGACCCCGACGCGGATCGGCGTTCCATGCTCTTTCGCGCAGGAAACAACCGCGTCTATCCGCTCTTCCGAACCGATGTTGCCGGGATTGATGCGGATTGCGTCCGCGCCGTTTTCGATCGCGGCAATTGCCATTTTGTAATCAAAATGGATATCCGCAACGAGCGGAATATGAATCTGACTGCGGATTTTCGCAATTGCCTTCGCTGCGCGCTCATTCGGAACCGTGGAACGGATAATCTCGCAGCCGGCCTCTTCGAGGCGCAGAATCTGCTGCACGGTTGCGTTTACATCTTCGGTTCTGGTATTTGTCATCGACTGGATCGCGATCGGATTTCCACCTCCGATCAGTACATTGCCGACTTTTACCACTTTTGTATGATCACGATAAGCCATACCGGTCTCCTTTTAAATCAGAAAAACTTTGCGATATCATTGAACAGCACAAATATCATGAGGGCAATCAGCATCATGGCGCCGGCCATGGTGATATACCCTTCATATCTCGGATTCAGTTTCTTCCCGCGGATGGCTTCTATAATCAGCAGCACCAGCCGTCCGCCGTCCAGCGCGGGAAACGGCAGCAGATTCATAATGCCGAGGTTGATCGAAAGGAGCGTGGAAAGGCTCAGGAACGAAAGCAGCACCGCAGGCAGTCCGTAGGGCTTCGACTCTGTATACGTATCATCCACGACCTTGACGATGCCAACCGGGCCGGACAGATCATCCGCATGGAAATGTCCGCGCACAATGAGCTCCAGCGACTTGAATGTCGCGCGTACCCAGTACAGCGCCTCATAATACGCGTACTGAAACGTCCGAATCGGCCCTGTCCGGACATAACTGCCCGACCCTATAAGGCCGATATAATACCGGTTGTCCTCCTTGCTGAACTTCGGCGTCAGCGTGATCTCCTTTGTCTGACCGCCCCGTTTGTATGTGATGCGCAGCGGCTCTCCGTAATTCATCATCGAAAAGAGCTGTACCTCGCGGTACAGATGAATCGGCTCTCCGTTGATTTTCGTGACGGTATCTCCGGCTTCGATCCCGGCTTCCTGCGCGGCGGAATCTTTCTGCACCTGATAAACGACAGGAAGATCCGTTCCGCTGAACGCGACAATGATCAGCGCAAAAACAAACCCCAGAATAAAGTTCATGAACGGACCGCCAAGGACCGTTGCCATTCTGGCAAACACATTCGCGCGGGGATAAGCGTGCTCGTCCATCTCCTCTTCACCCGCTCCGTCAGCGAGAGCGTCGGCGCCGTCAAAGATGCAGGCGCCGCCAACAGGCAGCAGACGGATGCAGAAGTCCGTATCGCCCTTTTTCTTATGCCAGAGGAGCGGACCCATACCGATATCAAATTCGGTCACACGGATGCCGTTTCTTCTGGCAATCGCAAAATGACCGAATTCATGACCGATAACTATAACCGAAAATATGATGAAAAATGTGATAATACTAACAATCATAAGCAAATAACGGCGGTGAAGCTGCCTTCAGCGCCTGATCAGAGAAACCGCGCGCCGCACATAATCTCGCGCTTCCTGCTCCGTGCACAGAATTTCATCAAGCGTCGGGTTCTCCCGAACATGGTGCGCGTCCATCGCGCCTTCGATCAGATCATAGATATCCAGGAACTCGATTTCATCCTTCATGAAGCGGCTGACCGCCTCTTCACCCGCAGCGTCGAATACTGTCGGCATGCTGCCGCCCGCTCTCGCCGCTCTGTAAGCCAGAGGCAGTCCGCGGAAGGTTTCCGTATCCGGCCGTTCAAAATGAAGGTCTCGTACTGCGAACAGGTCAAGGGGCGCAATCTTAAGAGGCATTCTGTCCGGATAAAACAGTGCGTACTGAATCGGCAGATGCATGTCCGGAGACGCCAGCTGCGCCATCACGGAGCCGTCCACATATTCAACCGCGGAATGCAGGATGGACTGCGGCTGCACGACGACCTGAATGTGATCGACATCAACGTCAAACAGCCATCTGGCTTCCATGACTTCGAGACCTTTGTTGACAAGGCTCGCGGAATCAATTGTAACCTTCGCGCCCATGTTCCAGTTCGGGTTGCTCAGTGCCTGCGCGGCATGCATACCGACAAGCTCCTCGCGTTTCCTGCCGCGGAAAGTTCCACCCGAACAGGTCAGCAGGATATTGCGGATTCTGCGCCTTGGCTCTCCGTTCATGCACTGAAAAATCGCGCTGTGCTCGGAGTCGACAGGAAGCAGAGACACGCCGGCTTCCTTCACTGCGGGCATGATCAGATGTCCTGCCGCCACCAGCGTTTCTTTATTGGCGAGCGCGATTGTTTTGCCGCAGCGGATCGCCTCCAGCGTCGGACGGATGCCGATCATGCCGACAACCGCGTTCAGAAAAATGTCGTAATCCGGAAGCGCCGCCTCCTCGAGCAGTCCTTCCATCGAGCAGACAACACGGACCGGAAGGTCGCGGACAAGTTCTCTGACTTCTCCTGCCGCCTTTTCATCCCACATGCAGACTACCTTCGGACGAAACTCGCGGATCTGCTCTTCCATCCGCTTCGCATTCCGGCCGGCCGCAAGAGCCGTAACCTCCAGTTCCTCCGGATATGCGCGCACAATATCCAGCGTCTGTGTCCCGATGGAACCTGTGGAACCGATAATCACCAGTCGTTTTTTCACAACAAACCCCTTCTTCTCTTGTCCCTTCGTATGCGCCTCAGCGCAGAATCGTCAGGAGC
>JAQXUQ010000032.1 GCA_029224465.1 Bacillota bacterium | reverse complement strand
CTGGTTTGTGGACAGAATTGCTGTGCCGAGTCCGTCGAGAACCTTCGGAACATCGTCCTTGCCTGCATATACGCGAAGGCCGGGCTTGGAAATTCTCTTAAGACCTGTAAGAATGCGGTCGTTCTTGTCCTGACCGTACTTAAGGGTGATGCGGATATCCTTGAAGCCCTTGTTGTCAACGAGCTCAACCTTGGCTACATAGCCTTCCTCAAGAAGGATGTTGGCAATGGCCATCTTCATCTTGGAAGAGGGAATGTCAACTGTGTCGTGCTTGGATGTGTTGGCGTTGCGGATTCTTGTCAGCATATCTGCAATAGGATCACTCATGCTCATTTTAAATTCTCCTTAAATAGTATGTGATATCCCGGCAGCCTTTCCGGCTGCACTTCATAATTTCCCCTGCGTCGGATCCGCAGTTGTCTGCGGTATCTTTATTACCAGGATGCTTTCTTAACACCCGGAATCTCACCCTTATAGGCAAGTTCGCGGAAGCAGATTCTGCAGATTCCATACTTCTTCAGTACAGAGTGCGGACGGCCGCAGATTTTGCAACGGGTATATGCCCTCGTTGAAAACTTCGGCTTCATCTGCTGCTTGATCTTCATAGAAGTCTTTGCCATGTCAATCTCCTTGTATTATTACTTTGCGTAAGGCATTCCGAACAGGCGCAGGAGCTCGCGGGCTTCTTCGTCCGTCTTCGCTGTTGTTGTGAAAATGATATCCATGCCTCTGACCTTATCAACCTTATCGTACTCGATTTCAGGGAAGATCAGCTGCTCTTTGATACCAAGCGCGTAGTTGCCTCTGCCGTCAAAGGAATTCGGGTTAACACCACGGAAGTCTCTGACACGAGGAAGAGCCAGATTTACAAGTCTGTCAAGGAACTCATACATTCTGTCGCCGCGCAGTGTAACCTTGCATCCGATCGGCATGCCCTCACGGATTTTAAAGTTAGCGATGGACTTCTTAGCCTTTGTGTATACAGGGTGCTGTCCTGTAATGATCTCAAGATCCTTGGCTGCTGTCTCGAGAAGCTTTTCATTTTCCTTCGCTTCGCCTACCGCCATATTAACGACGATCTTGTCAAGCTTGGGAATCTGCATGGGATTGGTGTAGCCGAACTTCTTGGTAAGGGCTTCACGAATCTCGCTGTTATACTGCTCTTTAAGTCTGCTGCTCAACTAGTTTTCCTCCTTTCCGCTCATCAGTCGATGGCTTTTCCGGTAGCCTTGGCAATGCGAACCTTTTTGCCGTCTTCTACCTTAAAGCCTACTCTTGTTGCCTTGCCGTCAACGACCAGCATTACGTTGGAGATATCAAGAGCAGCTTCCTTCTCGATGATTCCGCCGTTCTGGTTCTGAGCAGAAGGTTTTGTATGCTTGGTAACCCTGTTGATGCCTTCAACGACAACCTTGTGATTCTTTGCGTCAACGGAGGTTACCTTTCCGGTCTTTCCAAGGTCTTTGCCTGTGATAACCTTAACGGTATCGCCCTTTTTAATCTTACTCGCTGCCATTTCGTCCTCCTTATAATACTTCCGGAGCAAGGGAGAGGATCTTCATGAATTTCTTCTCGCGAAGCTCTCTTGCGACAGGTCCGAAAATACGAGTTCCTGTGGGTGTCAAATCATCTTTAATGATAACCGCCGCGTTCTCGTCAAACTTGATGTAGGAGCCGTCTTTTCTGCGTGTCTCGCGGACAGTACGTACTACAACAGCCTTGACAACGTCACCCTTCTTAACCATGCCTGCGGGTGCAGCGTCTTTAACGCTTGCGACGATAACATCACCGATTCTGGCATATCTTCTTGTTGAGCCGCCGCTTACTCTGATGCAGAGAAGTTCTCTCGCGCCGGTGTTATCAGCGACCTTCAGTCTTGTTTCCTGCTGAATCATGTTCAATTCCTTTCTGATTACTAAACCAGCTGGTTTTGTCTGCCTGAGAGGTGAATGCCGGAGCATGTCACTTCAGGAACTTTTGGGTGAAAGCTCTCTCCGGCCTGGCAAAGCCAGACCGAAGCCGTATAATCAGATGATTATCTAGCCTTCTCAACGATGGAAACAACTCTCCATCTCTTTGTCTTGGACAGCGGTCTTGTCTCCATGACCTTGACTGTGTCGCCAACGCCGCATTCGTTCTTCTCGTCATGTGCTTTCAGTGTATAAGTCTTCTTGACGATCTTTCCGATTACGGGGTGTTTTACATGGTCTTCAATCGCAACAACGATTGTCTTGTCCATCTTGTCGCTGACAACCTTGCCGATACGGACTTTTCTAAGATTTCTTTCCACGGTCTTTCTCCTTTCCCTGACCCAGAATTACGCTTCTGCCTTGGAAGAGATCGCGGTCTGAATTCTTGCGATATTCTTGCGAACCTTGGTGATCTCAGCCGTATTCTTTAACTGATTGGTTGCGTTCTGGAATCTCAGATTAAAGAGCTCCTTCTTCGCGGATACGAGTTCCTCTGTCAGTTCCTCAACAGACTTGCCCTGTAATTCCTTTAAATATTCAGTAGATTTCATTCTGCACCGCCTTCCAGATCGGCCTTAGCAACGACCTTTGTCTTAACGGGGAGCTTTGTTCCTGCAAGACGAAGAGCTTCCTTAGCCTGTTCTTCCGGTACACCGGAGATCTCGAACATTACTCTGCCGGGCTTGACAACAGCTACCCAGTATTCTACAGCGCCCTTTCCGGATCCCATTCGAACACCAAGGGGCTTGTCTGTTACAGGCTTGTCAGGGAAGATCTTGATCCATACCTGACCGCCACGCTTGATATAACGTGTAAGAGCGACACGGGCCGCCTCAATCTGATTGGACTTAACCCACTTGCCTTCCGTTGCGACAAGACCATATTCACCGTAGTTGATCTTGTTTCCACGGGTTGCCTTTCCGCGTCTGTTACCACGGAACTGCATTCTGTGTTTAACTCTCTTCGGCATTAACATTACTGTGCACCTCCCTTATTCGCAGAGGCATTTGCAGCATCTGTATGCTTCTTCGGAAGAACTTCTCCCTTGTAGATCCATACCTTGACGCCGACTTTGCCGTATGTTGTGTTTGCTTCAGCGAAACCATAATCGATATCCGCGCGCAGCGTCTGCAGCGGAATTGTTCCGTCAGAATATGTCTCTGTACGGGCAATATCAGCACCACCAAGACGTCCGGCACAGGAAGCCTTCACGCCGAGAGCGCCGGTCTTCATGGTTCTGCCCATAGCAGACTTCATAGCGCGTCTGAAAGATACACGATTCTCCAGCTGCTGAGCGATATTCTCTGCAACAAGCTGCGCATCTTTGTCAGGACGCTTGATTTCCTTGATTTCAAGAACAACCTTCTTGTCGGTAAGCTTGGAAAGCTCTTTCTTGGTGTTCTCGATTTCAGCGCCGCCCTTGCCGATGACAACGCCGGGCTTCGCGGTATAAACGGTAATCTTAACTCTCTCGGAAGTTCTCTCAACCTCGATCTTGGAAACGCCAGCGCTCTGGAGTTTCTTCTTGAGGAACTTTCTGATGTTGTAATCTTCTACCAGCATGTCAGAGAAGTTGTCTTCAGCGTACCATCTGGAATCCCAGTCTTTGATGACGCCGACTCTCATGCCATGAGGATTAACTTTCTGTCCCATATAGGCTCCTTTCAATCTCCCAGATTATTTATCTGCCTCTGTCTTTTCTTCCTTCGCATCTGCAGCTTTTTTCTCGTCAAGAGTGATGAAAAGGTTGCTCATTCTCTTGTTGATTCTGTAAGCTCTGCCCTGTGCTCTGGGCTGAATTCTCTTGAGAATCGGGCCGTTCGAAGCACTGCACTCCGCGATGTAGAGGTCAGCTCTGTTCATACCGAGATTGTTCTCGGCATTAGCGATTGCAGAATTGAGCAGTTTGAGGATTACGCCTGAAGCGTATCTGGGGTTGTACTCAAGAATACCGATTGCTGTCGCAATGTCCTTACCTCTGATGGCATCCATTACGAAGCAGGCTTTCTGAACCGGAATTCTTGCATATGTGAGCTTTGCATGAGGTCTTGTATCTTTAACCGCATTTCTGGCTCTCTTTACTTGTGTTCTATGTCCGTTAGCCATAGATTTGAACTCCTTTCAATAACTGGGGCGCTTATCTTCTCGCGCCTGCCGCTGCGTCAGATTTGTTGTTGCCGTTGTGACCGCGGAATGTTCTGGTCTGTACAAACTCTCCGAGCTTGTGGCCGACCATATCTTCCGTGACATAAACCGGAACATGCTTTCTGCCATCATGTACAGCAATTGTATGTCCTACAAAGGACGGGAAAATCGTGGAACGGCGGGACCAAGTCTTGATGACCTGCTTGTCACCGGCCGCGTTCATTGCGTCAATTTTCTTAAGGAGCTTTGCGTCAGCAAAAGGTCCTTTTTTCAGTGATCTAGCCATGTCTGTCCTCCTTATTTAAGTCCCTTACCATTCTTTCTTCTTACGATCAGCTTGTCAGAAGCTTTTCTGCGACGGGTCTTGTAACCGAGAGCAGGCTTGCCCCAAGGTGTTACAGGGCCGGGACGGCCGATCGGTGCTTTACCTTCGCCGCCGCCGTGCGGGTGATCGTTCGGGTTCATGACGGAACCTCTTACGTGAGGACGAATACCCATGTGACGAACACGACCGGCCTTGCCGAGCTTAACGAGGTTGTGGTCAATGTTGCCTACAACACCAATGGTTGCTCTGCATGCGAGCGGAACCATTCTCATCTCGCCCGAGGGAAGACGAAGTGTAGCATAGCCGTTCTCCTTCGCCATCAGCTGAGCGCCTGCGCCGGCAGTTCTTGCCATCTGGCCGCCCTTGCCGGGATAAAGCTCAACGTTGTGAACCATAGTACCTACAGGGATCTCGGAAAGAGGCAGGCAGTTGCCGACTCTTACCTCGGCCTTGGGTCCGTTCATGACCTTCATGCCGTCCGTGAGTCCGGAGGGAGCGAGGATGTAGCTCTTCTCACCATCCGCATATACGATCAGAGCGATGTTCGCTGTTCTGTTCGGATCATACTCGATGCCGATTACCGTAGCCGGAACATCATCTTTGAGTCTTCTGAAGTCGACATTTCTGTATTTGTTTCTGTTGCCGCCGCCTCTGTGACGAATCGTGATCTTGCCCTGGTTGTTTCTTCCTGCGTTCTTCTTCTTGGAAACGATCAGCGACTTCTCGGGAGTCGTCTTTGTTACTTCCGCGAAATCTGAACCGGACATATTACGTCTGGACGGGGTATAAGCGGTATACTTTTTAATTCCCATTTTTCATACTCCTTTATATTTGCACCGCGTCGTAGCCATACATGCATCCTATGCACTCTCGACTGCGATTTTATTCATAACCGGCAATTAAAGGCCGGAGAAGAACTCGATGTCCTTCGAATCCTCTGTCAGGAAAACAACCGCCTTCTTAGCCTTCGCTGTATATCCGACGGTCATTCCTCTTCTCTTCTTTTTCGCGCGGCAGGTGATGGTGTTGACTCTTCTGACTTTCGTTCCGTCAAACATCTTCTCAACCGCTTCCTTGATCTGGATCTTGTTAGCTTCCGGATGTACATAGAATGTGTACTTCTTCTCAGCAGTAGCGTT
The DNA here is from genome assembly GCA_029224465.1 of Bacillota bacterium. Classification (GTDB taxonomy): domain Bacteria; phylum Bacillota; class Clostridia; order Lachnospirales; family Lachnospiraceae; genus CAG-791. Next base: position 51,376 of record JAQXUQ010000032.1, on the reverse strand, counting down.
CATGCTCTTCTCTGTGAGAACGGGCTTCAAGATAACGTCATAATATCCGAGTGCTGCCATTATGCGTACACCTCCTCGATCTTCGCTGCAGCATCCTTCGTCAGGATCACTGTCTTCGCGTCCAAAACATCATAAACATTCAGCTCATTCGTTCCGAACATCTTCACGGTAGGGATGTTGGCAGCGCTCCGGGATACATTGGCATCCGTGCCTTCGACAACAACCAGTGCCTTGCCGGCAACCTTGAGGTTGTCAAGAACCTTGACGAATTCCTTTGTCTTGGGAGCGTCAAACTTCAGTTCATCAACAACGATGAGCTTTCCTGTCGCGACACTGTCGCTCAGAGCAGATAACAGAGCTGCTCTCTTTTCCTTCTTGTTGAGCTTGAAGGAATAATCTCTCGGTACGGGAGCGAATGCAACGCCGCCGTGTGTCCACTGCGGAGCTCTCGTTGAACCCTGTCTTGCGTGGCCGGTTCCCTTCTGTCTCCAGGGCTTTCTCGTGCTGCCGGAAACTTCGGAACGTGTCTTTGCCTTCTGTGTTCCCTGGCGGTTGTTCGCGAGCTGCTGTACAACAGCCATATGAAGCAGGTGCTCGTTCGGCGTTACGCCAAAGACTGCATCGGACAGCTCGATCGTGCCGACTTCATTGCCTTCCATATTATAAACTGTTACGTTAGCCATCTTCGAATGGTCCTCCTTTCATTCAGGCAGCGATTATGCTTCTACCTTTGTCGTCTCTTTGATCGTAACAAGACCCTTCTTCGGTCCGGGAACAGCGCCCTTTACAAGGATGATGTTCTTGTCCGCGTCAACGGATACGATCTCGAGATTTCTCACGGTAACCTGAACGCTTCCTGCGTGGCCGGGCATTCCTTTACCCTTGAATACGCGGCTCGGTGTGGAAGATGTACCGTTGGAACCCTGATGGCGGTGGAACTTGGAGCCGTGGCCCATAGGTCCTCTGTGCTGACCCTTCTGGATGGCACTCAGGAATCCCTTACCTTTGGAGATGGCCGTCACATCGATTCTGTCGCCTTCAGCGAAGACGTCAGCCTTGATCTCATTGCCAAGCTGATAGTCAGCGGCATTTTCAAGTCTGAACTCTTTGACATACTTCTTGCTGGAAACGCCGGCCTTTGCGAAATGACCCTTCTCCGCTCTGTTCACGCCATGGCGGTGAGCAACTTCCACTTTTCCGTTCTTGTCAACAGTCTTAACCCTGTCAACAGCATCAACAGTCGCAACCTGAACCGCTTCATAGCCGTCGTTCTCGGCTGTCTTGACCTGCGTAACCACGTTCGGCTGCGCTTCGAGTACTGTTACAGGAATCAGTGTTCCGTCTTCCTTGAAGATCTGTGTCATACCGACCTTCGTTGCAAGTATAGCTTTCTTCATGCTTTACCTCTTTCTGCCGCTCTGCGGCGTTGTAACACTCTTCCAAGTGTTAATCCCTACAGCGGACATCGCACGCATCCGGATACAGTACACTGTTTCCGGCGGCTCCGCGTGTGTGTGATTCACGTTTTTCCTTTCCAAAGGCTCCAGTCTGCTGTCTGACTGCCGGCTGACCTTGCCGCTGCCTTTGTGCTGCCTGCTTCTCCCTCATGAAACGCTTCACAGGTAAGTTCCGTGAGGGGATGTCATTCTAGTAGAGGTTTTTTGTTATGCGGCCATCCGCGGCCGCGCTGCAAAACACCGTCTCCGGCGTTTATGCCTTTCATGGCAGGCTTTCGCCTGTGCCGCGGTATTACTGCATCTTAACGTTGATGTAAACACCTGCAGGCATTTCAAGACGCTGAAGAGCATCCACCGTCTTCTGGTTGGGAGTGATGACATCGATCAGTCTCTTGTGTGTTCTCTGCTCGAACTGCTCACGGCTGTCCTTATACTTATGAACAGCGCGAAGGATTGTAACAACCTCCTTCTTCGTGGGAAGCGGAACAGGTCCGCTCACCTGAGATCCGGACTTTTTCACAGTCTCGATGATCTTCTTCGCAGAAGCATCGATAAGTTCGTGATCATATGCCTTCAATGTAATTCTCATAACCTGATTTGCCATAAAAAAAGTCGCCTCCTTATTCGCACTTTTTAATGAAGTACGACAAGCGGTGACTGTACACACTCCCGTGCGTGTCCTGATTATCCCAAAAAGATAACGGCTTCGAAGAAGCCGTTCAGGACGCTGACACGTCGTTTCTGCTCGGGGCAGACTGTTCTTCGGTACAGTGACTTGTCGTCAGATTGTCGGGCTTTGCGTTCTGTCAGGTCAGGGCAGAACCACCCCAGACATTCGCTCCACGGAGTAACCTGAATCCATGCCGACGCACTTTTTCAGCAACCTCTCGCTTCATAGCTATCATGTCACAGCAATGATGATTGTACACGAAGAACGGCCACAGTTCAAGAACTAATTTTAAATATTTCTCTGTTTTTTACAAAATTTCTAAAGAAACTTTGGTTGTTTTCGTCTGACGCCGTTTCACGGTTTGCCAAAACATTGCCACTATTATAATATAGGTTGTAGTTTTTGAAATCAGATTAGTTTTAAAGGAAGAACACAATTATGTGGATTGCTGACGCATGGAAAGATTATGAAGTGCTGGATACTTCAGCCGGGGAAAAACTCGAACGCTGGGGGGAATACCTGCTGATCCGCCCGGACCCGCAGGTCATCTGGTCAACACCAAAGTCTGCCGAATGGAAAAAATATAACGGCCATTATCACAGAAGCTCAAAGGGCGGCGGCAGCTGGGAATTCCGTGATCTTCCGGAAGAATGGGTCATCCGCTATGATCTGTCAACCGGCAGCCGCCTTTCGTTCGGGCTCAAGCCTTTCAGCTTCAAACACACCGGATTGTTTCCCGAGCAGGCTGCGAACTGGGAATGGTTCTCCAGGCTGATCAGGGACGCCGTATCGCGCGGCCGACAGATCCGGGTACTGAACCTGTTCGCTTACACCGGAGGCGCGACGGTTGCCGCAGCATCTGCCGGTGCGCAGGTAACGCATGTCGACGCGTCCAGAGGCATGGTCACCTGGGCGAAGGAGAATGCTGTTCTCTCCGGTCTTGCCGACGCGAAAATCCGCTGGCTTGTCGATGACTGTACGAAATTTGTTGAACGCGAAATCCGAAGAGGCAGCCATTATGACGCGGTCATTCTCGACCCGCCTTCGTATGGCAGAGGTCCCAAAGGGGAAATCTGGAAGATGGAAGAAAGCATCTACCCGTTTCTTCAGCTGGTGAGCAGACTTCTTTCGGAAGATCCTCTTTTCGTTCTTCTGAACTCCTATACGACCGGCCTCCAGCCGGCGGTTCTTCGCTATCTTTTAGGTGAAACCGTAAGCCGCGTAAGAGAAGGAAATATTGAAGCGGATGAAGTCGGTCTCCCCGTAACTTCGAGCGGTTTCATTCTTCCCTGCGGCGCCGCGGGACGCTGGACACGGAAATGAATTCAGTCAGTCATCTTTGATATTCTCGGCCGCGTCTATTTTGACCCGGATCTGCTGCATCCGAAGGTCCAGCTGGTTGATGAGCTCCGCGCTTTCTTTGAGCTGCGCAGAAACGGCCTCTTCATCCGGAATCTCTTTCTTGTACTGCAGCGTATGCTCGAGACTTGCCCAGAAATCCATTGCAATGGTCCGGAACTGAACCTCAACCCGGACCATTTTTTTATCCTGCGTAAGAAATATCGGAATTTCCAGAATCAGATGAAGACTTCTGTATCCGTTGCTCTTGGGATCGCGGATATAATCCTTTTCCTGAATCAGCGTAACATCATCCTGCCGGACAAGACAGTCCCTGAGGCGGTAGATGTCATCAATAAAGGAGCATATCACCCGGATTCCGGCGACATCATTCAGATTTTTTTCGATATTTTCGACCGAAAACGGAATACCGCGCCGTTTCATCTTTTCATAGATGCTGACCGGCGTTTTCAGCCGGCTTTTGATGGACTCAAACGGATTTCTTCTCTGCTCGAGGGAAAGTTCCTTGTCGAGGACCTCCAGTTTGGTCGTCACTTCCTCCATTGCGCATTCATAATACATCATCAGCTGGCGGAAAGCTTTCACTTCGTTGGTCAGTTCCAGAATCTGATGAATCTGATCCTGTGAAACGCCGCCGGGCATCATTTTGTCGATATCATCCAGCGAGACCCTGGTGGAAAGGTATTCGATGACCATTTCCTCTTTCTTGCCCATCTCGTCATTCATTGCAATGCTCCGTTTCTTTTCAGCCTGTGATACAGCTGCGCGATCGGCAGGCCGACCACATTGTAATAATCTCCTGCTATGCCGCTTATATATCTGCCAAAACATCCCTGAATGCCATATGCGCCCGCCTTGTCATCCGCTTCACCGCTCGAAACATATTCGTCAATCTCAGCGTCTGTCATCGGATAGACGCTCACCCGCGTCGTTTCAAAGAAGCTCTCCTCCTTCACTTCTCCATTCTCACCGCGGGTATAAATAACAACGCCGGTTATCACGCGATGCCGGCTCCCCTGCAGAGCATGCAGCATCACGCGTGCCTGTACGCGGTCAACCGGTTTCCCGAGGATTCTGCAGTCTGCACCGATTCTGTCTCCTTCGCCGTAAACGACAATTGTATCCGCGCCGATAATTACCGCGGCGTCTTCTGTCTTTTCAAGGATCTCCTGCGCTTTGTTGCCGGCAAGCGCCATGGCGTATTCGCCGGGTGTATTCCGCAGGCATTCTCCGTCACCCTGTGCCGGAAGAATTTCGCAGTGGATGCCGGCCTGTGCCATCAGCTCTCTCCTTCTCGGAGATGCCGACGCAAGTATTATTCTGGTCATAAATTATTCTCCATCTTCGGTGCGCCCGCCGGGCGCACCGCCAATAATAAAGCGGACATTTTTCGATGTCCGCTTTATTATATACTATTCTGTTGTGTGTTCCAAACAGACACGTTAATCCGTTACCTGCGGCCATTTCGATTCGTCCAGCCGGCCGCCCGATGTTGCGCTGTCAATGATCTTCATCAGCTCCAGCGCGCTTCTGAAATATACTTTCTTGTTCTGTTCTGCCCAGACAACATCACCCTGCCAGGTCGCGTTCTGCCGGTACTTGATCTGGACTATGAACGTTGCCTGACCGCCTCGTTCATCCTGTATCGTCATATTCTTCACTTCCTTCCCGTTTCTATATTTCGAGTTATCTCTTTGCACCGGCGGATCAAATGATCTTACGACAGTCGACTCCTGCGGGAAGTCAATTTCATCCATCATTTCATCCATCTTCCGCATTACATCCGCTGCCGATTCAAACTGTCTCGGGCCCTCATGGAAGTGATCCCATAATCGTCCGTATACATTTCCGCCGGCAGCACCGTCAACACAAATATTCACAAGATTCGGCGCACTCGTTGATATTCTGATCTCTTCCATGTCTCTTGACGCCTCCCCTTAATTAAGCACAATCCTGGAGAGGTCCGATAGCGACACATTGGAATAGCGGACGTCCGCCCTGGTTCCCTCTCTTTCCTTCAGACTTTTTGATATTCTTCTGGCAACTACATCACAGCCTTCCCTGGTGCTTCCGATCAGGAGGACCAGATACTGGGATGCGCTGAATTTTGTGTAAACATCGCCTTTGCGAAGTGATGAGCCGATCGATTCCTTCAGTGCATTGCTGCGCTCCTCCAGCTTCTCTTTGTTGGAAATAGGTTTCCCCTCATAGTCCACCAGCGTGCACAGAAGCATAAACGCCGAGAATCCGATCCTTTCCATGTTCCTTTGCATGATATGATAAGTATCAATAAAACTCGGGTAGGAGCAGTAATACGCTCCGGAAACCGGATTCTCAACAAGCGATGACTGGATTTCCATCAACTCCGTCTGCGGCTGCTGGAGTTTTCTACTCATCTTCCGGTAATTTTCGAGCATTTTATCCGACGGCGGCAACCCCATATCATCGGTATATCTGCGGACCGTCGTATCATACAGCTGATATGCTTCCTTATAGTTCTCCTGGCTGATCAGCGCCTCGATCTGATATGCCTGCCAGCCACTGTCAGGATAGATCTTCGCCGCCTTCTCATAAATTCTGTACATATCCTGATAGTCTTTACAGGACTTTGTGTAATCTCCAAGCCACTTCGCGGCTTCGTCAAATTTCTGATGCAGCTGTGCTCCGGCCTTTACAACAAAAGTCTTTGTACCGGCTTCCGGCAGGAGCTCACCCCTGTAGAGGTCGAAAGCATGCGCGTATAAGTCGTACTTCCTGTCCTCATTTCGCTCAGCTCTTGCCTGATCAATGTAGCTGTCAAAATCCGAGACATCAATTGTCAGTGGAACGGCGGGATCGGGTATGAATACCTTTCCCCGTTTAATGATATAATCTTTCTTGGGAAGACCCGCTGCCTCCATCTGCCTTCGCATCTGAAAAACAAGATTATTGAAGCTGTTGTTGGGATTGGATAATTCATCTGCTTCATAAAGATAACGGACAATCTGTGCCTTCGATATTCCCTTGTTGCCCTCCAGCCATACCATTTGCAAAAGCTGCACGAATTTCGCCGTGGTATTCCTGCCCAGAACAATTTCCTCGTTCCCGTAATGAAGTGTAAAACCACCCAGCATCCTTACATGCAATGTTTCCATAAAAATTCACCCCGCCAGTTTTGTCCAGAAACGTTCCTATCATATATATGACTATCAGTTAATCTATCATATTGATATTATCTGATAATTAATCTAATAGTATAATATCACTTTCGCATGAATCCGGCAATAAAAGTTGTACCACTTGTGGTTATTAGTGAACTCCCCGCAAATAGGGTATGGTTAGTATAGGGATATTACCTTAAACATACGGAATTAAGGATAATTTCCCTTTGAAAAGGAGAGCTATGATCACTTATAACGGACTTTGGAGGATGATGAAGGAGCGCGGGATCACGCAGTACGCGTTAATTCATACATACGGCATCTCGCCCGGTCAGATCACCAGACTGAAAAGGAACGAGTATGTCAGCACGCATACCATTGATGTCTTCTGCCGCATCTTTAACTGTGAGGTAGGTGACATCATGGAATACCTGCCGGACGAAAAGAACTGAGGCTGGTTTGCAGTCAGATCCGCGCCAGATTCACTCTGATTGAAAAGGTATGAAAAGGCTTTGCCGCGTATTCGGAAAGGAGCGGTTCGAAAAGCCTGTATATAGAAAGCGGGACAGCAAAGGCTGTCCCGCTTTCTATTATATTTGCATTTATCAGCGATAAGCAACGATCACTCAAGGATCGAAACAACTCTTCCGGAACCTACAGTACGGCCGCCTTCACGAATAGCGAAGGTAAGACCCTGTTCCATAGCTACAGGATGAATCAGTTCGATTGTCATCTCAACGTGATCGCCGGGCATGCACATTTCTGTTCCTTCAGGAAGTGTGATAACACCGGTAACGTCTGTTGTTCTGAAATAGAACTGAGGACGATAGTTGTTGAAGAAAGGCGTATGACGGCCGCCTTCATCCTTTGTCAGAACGTAAACCTGCGCCGTGAACTTCTTGTGGCAGGTAACAGTGCCGGGCTTAGCGACAACCTGACCACGCTCGATTGCTGTACGGTCGATACCACGAAGAAGGATACCAACGTTATCACCAGCTTCAGCGAAGTCCAGAGTCTTTCTGAACATCTCGATGCCGGTAGCAACGGAAGTCTGTGTCTCTTCCTTCAGGCCGACGATTTCTACAGGATCGTTAAGCTTGAGCATACCACGCTCTACACGGCCGGTAGCAACAGTACCACGGCCGGAAATTGTGAATACGTCCTCGATCGGCATAAGGAACGGCTTGTCGTTATCACGTGCAGGATCCGGAATATAAGAATCAACAGTATCCATGAGCTCCATGATCTTGTCGCCCCATTCGGACTTGGGATCTTCCAGCGCCTTCAGAGCGGAACCCTGAATGATCGGAGTGTCATCTCCCGGATAGCCGTACTCGTTCAGCAGATCTCTGATATCCATCTCTGTCAGCTCGATCAGTTCAGGATCATCCATCATATCGCACTTGTTCAGGAATACGATGATCTTCGGAACGCCAACCTGCTTGGCAAGCAGAACGTGCTCACGAGTCTGCGCCATAACACCATCGGTAGCAGCTACTACAAGGATAGCGCCATCCATCTGCGCAGCGCCGGTGATCATGTTCTTTACATAGTCAGCGTGGCCAGGGCAGTCAACGTGTGCATAGTGTCTCTTCGCTGTCTCATACTCGATGTGTGCGGAGTTGATGGTTATACCACGGGCTCTTTCTTCCGGAGCCTTATCGATCTGATCGAAAGGAACCGCAGGATCAACGCCAAGTCTGTCAGCAAGTACTGCTGTGATGGCTGCTGTCAGAGTTGTCTTGCCGTGGTCAACGTGACCGATTGTGCCGATGTTAACATGCGGCTTTGTTCTGTCGAAATGCTGTTTAGCCATTTTTATTTCCTCCTAAAGAAATAATAATAGTGTTAAATCGCCAGTGACTGAAGACCTTCCGGTCGACATGCACTGTCGAAAATCAGTCACTAGCATTTATTATACCCAATTGCACCTGCTAAAGCAAGCGCAGGGATTGTTTTTGCTCACAGAGAAAGCAAGGGCTTACTTGCTCTCTTTGGCCTTGGAATCCAGGACCTTGTCAGCAACATTCTTCGGAACCGGCTCGTACTTCTCAAAGAACATGGAGTAGTTGCCGCGTCCCTGCGTCATGGAACGCAGATCCGTCGCGTAACCGAACATCTCGGCGAGCGGTACAAAGCCGTTGACCTGCTTGCCGCCCGGAATGTCTTCCATACCCGTAACGCGGCCGCGTCTGGAGTTCATGTCTCCGATGACGTCGCCCATATATTCCTCAGGCATTGTTACCTCAACCTTCATGATCGGCTCAAGAAGGACAGGTGCAGCCTTGGCCATCGCTTCCTTGAAGCACATGGAACCGGCAATATGGAATGCCATTTCCGAAGAGTCGACTTCATGGTAGGAACCGTCATAGACAGTCGCCTTGATGCCGACAACCGGATATCCGCCAAGGGAACCGGTCTTCATAGCTTCCTCAATACCTTCGCCAACCGCGGGGATATATTCCTTCGGGATGTTGCCGCCTGTTACCTCGTTCTCGAAATCGTACTCCTGCTCGCCGTTCGGATCCATAGGCTCGAACTTGACTTTGCAGTGTCCGTACTGACCACGACCGCCGGACTGCTTCGCGTACTTGTATTCCTGATCGACAGGCTTTGTAAATGTCTCGCGGTATGCAACCTGCGGAGCGCCGACATTTGCCTCTACGTGGAACTCACGCAGCAGCCTGTCAACGATAATCTCCAGATGCAGTTCGCCCATGCCGGCGATAATTGTCTGGCCTGTCTCGGAGTTTGTGTGTGCCTTGAAAGTAGGATCTTCTTCAGACAACTTCTGGAGCGCGTCCGTCAGCTTGTCCTGTCCTGCCTTCGTCTTAGGCTCAATCGCGAGCTCGATAACGGGATCAGGGAATTCCATCGACTCCAGAATAACCGGTGCGCTGTCATCGCAGAGCGTATCGCCGGTACCGGTTACCTTAAGGCCAACCGCAGCGGCAATATCACCGGAAAATACTTCGTCGATTTCCTTTCTCTTATTCGCGTGCATCTGCAGGAGACGCCCGATTCTTTCCTTCTTGTCCTTCGTGGAATTGAGAACGTAAGAGCCGGCCTTGCAAGTACCGGAATATACTCTCATGAACGCGAGTTTTCCTACGAAAGGATCGGAAATGATCTTGAACGCAAGAGCAGAGAACGGCTCACTGTCAGAAGAATGTCTCTCAACTTCGTTACCGTCAAGGTCTGTGCCCTTGATTGCCGGCACATCAAGCGGAGAAGGCATATACTCGATAACAGCGTCCAGGCACTTCTGTACGCCCTTGTTCTTGTATGCGGAGCCGCAGCAGACCGGTACCGCTCTGCCTTCGCAGGTAGCCTTCCGGAGTGCAGCCTTCAGCTCGGGAACAGTAACCGCTTCCTCGCCGCCTTCCAGGAACTTCTCGGTCAGATCATCATCGAGCTCGCAGATCTGCTCGATCATCTGCTCGTGATACATCTGCGCTTCATCCTTAAGATCGTCCGGAACAGCCGTGATTTCAATATCCGTGCCGTCATCGTTCTTATAGTAATATGCGTCCATCTCGAACAGATCAATCAGGCCGATATAGGAATCTTCCTTGCCGATCGGGATGTTGATCATAACCGGGTTTTTGCCCAGTCTGTTCTTGATCTGGTCAACGCAGCCGTAATAGTCTGCGCCGATGACATCCATCTTGTTGACGAATGCCATACGGGGTACGTTGTACTTATCAGCCTGGCGCCATACATTTTCGGACTGAGGTTCAACGCCGCCCTTTGCGGAGAATACACCTACAGCGCCGTCCAGGACACGCAGGGATCTCTCTACCTCAACGGTAAAGTCTACGTGGCCGGGAGTATCAATAATATTGATACGGTGCTCAAGAGCACCAGCTTTCTTCTTATGGTGATCCTCCAGTGTCCAGTGGCATGTTGTAGCCGCGGACGTGATGGTGATACCACGCTCCTGCTCCTGCTCCATGTAGTCCATGGTCGCAGTGCCGTCGTGCGTCTCACCAATCTTATAGTTAACACCGGTATAATACAGGATACGCTCTGTCAGAGTCGTCTTGCCTGCATCGATATGCGCCATGATACCGATGTTCCTGGTTCTTTCCAGGGGATATTCTCTATGATCTGCTTGTGCCACAGGTTTTCCTCCTAATTAAGACGCGCTGCAAAAGGTCTCCGCCATCGCATCAGAAACGATAGTGAGAGAAAGCCTTGTTTGCATCTGCCATCTTGTGCATGTCTTCCTTACGTTTTACGGAAGCGCCCGTGTTGTTGTAAGCATCAAGAAGCTCACCGGCAAGCTTGTCTTCCATGGTCTTCTCGCCTCTCTTGCGGGAGAACATTGCGATCCAGCGAAGAGCCAGCGCCTGTCTTCTTTCCGGTCTGACTTCAATCGGCACCTGATATGTGGCACCGCCGATACGTCTCGCCTTGACTTCGAGAACAGGCATAATGTTGTTCATAGCGCCCTCGAAAACTTCGAGAGCGGGCTTGCCTGATTTCTCTTCCATCTTTGCAAAAGCTCCGTATACAATCTTCTGCGCTACACCTTTCTTACCATCAAGCATGATGGCATTAATCAGCTTGGTAACGACTTTGTTGTTGTATAAGGGGTCTGCAAGTACATCTCTTTTCTGTACATGTCCTTTACGCGGCATGATACTTCCCTCCTTATCAATGGATAATTCATCGGTACTCACTATAATGCTGTGTCCATGCTGTAGTCTATCTTCGATAACCCGTCCGCTTCCAAGGCAAAACACGGAAGGGACCGCGTAAATTTCCGTACAGAAATTCTATCGCAAATAGAATCCAACATTCTGTTACATTAGAGAGTATTACTTACCAGCCTTCGGTCTCTTAGCGCCATACTTGGAGCGAGCCTGCTTGCGGTTTGCAACACCTGCTGTATCCAGTGTGCCACGGATGATGTGGTATCTGGTACCGGGCAGATCCTTAACTCTTCCTCCCCTGATCATTACAACAGAGTGCTCCTGCAGATTGTGGCCTTCGCCGGGAATGTAGGATGTAACTTCCATTCCGTTGGAAAGACGTACTCTGGCAATCTTACGAAGAGCGGAGTTAGGCTTCTTAGGGGTTGCTGTCTTAACAGCGGTGCAGACACCACGCTTCTGGGGAGCGGACTGTCCGATAGTTTTCTTCTTAAGGCTGTTGAAACCTACCTGCAGTGCCGGAGCCTTCGACTTCTTCGTGGAAACCTGACGTCCCTTTCTAACTAACTGGTTAAATGTCGGCATTCTATTTCACCTCCTTGCCAAATTTGAATTAACCCTGCCCCTTAACCTGAAACAGGATTATCATTGCACTCTTCCTGTCTGTCTACGCCGCTTTACGGTTTCGTGCAGACGCAGAAGAACGGTGCGCTTTTTCAGCACACCGTTCTAATATTAAACATGCAAGACCTGATTGTCAAGCCTCAAATCCATCCGGATCTGTGCTTTCCGTGGTTTCGGTAAGAATTTCATCCTGCGTGTCTTCCGGGGAGGAAGCCGTCTCCCGCTCATCGTCCAGAACTTCATCCGGAATCTGCGGATGCGCCTTCGCCTCCGCGATTCTCTCATCCGTGCTGAGCTTGATGTTGCGGTATCTCTTCATACCGGTTCCTGCAGGAATCAGCTTACCGATGATGACGTTCTCCTTCGGTCCGATCAGAGGATCGATCTTTCCGCGGATCGCGGCATCCGTCAGAACTCTTGTCGTCTCCTGGAAAGAAGCTGCCGACAGGAACGAATCCGTCGCAAGAGCCGACTTCGTAATGCCGAGGATGATGCGTTCGCCTTCTGCCGGTGTTTTGCCGAGGTCAATCAGCTTATCATTCTCGTCCTCGAAATCAAGGAAATCAACGAGCTTTCCGGGAATGAAATGGGAATCTCCCGCTGCCGTAATCTTGATCTTCTTCATCATCTGTCTGACGATGACTTCGATATGTTTGTCGGCTATATCTACGCCCTGCAGACGGTAAACCTTCTGAACCTCGCGGAGCAGATAATCCTGAACCGCTCTGGGTCCTTTGATCTCCAGCAGCTCTCTGGGCTCGATGGAGCCTTCCGTCAGCTCGTCGCCGGCTTCAATCTCCTGTCCGTCCATAACCTTGATCCTGGAGCCGTAAGGAATCTGCGTCTCTTCGGACTTTCCTTCTTCATCATTCGTTACAATGACGGAACGGGATTTCTTCGTATCCTTTACCGTAACGACACCGTCGATCTTGGTCAGGAGCGCAAGACCCTTCGGCCTTCTAGCCTCGAACAGCTCTTCTACGCGGGGAAGACCCTGCGTGATATCACCGCCGGCAACACCGCCGGAGTGGAATGTTCTCATGGTCAGCTGTGTGCCGGGTTCGCCGATCGACTGAGCGGCGATGATACCGACCGCCTCGCCGACCTGCACCATTTCACCGGTTGCCATGTTCGCGCCGTAGCACTTCGCGCAGATACCCAGGTGGCTGCGGCAGGTCAGAATAGTTCTGATCTTGAGAGAATCCTTGTCAGCGTCAAACGGCTCGCCCTTCTTGTTCATGCCACGGGAAAGAATTGCGTCCGCGCGGCTGGGTGTGATCATGTGATTCTTCTTGACAATCACCTTGCCGTCCATATCCCGGATTTCCTCGCAGGATACACGGCCGATCATACGGTCACGCAGCGTTTCAATCGTGGCGTTGCCGTCTTTGAATGCCTTGATGGACATGCCCGGAATAACATCCTTGCCTTCAACACAGTCGATCTCGCGGATAATCAGTTCCTGCGAAACATCAACCATTCGTCTGGTCAGATATCCGGAATCGGCTGTTCGAAGTGCTGTATCCGACATACCCTTTCTGGAACCGTGCGCCGACATGAAGTATTCCAGTACGTCCAGTCCTTCACGGAAATTTGACTTGATCGGCAGCTCGATGGTACGTCCCGATGTATCGGCCATCAGTCCGCGCATGCCGGCCAGCTGCTTGATCTGCTGGTTGGAACCACGGGCACCGGAATCCGCCATCATGAAGATATTGTTGTACTTATCCAGTGACTTCAAAAGGGCATCGGTCAGACGGTTATCCACGTCCGTCCAGGTCTCGACAACCTGATGGTAACGCTCTTCATCCGTCATCATACCTCTGCGGTAGTCTTTCTGGATTCTGTCAACGGTAGCCTGCGCCTCTTCCAGAAGCTCTTTCTTCTCCTTCGGAACCGAAATATCGGCAATCGAAACCGTCAAAGCTGCGATTGTGGACCACTTATAGCCAAGCGCCTTGATGTTGTCGTCAACTTCGGCGCACTTGAAGGTGCCGTGCTTGTCGATGACTGCCTGCAGAATCTTCTTGAGGTCTTTCTTCTTGACCATGAAGTCGATTTCCGGCTTCAGGAAGTTCTCCGGAACGGATCTGTCGACAAAGCCGAGATCCTGCGGAATGATCTCGTTGAAGATCAGACGGCCGAGCGACGTATCAACCAGTCCCTCTACGACCTCGCCGTCAGGCTTCTTCTTCGTAAGTCTGACATGGATCTTCGAGTGGAGCGTAATGTATTTGTTTTCGTAAGCAAGCCATGCTTCATTCGGAGAACTGAAGTACTTGCCCTCGCCGGGCTCTCCGTCTCTCTGCTGGGTAATATAGTAAATACCCAGAACCATGTCCTGCGTCGGAACAGCAACCGGCGCGCCGTCGGAAGGCTTCAAAAGGTTATTCGGCGAAAGAAGCAGGAACCGGCACTCGGACTGCGCTTCCACCGAAAGCGGCAGATGGATCGCCATCTGGTCGCCGTCGAAGTCGGCGTTGAACGCCGTGCAGGCAAGCGGATGAAGCTTGATTGCCTTGCCTTCGACAAGGATCGGCTCAAATGCCTGAATACCCAGTCTGTGCAGCGTAGGCGCACGGTTGAGCATGACAGGATGCTCCTTGATAACATCTTCCAGAATATCCCATACCCTGGGATCTACCTTCTCCACGAGTTTTTTCGCGTTCTTGATGTTCTGGGAGATCTCTCTCTTCTGCAGCTCTTTCATTACGAAAGGCTTGAACAGCTCCAGTGCCATTTCCTTCGGAACGCCGCACTGGTAAATCTTCATTTCAGGACCGACAACGATAACCGAACGGCCGGAATAGTCGACACGCTTGCCCAGGAGGTTCTGTCTGAAACGGCCGGACTTGCCTTTCAGCATGTCGGACAGAGACTTGAGTGCCCTGTTGCCGGGTCCTGTGACAGGGCGGCCGCGTCTGCCGTTATCAATCAGAGCGTCAACCGCTTCCTGCAGCATTCTCTTCTCGTTGCGGACGATAATATCCGGCGCACCGATTTCCAGAAGCTTTTTCAGACGGTTGTTACGATTGATGATTCTTCTGTAGAGATCGTTCAGGTCGGATGTAGCGAATCTTCCGCCGTCCAGCTGAACCATGGGGCGCAGATCCGGAGGGATGACCGGCACCGCGTCCAGAATCATCCAGGACGGCTGGTTGCCGCTCTCACGGAAAGCTTCCACGACTTCCAGTCTCTTGAGAACTCTTTCCCTCTTCTGGCCTTTGGCGGTTTCCAGCTCTTCGCTGAGTGTCTTGTATTCCTCTTCAACATTCACGTCAAGGAGCAGTTCCTTGATCGCTTCCGCTCCCATGCCGACTCTGAAATGTCCGCGATATACCTTGCGGTATTCCTGATATTCTCTTTCGGAGAGGATCTGCTTCTTCGTAAGCGGCGGAAGCTGCAGCTCCTTGCTCGCATCAATTTCCGCCTGTGTCGCATCGCGGTATCTGCCGTCTTCGTCCATGACCTGCGGCATGGCGTCCGTGCCAGGGTCAAGTACGATGTAGCTGGCAAAATAGAGCACCTTCTCCAGTTCCTTCGGCGTCATGTCAAGAATCAGACCCATTCTGGAAGGAACGCCCTTGAAATACCAGATGTGGGAAACCGGAGCGGCGAGTTCGATGTGTCCCATTCTCTCTCTGCGCACCGAAGACTTGGTTACTTCAACACCGCATCTGTCGCAGATGGTGTTCTTGAACTTCATCTTCTTGTACTTGCCGCATTTGCATTCCCAGTCCTTGGTAGGTCCGAAGATTGCCTCGCAGAACAGTCCGTCCTTCTCCGGCTTCAATGTTCTGTAGTTGATCGTCTCCGGCTTCGTAACTTCACCGTAGGACCAGCCTTTTCCCTCGCGGGCGTTGCCGCGGATCTTGTCAGGACTGGCCAGCCGGATCTGTATCGCGTCAAATGTTACCGGCTTATAGCTTTCATTTGTAGTATTTGGCATTCTACCCTCAATTCTGCTGCGGTGCAGCTTGATTTCCGTCTCATCCGCGGATACTGCCGCAGATGAGACATGTGGTTGCTTCAGTTATGCGCGGATCAGAACTCGTCGTTATCGTCGTACTCCGTATCCGCATCTTCAGCACTGCCATCATCGCTGCCGGCGTCTGTGTCATCCTGCACTTCCTGCATCTCACCCTTGTCGTTAAATTCCTGCAGCGACATACCGCCGTTTTCCAGCGACTTTCTGTCCGTATCACCGGAATCCTTAAAGTTATTTGCCATCGCGAACTTGAAGATCGCGGAATCTCCGTAGTCGATATCCTCGGAAATCTCAACAGGATTCTTGTCCTCGTCCAGCACTTCCACATCGAGGCACAGTGCCTGCAGTTCCTTCAGAAGTACCTTGAAGGATTCAGGGATGCCGCCTTCCGGAATGTTTTCACCCTTGATGATTGCCTCGTACGTCTTGACACGGCCAACCACATCATCCGACTTGACAGTCAGGATTTCCTGCAGTGTGTACGCCGCGCCGTAAGCTTCAAGCGCCCAGACTTCCATTTCTCCAAAACGCTGGCCGCCGAACTGCGCTTTACCTCCCAGAGGCTGCTGCGTTACAAGGCTGTAAGGGCCGGTGGAACGCGCGTGGATCTTATCGTCTACCAGGTGATGCAGCTTCATGTAATGCATGAAACCGATCGATGTCGGGTTGTCGAACTTTTCGCCCGTACGGCCATCGCGCAGCTGTACCTTGCCGTCGGGTGTGATCGGAACGCCCTTCCACTCTTCTCTGTGGTCACGGTTATCATACAGGTACTGCAGAACTTCCGGATCAACCTTGTCCTTGTATTCAGCCTCAAACTCTTCCCAGCTGTAATTGACATACTTGTTCGCCATATTCAGGGCATCCACGATGTCATCATGCGTCGCGCCGTCAAAGTTCGGCGTCGTTACATTGAAGCCCAGAACCTTCGCGGCAAGCGAAAGGTGCAGCTCCAGGACCTGTCCGATATTCATACGGGAAGGTACGCCCAGCGGGTTTAAAACAATATCCAGCGGACGTCCGTTCGGAAGATAAGGCATATCTTCAACAGGAAGTACCCTCGATACAACACCCTTGTTTCCGTGGCGGCCTGCCATCTTATCGCCGACAGAGATCTTTCTCTTCTGCGCGATATAGATGCGGACAGTCATGTTGACTCCCGGAGGGATCTCTCCGGCATCATCTTCTCTTGTGAAGATCTTCGTATCAATGACTGTGCCGTACTCGCCATGCGGAACCTTGAGCGAAGTGTCTCTGACTTCTCTTGCCTTCTCGCCGAAGATGGCGCGCAGGAGCCTTTCCTCCGCGGTAAGCTCTGTTTCGCCCTTCGGGGTCACCTTGCCGACAAGGATATCGCCGGCACGGACCTCCGCGCCGATACGGATAATACCGTCATTGTCCAGATCTTTGAGCGCGTCTTCGCCGACACCGGGAACGTCTCTGGTAATCTCTTCCGGTCCCAGCTTGGTATCTCTCGCCTCGCACTGATATTCCTCAATGTGAATGGAGGTATAGACATCCTCTCTTACAAGGCGTTCGGAAAGCAGAACCGCGTCCTCATAGTTGTAGCCTTCCCAGCACATGAAGCCGATCAGCGGGTTCTTGCCGAGTGCGAGAACGCCGTGGTCTGTGGAAGCGCCGTCAGCAAGAATGTCGCCTTCGTCAAAATGGTCGCCGGTCGAAACAATCGGCTTCTGGTTATAGCAGTTCGACTGGTTGGAGCGCAGATACTTGATCAGTTCCAGCTGCTCCTTCTCGCCGTCGTCATAAGTCACATCGATTTCGGTTGCGTCTACAAAGTCAACGCGGCCGGGTTTCTTCGCGATTACGCAGACGCCCGAGTCACGTGCCGCCTTTTCTTCCATGCCGGTTCCCACGACCGGAGCTTCCGTCGTAATAAGCGGAACGCCCTGACGCTGCATGTTTGAACCCATCAGCGCGCGGTTCGCGTCATCGTTCTGCAGGAACGGTACCAGCGATGTAGCTACCGAGAATACCATTCTCGGAGATACATCCATGTACTGGAACATGGTTCTGGGATACGAAGATGTCTCGTCTCTGTAACGGCCGGATACGTAGTTGTCAACCAGATACCCGTTCTCATCCAGCTTTGTGGAAGCCTGCGCTACATGGTAGTTATCTTCCTCATCCGCTGTCATGTAGACAACATCATCCGTTACTCTGGGTCCGTTCGGGTCGTTCTGGTCGATCTTTCTGTACGGAGCTTCGATAAAACCGTACTCGTTGATCTTCGCGTATGCCGCCAGAGAGTTGATCAGACCGATGTTCGGTCCTTCAGGCGTCTCGATGGGGCACATTCTTCCATAGTGCGTATAATGTACGTCACGGACTTCGAAACCTGCTCTGTCTCTGGAAAGACCGCCGGGTCCCAAAGCCGAAAGACGTCTCTTGTGTGTAATCTCGGACAGCGGGTTGTTCTGGTCCATGAACTGGGACAGCTGGGAAGATCCGAAGAACTCCTTGAACGCGGCGCTGACCGGCTTTGTGTTAATCAGTGTTCTCGGGTACGGGTCGTCTACGCTGGACATTTTCTCGCGGACGCCACGCTCTACACGGGACATTCCGATGCGGAACTGATTCTGCAGCAGTTCTCCGACGCTTCTGATCCGGCGGTTTCCGAGGTGATCGATGTCGTCCTTGGTGCCAATGCCGTACTCCAGATGCATGTTGTAGTTGATGGAAGCAAGAATATCTTCCTTCGTAACGTGCTTGGGAATCAGAAGATGCACATTTCTGCGCAGCACTTCCGCAAGCTCCTCCGGATTCTCATTGTCCTGATATTTCTGGAGAATTTCACGAAGAGCCGGATAATAAACCTGCTCGGTGATGCCAAGCTCTTCCGGATCGCAGTCCACAAAGTGTGTGATGTCAACCATCAGATTGGACAGAACCTTCACCCGGTCTCTGGTATCCGTTCTGATCCAGACATACGGGATTGCCGCGTTCTGGATTTCATCGGCCATCTCTACGGTAACCGTATCTCCCATGCTGCCGATAACATCGCCGTTCGCGCTGTCAACAACGTCTTCCGCGAGAACATGGCCGGCAATTCTGGACCGGAGTGCCAGTTTCTTGTTGAATTTATAGCGGCCGACCTTCGCGAGGTCATACCGGCGCGGATCAAAGAACATGGATTCGATCAGCGATCTCGCGGATTCCACAGCGAGCGGCTCACCGGGGCGGATCTTCTTGTACAGTTCCAGAAGGCCTTCTTCATAGGAATGAGATGGATCCTTGGAAAAGCTGCCGCGAAGCTTGGGCTCATCGCCGAAAACTTCCAGAATTTCTTCGTCCGTGCCGATACCGAGCGCGCGGATCAGGACCGTCACAGGCACCTTTCTTGTACGGTCAACCTTGACATAGAAGATGTCATTCGCGTCGGTCTCATACTCCAGCCACGCGCCGCGGCTGGGAATAACCGTGCACGTATACAGGCTCTTGCCGTACTTGTCGCGGTCAATGCCATAATAAATTCCAGGAGAACGGACAAGCTGGGACACAATGACACGCTCGGCGCCGTTGATGACAAAAGTGCCGGTCTCCGTCATAACAGGAAGATCCGTGAACGAGATTGTCTCTTCCCTGATCGGTTTCTCGCCGGTCTTGTCAATCAGTCTCGCGCGCACGAATAAAGGCGCGGCATAGGTTGCGTCCCTGACCTTGCATTTCGTGATTGTATTTCTCTTCGCGTAATTAGGCGCTGTCTTGAGGTATTCAATGTCGAGCTTGCAGCCTACGAACTCCAGTCTCCAATGTCCGTCGAACGATTCAATCGGAGAAAAGTCCTCGATAACTTCCTGCATCCCCTGATCAATGAACCACTGATAGGAAGATTTCTGAACCTCGATCAGGTTGGGCATTTCGAGCACTTCCTTCTTCGGGGAGTAGCTCATACGCATGCTTTTGCCTTTGCCTGCAGGGTGAAGCCTAATTTTATTGCTCATTAATTCACCTCGTTCTGTTGAATCTGTAGGATCGCAGGGAGATTAGGATGTGGTGTCAGATCGGAATAACGCGCAAAACAGCACAGTCCCCTGTGCCATCATGCCGTGTGTCCTGTTCCCCGCTGCTCTCCTTGGTATGTGTTCGTCAGTAACCACCATATTTGCCTTATCCGCTGCTTTCTCTTCCGGAACTTAATCCTTAAGGAGAGCATAGTAGGGCATAATTGCAGAACATAGCGCATACTATAATACGAAAGAGCGATTCAATTGTCAATAACTTATGAAAATTTTCTCTGAATTTGCCGGAGCGCCGCAGACAGCGGTTTGAAAAGGATAAAGGATAAGATGAAATTTCCGGCTCCGTGCGCAATGTCGAACGGGATGCCGGAAATCCACCAGCCGAGCGCACCGGACGGCCCGCTCGTAAATACGTAAACAATCGAACAGAGCAGTCCGAAGAACAGCCCGAAGGCGCCGCAGAAAACGCAGTATGCGATATATCCCTCCTCCCAGCCGGCTTTTCTGCGGATCAGAAGAACCAGCAGGACTTCGAGAGGCCAGATATACAAATACATGAAATTCCACAGGCCGGCGCCCCAGACAAGACATTCAACGCCGGTGAAGGCGAATGCGGCGAGCAGTGTTTTTGCTCCGTAGAATAAAGTAAACAGCACAAACAGTAACGTTACGAGTTCTATGTTCGGAACAAACTCGAGCGCACGTTTCACGGTCTCCAGCATGGCCAGCATCATGCCGAGAACCGCGATATCCCGGATGCTGATCCGGCACCTCTTATGCATGCATTCCTCCGGTCACTTGCTTATTTCGTATTTGAGTTCGAATTTGTCACCGTTGTTGACCGGCTGGGTGTCAGCGCCATTCTGCGCGTACTCTCCGTTCACGTAGATCGCCCAGTACGCATGATCTTTATCGTAATCCGCTGTCAGCCCGTTGACTGTATTGATGAAAAGCCCGTACTGTCCTTCCGAACCTTCATAGGAAAATTCCTGCGACTGATCGGAAGAAAGCGCATCCATGAACTGGCGCAGATACTCCGCATCGGTAGCGCATTCATATGTCTTCGAAGCACCGCTGTCATCCGTCACGGTCAGTGAGCACTCTTTGCTGCCCTTCTGTATATTCTTTGCCGAAGCAAAATGAAAAACCAGCGCAAGCACAGCTGCAGCGGCAAGAAGCAGGCAGACAAGGAGGATGCTTTTCTTATGTTTTGCGTTATTGTTTGTTGTTCCGGCAGCATTTTCCGTCATAGCAGTTCTTCCTTTCGTGCTGTTCCATATTCATGTAAAGCAAATCCCCTGCCGGCAGACACCGGCAGGGGAAATTTCGCATTCAGATAAACGCCGGATTACTTAAGAGTAACCTTAGCGCCTTCAGCCTCAAGCTTCGCCTTGAGATCGTCAGCATCCTTCTTCGGAAGAGCTTCCTTGATAACCTTCGGAGCGCCCTCAACGAGGTCCTTGGACTCCTTCAGGCCAAGGCCGGTAGCTTCACGAACGACCTTGATGATCTTGATCTTGTTCGGGCCTACTTCTGTAAGCTCTACATCGAACTCGGTCTTCTCTTCTTCCGCCGGGCCAGCTGCAGGACCTGCTACAACAACACCTGCTGCAGCGGATACGCCGAACTCATCTTCAACAGCCTTTACCAGATCGTTCAGTTCAAGAACGGATAACTCTTTGATTGCGTCAAGGATTTCCTGTGTGGATAACTTTGCCATCTTTATGACCTCCATCATATTTGTTGTACTGCATCTGCGTTTCGCAGATCTGTCTGTATTCCGTGCCGGCCGGTGCCGGCATCAAGGCGCAGAAATTATTCTGCCGCCGGTGCTTCTGCCTCTGCAGGAGCTTCTGCGGGAGCTGCCTCGCCGCCTTCCGCCTTCTTCTCCGCAACCTGTCTGATATCGCGGGCGAAGTTGGTGATCGGTGCCTGCAGGCTTCCAAGCAGCTTGGAAAGGAGTTCTTCCTTTGAAGGAATCTTGGAGATCGGCTCCAGTCCCTTCGCGTCATAAGCCTTTCCTTCTACAACACCAGCCTTTACCTCAAGCTTCTTCGCCTTCTCGGCGAACTTATAAAGAATTCTTGCAGGTGCTGTCGCGTCATCCTTGGAGATCGCGATCGCGCTGGGTCCTTCAAGATAATCATCGAGCTGGGCGAAATCTGTTCCGTCGAAAGCCTTCTTCATATAAGTGTTCTTGTAAACCTTATACTGAATGCCGGCTTCGCGGAGCTGTTTACGCAGCTGCGTATCTTCAACGACCGAAAGTCCTCTTGCGTCTACAAGAACAACGGACTGCGCGTCTTTGATCTTCTCGGAAATCTCGTCGATAATCGGCTTCTTTTCCTCGATCTTTGCCATGTCTTACCTCCTTGTAAATTTTTATTGCTACAGCGGAAGGGATAAGAAATGAAAAATCCCTCTGCCATGAAGACAGAGGGAATAAAATCAATCTCCTTCATCCTCGGCGGGCGGTCCATCAGGACGCTTACAAAGCCTTTCGGCTTTACCAGCTGTCTTCGGCTGCGGTCAAACGACCTTATGTATAGTATGACAGAGTTTGCGCTCTGTCAACACTTTTATCAATATCTGTTCGCTACAATCTTGATTCCGGGGCCCATGGTTGTTGCCATGGAAATGCTCTTCAGATACTGACCCTTTACAGTGGAAGGCTTTGCCTTGGCAATCGCTCCCATCAGGGCATTGAAGTTGCTCATCAGCTGCTCTTCCGTGAAGGAAGCCTTGCCGATCGTTACGTGAATGATGTTCGCCTTGTCAAGTCTGTACTCAACCTGGCCGGCCTTGATATCATTGACAGCCTTTGTCACGTCCATGGTAACAGTGCCTGCCTTCGGGTTCGGCATGAGACCCTTCGGTCCGAGTACCTTACCGAGACGTCCTACAACGCTCATCATGTCCGGTGTTGCGACAACAACGTCAAAATCAAGCCAGCCTTCCTTCTGAATCTTCGGAAGGAGTTCCTCAGCGCCTACATAATCAGCGCCGGCCGCAAGAGCCTCATCCGCCTTTGCGCCTCTCGCAAATACGAGAACGCGGATCTTCTTGCCGGTGCCGGCAGGAAGAACGACGGAGCCGCGGATCTGCTGGTCCGCGTGACGGGAATCGCAGCTTGTGCGGATATTCAGTTCAACAGACTCGTCAAACTTTGCTGTTGCTGTCTTCTTGACAAGAGCTACTGCCTCTTCAGCCTCGTAAAGCTTGGACTTATCGATGAGCTTAGCAGCCTCTACATATTTCTTACCGTGCTTCATTGTAAATCCTCCTTTTACTCTGTTACCGTGATACCCATGGAACGAGCCGTTCCTTCGATCATGCTCATGGCAGCTTCAATCGATGCTGCTGTCAGATCGGGCATCTTCTTCTCGGCGATTTCTCTTACCTGCGCCTTGGTTACGGAAGCAACCTTGGTCTTGTTCGGCTCGCCGGAAGCCTTCTGGATACCTGCCGCCTTCTTCAGAAGAACAGCTGCAGGCGGAGTCTTTGTGATGAAGCTGAAGCTTCTGTCCGCGTAAACAGTGATGACAACGGGAATAACGACGTCGCCTTCATTTGCTGTCTTTGCGTTGAACTGCTTCGTGAATTCAACGATGTTGACACCGTGCTGTCCGAGTGCAGGTCCAACCGGCGGTGCGGGTGTAGCTTTGCCGGCCTGAATCTGTAATTTGATGTAACCTGATACTTTCTTAGCCATTTTTTCCTCCTTTTGTGGTGGTGCGGGTCCGTTTCCGGGCTGAAAACGCTGTTACAAAGCATCGCAGCGTTCCGCATATATGTCGCAGGCGGCTTGCCTGCTCCCACTGCTTGCCATACGGCAACTCTATCAATCTATCACCGCAGTGATCGATTTACAACAATGAATTATTCCGCCTTGCGGACTTCCGTGCACGGAATCTCCACAGGCGTCTCTCTGCCGAACAGTTCGATCGAAATCGTAACGGATCTCTTTTCCGTATCAACCTTGGTAACCGTGCCCAGCGTATCCTTCCAGATACCGGCCACAACCTTGACAGAATCCCCCTCTTTGAATCCGATCGATGCAGGGCTCGCAAGATCGCGTCCTTCAAGCTTGGCAACTTCCTCTTCGCTCAGGGCAACCGGCTTTGATCCCGGTCCGACAAATCCCGTCACGCCGCGCGTATTACGGACAACGTACCAGGTCTCATCGTCCATGATCATCAGAATCAGTACATAGCCCGGAACCATCTTCCTTGATACGGTCTTTGTCTTACCGTTTTTGGTCTCGGTCTCTTCCTCCATGGGAATTCTGACCTCAAGAATGCGGTTCTCCATGTGGCGGTTCTCACGTACCTTGTCAAGACTGATCTTGACCTGATTCTCATATCCGGAATAGGTATGCGCCACATACCACTTCGGCACATCCGAAATCGCGTCCTCGTCGAGCTGATTGCCTTCTCCTTCCGAAGACTGGCTGTCAAGGCTCTTTGCAATCAGGGAAACGTCTTCCCCGGCTTCGTCCTGTCTGAGTACCCGTTCAGCGACGCGCTCCGCTTCATTCTTCTCGATGCTGGCGGCGTCACGGCTGAAATCGGCAGTATCCCCGCCCGGCAGATCCGGGAACGAGCCCAGCTTGATGCGGGCTGTCGCCTTCTTCTTTTCTTCCATTTTCACCTCTTCCTGCCGCGTGCCTGCGCAGCGGCTCTCCCCGCAAAGTCAAATGCTCCTTTGCATTCCGCTTCCGCGGAAAGCTTTAAGCCTGAAACGTTGTGAGAAAATCGATCAGATTCTGGAATCCGAAGTCAACCAGTGCGATAATAGCTCCCGTAATTACGGATACGACAAGAACAGCCACCAGCTGCTTGACGACCGTATCGCGATCCGGCCAGATAATCTTCTTGTATTCAGCCTTGACCCCGTTCCAAAAAGATGCGGCCTTTTTGCCAAAGCCGTCCTTTTTGGGAGCTGTGGTCTTTGTCTCTACCTCTCCCATGTTTCCTCCAGCACTTCTCAAATAAAAAGGATTACTTGGTCTCCTTATGAAGTGTATGCTTCCTGCAGAATCTGCAGTACTTCATAATTTCCATGCGGTCGGGATGGTTCTTCTTGTCCTTCGTGGTATTATAGTTGCGGCGCTTGCATTCTGTGCATGCCAGTGTAATTCTTGTACGCATAGTACTGTACCTCCAAAAATGAATGACTATACTCGGTAATCGGCAGAATCACAGGTTCTGCCTCCCGCTTCCTCATGAAGATCTTCTAAAAATAAGCATAAAAAAAAGACCTTCACAATCTCTTGAGTAGATTAGCACAATAAAAGGCAGGAAGTCAAGGTGTTTTACATAAAGGAGTCCAACATGCAGAAATCAGACGAAAGAAGAGCTTCTCTGCTGGCCGATCTTACCGGCGCGGGAGGCCCTGTCTCCGCTTCAAAGCTCGCGGCAAGATACAATGTCAGCCGTCAGATCATTGTCGGCGACATCGCGCTTCTACGCGCATCCGGCGAAGATATCACGGCAACACCGAGAGGCTATATTCTGAAACTGACGCCAGGCGGCATCATCCGCCGCCTGGCCTGCGTTCATACGCCGGAGCAGATGGAAGACGAACTGAATATTATGGTAGACAACGGCATCACTGTCGAAAATGTGATCGTCGAGCATCCGGTATACGGCCAGCTCACGGGCCAGCTTCATCTGTCGAGCCGCTACGATGTCCAGCAGTTCATGCGAAAACTCGAGGGCACCAGCGCGGCTCCCCTCTCCGATCTGACGGGAGGCGTTCATCTGCATACACTTCTTTGCAGTGACGAGGCTGCTTTTGCCCGCGTGAAGGACGCGCTTGCCGCAAAAGGTTATCTTTACGGCGAAAAATCTTGTTGACAAGGCGGTACCGTCCCAGCATAATGGAGAGCGTTACATGTGTCTTGACACCTATATATACATAAAGGAGCTGTCTTATCATGAACGCACTCAGATCTTTTCTGGCCCGTAAAAACATCGTCATCTCCGCAAAGCGCTACGGCATTGATGCGCTCGGCGCGATGGCGCAGGGTTTGTTCGCCTCTCTTTTAATCGGAACAATCCTCAATACCGCAGGCACGCAGCTTGGTCTTTCCTCTCTGGTCTCGGTCGGCAAATACGCTTCCGCCATGAGCGGTCCCGCGATGGCGGTCGCGATCGGGTACGCGCTGCAGGCACCGCCGCTTGTCCTGTTCGCACTCGCGGCAGTCGGACAGGCAGCCAATGAACTCGGCGGCGCCGGCGGTCCGCTCGCGGTCCTGTTTGTCGCGATCATCGCTGCTGAAACAGGAAAGGCGGTTTCTAAAGAGACAAGAATCGATATTCTGGTCACGCCGACTGTCACGATCATCACGGGCTGCGCGTTCGCATGGCTGCTCGCGCCCGCGCTCGGAAAGCTCGCATCTTCCGTCGGTTCCTTAATTATGATGGCCACGGACCTCCAGCCGTTTTTCATGGGCATTCTGGTCTCCGTGATCGTCGGCATCGCGCTGACACTTCCGATCTCTTCCGCCGCGATCTGCGCCGCGCTCGGTCTTGTCGGGCTCGCCGGCGGCGCCGCCGTCGCGGGCTGCTGCGCGCAGATGGTAGGTTTCGCGGTCATGTCCTATCCGGAGAATAAAATCGGCGGTCTGATTTCCCAGGGAATCGGCACATCCATGCTGCAGATGCCGAACATTATGAAGAACCCGAAGATCTGGATCGCGCCGATCCTGACCTCCGCCGTTACAGGACCTCTTGCTACCTGCGTCTTCCATCTGCAGATGAACGGCGCACCGGTTTCTTCCGGCATGGGGACCTGCGGCCTGGTCGGCCAGATCGGCATTTATACCGGCTGGGTTTCCGATATTGCGAATGGTACCAAAGCCTCGATCACAGGCTTTGACTGGTTCGGCATGCTTATGATCTGTTTTGTCCTTCCGGCGGTTCTGACACCGCTTTTCGCGGCAGCCTTCAGAAAGCTCGGCTGGATAAAGAACGGCGACCTGAAGCTCTCCTGATGGAGGGCTTTACAGGCCGCCTTTTTATATTTCTTCTGTTCTCAGATTCCGCGGATGCGGAACGCAAAGTGCAGAGGCTTCGTATTATCTAGCAGATCCTCCCGCGGCGTTCTTGCTCCCCAGGAATCATCTCCCGCTACTCCCATCTGCGCGAGGCTCGCGCGGACAACCGTATAATGTACCGGCGGCAGCTCCGTGTGATGCAGTGCGTTCTCGATTTCGGCAGGCGTATAAGGCAGCGCTGAAAAATTCATTTCCTGTATGTTTCCGCTCTGACCGGTCATCGGCGCGCTGCCGCTTTCCGCCGTAAACAGCAGGCCACGGCCATGGCGGTCGGTTACCTTTGCCCACCGTACGCCGGTCCGGTTGCCGCATTCCTGCGGAACCAGGTACCTTGTCATGTTGTCCTGCACTGTCGTGTGATAGATACCGAGTCTTGCGCCTTTATCCCTGTCGGCATAACACTCGAGAGGTCCGTTGCCGTAAAAGTCCAGCTGATTATAATCCGCATCCAGCTTCAGCAGCATACCGAACTCCGGCATCGGCGGCAGCCCCGCGGACGGTTCATAATCCATCGATATGCGAAGACTCCCGTCCTTAAAATAGCTGTAGGTCACATCCAGCGACGCGTCCGGAGCACCCGGAAGGAACTGGCAGAGCGTGACGTCCAGCCGGTCTTTCCCTGCGGTCATTTTCGGGTAATGCGAAGCCCGTTCGAGCTGCTCCGCGGGCGCCTGCATCATTTCGATGGGCACGGTTGACGGATATTCGCTCGCGATCTTCCAGATGCCGTACCTCGCGGGCATCTTGTTTCCAAGGTCGTTGTCCGTCGGCGCCCGGAAGAAATTCGGCCGCGGTACGGATAGCAGCATCTCCTTTCCGCCGATACGCAGCGAACTGACGCCTCCCGCAAGAAGTGAAATCAGTATTTCGCTCTCTCCTGCCCTCGCGCCGATGTTGTAAACGCCGCGCACGATCTGGAGCGTGCCGTCATCCTCCGGTTTTCCGGTTTCCGCGGAGACTTCCGCGGCATCCTTTGCGGGCGTCTGTTCCTCTACCTTGTAAACGCCCTGTCCGAAAGCAATTTCATACCCCTTTTCCGCCCATGCGCAGGTCTCTTTCAGATGGAACGATACGGTTACGGCATATTCGCCCGGTTCTGTATAAACCGGAACCGGCAGCATATACGCCTTGCTTGAGAGAGGCGGCACGCTGGTTTCCAGCGGTTTTTCCGCAATCTCTATGCCGTCCCGGAGAACCGTTACGACACAGTCATAGGCATCCGTGCCGGTGAACAGATTCCGGTTGATAATAAGGACCTGATCCCTTCCGACTCTTGCTGTAATGTTCTGGTACGTGAAACGTACTTCCTGAAGCTTGGGATACGGCATGCGGTCTCCGGCGACCAGCCCGTCTCCGGAGAATGAATAATCGGTCGGGCGTTCCAGAAAATCGCCGCCGTATGCCTGATACTCCGTTCCGTATCGGTCCCTTGTGCGGATCGACTGGTCCACGAAGTCCCAGATAAAACCTCCCTGATAGCGGGGCTCGGTGTCCGATAGTTCCGTATACCGGTAAAGGCCGCCGTTGGAATTACCCATGGAATGGGAATATTCGCAGCAGATAAACGGTTTCTCCGGATGCTGCGAAAGGAAGTTCCGGATAGCTTCGGCAGACGGATACATCTGGCTTTCCATATCACTGGTGGCGTTATATCTCCTGTCATGGAAGATGCCTTCATAATGGACAAGCCGGTCCGGATCCAGCTTGTGGAAAAGTCTGGACATTTCAAACAGATCGCTGCCGCCATAAGATTCATTTCCGATAGACCAGATCAGGATAGACGCATGATTCTTGTCCCGCTCATAGCAGGAAGTCACTCTGTCCAGAAGAACAGGCAGCCACTCCTTCCTGTCGCCCGGTATAATCTCTTCCTTGGGAGAAAGGCCCAGCTCCGCGAATGCCCACGATCCGTGCGTCTCCAGATTATTCTCCGCCATCAGGTAGATTCCCAGCTCGTCGCAGAGGCCGTACAGCCTGGAATCATCCGGGTAGTGGCAGGTTCTGACCGCGTTGATGTTGTTTTGCTTCAGGAGGACAAGATCCTGCAATACCATATCCCGGCTGATCCCCGCGCGGCCGCTGTCGCAGCAGAACTCATGACGGTTTACGCCTTTGAAAACAATGCGCTTCCCGTTCAGGCACATCAGCCCGTTTTTCATCTCAAAACGCCGGAAGCCGACGCGTTCGTGGATGTATTCGACGGCGGCGCCTGTTTTGGCGTGAATGGTCAGATAAAGGTCGTACAGCACCGGATTCTCCGCGGACCAAAGGCGCACCTGCGGAAGACGGGCAGAGATTTCGTTGTCCTTTTCGTTGTCGATTTCACCGGAGAGCACAATCCTTCCGCCAAGTGAAAGCTGATACTGCGTAAAGCCGTATCTGTGCCTGCCGCCGCCTGCCAGTTCCTCATCTGAAGTAAAATGCAGGTGCATCAGAAGCCGCCCGCCCGCGTAATCGTCATCGACAAGCGCGCGGATCTTCATGTCCCGCACATGCACTTCGGGAACCGTATACAGATAGACATCGCGGAAGATGCCTGAAAACCGGTAGAAATCCTGATCCTCGAGCCAGCTGGAGGACGTCCACTTGAAAACCTGCACAGCGAGCTTGTTGCTGCCTTCCGTAAGATACGGCGTCAGTTCAAATTCCGACGGGGTAAAACTGTCCTCGCTGTACCCGACATATGTTCCGTTGAGCCAGAGCGCGAAGCCGGACTCCACGCCCTGAAACGAGATATAGACAGGCCTTCCCTGCATGGATGCCGGCACCGTGAAATACCGGACATAGCTGCCGACAGGATTATACCTGGTCGGCACCTGTCCGGGCTTTATGTCTTCCCGGCCGTCCCACGGGTACTGATAATTTACATACGCGGGCTGGTCATAGCCCTCCATCTGGATGTGGGCGGGTACATGGATATCGTCCCAGCCGCTGCAGTCGAAGGAGCACGATTCGAAGCCTTTCACTGCACCGGCAAAGTTTGGCGCGTATGCGAATTTCCAAAGTCCGTTCAGGCTCATCCGGAACGAGGACACCGGATCTTTTCTGTAATCACAGGAAGCTTCCATCTCCTCCCGCGATGCGTAATACATGTGATCCGAGTGTGCGGGCAGCACATTTTCTTTGAAAGTTTCGGGGTCAGGAACAACGCGGTAATAGTCAAAACACTTCCCGCCCTTCTTCCGCATAATCGCGTCCGCGATCTTTAAAGCGTCCAGATTTTTCCCGGGGAAATACCGCTCCAGCAGCTCGCCGATCGGCGCTGCTGCCCCGGCGAGACATTCCGCGATCAGATTTTTTCCGGAAGAAGCATATTCGTCCTGACAGCGCTTTCTGAACCGCTGGATCGTCCTGCTGCTGAGCGGCTGCACAAGCGCGCTCGTTGTATGCAGCGCGTACTGAAAGCGCAGGTCGCAGACAAGCGAGCTGACGACTTCATCATCGTTCATATCGAACAGCACTTCCAGAATCATCGCGCCGACCGTGACGTTGACAGGGCTGGAAGGTCTTGCCGAATCCGTGCTGTAAAGATTCATGAAAATCTTTTCGTCAATCAGCGGAAAAATCTTCTCCGCGAACATCCCCGCGAAGGAATCCGAAAGCATCCGCTGTTCCTTCCGTGAAAGAGTCAGTGTCCGGTCCGCGAACCCGAGCTGCTCATAATTGTTGGATGAAAATGCCATAGCGTTTCACTCCGCTTTAATTCTTTTCTTCGAGAAGTTTAATGATCGAGCTGGTGCCAAGTCTGGAAGCGCCGAGATCCAGATAATTCTGCGCTTCTTCAAGCGTGTGGATTCCGCCTGCAGCCTTGACCTTCACGCCCGGGCCGACATGCTCTGCGAGGAGCTTCACATCTTCGGGCGTTGCTCCAAATTTGGAGAAACCGGTCGAGGTCTTGATGAAGTCTGCCCCCGAACGCGTTACGATATCGCACATGCGGATCTTCTCTTCCTGCGTAAGAAGGCAGGTCTCGATAATAACTTTCATTACATGGTCCCCTGCAGCTTCCCGGATCTGCCGCAGCTCTTCAAGGATTGCATCATACCGGCCGTTTTTTACGAACCCGACATTGATGACGGTGTCGATTTCGCTTACACCGCGCTTTATAGCGTCGCGCGTTTCAAAAACCTTGGACGCCGCCGTGGAATATCCGTTCGGAAAACCTATGACAACGCAGACAGGTACCGGCTTCGCTCTTTTTTCGTCTCCGGCGTCCGCTGCTTCCTCCGCCTTCTTTGCAAGATAAGCCACCGCCTCATCCGCGTACGCGGGCGGGATGCAGACGCTGGCTGTCTGATATTTCACGGCTTCATCACAGAGCTTTTTGATTTCATCAATCGTCGCATCGGTCCGGAGCAGTGTGTGGTCTACGCTCCGCACAATTCTTTCCACATTAATTGTCATATGTTATCCTTTCCTGCACAGCTGATTATCCCAGTTCATCAAGCGTACTGCCATAAGGCTCCAGAAATTCATCCATAAAGTTCCGGACTTCCGGCAGCTCCTTCGAAAGCCTGCCGATGATTTCGGCCGTCGATTGTTTGGCCGTACGGAACTCTGTATTGCCGGCCTTCTCCTCCTCAATGCACTTGATATACGCGGACAGCTTGTCGGCAGCCTTCACGAGCCTCCGCATATAAAGTTCTTCCTCACTGTCTTCTCCATGGAAAACCGATTCATACGCGGGGCGGAGATCATCCGGCAGCCGGCACAGGAGCCGCTCCTGCGCTGACTTTTCCACCTGTTTATACGCGGTCCGGATTTCGTCGTTGCAGTATTTGACAGGCGTCGGCATATCTCCCGTAATGATTTCGGAAGCATCATGATAAAGGCCGATTAAGGCGGCGCGGTCCGCGTCAAGGTTTTTCCCGAAACGGACATTCCCGATCGTACACAGAGCATGCGCGATCATAGCGACCTCCAGCGAATGCTCCGAAAGCGATTCCTCCCTGGAGTTGCGCATGAGTGCCCACCGGTCAATATATTTCATTCTCGATAACGTCGCAAAAAAACTGTTTTTCATCGGATCACTCCCGCTCTGAAAGCCACAAAACGCATTTTTGCTATTGATGAAGCGCCGAACACGCGGGCGATTCGGTAACCGATGCAGTACAGCTCCTCCCGGAGGAAAAACGGCAGCTGCGTGCGAAGCGTCACATAGCGGGATGTCGGCGTAGGCGAGCTGTACGCCGTCATGCCGTCCGCCTGCGCAAAGAGCATTGCCCTCCGCATATGCAGAGGATCGCTGACAATAATCGCCGAGGCCATGCCCCGCCCGTCCATGATATCCTTTGCGTTCCGGATATTCTCCTCCGTATTGCTGGATTTTTCCTCCAGGATCAAATCATCCTGCGGAACACCCTGCGAGATACAGTAAATCATCGCCGCGTGAGCATCGGACTCACTGTTGCCGGCAGCATAGCCGCCGGTCAGAATGATTTTGCCGGCATAGCCTTCCCTGTACAGTTCGATGCCGTGATTGAGCCTTTCCCGGAAAACAGGTGAAACCCTGCTGTCCCAGGATCCTGCGCCGAGGACGACGACCGCGTCTGCCTTCTGCTTCTGATCAAAAGACGCGTAATACCAGATATCCGCGGCTGTCAGAGCAAAAACAAGCACCGCAGCCGCCAGAATAATTTGTAATATCTTCTTAAGAATCTTTGCCATGAACAAACTTTACCAAAAGGTCAGCCCGATGTCTTCTGCGCAATTCCCTTGATCCCGCTGATCACAAAATCGTGCTCGCGCAGATGCAGAACGCTTCCGCAGTAAGGACATTTCGCGCTCTCGTTGATATTGACAGGCGCGCCGCAGTTCGGGCAGTTGACGGTTGTGAATTCTCCTTCTTTCCGCGATGTCAGGCCGCTCGTTCTTGTGAGCGTCCACTCATAAGTCATGAACTTCTCCGCTGTCTTCGAGCCGGACAGAAGTTCGCCCGTCGCGTCATCCAGCGTGTAATCCACGATTCTCGATCGGATCTCCGCAATGATAACGTCTTCACCGGCAGCCGCCCTGCCATCTGCTGTAGACTTCCCGCTGCCCGTCTGATAGAATCCGGCTAGGTTCACGGAAAGCACCGCGATACGGTCAATGTAATTGGTCCTGTTTCCCTTGCGGTACGCGTCCAGCTGGCGGTCAAACTGCGCGTACAGACTGTCCGTAAAATACGGCCGCAGGCTTTCAAAATCCTTCTTCGTCCACTGCTGCTGCATCTGCACATAGACGTTGGAAAGGAGCGTCTTGAATTTCTCCTCATCAAACGAAGGGTCGAGCGCTGTATATTCCCGCATCGGGCGCAGAACCGATCTGTCCTGACGGATATCCGTACCGCCAAGATCGCGGTTTCTGACAGTCCTTCTGCCGCTGTCCTTTTTCCTCTTCGTATAAATGATCAGCGCCGCGATCAGAATCAGCCAGAAGATCAGAATCAGTTCTCCGGTATCTGCGGCATCCCCGGAAGAGGAGCTGCGCGCAGCGGAACCTCCCCCGCTGTCAACGATGACACCGCCGTAGTCCCGGCTGTCGTCATTGTCCCAGCTGCTCCAGTCTCCGCCAAAGGAATCTCCGCCGCTGTCATAATCTCCTCCGCCGGAGAAATCATAATCCGAATTTCCGGAGAATTCTCCGGCATCCGCGGAAACGTCTCTTACCGGTGCCATAATAAACGCCATGAGAATCATAAGCGCAGCCATGGCGCAGATCTGAATGATTTTCTTTCGTTTGTTTCTCACAAGGATCCTCCCGAAACGTTTGTCAGAAACCAGCTTTCCTGTTCAGAACGGAAGAAAAATGCACAGAATCGAAGCTGTAGCAATCCCGATCAGCATGCCGGCAATAATCTGTGGCAGCGTATGGCCGATTTTCTCGTCCATTTTTCCCTCCGTCAGGGGCTTCTCTCCTTTCCCGCGGATTCTTCTGTTCAGCTCATTGAGCGCAGCCGCCTCCCGGCCGGTTTCATACCGCACGCCCATCGCGTCATACATGACGATAATAGCAAGAAACAGCGCCAGCACAAATTCCGTGCTGTGTCCGCCGTCAACAAATGCCGCGGCGCACGCAAGCCCTGTTACGGTCGCAGAATGGGAACTGGGCATGCCGCCTCCGCCACGCAGTCTCTCGATCGTAAATTCGCCCCTTGCAATCTCGATGATGATCTTGCTGAACTGCGCGATAAACCAGCTGGCTGCGGCAGACAGAAATACTTTGTTCGTAATAAGGCCGGTCAGAAAATCCATAAACTTCTCCTCTGCGCGGCAGGACGCGCACATACGCATGAACCGTGCTGTAAATATTATAACAGAGGGAAAACAATTGCGGACGCGATTCTTCCCCAAACTTGCAGGACATCAAAAAAGCCCCGAGATTCAACCTCCGTTGAACTTCAGGGCTCTGCATGAAACAGAGGACGAGGGATTCGAACCCCCATGAACGGTTTTGGAGACCGTGATACTAGCCATTGTATGAGTCCTCTGGGTGTCAGGCACGGTTTGTACTCCGTACAAACCGAAATCAGGTGACTCGGTCAATCTGATTCTGCTGCCGACAAAGATGAATTATAGCAGATGATCCTTTGAAACGCAAGCGGCAATTCTTATTCCGGATGCCGTTTCTCCGGCATCATCTGTCGTGTTCAACTGTGCGGTCTGTTTTGCCGTCCGGTCACCGCTGTCCTATGAGGTCAGCCGCTTCCTTCAGGTTGCTGATGCCGACAATCTCGATGCCGTCCGGCGCTTTCAGTCCTTTCAGATTGCTCTTCGGCAGAATGCAGGTTGTAAACCCAAGCTTGGCCGCCTCCTGCACCCGCACATCCGCCATCGTGACCATCCGCACTTCTCCGGACAGGCCGATTTCTCCGAAAGCGACCGTCCGGTCACCGACCGGCTTTCCCCGGAAGCTCGAAAGAAGTGCCATCGCGATGCCAAGATCCATTGCGGGCTCCGACTGCCTGATTCCTCCCGCGAGATTGACATACGCATCGTATTCGGACAAAGGGATACCGATTCTCTTCTCCAGAACCGCCATCAGAAGACTCACTCTGTTGTAATCCGTTCCGGTCGCCTGACGCTTGGGAAATCCGAAGTTCGATTTGCAGACGAGCGCCTGCACCTCGGTCAGAATCGCTCTGGTCCCGTCCATCGCGCACGAAACGACCGATCCGCTGGCGTTCTCCGGACGGCCGCTCAGCATGTACTCCGAAGGATTCTCGACCTCGCACAGGCCTTCCCTTCGCATTTCAAATACGCCGATTTCATTCGTTGAACCGAAGCGGTTCTTGACGCCGCGGATGATCCTGTAGGAGGCGTACCGGTCTCCCTCGAAATACAGCACGGTATCTACCATATGCTCAAGCACGCGCGGTCCGGCCACGGTTCCTTCCTTTGTCACATGGCCGATGATAAAGAATGTAATCCCTGTTTCCTTGGCAAGGCGCAGGAGTACTCCGGTTGTCTCTCTTACCTGCGAAATGCTGCCTGCCGCTGCCGCTACGGACGCGTTATACATCGTCTGTATGGAGTCAATCACGCACAGCTCCGGCTTCTCTTCCAGAAGGATTTCCGTGATCGTATCCAGATCCGTCTCGCACAAAAAGCGCAGATTATCCGGTACATGACCGATTCTCGCCGCGCGCAGCTTGATCTGATGCAGCGATTCCTCACCGGAAATATACAGAACGTTCCTGCCATCTGCCGCAAGGTTTCTGGTCACCTGTAAAAGGAGCGTCGATTTCCCGATGCCGGGATCTCCGCCGACAAGCAGCATCGATCCCTTGACAATACCGCCGCCGAGAACCCTGTCGAGTTCTCCGTAGCCGGTCGTCCATCTCGTTTCACCTTCATCATGCACTGCGGACAGCGGCACCGGCCTGCTGCCGGCCGCAAAGGAAGTGCCGCGGACGGCTCCCGCGCCGCCCCTTGAAACCGCCGAGGCAGTGCCGCCCGTCTGTATTCTGACCGGCGCTTCCACCATGGTATTCCACGCATGGCAGGACGGACACTGACCGGTCCATTTGGCGCTTTCATATCCGCACTCACTGCAGAAAAACGCCGTCGTTTTCTTCTTATTCGGCATCCGCGCTCTTTTCTACCGGCCCTCTCTCTTCCTTCCGGCGACGGGGCTCTGACTTTTTAAATGTAACTTCACTGCCGTTATGTCCGATAACTACGGTATCTCCCTGCCTGATCTCTTCAGAAAGCAGTTTCTCCGAAAGCGGATCTTCCACAACATTCTGGATTGCGCGCTTTAACGGCCGCGCTCCCATCTTGTCGTTCGCGTAATGATCTACGAGATACTCTTTCATAGCAGGCGTTACCCGGATCGTGATATTCATCTGCTCCTTCGCTCTCTTAATCAGATCCGAGAACAGGAGCGTCGTGATCTTCAGCATATCATCATGGCTGAGCGCATGGAAAACAAGAATGCCGTCAATTCTGTTGATGAACTCCGGACGGAACATCTTCTTAACTTCATCCATAACGCCGGCCTGCATCTTTTCATACGACTCCTTCTCGGTCGGCTTCGGCGCAAACCCGAGCGTCTTGGGCTCAATGATATTGCGGGCGCCGACATTGGATGTCATGATAATGATTGTATTCTTGAAATTCACGGTTCTGCCCTGGGAATCGGTCAGATGACCTTCGTCGAGAATCTGCAGCAGAACATTGAAAACGTCCGGATGTGCCTTCTCGATCTCATCAAACAGCACAACCGAATACGGATGCTGGCGGACCTTATCGGTCAGCTGACCGCCCTCTTCATATCCGACATAACCGGGCGCCGAACCGATCATCTTGGAGACAGCGTACTGCTCCATATATTCCGACATATCAACGCGGATCATGCTGTCTTCATCACCGAAAACAGCGGCAGCCAGAGCCTTGGCCAGTTCTGTTTTGCCGACACCGGTAGGCCCTAAAAACAGGAACGAGCCGATCGGACGGTTCGGATCCTGCAGGCCGACACGGCCTCTGCGAATTGCCTTCGCAACCGCCCTGACCGCTTCGTCCTGTCCGATCACCCTGCGGTGCAGCGTATCTTCCAGTTTCAGAAGCCGTTCGCTCTCACGCTCTGTCAGGCGCTGCACCGGCACCTTGGACCAGAGGGAAATGACGCCTGCAACATCTTCGGCTGACACCTCGGGCAGCCGCGCGTTTCCGACGGCGCGGTTCATGCGGCGTTTCGCGATTCTTCTGCTGAGCTCCTCATATTTGGCACGGATTGTTCTCGCGGCTGCAAGATCCCCTGCTGCCACGTTGTCCGCCAGCTGTTCATCGAGTTCATCCAGTTCCTTTTCCAGTTCCGCAAGACTATCCTTCTTCACCGAAGTTCCCTTGAGCCGGACCGCGGCGCAGGCTTCGTCAATGACATCAATCGCCTTGTCCGGAAGATTCCGGTCGGTAATATAGCGGACTGAAAGGCGGACCGCCTCCTGCATTGCTTCGTCCGTTATCCTGACCTGGTGATGCTGCTCGTACTGCGGCGCAACGCCATGCAGAATCTGCAGCGCTTCCCCGGGTGAAGGCTCCTCGACGATAACCGGCTGGAAACGGCGTTCCAGCGCCGCGTCCTTCTCGACATACTTATGGTATTCGCTGATCGTTGTCGCACCGATCATCTGCAGCTCGCCGCGCGCAAGAGACGGCTTCAAAATGTTCGAAGCGTCGATCGCTCCTTCCGCGCCGCCTGCGCCGATCAGTGTGTGCATCTCATCAATAAAGAGAATAATGTTACCGTCGCGGCGGACTTCCTCGATAACCCCCTTGATTCTCTCCTCGAATTCACCGCGGTACTTGGATCCCGCGACCATCCCGGAAATATCCAGTGTCAGAAGCCGCTTGTCCCTGACGGTGAATGGTACACTGCCGCTGACGATCTTCTCCGCGAGGCCTTCGACGATCGCTGTCTTGCCGACACCCGGTTCACCGATCAGGCAGGGATTGTTCTTGTTGCGTCTCGACAGGATCTGGATCACACGCTCCATTTCCTTCTCGCGGCCGATCACCGGATCGAGTTTTCCCTCTCTTGCTTCCTGCGTGAGGTCTCTCGAATACTGTTCGAGCATGCTCCTCTGCGGTCCGCCCTGCTCACCGCCCTGCGGTCCCTGCGGCTGCTGTCCGAGATCGTCCCTGTGCTCGGACAGGTTTTCACCGATCGCCGCAAGCACCTCAAAATAGATCTTCGGGACATTCGCGCCGCCCGCCTCCAGAAGCTTGACCGCCACATTCTGTCTCTCCAGAATCAGAGCCATCAGAAGGTGCTCGGTTCCGACTTCCGCCGAATGATACCTCTGACTTAAAATCGCGGCGTTGTCCAGTATGCCGTACAGGCGCGGGGTGTAACCGCCCCGGTCCAGAACCGCGGTTTCCCCCGGCTCTTTGCGAAGCGAAGAAATCATCTCCGAAAGCTTCTCTTCGGTAATTCCGTTCTGCCGCAGCACGTTGGACGCGACTCCCTCCGGCTCCCGGATCAGACCAAGAAGCAGATGCTCGGTCCCGACATAACCGGAGTTACTCTCTTTGGCGGCGCGCTCCGCGAGCCGCAGCGCCGCTTTTGCGCTATCTGTATATTTATTCATCCGTTTCGTCCTTTTCCACTGTATTCTCTTCCCTGCGGGCAGCCCGCCGCTTCGCGTCCGGCTGTTTTTCCGGCGGCGGTGTATACCTGCCCTCGTCACTGACATAGCCCGCGAACTCGTCGCAGACTTCATCCACCAGCCGGTGCATGTCGCTGCGGCTGAGGTCCCTGCAGATTGCCTCCGCGATCAAGGGCTCCATGCTCTTGCGGATCGTATCCATGGCGCGCTGCTTGTTCACATCGACGGATATGACAGCGCCCTTTCTGCGGTCCACTTTGACAAAGCCTTCCTGCTTCAAAACAGAATACGCCTTGTTCACCGTATGCATGTTAATACCGATATCATCCGCCAGCTGGCGGACAGACGGAAGCACCTGGCCGTCGGTAAACTGGCTGGTCGCGATTCCCAGTATAATCTGATTGCACAGCTGCTGATAGTAAGCTTCATCGCTGCTGAAATCAATCTCAAGATACATAAACGTCACCTCCGATTCATGGCAAACGTCTGCCGGCAGAAAAAACCGGCATGATAATTGTTATACCTAATATATAACAATTGCCATGCCGGGTCAATTCCACCGGGAAAAGTTTATGAAGTTTTCATGGATGAACAGAGTCCGTTACTGATTGTCGTCATCCATGTTGATGAAATCATAATCGAAATCATCATCTGCCGCAAAATTCTTGACAGGTCTGGAAGGTCTTGCAGGTGCCTGCTGCGGTGCCTCATTCATGCGCTGCCGGAGATCCGCTCCAGACGCTCCCGAAGGGCGCTGCGGTCTTCTCACGGCATCCGGGCGCTGCTGCGGATTCATGTCCCGCATCTCCCGCGCGTCTTCCGCTCCCATGGGACGGGACACTCTCTGATCTCTCTGCATTCTCGGCGCGGGACGATCTGTGCGGATTTCCCGGTCCTCGGGGCGTCTTGCGCTCTCGCGGACACCGTCTCCGATTGCTCTGTTCATGCCGGGTCTTGCCTGGAAACCGCGCATGTCGCGCATATCCCTCTCCGGCCTGTCTGTGCGGATATCTTCATCGCCGGACTGCGGAGCACGGCGAACCGGCTGCGACGGTCTTCTTGCCGGGTCTGCAGGACGCCTCGAAGGATACGCATCATTCCTATCGCGGACAGGCCGTCTTTCTCTTCCGACAGCGCTGAGGTCATCCGCGTCCGCGCCGCGTCTTCTGGCCATGCTGCGCTCTCTTGTAAGATTTCTCTCCCGCGCGCTGTTGTTGAGTGCGTCACGGAGTTTGAGGAACAGAACAATGCAGCCGCCGATTGCCGCGAGCGCCAGTACCGCAAAAGCGATCACAAAAGCCTTCCACTTGGTGGACGCTGCCTTGGCAGCAGCTTCCGCCGTCGTCACCCTGTCTTTCAAAGACTCGATGTCGGAAATCTTCATCCGCTCATTCGCGTTATTGTTGTACAGATAATAGGTCTTCTCTCCGGTATCATCCGGTGCGAGAACGATCTGATATCCGCCGGTATCGGACGTTGCCGCCGCGCTGCTGTCCGCAGGCGTTTCCGCCTGTTCGGTAGAGCCTGCATTCGCGGATTCACCGTCCTGCTGCGCGCCATCCTGCTGTGTGCCGTCCTGCGAGGACCCGCCGGTTCCCGCATCATCCTGATTCACCGTCATCAGATCGCTGCGGATATAACCCGTGGCACCGCTGCCCAGTGTTACCTGATACCATGTATTGCCATCACTGTCCGTTGTGCTGTCGCCGACCTGAAAAGTTTCTCCGGAAGAGACGGTGCCGACAACACTCGAAGTCGTAGACGCTTCGCCGCGGACATTGACATCCGTTCCGTTTACGGAACCTGTTGCGGCCAGCGGTGAAAGAACAGCCGCAGGTGACATAAATCCAAGGGCAGCCGACAGAACAGCTGTCGCCGCAAGGACTTTCATCCCTTTGCTTCTAACCATATTTGCTTACCTCTTAAAAAAACTTAGTTATCAGAAAAAACAACGATAATTTATATTACATCGCATTACTGCGCATCGTCAATTGCCTTTCCGATATCATGCCGCATATACATGCCTTCGAATGAAACCAGCCGGACGGCTTTATATGCCCTGGCTCTGGCCTCTTTGAGCGTCGGCGCAAGCGCTGTTACACCGAGGACGCGCCCTCCGCTCGTTACGACTCTTCCCTGTTCGTCAAATTTTGTCCCTGCATGGAAGCAGTAAAGATCCGGCTTTCCATCGAAGTTTTCAAGACCTCCGATAAGCTTACCCTTCTCGTAATGAAGAGGATAACCACCGCTTGCGAGTACCACGCAGACCGCCGCGTTATCTTCAAATTCGAGGCTGATCTTATCCAGCGTGCCGTTCATGCATGCCTCAAATATATCAATGATATCCGTCTTCATGCGGGGCAGAACGACCTGCGTCTCCGGATCACCGAAGCGGGTGTTGTATTCCACGACTTTGGGACCCTGCGGCGTCAGCATCAGGCCGAAGTATAAGACCCCGCGGAACGGGCGTCCCTCCTTTGCCATGGCATCGACCGTCGGCTGGAAAATGGTTCTGTCGCAGACTTTCCGGACCTCGTCTGTAAAGAACGGACTCGGAGAGAACGTCCCCATGCCGCCGGTATTCAGTCCTGTATCGCCGTCGCCGATTCTCTTGTGGTCCTGCGACGAGCTCATCAGCCGGTAATGTGTGCCATCGACAAACGCGAGCGCCGATACCTCGCGGCCGGTCATAAACTCTTCGATCACAAGTTCGTTCCCGGCGCTGCCGAACTTCTTGTCCAGCATGATTTCCCGGACACCGTCCTCCGCCTGTTCGAAGTCTTTGCAGATCAGGACGCCTTTTCCGAGCGCCAGACCGTCCGCTTTGAGTACAATCGGATAATTACAACCCCTGAGATACTCCACAGCCTTTCCCGCGTCCGTAAAAATCTCATAAGCGGCTGTCGGAATGCCGTACTTCTTCATGAGCTGCTTCGAA
Organism: Bacillota bacterium; assembly: GCA_029224465.1. Classification (GTDB taxonomy): domain Bacteria; phylum Bacillota; class Clostridia; order Lachnospirales; family Lachnospiraceae; genus CAG-791. The sequence continues at coordinate 9,909 of JAQXUQ010000032.1, read as the reverse complement.
AAAGCTTTGCTGCCTTCAATGATGGCAGCGTTTTTTCTGGTTCCGAAAATTTTCAGGCCGGCTGCTTCAAACGCGTCAACAATCCCCGCGCAGAGCGGATCATCCTGACTGCAGACCGCGAGATCAATCTGCTTTTCCTTTGCGAAATCAATCAGTCTGTCAAATTCCATGACGCCGATAGGAACACACTCCGCGATCTTCGCGATTCCCGCGTTCCCGGGCGCGCAGTAGAGCTTGTCTACCCTTTTCGATTTCACTATAGCTGCCGCGATGGCGTGCTCCCGCCCGCCGCCGCCGATCAGAAGTACCTTCATAGTGTCTCCTTTGTCACGGTGCGATCCGTGTTGTTTTGCCGGAAAGAACAACTCTGCCCTGTGCAATCAGCGAAATCGCGCGCGGGAGAATGACCCATTCCGCTTCCTTCATGACTTTCTGCTGCAGCTCCTGCGGTGTAATCCCATCCGGAATCTCAACCGCTTTCTGCAGAATAATCGGACCGGAATCCATCCCTTCGTCGACGAAATGCACGGTGGCGCCGGTTACCTTGACGCCGCGCTCCAGAGCTCTTTCATGCACCTTCAGGCCATAATACCCCTTTCCGCAGAAGGACGGGATCAGGGAAGGATGGATATTGATGATTTTCATCGGGAACGCCCGGATCACGGCTTCCGGAATTGCGACCAGAAAGCCCGCGAGAACAATCAGGTCTGGTGAAATCTCCTGCAGCTTTTGAAGGAGCACCTCATTGAACCGCTCCCGTGTCTCATAATCTTTCGGACTAAGACACAGCGCCGGAATTCCCGCATTCTTTGCGCGCGTCAGTGCGTACGCGCCGGGATTATTGCTGATCACACAGGCAATCTCCACGTCTTTCAGCGTACCGTCTCCGATCCGGTCAATGATCGCCTGCAGGTTCGTTCCGCCGCCGGATACCAGGACTACTGTTCTAAGCATTGCTCCTCCTTCCCTGCGCCGCAGATGCCTGCCTGTCAGACAAGCTGAATTCCTTTCCTGCTGCCGGCCTGTGTGTTGCCGCCGGCTTCAATCTGCCCCGCTTCGTCCGCACTTACGATCTCGCCGATAACATACGCCTTCTCGCCTGCGGCTGCCGCGGCGAGAAGAACCTTCTGCTTGTCAGCGGGATCAATTGCAAGACAGAGTCCGATTCCCATGTTGAACGTATTATACATCACATGTTCATCGATTCCGCCGGTTTTGCGCAGAAGACCAAAGATTGCCGGAACCGGGTAACTGCCTTTATGAATTCTGGCAACCGTATTGTCCGGGAGCATTCTCGGAATATTTTCATAGAAACCGCCGCCTGTCACATGGCTGCAGCCTTTGACGCGGACGCCTGCTTCGCGGATGCTCTTCATTGCGTGCACATAGATCTTCGTCGGAGTCAGGAGCGTCTCGCCCAGTGTCGCGCCAAGCTCCGGATAATACTTGTCCAGCACCTCTTTGCTGTTAATATGAAACACCTTGCGGACAAGAGAAAATCCGTTGGAATGAACGCCGGAGGAAGCGATGCCGATCAGCATGTCGCCGGGCATTATGTTTTCGCCGGTAATCATATCCTTCCGTTCAACGACACCCACCGAAAAGCCCGCGAGATCATATTCATCGTCCGGCATCAGTCCGGGGTGCTCCGCCGTTTCGCCTCCAAGCAGCGCGCTGTCCGCCTGCACGCAGCCTTCCGCAACGCCCTTGACAATCGCCGCGATTTTCTCGGGAACATTCTTGCCGCAGGCAATATAATCCAGGAAAAACAAAGGCTCCCCGCCCGCGCACGCGACGTCATTGACGCACATCGCGACCGCGTCGATACCGACCGTATCATGCCGGTCCATCAGAAACGCCAGTTTCTGCTTGGTACCGACACCGTCCGTCCCGGACAGAAGGACCGGGTCCTCCATTTCCCTGATCTTCGAAAGTGAGAAAGCGCCGGAAAAACCGCCGAGCCCTCCGAGGACCTCGGGACGGAGTGTTCTCTTCACATACTGCTTCATCAGCTCTACGGACCGGTAGCCGGCTTCAACATCTACGCCGGAAGATTTGTAATCAAGTGCCATTGGAATACCTTCCTTTCGTGGGGTCTTTTGTTCCATGATTTCCTTTATTCTTTCGAATAATTCTTATATCCGGTTTTCTGCAGCCTGCTGTCCCTGGCTTCGACTTCGGCTTTCAGATCCGCAAGATACGCTTTCATCCGCTTCCGCAGATTTTCATCGGAAACTGCAAGAATCTTAACCGCGAGAAGGCCTGCGTTCTTTCCGCCGTCAATTGCGACGGTCGCCACCGGAATACCGCTCGGCATCTGCACGATCGAATACAGAGAGTCACGCCCGCCTAAAGACTTTGTATGCATCGGAATTCCGATGACAGGAAGCGGGAAAAGCGCGGCGCACATGCCGGGAAGATGTGCGGCCATACCGGCGCCCGCAATAATGACTTTGATGCCCCGCGCTTCGGCTCCCTTCGCCCATTCGAAAAAGACATCCGGCTCTCTGTGTGCTGAAATAATGTGCATCTCGTAATCGATGCCGAAGGCATCCAGAATTTCCGCCGCCTTACTCATCACCGGCATATCCGAATCAGAACCCATTACGATACCAACCGCTGCCATAATTTACCTCCTGCCGCTTGATTCTTTTGATTTATCTGAAATGCGCCTTTCGGATCACAACATATCCAGCGCTGCATTCAGCTCCTGCGTCCCCGGCAAAACAAACCTTCCGTTCCGGATAATCTCCAGTCGTTTTCCGTTTTTCGTGATGGCTGTGACTTCTCCCAGCTCTTCATAAGGAATTGTGATGTCTGTATGGCAACCGAAATACGCTCCGGACGGGTCCTTTTCACGCAGCCTTGAAAAATCATTTTCCTTCGCGACAATCTCTTTTCCATCCGGATTGAATACCGTGTTATCCTCTTCATGACTGTAGCAGGTGTCACCGACCGCGAAGTGCGGTCCGGTTTTCTCCGCGATCAGAATCGGGTAGAAGCCCGCGATACCGTATTTTCTGCCCGCAGCATACGCGGTCGTATTGGTGCCGATCGCGCATTCTCCCATCGGCAGCGTTTTATGGTGAAACAGAATATTGTCCTCAATATACGCCCGTCCCCTGGCATTCTCGTCTTCTTCGTCCGCAAAATTTCCGCACGAATAATCCGCGACACAACCGTCATGGAACGTAAGGCTCAGGTCCCTGAAAAAGAGGCCTTCCAGATATACCCCGGAAACATGTAAAACGCCCTCGGTCCCCTTCAGCACAGGAGACGTGAAAACTTCCCCGACCGGAATATTCACATCTGCGACGCAGTTCTCGAAAATTGTCTGCTTCGAAGGATCGGAAAGCTTGAAGAGATTTACGGTAAGGTCTGTTTTGTTGGCTCCCGCGCCTTTAAAATACAGCCGGTCGGCAAGGTTCAGCGTGTCGATCAGTGTCTGCTGGATACGCTGATACTTGTGGTAGTCCAGCGTATTGAGCTCCATGACCGCATCAAAAATCTTATGGTAAGCCTCCGCCGGATCCGTAATCGTGACATACGGCGTGTGAATGCCGGCTTCTGCGATTTCCGGAAGCGGGAACGAAATGATCGTAAAGCTCCTGTTGCGGCCGATGACCGCCTCATTATACTCTTTCGACGCAGACTGCCGGAACCGCGCGGACATTTCGTTCTGCGCCGGTGAAAACTTCGGCTGCCAGCTTCCCGTACGCGGCGAAAAAGGCTTCTCTCCGAAAGCTTCCATGACCGCGGGGCCGGCGTAAACCTTGAATCCCTCCGGCTCCTTTCTGTACGCGGCACGCATTGCCTCGATTCTTCTGTTTGCCAGAAACTCATCCAGAATAAGAGCCAGATCATTCTGATGATCAAACGCGCACTGGCGGTTCGCTGAAGCACCCGTGTATCCGCGCTGCGGCTGAATGCTGAAAAGGCTCTGCAGGGCTCTCGGCAGGATGCACTCTTTTCCCATTGCCTCGAAATTGGAAACCGCACGCCGGATCATCCGTTCAAAACCCAAGTGATATTCAATGCTGATGCATCTTTTGGAATCAAGATCCTTTCCGGAAACTGCAAAACCGATCCGGAAGCCTTCTGTAAAAGTGTCTGCCATACGGCTGATCTGCTCGTCCCGCAGCGTCTGCAGATATCTTGCGGTTCCAAGTTCGTTCTCTGTGATATATTCACCAAACCGGTACAGATAGCGAAGGTCCGAAAGATCACTGTCCATGACAATCGCTGCTGCCGGATCTTCCTGCGGTGCCAGCATACGGATTCTGTCCGCTGTCATTTCGTCTTCCGCGTAGTCGCGGACATAGCCGTAGAGCGCGCTGCGGATATCCGAAGGAGACGGTGCGCCCGGCCCCTCCTTGTCCTGCGCAGCCATGGTGAACATCGCGTAAACCTGCAGGAAAAGCTCCATGCGGATCAGCATCTGCTCCCGCCGGTCCTCATAGACAAACGGAATGAGCGAACGCAGCTCGTAAGCCAGCATCGAAAGGAGCTGCCCGTATTCCATCCCGAGTTTGGAAACCGCGTATTCCGGGTTCACGTAACTGTGCCCGTAATTTTCCGGCAGAATATCTTCGTACAGCGCGTGATTGTGCGCCTGCCATTTATTCAGCGGAGCGTCCGCGGCTTCTTTCCGGAGGAAATTGTATTCGTCCAGAAACAACGTGAGTTCTCCGGCTTCCCTGACAAAATAATCCGCTGCGAAGTCCGCTGTGCTTCCCCGGGCTTCCTTTCCGATCTCGCGGATCCGTTCCTCCGCCAGCTGATATCGTTCTTCATTTTCAAACATAGTACGACTCCTGTTGTTTTCTCAGACTACAAGCCCGAGGTACATCGTCACAAAACACAGCGCGACGACAAACCCGTTCAGGACGATGCCGGCATAAGAAAAGAAATACCAGCGGTCCGGCTCACGCCTCGACAAAATGGCGAGAATCAGCCCGATCAGAGAGAAAAAAAGACACACAAAAGCGACGGCGCCATACCGCAGCTCGGCATGGCCCTCGTTTTTGTATGTCAGATAAATCATGACGGACATGGAGATCACGGAAATCAGACCGAGACTCGTCGCGATCAGAGCCCTCGTTGACTGTTTCTTCGCCGTAAAAAGGTAGCTGCGCGGTCTCTTCAATGCTTCGCTCCGTATTCTTTATAGTATGCTTCCAGCGCTTTCTTCATCTTCGCGTCAATCAGAGGCTTGGCAGAGCCCTCCGCGCGGCTTAAGTGTTCAACCACTTCGGACATTGTTACAATCGCGTGCGTGCTGAAGCCGTACTTGTTCCGGATTTCATCCAGCGCGGAAACCTCACCGCCAAGACCGACTTCTTCACGGTTCAGGGATACCATGAGTCCCAGGATATCCACATCCGCCTGTGCGCGCAGGATCGGTACGGTTTCCGCCATCGAAGCACCGGATGTTGTCACATCTTCAATAATGACAATTCTGTCGCCGTCGTGAAGTTTGCTGCCGAGCAGGATCCCCTTATCGCCGTGATCCTTGATCTCCTTGCGGTTCGCGCAGTACTTGATCTTGGCGCCATAGAGCTTGCTCAAAGCCATGACGGTCGCGACGGAAAGCGGTATACCCTTGTATGCGGGTCCGAACAAAACATCGAAATCCGTTCCATACTCGGCATGAATCGCGCGGGCGTAAAACTCGCCGAGTTTGATCAGCTGATCGCCGCTCTGATACAGACCTGCGTTCATGTAAAACGGCGACTTTCTGCCACTCTTCAACGTAAATTCTCCGAACTGAAGGACTCTTGATTCAACCATGAAATCAATAAAGTCTTTTTTGTACTGTTCCATTGTGTGGTACTCCCGGAATAATCATTATTACAGTGCTTCTTACAAAGCGCTGCGGATGTCCTCAATCATGTCAATGGCGGCTGCTCTCGCTGCGTCCGCAAAGCCTTCCGCGCCGTACTTACTATACTTCTCTTTTGTATAAGCCGCAATAATACCGCGGGAAGAATTTACGATCGCGCCGACGCCATCCCTGTTAAAGAAGCAGGCAAGATCTTTTGCTCCCGCGCCCTGCGCTCCATAGCCGGGCGCCAGAATGAAGGTGTTCGGCATCAGCTCGCGAAGCCGCTTTGCCTGCTCGGGGTACGTCGCGCCGACAACTGCGCCGACATTGCTGTACGAGCCGTCCATCGACAGTTCACCCCATTCACGGACCTTCTCGCCGACAAGCTCGTAGACAGGTCTTCCGTCCTGCGTTAAAACATCCTGAAATTCACCGCTCGAGGGATTTGATGTTTTGACGAGGACAAAGATGCCTCTGTCCTGTTCGTTGCAGACATCAATAAACGGCTTGATGCCGTCAGAACCCATGTACGGATTGACCGTCGCGAAATCCTCGTCAAAAACGCGGACGCTGTGACCACCGACACTGACTCTCCCGAGGTGCGCTCTGGCATAGGCTTCGGACGTGGAACCGATATCGCCGCGCTTCACATCACCGATTACAATCAGGCCCTTTTCCCGCGCGTAGCGGATCGTTCTCCAGTATGTCATGAGGCCGGGCACGCCGAACTGTTCATACATGGCGGACTGCGGCTTTACTGCCGGAACCAGATCACAGACCGCGTCGATGATTTCCTTATTGAAACGCCAGACCGCGTTCGCGGCGATCATAAGTTCGTCATCTCCATTCGGTGTGTTCGATGCCTCCCGCGCGGCGTCGCGGACAAGCTGCTCCGGAACGAATTTCATGTTCGGATCGAGTCCTACAACAACGGGCGCGTTCTTTTTCTGTATCTCTGCAATCAGTCTGGAAATCATATGTATTTCTCCTTTGCAATTCATGTGCAGTATAGCACATGGAAATTCAGGATGCATCAACGAAACGGGACAGCAGGCGTGTTTATTTTCGGGGAAGAATCTGCTATGATTCTTTTCGTGGAAAAACGCTTGTAAGCACGGCGTAATCAATGAAATCTACGAGAACAGGCAGGGCATTATCTTTGAAGAACACAGGCAAAATATCACTAGACACCTCCGCTCCCGGCAAAGCCGGAAGTCAGGAATCCGAAACGCAGAAAGTGAAGTCTTCTTGGAACGCAAAGCGGGTCATCGCGGTCGTGGCAATCATCCTGCTTGCCGGTATCTATGTGGCGGCTTTTATCGCGGCTTTTTTCGCCGATGCTGACGCGGGCAGGATTTTCCGTTTCTGCCTCGGAATGACGGTTGCCGTGCCTGTCTTCGCCTGGATCATGATTTATATGACAGGCTGGTTTATGGGGAAGCACACAATTGCGAACGTCGACCTTCTGAATTCCAACAGGGAAGAGCGCAAAAAAATGGAGGACGCGCTCGCGCGGCAGCAGGAGGCGGACCGGAAAAGCCAAAAGAAGCGTTCATAGCCTTTCGAAGTGTGCTTCAATACACTTGAAATAATGATCTAACGTCCTTCCTATTGATCAATTCACGATAACCTGTTACAATAAAAAAGGATCAATGCTAAGTAGCTTGTCGGGGAATTGGACCCCGGGGACCTGCTCAAGTTGATCTTTTTTTTACTTCATTTCAAGGGAGTGTCATCATTCTTGACTACGTTGATAACGTCTGCTAGTCTATAAACAGAAGGCGGTTGATGCGTTCCAAGTGTCTGATTCGAATCAGACCCACTAAGTACGCGTGCGAGACTGCCTTCATTTATTTTAAGCAGAGTCATCATCAGGTACACCTCATTTGTCGAATAATCACTGCCGTTGTGCACCTGAATTAAATGCGAGTTCTTCAATATCTTATCGACAACGGTCACATCATTGCAATTCGGTAACATACGTATCCATGATAAATGCGGTCAATACAACCAATCAGCAATATCGACAAGAGATGTGAACGTACAACTGGAGCTTGCAGAATGTATAAAGAGAATCAGGGCGTTTGTTAGGGAAGATGAAATGATGTACGGATACAGGTCGGATCTTGTTCTTCCTAAGTTCGGCGGGGGCTACATTACCTATGATGTTTACAACAAATACTTCCGGGAAAACTGTAAGCGCATCATAGGGCGAAAACTTTCCCCTCACGCGCTCCGGCATACGCATACCGCTATGCTTGTAAAATCCGGTTTTTCTCTGGAAACTGTTAGTCGTAGATCAGGGCATGTAAACAGTGTCGTTACAAAATCAGTATACATGCATGTTACAGACAAGATGCGAAAACAAGACAGAGACAGGCTGCTGCAGGTGCGAATAATCTGAATTTTGTCGCATATTTGTCGCACGAACCTCATTTTCAAGGAATTAAAAATGCCGAAAATCCTATATTTTCAAGGTTTTTCAGCATAAAGATCGTTATTATATAATGCCGGCAACGGGAATCGAACCCGTACTTCTTATTGGGAAACGGGATTTTAAGTCCCGCGCGTCTACCAGTTCCGCCATGCCGGCAGTAAGCCGTCTTTTTTTCGGCCACTTGTAAAAGTGTATCACAAACTTACAAAATCAGCAACAATCAGATTTTGTCCGGGTACCAAATATCGACCACTTCGGACAACGCCTTGCGGTTCCGGCTGTTATAAATGTGAATTACGGGTTTAATACAGTAAGCCGCAAACAGCCGTATATTACCGTAACCACCTGAACCAGCAGAATCAGCGGAATTCCGACGACAAATGCCTTTCTGGTTGTTTTATGGTGCAGCGCGTGAACTCCGATGATTCCGCCAACCGTGCTGCCAAGAAAACACAGTAAAAACAATACCGCTTCTTTAATTCTGAATCTGTTCTTCTTAGCCTTCCATTTGTCTACAGCAAAGAAAATAAAAGTTATAAGATTAATCAGAAGCAGATAGATCAGAACATAGGGCAGAAGTTTATCCCGATAAGGAGTTATCCGGCGGAGTGAAAGTTGTATCCTACTGCCGTAAACAGCGAAAACAAAAATGGCTTGAACAACAAGCGCAAGCAGACAGCAGATGCGCCACCAGTTATAGGAATCATGCTCTATGGAATTTACTTTGCGTGATGATTTTTTCGAGCGTATAAAACGTGGAAAAAAGAGACAGAAATACAAATTTGCGCCTGCCGCACCGCCCAATAACACCGATGTCATAAAGATCCATGCCGGTTGTAATGTTTTTCCTGTTTTGCCATGCCGCAGCAGATCAATTGCAAACAGGCAGAACGAAACTGCGTTTATCAGGATAAGGTAAACTGCCATCCGGCATTTGACTTGATCGATTTCCATTTTACTTAGAGCAAATAAAATCGCCGGAAAAGAGTAAATAATCTCTTCCGACGATATCAAAGACCAGTCGACTACACTCCCAAAAACCTGTACAGAGCCATCCGTACGTTATTCGGATGGCTCTGTACAGGTGGCATCTCTCAAGGAGACGTCTAAATGCTCTGGACCCTCGGGGACTCGAACCCCGGACCGATCGGTTATGAGCCGACTGCTCTAACCAACTGAGCTAAAGGTCCATGAAAGTGACTCCGACGGGAATTGAACCCATGTTACCGCCGTGAAAGGGCGATGTCTTAACCTCTTGACCACGGAGCCATATAAAAATTTAAAAAAAGCTTATGACGCATCAATTCCGGTGCTCATAAGCATTTCAGCGCCCCGAGCAGGGCTCGAACCTGCAACACCGCGGTTAACAGCCGCGTGCTCTACCTTTGAGCTATCAGGGCTTATACAACAAAAACGCATCGCTTCTGCAACGCGTTTTCGAATCCGGTGCCTTCAAAACTGAATACAGATTTTACATCAAATGATAGTTATTGCAAACGGCTTTGCCGTTTGTCCGCTTCGCGGATGAAACGCGCTTCGCGCATTTCACATAGGATAAGCATCCGACCGATTAGTACTTGTCAGCTCAGTGCCTTGCAGCACTTACACCTCAAGCCTATCTACCTCATACTCTCTAAGGGGTCTATGT
>JAQXUQ010000031.1 GCA_029224465.1 Bacillota bacterium | reverse complement strand
AGAAGACAGAATTCAGTAAGTGCAAGCCAGACAAAGGCCAGGCTTTGTAAGACGAAATGCAGATAATACGGAGATGTGGCATTTGGATTTACAAAGGTACTGAAAAGGATTTCTCACCTGCATTTCGATTTTTAATTCAGCACAGAGAAAGGCAGCTACAGAGAAAGGCACAGCTAGAGCCGGCGGAGCAGATGGAGCTATAGCGGAGCCGGTACAGTAGAGCAGCACAGCGGGGCGGCTATAGAGAAAGACGAAGAGAAAGTTGCCGGAAAATGGAAGACGGGGGGTGAGAAGGATGCCGGATCGGATCATCTTGCATGTGGACTGCAATTGTTTTTACGCGTCGGTGGAGATGCTGTATCACCCGGAGCTTGCCGGAAAGCCGCTTGCGGTCGGCGGTGATCCGCAGCAGCGCCACGGCATTGTCCTCACGGCCAACTACATCGCAAAGCGACGCGGCGTGAAGACCGGCATGGCGCTCTGGCAGGCGAGGCAGTGCTGCCCGGACATTGTTTTTGTTCCGCCGAGGATGTATCTGTACCTGCGCTTTTCCCGCATGGCAAGAGCCATTTATCAGGAATATTCCGGGCAGGTGGAGAGCTTCGGCCTCGATGAATACTGGATTGATCTTACGGACAGCTGCGCGCTTCTGGGAGATCACACACGAACGCTTGAAAACGGCTGCCGGATTGCGCAGGAGATCAGCGCGAGGATTCGCCGGGAACTCGGTATCACGGTCAGCATCGGTGTCTCATGGAACAAGATCTACGCAAAACTCGGCAGTGACTACAAGAAGCCGGATGCCATCACTGTTTTTGACAGGGATAATTATAAGAGGCTGATCTATCCGCTTCCGGTGTCGGATCTTCTGTATGTCGGGAGAAGGACGGAGAAAAAGCTGGAGAAATACGGCATTCGCACGATCGGGGAGCTTGCGGATGCAGATCCTTCTTATCTTGAGAACTGGTTCGGCAAAATCGGCCTGATGCTGTCTGTTTTTGCAAGGGGTGAGGACCGGACGCCGGTAAATGATCTCGGCATAGAGGCGCCGGTCAAGAGCGTCGGCAACAGTACGACAACGCCGAGAGATCTGGTCAATGATGAGGATGTGCGGCTCGTGCTTTATCTGCTTGCGGAGAGTGTATCGGAGCGGCTCCGGAAGAATCAATTTGAGGGGCAGGTGGTCTCCATTTATGTGCGTGACACGGATCTTTGCGGATACCACCAGCAGAAAAAGCTGGCGGCGCCCACCAATATCTCCGGCGAGATCGCGGGGGCGGCGTTTTCCATCTTTCAGCAGCTGTACCGGTGGGAGAAACCGATCCGGAGCATCGGGGTCAGTGTCTGTGACTTAAAACAGGAGGGACAGCCTAGGCAGCTTTCTCTGTTTCTGGACGAGCAGCACCGCGAGCAGCAGATGCGGGCGGACAGAATGGTGTCATTGATCCGCAGCCGGTACGGGTATGCTGCGGTGCAGAGGGGCATTATGCATGAGGACCGGTATCTTTCCTCCTTAAATGCGACGGCGGAGGACCATATGATTCATCCGCATTCGTATCTGGAACACGGAAACCGTAGCGGGTGTGAGACATTGCTTCTTACGAGGAAGGTGAGGTAAGTGGGCGTTTACGACTATCATCATGATTCCGGGCGTTCGGACCGCCCGGATGCGCGAGACGGCGCGCCTCTTACGGAGAATGCGCAGGAAGCGCTTTTCGTAAGTCCGTATAAAGCTTATGTCGAAGTGATCGCGGATTTTTCCTCCGACGGGCGGATGAAGCCGCTCCGCCTTATCTGGGAGGACGGCCGCAAATACGATATTGATCAGATCCTCCGCGTCGACCGGTGTGCCAGTCTCAAGGCAGGCGGTGCAGGTATCCGGTATGTCTGCCGGATACTCGGGCAGAGAGTCGATCTGTATTATGAGGAGAACGGATTCTGGTTTGTGAGCCGGAAGATGCGTGTGTGAGGAAAGTGCGGTTTTCAGAATTCGCAATCTAATGGCGGTCGGGTATAGATGGTAAAGGACGATGGCATACAGCGAACTGATCAAGAATTTTGAGAAAATCCGGGCCTACATGCGGGATTTCTATGTCGATGGCGTCCACACCCGTAACGATTTTGGCTGGAAAAGTCCCCGCAACTATGACAATGAGCGCCGGAGGATCGAAAGCTGGCTGGGCGATTCCATGGTATTTCACCAGGACGCTTCCGGGAAACGTGTATTTATTTCCGTAGACAGCCGGGAGACGCAGCATAATCCGCTCTACAGGGCGTTGAAGACCAAAAGCTTCACGAATAAGGATATCACTCTGCATTTTTATATTCTGGATATGCTGGCGGACGGAGAAAAACTTTCCTTTAAGACGATTGCCGACCGCGTACAGGACTACTGTCAGGATATCGCGGATGACTCTTTTATGCCGGATGACTCCACCATCCGTAATAAACTGAAGGAGTATGTATCCCTCGGAATTCTGAAAGCGGAGAAATCCGGAAGAGAACTGCTCTATAGCCGATGCGACAGGGCATGGGATATGGACGCATGGAAAGACGCGATTTCCTTCGCGTCAGAGATGATGCCGCTTGGAACAGTCGGCGCGTTCCTTCTCGACAAATATCCGGCTCCCTCTGATTATTTCAGCTTCAAACATCATTATCTGATGGGAGCACTCGATTCAGGGATTCTTGAAGAGCTTCTTGCCTGCCGCATGGAAAGGAAAAACGCGCTGATCACTTTTTCTACAAGGAGAGATAAAGACGGGAGGTATCAGGCGCTTGTCTATCCGATGAAGATATATATCAGTACGCGGAACGGCAGGGAGAATCTGATGGCATACAGTTTTGAAGAAAGACGTCCACGAATGTACAGACTGGACAGAATTCACGCAGTCAAAATGATGGAAAACCAACCGGAACCGGAAAAGCTGGAAAGGACGGGAAATTGTTTTGCCGGGTATTTATGGGGAACATCTTCAGGCCCTGACCGGAACGGAGAACTTCAGAGACTGACCATGCGGATTCGTTTGGAGGAAGACGAAAGCTTTGTTGCTGACAGGTTGTACAGGGAGAAGAGAAATGGAACCGTAATCCGGCTGGATGAGCATACCTATGAATTTATAGCCATTGTAGATGATGCGCAGGAAATACTTCCATGGATACGGACTTTTACGGGCAGGATCGAAAGCCTTACCTGCACAGACCCGGAAGTGACAAGGCGTTTTTATGAGGATCTTCAGAAAATGTATGAGATCTACGGAGGCGGCAATGCTGTTCAATGAGGTTTACGGAAGCTACTATAATGTTGTCGCCGGAATACTGACCGAAGCGGTCCGTGGAACGCTTTCAAAGGAACGTATCCGGGAAATTATCCTGGAAAAGGCTTACTTGGAAAGCGGAATATCCATCCCTGAAGCGTTGGAAAAGGGGGAATGGCCGCTTCTTCGGAAGGACTACACAACACCCCTTCGACATGTGCCGACAATGCCGTTGACTACGCTGCAGAAACAATGGATGAAGGCCATCTGTCAGGACCCGAGAATCCGCCTGTTTGACCCGCCGATGCAGGAGCTGGAGGATGTGGAGCCGCTGTTTTCGACTGCATTTTTTGTATGGTTTGACCGCGATGGCGATGGCGATCCGTATGAGGATCCCTTTTATCAGGAACACTTTAAAAAAGTGCTGTTGGCATTGAAGGAAGGCAGAGGCCTGAGAATCCGGTATCGCAGTAAACATTATTGTCACGACCAGATGTTTATCCCCGAAAAGCTGGAATATTCATCCAAGGATGACAAGTTCCGGCTTGTTGCGTATTCTCCAAAAGGAACACAGTATGTGATCCGTCTGGCCAGTGTCCTTGAAGTCAGTCTGACAGAAAAGAACGGGAGTAGAAGCTTTTTTGCGTGCCTTTGCAGAAAATGTCGACCTTGCCGTGAAGACGTTGTTTTTTGCGCGTGATATCCGCGGCGGCCTCGGCGAGAGGCGGGTGTTCCGGGTCATCCTGCGGTGGCTCGCGGATCATGAACCGGAGACAGTCAGAAAGAATCTTTCCTATATCAGCGAATATGGAAGATTCGATGATGTACTTTGCCTGTTTGGAACAGCTTGTGAGAAAGATATGCTGAATGCGCTGCAGACACAGTTTCAGAAGGATCTTGAGACTCTGTCCGCCGGCGGTCAGGTGTCACTTCTTTGCAAGTGGCTGCCGTCGGTAAACGCATCCAACGCCAAAACAGTTCTTATGGCCAAAAGAATTGCCCGGTCGTTTGGCATGACAGATGCTGCGTACCGAAAGAGTCTTACAGCGCTGAGAGCGCGGCTCCGGATTCTGGAAAATAACCTTCGAGAGAAGGATTATACCTTTGCATATGAGAAGCAGCCGTCCAAGGCGCTCTTTAAGTACAGGGAAGCTTTTCTCCGGAATGATGAAGCGCGTTACCGGAGTTTTCTTGAGAAAGCGCGGACGGGTCGGTCTGTTTTGCATACGGGCACGCTCGCACCATACGATATCATTGCGCCGATTGTTTCCGAGGATAATTTCCGCTCTTTTTCAGAAGACGAGAGAAAGAGCATGGATATCACATGGAACGCGCTGGAGAATTTTACGGGCGATGAGAATGCGCTCGTCGTCGTAGACGGTTCCGGGTCCATGTACTTCGGCGGAACGCCGTTGCCTGCGGCTGTGGCACTGTCTCTTGGAATCTACTTCGCGGAACATAATCATGGCGCATTCAGAAACCACTTCATTACATTCTCTTCGTCACCGGTTCTGGTGCAGATTCAGGGAAGGGATATTGTGGAGAAAGTACGTTACTGCATGTCGTTTGACGACTGCAGCAATACGGATCTGGAAAAGGTTTTTGATCTGATTCTGTATACGGCGGTAAAGCATGGGCTTCCGCAGAGGGAACTCCCGGCCAAGCTGTACATTATTTCGGATATGGAGTTTGACTGCTGCAGCCATGCGGAAATGACGAATTTCCAGTCGGCAAAAAAGAAGTTCGAGGCAGCAGGGTATGCTTTGCCGCAGGTGGTATTCTGGAATGTCCAGAGCAGGAACCGCCAGCTGCCGGTCACAAGAAACGAGCAGGGGGTCTGCCTCGTCTCCGGCTGCAGCGCGCAGATCTTTTCCATGCTGAAAAGTGACACACTGAATCCGTATGACTGTATGATGCAGGTGCTGATGGCAGAGCGTTATGCGAGGATTGCGGCGTAAAACCGGAGCCGGAGCTCAAAACAGAATCCGGACTTATGACGATATTGCCAAGGTCGCCGGATTGACGATAAACGAAATAAAAGAGCTGGATACCAAGCGGTCTGCGTGAGTAAATTAACCTCAAAATCGCGAATGCGTCCCTGTTTCTCGAGAATCTCATGAACGCATAGCCGCCAAAATATAGTAACATGTAATGGTGAAAGTAAATTATGCCGGCAATGAAATGATCCGCAATATCCGGCGCTGGACAAGCGCCGGATAAACACCGGATAAGCGGCAAAGGATAAGAAAAATGCCGGCGCGACAACGAGGGGGGCAGGTATGCAGTCAGGCAGGCACAGCACAGGGATGGGTTCCCGGCTAATGTATGGAGCAGGGGAGTTTTTCAGCGGGGGAGCCTTTGTTATCATCAATTCGTTCTTCACGGTTTTTCTGATTAAGGCAATGGGAATGCCGGCAGCGCTTGCGGGGACGGTTCCTCTAATCGGGCATATCTGGGACGCGGTTACCGATCCGATTATGGGAAACATCACCGACCGGACCAGCGCGAAAATGGGTGCGAAGCGTTTTTACATGCTGATCGGCTCATTTGCGACGGCGCTGACATTCATAACACTTTGGGTTCCATTCAGCACAGATCGTCCTGTCACAATGTTTATCTTTTATGTGGCGATGTACTGTCTGTTTTCCACGGGATCAACCATCCTGATGGTGCCGTACAATGGTTTGCTGCCGGATATGGTGGACGATTATGACACCAGATCCAGATTCTCCAATGTCCGGATGATCTGGTCCACGCTGGGAGCCATGGTTTGCGGTGTGGTTCCGACGCTCCTGATCACGGATACCACGAAGGCGGGTGTATATCTGCGCTGCGGCATTATCTTCGGGCTTCTATTTCTCATTTCTTGCCTGATTACGGTTGCGGGTACATGGGAGCATCATCACGCACCCGTGAAGAACCGGATGATCCATAGTTTTGACCATGCCGCGAGCGCTTTCCGCAGCCGTTCCTTCCGCCTGTTTATCGGTATTTACCTGACGGGACAGTGCGGCATGGACTTTGTGTCCGGTATGGCGGTTTACTATGTTGACGACGTGATCAACGGTTATCAAAATCATTATTTTACGTATCTGATGGCGGCGCTTGTTTTGGCGCAGCTGATCGGTATGCTGATCTGGGGCCCTGTAATGGCCAGAACATCCAAGCGTACAACTATTCTCATCGGCGCTCCGATTCGTATTGTCAGCACGCTGCTGCTTCTGCCGTTTTCGCATGAAGGAGCCAGCATCTATCCGATTCTCGCACTTGCTGTCGGGATTGGTATCGGAAACGCAGCCACTTTGACGAGCATTTTCTCGATCATGGCGGATATGCCCGACGTTGACGAGCTGATCACTTCGATTCACCGGCCGGGCGTCGTTTCCGGCATGTCCACATTCGCAAGAAAAATATCTTCCGGCCTTTCCGCATGGCTTATCGGTATTCTTCTTACCGCGGCCGGATACAGCGAGAAGCTGGCAAACGAGGGCGCAAGGCAGTCTGCATTTACGCAAAGAGGAATCTCGATGATCTTTGTCTTCATGCCGGTTATTCTCTGCATATTCCTGTTTATTTTCGGCTATCGTTTTCCGATCATGGAGAAGGAATTCAACATTGTGAAGAAGGAAATCAGCAGACGCCGGGGCGAGGACAGCTCCAGCGCGACACCCGAGGAGATCCGTGTCTGCGAAAGAGTGACGGGGATGTCTTATGACAGACTCTGGGACAGCAGGAATCAGTGGGTGGGGCATGGACCTCATGTGGAGGAAGCTGACTGATTCAGTCGAATGAAAGGAAAAACACCTATGCTTACAATCGGAACGAAAGCCCCGGTCTTCACACTGCCGGATCAAAACGGAATTTATCACTCACTGGAAGACTACCGTGGACAGAAAGTGATCCTGTATTTCTACCCGAAAGACATGACCGCCGGCTGCACGAAACAGGCCTGCGCATTTGGAGAACTTTATCCACAGTTTCGCGAAAGGGGAGCTGTCATACTGGGCGTCAGTAAAGACAGCGTAGCTTCGCATAAGAAGTTTGAGGAGAAGTACGGCCTGCCGTTCACGCTGCTTTCCGATCCGGAAAAGGAAGTCATTCAGGCATATGATGTCTGGAAGGAAAAGAAAAATTACGGCAAAGTTTCCATGGGCGTGGTCCGGACAACATATCTGATTGACGAGAACGGCATCATCGAGAAGGCGTTTGGTAAGGTGAAGGCGGCGGAGAATCCGGCACAGATGCTTTCGGAACTTGGATAAAGGAATTGCCCATGCGGATTATCATTTCTCCCGCAAAGCAAATGCGGACCGACACCGATACCTTTGCCTGCACAGAGACGCCGGTTTTTCTTGAAAAGACTGCTATCCTCAAAGACCGGATCAGCAGTCTTTCTTTTGATGAGCAGAAAAAGCTGTGGGCGTGTAACGATAAAATTGCAAAACAAAACGCGGAACGTTTTGCGAATATGGATTTGAAAAACAGTCTGACACCGGCGCTTCTGGCATACGACGGCATTCAGTATACGTATATGGCTCCGGCTGTTTTTGAGGATGGCCAGTTAACGTATGTGCAGAAGCATTTGCGTATACTTTCGGGATTCTATGGCGTTTTAAAACCGATGGACGGCGTTGTGCCATACAGACTGGAGATGCAGTCAAAGGCAGCTGTCGCAGGCTGCAGAAACCTCTATGACTTTTGGGGAGATAATCTCTACAAAGAGGTGATGGACGACAGCCGTATCCTCATTAACTTGGCTTCCAGGGAATACGCAAAGTGCGTTGAAAAATACCTGCAGCCGGAAGACCGCTTCGTTACCTGTATATTTGGTGAACTTGTGAACGGAAAGGTCGTTCAGAAGGGCGTATATGCCAAGATGGCCAGAGGCGAGATGGTGCGCTTTATGGCAGGGATTCAGGCGGAGAAGCCGGAGCAGATCATATATTTTGACTGGAGCGGTTATCAATTTGATGAGGGCAGGTCGTCGGAGAAGGAATATGTTTTCGTACGGGCAGAGCGCTCCCTTTAACAGTAAAACAGTGTGTGGAGAAATGTGTACCTAACAGGGGGCAACTTGAGCTGGGGGGATTTATGTATACTGCGTCAACATTAGACATGTATAAGAGAGCAATCTTTCAAGAAATTGTTGAATTAAAGAATAATGGGGGTCGAAAATATAAGGTTACCGGGGGTGTATATTTAAGTTCGCTCCATGGGGGATATGCCTATAGTTTCACGATGGAAACAGAGCTGCATCTATCGGATGATGCGCCGGTCACGTTAACGGTTGTAAAGTCACAAGCGACCGCGACCGGAAATGTTCTTAAATGCGAAGGATTCCAGATTATTGTTGTCATTGATCGTGACTTTGGCGCACGTATCGATAGTGCGCTGATTGGCGTGGCACCTTGGAAACTGCTGGAAGCCTTGTACAATAAATTGGATAATATAACGCCGGCCAATTCAATTGCATTTGAATTGTTGAATCAAGGACCTGAGCTGGCTGAAAAAAACCATCTGTCTAATATCGTCAAAGGTCAGAAAGCAGCTCGAAAACACGCTCTTTCCTCAAAAATTACAGTAATCTGGGGCCCGCCCGGAACCGGAAAAACATACACAATGGCGCAAATCGCCATTGATGCTTTGCTGGAGGGAAAGAGTGTACTGGTGGTTTCTCACAGTAATATTTCCGTTGATGGTGTGACCCTGGAAATTGCGAAACAACTTCGCGAAGGCGAACACGACGAATACTTAAGAGAAGGCAAGGTGCTTCGCTACGGCTATGTTCGAGATACAAGACTGGTTGATGACAAAGATGCAGTTGCATTTAATTATGCATTGGAAAGCCTGCCAAGTGTTAGGGAAAGAAGAAAGATACTCCTTCAGGAAAAGAGCCAGCTTCAGAAGAACCGTGAGGCGAGTTTTCGACGGCGGCTCGTATTGGAAGAAGAACTGAAAAATATCAGGATTCAGATACGTCAGGCAGAAAAAGAATATGTTTGGAAAGCAAAGATCGTAGCCACAACTATTTCAAAAGTCACAATTGATCCGCTGTTTGAAGATAAAAGATATGATTTTGTGATGTTTGATGAAGTTAGTATGGCATATGTTCCGCAGATTCTTTGCGCAGCTTCATTGGCGAAAGAACATTTTATTGCGGTAGGTGATTTCCGGCAGCTCGCCCCGATTGCTCAATCAGAAGCCAAAGATATCCTGAATAAAGACTTGTTTTCCTATTTGGGAATAAATAATGGCATTGGCAGTATTTATAATCATCCATGGCTGGTCATGCTGAATGAACAACGGAGGATGTATCCTGATATATCAGCATTTCCCAACATATATGTATACGGAAGGCTGCTTAAAGATCACGCAGGGGTAGCCGAAAAACGGCTTGGAATTGTAAATGAGGATCCTTTCGCAGGTCATTCCATGATCTTTGTCGATCTTTCGGGTACGTATTGCGCTGCCAGTAAAAACGATGATAATTCCAGATTTAATATTTTAAGTGCTGTAATTTCGCTTATGACGGCTATGCAGGCGGAGCGAAAAGGTGAGCACAGTGTTGGAATTATTACGCCGTATGCAGCCCAGACCCGCCTCATACGTGCCATGCTGCAGGATTATCAACAGCAGGATGATGGAAATATTACCTGTGCTACAGTGCATCAGTTTCAAGGATCGGAGAGAAATATTATTGTATTTGACGCGGTTGAGAGCTATCCGGCAGCGAAACCGGGCTGGTTGATGTCAAAGAATGAAAACGGAAATCTTACCAGACTGATCAACGTAGCAGTCACGCGAGCGAGGGGGAAATTCATTACAGTCGCAGATAAACGATTTTGGACAAATAAGATAGAGGATAAGAACAATATCATTTATCTGCTGATCAAGCATCTCTTGGAGCATGGTAATGTCGTATCACACAAAGATCGTTTGCTGGAGAACTATCTTAAATCACTGGATATTGGTGAAAACATCAAGTTATATATGGACGCCGAAACAGCCTTCGATTACCTGAGACAAGACATAAAACAGGCTGAAAACAAAATAGTAATATCAATACCGGATGGAGAGTTAAACGAAAAAATTAGGGATAAACTGTTTACTGTGTTAGCCATGGCGAAGAAAAATGGAATCCGGTTACTTTGCAAATCGAATGACTATAATTCGCTTCCGGATGAATGGAAAAAAATTACTGTGGAAACGGATGACGCAGTGTTCCCTCTTCTTGCGATTGATGACAAAGTAATCTGGTATGGTATGCCTGCATCCAAAGGCGCATTTCATGATAAAAACTTAACTTATACAACAGTCTGCCACACATATCTTCGTATCACAGGTTCGAATACGATAGACATGATCAAAACATTAACAGAACCGGAACATTACCATAATGGTAGTAAGGAAGGCCAGCTTACTGAGAAAGCTGCTACTATCCGACAACATGCCAAAGGGGGTGAAGCAACAGAAGGACTGGAGAATTACATTAATGATGTAGTGCATTGTCAAAAATGCGGAAAACCGATGTTGCTCGTTAAAAACAGGAAGGGAATATACTATTTAAAATGCTCAGGATGCAAAGGTACAGCGTTATTGACAGAAGAAATTGTTAATTTCTATATCTTTCAGAAGCATGTAACCTGTCCAACGCATCACTGTCAAATATATGCAAGACTTGGACGGTACGGTATTTATGTAAGATGTACGCAAGGCGGCCATTATCTTAAGCCGGATGAGATATAGATTACGTTAATTTACAGAATGACTTTATAGATCCTAGGAAGAGAATAATTATGCACTATAGAAAACGCATCACTCTGAAAGACGGCCGCCCCTGCACCCTGCGCAACGGAACCGAACAGGATGGGAAGGCTGCTCTGGACAATTTTGTTTTGGCGCATAGACAGACGGACTACCTCCTTTCCTATCCGGATGAATCGGATAAAACAGCTGAACAGGAAGCGCAGTTTTTAAAAGACAAAACAGACAGCCCGTGCGAAGCTGAAATCCTTGCGGTAGTAAATAGTGCTGTTGCCGGAACTGCCGGAATCAACCCGGTTGGCAGCAGATACAAAATCCGGCACAGAGCCGAGTTCGGGATCAGCGTTGACAAGGCATACTGGGGGCTCGGCATCGGCCGCGCGCTGCTGGAGGCCTGCATTGCGTGCGCGAAGGACGCCGGATATGAACAGATGGAACTCGAGGTGGTCGCGGAGAACCGCAGGGCAATCGAGCTGTATAAAAAGGCCGGTTTTGTGGAATTCGGGAGAAATCCAAAAGGGTTTAAATCGCGCCTGAGCGGTTATCAGGAAGTCGTTTATATGAGGCTCGAGTTGTGACATCGCCGTGGCAGGAGACGCCGGAACAGTGCCATGGCAGCGCCGTGCAGGTCAGTCAGCGCCGTGACTGCCAGTGCTCATGCCAGTCCCCTCTTGTAAGCAGACGGCGTGCTGCCGTAAGCCTTCAGATAACAGCGGTTGAAATAACTGATATCGTTAAACCCGCACGAATACGCCGCGTCCGCAATCGACGATCCGGGATTTGTGCGCAGCTCGCGCCGGATTTGTTCCAGACGGTATTTGAGTACATACTGTATCGGCGTCGTATGCAGAATATCGTGATAGAGCCGCAGAAGCGTACTGACGCTGATTCCCGCGCTCCCGGCGATGCCCTCAACCGTAACCTGTTCCCTGAAATGAGTCTCAATATAATCAAGTGTTTTCTTGATCCGCTGCTCGTCCCGCTGCATCCGGGAGGTGGCGGACGGACCGGTTCCCGGATCGATATTGCGGATCATCCGGGATAAGATCCGGCTCAGGGACTCCCGCACAGCGAGAGGATAATCGGCTTCTTCGGAGGCTCCTGCGAGCCATGCTTTTTCAGCCATGGCAAGAACTTCTCTTTGCCATTCGACTTCCGGGGTAAATTTAATGACAGGCGGGTACTTCTGCGTTAACACCGGCAAAACATACCCTCCCCACACAATATCCCCCTTCGCCGCAATGACGCGCGGGCTGAATACCATGGCGTGCTGATGTCCGGCCTGCGTCAGAAGACTGGCGGAATGCAGAACGCCGCTTCCGATGAAACAGCCTTCGCCGGCGCGCAGCACGGTTTCACAGCCGACGAGCGAAACGCGCACTGTTCCCGAGAGGATGACGGAAATCTCCCATTCGTCATGCCAGTGCCATGGCACTTTCACAACGGTAAGATCATCATCAAAAAAGGAAATCGGAAAGTCCGGCGTTCCATACGTAAGAAGTTCTCTGCCGGTTTCATCGGTCCTGTCGGTTGAATAAGACAGGCTCATAGCTCCTCCACCTGATTGTTTGCTTTAAGGCTCGCATCGGTTTTCATGCCGGCGTTTGTTTTGACGATCACTTCAACAAAACGCCAATTTGAAGATATTGTCCTATTATTCCTTCGATTATATGTGATTTTGTTCTATCGGTAAACAGAATTTAAGTGATATACTCCAATCACATCAAAAGTTGGAGGAACCCAAATCTATGCTGCTTTCAGTAATTTTCCTGATCTTCATCAGCCTCGGACTCCCGGACTCCCTGCTTGGTTCCGGCTGGCCTACCATGCAGAAGGTCTTTGCCGTGCCGTCTTCTTATGCAGGATATGTTTCGATGTCCATATCCTTTATGACGATTTTGTCCGCGCTCATAAGCCCCCGGATGATCCGGCGGTTCCGCACACAGTGGATTGTCATCGTGTCCATCCTGCTTACCGTGATCGGTCTGATCGGATTTTCGTATTCAACATCGTATTGGATGCTGTTTTTGTTCGTTGTACCGTATGGCCTCGGTGCCGGCGCAATTGACGCATCGGTCAACCATTATGTCGCAAGTCACTATTCTTCGGCGGTCATGAATTTCCTGCATTGCTTCTACGGCGTGGGAGCTGTGATCAGCCCGAATATCATGGCGCTGGCCCTGCGGTACGCGGACTGGGAGCAGGGCTACCGCTGGACCGCCTTCATCCAGCTGGGAATTCTGATTGTGTGTGTTCTTTCGCTGCCGCTTTGGAAGAATCACGGTAGTGCGGCCGGGGAAGGCGCCGAAGCGGGTGCCGGCATCCGGGAATCCGTCAAAGTACCCGGCGTGATCCCGACCCTGACCGCGTTCTTCGCGTATTGCTCCGGGGAGGCTACGTGCTTTTTGTGGACGTCGAGCTATTTTGCAGGCGCCAAAACAGGCCTGACCAGCGGTATGATCGCCTCCTTTGGCTCACTGATTTTCGGCGGCTTAATGTTCGGAAGACTCCTTTCGGGCATTGTGTCGAACCGTCTGGGCGACAGGCTTTTGATCCGGATCGGAATTTCTGTCGAACTGGTGGGAATTGTCATGGTAATGCTCCCGGTGGAGAATTATATTCCCGCGGCAATTGGCTTTGTGATTATCGGAACGGGGATGGGGCCGGTGTATCCCGCGATTCAGCATATGGCGCCGGCGAACTTCGGAGAGAAGTACAGCGCGTCTGTGATCGGACTGCAGATGGCATCCGCATATGTTGGAAGCACGTTCATGCCGATGGTGTTCGGACATCTGCAGCAGAGCTTTGGCATCGTGATCATGCCATATTATCTGCTGGTGTTTGCGGTGATGAATTTTGTTTTGCTGGAGAGAACGTATCGCGTTTTGAAGAGGAAAAAGGGAGAACGTACCGCATTTTGAAAGGGAGAACGGTAAAATATGAAGATTGAACACGCGGCAATGTATGTGAATGATCTCGAGGCGGCAAAAGAATTTTTCATCAAGTATTTCGGGGCAACCGCCAATGCGGGATATCACAATATGAAAACAGATTTCAAGTCGTATTTTCTTACCTTTGACAGGGGCGCCCGGCTTGAAATCATGAATAAACCGGCCATGGAAGACCCGGAGAAGACTTCCGTGCGGACAGGCTATGTCCATATCGCTTTCAGCGTCGGAAGCAAGGAAAAAGTGAGGGAACTGACTTCCCGGATGATGGAAGACGGGTATGAAGTCTTAAGCGGACCGCGTACTACGGGTGACGGCTATTATGAAAGCTGCATCGCGGCGATCGAAGGAAATCAGATAGAGATTACGGTTTAATGCAAGAGCCGGCCGGCGTTCACTGGCCGGTTCAAAGCTGTTCCGGAACGGCTCGTCCTTTGCCTGTGGCGAATCCCAGCGCGCGGCGGGGCCTTTGGCAGGCCAGGCGAGACGCCGCGCGACTTGCTTTATGCAATATGAGGGGTGCCGCACGCATTGCATGAAAAATTCAAGACGAATTCAGCGGCGCGGGCCGTATTGCCTGGAAAAGCAGGAAATCTATGCAATATGCACCCGCGCCGTAAATCTGTCTTGGAAAATTTATGCAGGGGAGCAAGACGCGCCGATATTGCATAGATGTGCGGAAGGGATCGCCGCGGGCAACGAGTTGCCGCGGGCAGTGAGTCGCTGCGGGCGGCAAATTACCGTGGCTAGCCCGGCGCCGGACAACCATTCAGCCCTTTTATTGAGACGAGGATATGCTATCATTTAAGAAGCAGGAAGAAAAACACATTCCTGTCCGGAGGCAACACCATGATTCTACAATTAAAAAGAATATATGACACGCCCTCGCCCGAAGATGGCAAACGCATCTTCGTCGACCGGCTGTGGGCACGCGGCCTGACCAAGGAGAAGGCCGCGCTTGATGCGTGGGAAAAGGAGCTGGCGCCGTCCGCGGAGCTGCGGAAATGGTACGGACATGATCCGGCACTGTTTGATCGATTCAGTCAACGTTATCGGGAAGAGCTTGATGCCAACCCGGCAGCCGCCGAATTCGCGGAGAAGCTCAGGCACGATGATGGAACGGTAACGCTGCTGTTCGGGGCGAAGGATGCGGAACATTGTAATGCGGTTGTATTGAAGGAATGGCTGGAAGAGAAAGGTGTAAACGCTTAACCGGACCGGCCAACTATGATAAACTGTTCTGTGTACAGACTTTTTCCGGTGAGTGAGACATGCGTACTGCCGGATGATTGAATTTGGAGGAAGAAAGATGGAAATTGAACACAAGGATTGTTCTTATTGCGCAGAGGGGGAGCTGCTCGCGGCATTCGGTGTGAAGATCTGCGAACTGCCCATGTCGAAGGTCATTCTGTTCAAGGAGCAGAGCCATCCGGGCCGTGTGATCGTTGCCTGCAAGCGTCACGTGGATGATATTACCAGCCTGACACAGGAAGAGCGCGCGCAGTATATCGAGGATATCAACAAGGTTGCGGTCTGCGTTCATAAGCTGTTTCATCCGGATAAAATCAATTTCGGCGCTTACGGAGACACGATGCACCATCTCCATGTGCATGTAGTTCCCAAGTATAAGGATCAGGTTGAGTGGGGGGATGTTTTTGCGATGAATCCTCACAAGGTCGAGCCTTCGCAGGAGGAACTGCAGGTGCTGATAGACAAATTCCGGAAAGAGCTGGACGCTTAACGGATCATATTACGCGTGTACGTTGTCCGGCATGGAGCAGAGGTGTTCTGTGCCGGATTTTTGTATCTGTCAGGAGCCGGAGATGTACAAGCATAGCACAAATACTTGTGCAGTTTTGACGCTAAAACAGACCTCATTCAAAAATCACCACTAAGGTTTCATTATGAAAATCAGGAAATTTGTCACACTGACCGCTGTATTCTTCGCGGCCTTCTTTCTCGTGCTGCATCCGATTTCAGGCGGCGCGGGGAAAGAGGCTGCTGCCGCACATGTTTCTGCGGCGGCGGACAGCGGTAAAGCTTTTGACTACAGCAGGATTCCCGCATGGGATGGCGTGCCGTATTACCGTCTCAATCAGGATGTCCCGTATTTCACAAAAACAGAGCTCGCGAATGCGACCGTATCTTTCAAGAAATTCAGTCCGCTGGATTCCAAAGGGCGCACCGGTGTTTCGATCGCGAGTATCGGGCCGGATCTTCTTCCCAAGGAGAAGCGCGGCGCGATCGGCATGGTGAAACCTTCCGGCTGGCAGACGCCGCAGAAAAAATATGATTTTATCAGCGGTAAATATGTCTATAACCGCTGTCATCAGATCGCCTATAGTCTTTCGGGTGAAAACGCGAATCCGGAGAATCTGATGACCGGGACGCGGTACATGAACGTGGACGGCATGGAACCTTATGAACTGTCTGTTTTGGGGTACGTGCAGAAAACAGGGAATCATGTGTTGTATCGGGCGACGCCTGTTTTTGTGGGAGATGAGCTGGAAGCGCGGGGGATTCTCCTCGAAGCGCAGAGTATTGAGGACCATGGCAAAGGAATCAGGTTCAACGCGTTTGTCTATAACGTGCAGCCAGGCGTTGTCATTGACTATGCGACAGGCACGGTTACCGAGGGGGACAGTCAGGCGGACCGTGCGCTTGCTATAGAGAACTATGCTTCCACGGTTCTGTACGATGAATATGGGAATACCGGCGCGGGGTACGCGGCGTCATCGGGCAGTTCGGAATCTTCAGGCAGCGTGGCGCCTTCAGGCAGTGCGGCGTCTTCGGGCAGCGAAGCCGCGTCAGCTGCATCAGTGGCTGACGCTTCGTCGGCATTCGCAAATGACGGCAAAGAATTGATTTATGTAGTCAATACAAATACAAAGAAGTTCCATTATCCTTCCTGTTCCAGCGTATCGCAAATTAAACAAAAAAACCGGATGGATACGAACGCGTCAAGGGATGAGCTGATTTCCGAAGGGTATGCGCCGTGCAAGCGGTGCAATCCATGACGCACTTCTCTTCGTGCGGATAACATGTGCTCTACTCTACGTAGGTATACAGACAGAGCAGGCTGCGACAGGATGCTGCCATGGAGGTAGTTATTATGAACCAATATGGAACAGGAGAAGGCATTCGTATTCTGCGCGATCGGAATCACTGTACGCAGCTGCGAAAAACGTGCGTCTGATCCACAGCGGACTGAACGAAGTGCTGTAGGATAAGAAGTAGTAATATATTATCCTTATTAGCTACGTATTCTGCTATATTTTATACAGGGTTCTCCGTATGATTTAGACAATAAAACGATCGATACAAGTCGATCTGCTTGTCTGAAAGGAGAACCAGAAAGGATGAATAAAGAAAATCCAAGTAATCAGAAAGTATCCGTGCTGGAACAGTTCGGCTATTTCTGCGGGGACTTCGGCGGAAGTCTTGTCAACCTGTATGTGAGCGCATTTTTCCTCACTTTCTGTACCTATGTTCTCGGAATCGACCCGAAATGGATGGCCGGTCTGATTCTGGTGGCAAAAATCTGGGATGCAATCAACGATCCGCTGATCGGCTCGCTTCCTGACCACTTCCATATCGGAAAAACGCAGGACAAGTTCAAGCCATGGGTAAAACTGTTCATGGTTCCGCTCGCTGTGGCCGGACTGATGTGCTTTGCAGATGTTTCTTCGTTCCCGTCACTTCTCAAACACACATGGGTTGCCGTTTCCTATATTCTCTACGGAATGGCATATACAGGAACTTCCATGCCGTATGGCGCCATGGCCAGTGTCATCACGACGGATCCTGTTGAAAGAACCAAATTGTCCCGAGCAAGATCCTTTGGAGGAATGGGCGTAGGTATGCTTTTCTTGCCGATCGTTTCCCTCGCAATCTGGGACGCAAACAACAATCCGAATGCAGGCGGATATTTCCTGATGGCGGTCATTGCAGGTATCGGAACGATTGTATTTTACTCGATGTTGATCGCGTTTTCCAAAGAGCGGGTAAGACAGCCTCTGAAGTATTCCGTGCAGGCGGACGGAACCAGGACAAAAGCAAAGTTCAGCTTTTTCAAAGTAGTCAGAGAGGCCTTCACAAACCGACCTCTTGTGGGTGTTATGATTGCATCGATCGGCAGCATGTTCTTTTCCGCACAAAGCGTCAACAGCTACCTGTACCGCGAGTATTATCATCAGCCCAGAGTCATGGCAGCCAGTTCCTATATCAGTCTTCCCATGATGTTTCTGGCATTCTGGCTGGTGCCGCACCTCTCAAAGAAGATCGGAAAACGCACCCTGATTTTAATCGGTGCCGTGCTGAGTCTTATCGGCTACAGCATTCTGCTTGCGTTTCCGATTTCCAATCCGTATGTATTCATGTTCGCCAATACCGTTGCCGGGTTTGGCAGCACGATCTTCATCATGCTGGTATGGGCGCTCGTGACTGACGCCATCGATTATCAGGAATACAAGAACGGCGAGCGTTCGGACGGAACACTCTACTCTGTCTACACCTTTTCCCGCAAGATCGGATCTGCCATCGTCAACGCGATTATTTCCTGGGCGATCGGTGCGATCGGATTTGTTAAAGGCGCAAAGGTACAGCCGGAAACATTTGGCCCCAATGTCCGTATCCTGACGCTGACAATGCCTATGATCGGCGCACTGATTACGCTCCTAGGTATTGGTCTCATTTACAACCTGAATCAGAAAAAGACACAGGAAGTTCATGGAGTACTTGAGGCAAGAAGAAAAGCTGCCGCAGCAGATGAAAATACTGACGGTGAGGCAGAGGACAAATGAAAACCATTGAGAAAGAGACAGACTGCGGCACCATCCGCGGCCTGATGAATGACGAAGGAATCTGTGAATTTCGCGGTATCCGCTACGCGGCTGCAGAGCGCTGGAAGTATCCGGTCCCGGTGAATAACTGGGATGGTGTGTACGATGCTACCTCTTTCGGGGCTGCCTGCGTTCAGATGCGCACCTATGATGATGAGTCTCTGAAAAACCCGGAACCGTTTTATTATCGGGAATTCAGGAAAGGTATGCATTTTGACTACAGCGAAGACTGCCTTTTCCTGAATATCTGGTCCCCGGCGTATGCCTGCGGCGCCCCGGTCGTCCTCTATATTCACGGCGGCGCATTCATGGGTGGCTGCGGAAATGAGATGCACATGAATGGTACGGAATTTGCAAAGCGTGGTGTGATCTTTGTGAGTATCAATTACCGTCTGGGAGTTTTCGGCTTCCTGTGCAGCCGCGAATTGGAAGAAGAATCCGGTCACACCGGGAATTATGGCCTGTATGACCAGGTTGAGGCCATCCGGTGGATAAGACGCCACATTGCCTCATTCGGCGGTGATCCGGAACGAATCACGCTTTACGGTCAGTCGGCCGGTGCCATGAGTATTCAGCAGCTGGTTCTTTCGCCATCCGTAAAGCCCCTTATCGCAGGAGCCTGCATGAGCAGCGGCGGAGGAATCGGCCGGGAATTTGCCGCCGTAACACCGGTTCATGACAGTCTGTCATACTGCGCCCGAATTACAAAACGGCTCGGCGTTACGCTGGAGGAGTGGCGCCGGAAAACACCGGAAGAAGTCCTGAATGCCGTTAAGGTTTCCGCAGACAGGGAGCTGCTGAATCATCTCTGCCCGCATATTGACGGGAATCTGATCCCGGAAGACCCGGCTAAGGCTGTTTCGGAAGGGAAAATGGCTGATATCCCGTATCTTCTCAGCACCAATTCAGAGGATATGCTTCCGGAGATTCTGAACCGAATGGCCGTGAGCTTCTGTACTTCCGTTAACAAACTGCACAGGAAACCGGCTTGGTATTTCCGGTTCACAAGGAGGCTTCCGGGCGACGATGCCGGTGCTTTTCATTCGGCAGAGCTATGGTACACCATGGAAACGCTCCGGCACTGCTGGCGTCCGATGGAGGAAAAGGACTATGCACTGAGCAATGCACTTTTGTCCGCACTCTGCTGTTTTGCGGAAAACGGATATCCGAAAAGTCCGGCTATTCCCGAATGGCGTCCCATGAGCCGGCCATCGGGACCTTATCTTGAGTTTGGTGACACAGGCGTTCAGATACACGCGTAATCCCGTTTGCAGATCTTATATGCAGTATTTTTTTCTATATTCCGTCGGTGTACATCCGTAACGTGCCCGGAATAATCTGGCAAAATAATTACTGTCCGGAATACCGCATTTTCCGGCGATGGCCCGTATGCTTTCTCCTGAAGAAGAGAGCATACGGGCTGCGTTTTTCAGGCGGATATTCAGAAGATACTGCCCGGGCGTCTGCCCGGTTTCCCGGCGGAACGCCGCAATCATATAACTTTGCGACACCCCCATTTCACTTGCCAGATTATTCTCACTGATATCCTGCACGTATCCTGTATCAAGAGCATAAAAAATAGTCTGAACCAGTGCCGAATACTTACCGGACCTCATCCGAGCAACTGCCAGACACAGATCCTGCACAACATTTTCTTTCTCCCTCAGAATTTCTCCGACGGAGCTCGCCATAGTAATTTGTCTCGCACTTTGCGAAGTAATCCGGTGTATCAATGCCGCCGGAACTCCGGCACGATACGCGGCAGTTCTGGCCATAGTCCGGGTAACAGCCGCACCAGCCTTATAGGTGTGAAGCGGTGCCGTATTCCAGAGCGCCCGGGCATCCGTATCCATCGTACGGAGATAGCGCAAAGCTTCCTGAACATTTCCACGTTCAACAGCATCCATAAACTGAGCTTCTTCCCGGTAATGGTGTTCCAGAGCTTCACTTGCTATCCGCACGGCAGATTCCGGATCGTCAGGCTGCCGGCTGTCCGGGCCGGAATAAGAAACAACATGGTATTCCAGGTCATCCAGTCCCAGTTTTCTGCAGAGAGCAGTAAACAGGCGGTTTAGAATTTCCTCCGGGATTATCGGATACTTTCCGAAATAAATCAGCAGTTCCTCAACCGAAACATTCCTGTCAGGGTACAGGTTTTTCAGTGTCGTGCAGAATCCCCGGGAAGCCGGCTCCGTCAGAAACGGACCTGCAAGGACGGGGATGTCTTCATAATAAAAGAAAATCAGCTGAAGATGCAGAGCATCTTTGAAACGACTCAGCTGTGTGTG
Organism: Bacillota bacterium; assembly: GCA_029224465.1. Taxonomy (GTDB): domain Bacteria; phylum Bacillota; class Clostridia; order Lachnospirales; family Lachnospiraceae; genus CAG-791. The sequence continues at coordinate 59,903 of JAQXUQ010000031.1, read as the reverse complement.
ATTTGCCTGCGCAAGAATCAGCTGCAGTGCCTGCGGTGAAAGCCATGTCTGCAGCTGATGGAAGTAATGCTCCCGGCTGAACGCGGTAATCTTTTCTTCTGTATCTGCCAGCGTAAATTTCAAATGGAAGATTTCTTCTGTATACGAAGTAATCAGGTTGAAAATTTCTGTATTTTTCATATCGATATTATTCTATTGTTTCGTGGCCGGATTATCCTCAGCTCATACCTTATTCTGCTTACGATACTGCGTTGGCGTCTTCCCATATTCGCGCCGGAACAATTTGATAAAATAATTCGCGTCTTCCACCCCGACCATCCCGCAGATCTCTCCTACAGGCAGATGTGTTGTACGAAGCAGCTCTGCGGCTTTCTTCACACGGTAGCGGTTCAGGTACGCGACCGGTGTGACGCCGAACTCTTCGCTGAAGACACGAATGATTTTTTTTCCGGAGGTATCAAGATTTTCAGCGATATCCCGCAGCCGGATGGGATGATAGTATTCATGTTCCAGATAGTAGAGTACACTCTGGGCAAGCGCGCTGTGGGAATTTAAGAGATTCATGCGCATTGCCTGACAGAAGTTCCTGACCATATCTTCCTTGGCATCCAGAATCTGGGTTACTGTTCTGGCAGATTGTGTGCGTCTTGTGTTTTCACTGGAGAGCCGGTCTGCAATGATCGGCGGCAGTCCCGCTTCCAGCGCTGCGACCCGCACGGTTGTCCTTGTAATGGCGGCGCCGATCCGCTCATTTTCCATCGTGGTTCCGATCTTTTTCAGATAGGTAACATCCTGCTGCATATTGTCGAGGTTTAAAAGAGCGGAGCGGGTATTTCCCTTCCTGATCGCATCAAGGAACTGCTGTTCATGCGCATACCTTTTTTCCAGCAGGGATGAATAATGCGGACGATCCGAGTCTCCACTGATTAAAATGGTCGATGCATCCCATTCTTCCTGTGCGGCATTTGCTGCCGGTTCCGCAGGTTGATGAAAGACTCTGACCGGTGAATCCGGATCTAGAACGCGGATCATTGTCCGCACGATGTTTTTAATCTCCGCTTCCCGCAGGCTCGGATACGATTCGCGGTAAAGCATCACATCTCCGGGTGAAATCTCTTTCATTCCGCTTCTTTCCAGAATCTGCTGCGAATCACGAAGCGACAGGAGCAGGGTTGTATATGGCCCGAGAATGATAAAGTGTCCTTGCAGGCGGAAAGCCGCAAAATACATCAGCAGTACATCATGGATCAGATATACACTGTTCGTGTCCTGATTTTCATGAATCATCCATAAAGCCTCAGGCGTCATCTGGATCTGCAACGGATGCAGAAGATGCCTTGATGAGAAATTCTTTGCATCCTGTCTGGAACTGATTTCTGTGATTTCAACATGATATAAGCCCCGGATCAGTTCAAGGCCGCTCTGCAGTGTATTCACTTCGCGAACACCTCCGGGAATATTATACTAAAATCGAGAATAAAATTCTATTACGGACGGGGGATTCATGCTATCCTCTTGCTGACTTGAGGCGGTCCTGGCAAAACGCCAGAGGAAGATATACAGGAGGTTATCCAATGAGTGATACAGCAAGAGGCGGCATCCCGGCAAAAGCCGCGAAGTATTTGAAAGACGATGGAATTCATTTCGTACCGGTCTGGAGGATCATCGGCTTTTCCGGCGCCAATATGGCGGTCAATCTTTACATGGGCCTGACCATGATCATGTCGTATTATCTGAACGGTTATGTCGGCATGGCAGTTATTCTGGCATCCAGTTTTTCGACAATCATGCGCCTGTGGGACGGCGTGACCGATCCGATCGTAGGATTTCTGGTCGATCGTTTCCATGAAACGGACAAATTCGGCAAAACAAGACTTTGCCTTACAGCAGGCGGCATCCTTTTGTTTGTTAACAGTTTTCTGATGTTTAATGTAACAGACCGGCTGCCGGAAGGGGCTCTGCGTCCGGTCTTCTTTGTAATCTTTACGCTGATTTATTATATCGGGTATACGTTCCTGAATATTTCCAATCACGTAGGAAATGTCTGCCTGACCAATGATCCCAGGCAGCGCCCGATTCTTTCGATTGTCGGGACCGTTATCGTCCGCATCATGCGCGCGGTCATGCAGATGGTTGTAGCATCGCTGGCGGTCAAGTACGGAACGCTCGGCAGCGCGGAGCTTTTTCATGAATACTGGCTGATTGTAGCGCTCATCGCGTCCGCAGGCGTTATCATTGCATATATTTCAATTGCGCCGAAGGACATTCCTTACTTTTCGGAGACGAATGCCACGAAGAAGCCGAAAATCCGTTTCCGTGACTACCTGGATGTGCTTACGCACAACCGCCCGCTGCAGATGATGATTGTAACCAGAGCAACAGACATGCTGGCCAATACCTGTAAGACGTCTGCGATTTTACTTGTTTTATACGGAATTGTAGCCGGAAACTACAAGCTTTCGGGAGGCTGGACATTCTATACAACGATTGTAGGCCTTGTCATGATGGCACTGGGTGTAGGCGCGATCGGCGCGAAGTTCGGTCTTAAGAAAGCAATGCAGATCGGTTCATGGGGCGTGATTGTGATGGATGCCGTTGCTATTCTGATCTGGCTTTTCATGGATCCGAAAACGCTCAATCTGCCCGGATATACGAACGGCTACGGTGCACCGTTCTCCGGCTTTACCCTGTTCACGGTTCTTCTGTTCGTCGTTACAGTTGTCGGCGGCGGCTTCCAGATGATTACCAGTTCCATCATCCCGCCGATGATCGCGGATGTGAATGACTATGAGGCATCCCGCAGCGGCAAATATATACCCGGCATGGTTGGAACACTCTTCTCCTTCATGGACAAGATGATCAGTTCTTTCGGACCGCTGCTTGTCGGCGTAGGTTTCGCGGTGATCGGTTTTGCGGACAAATTCCCGGATCTTGATACGCCTTACAGCTTCAAGCTTCTTGCAATCGGACTGTTGTTCTATTACGGATTGGAACTGATCGGAGCAGCTTTCAATATTCTTGCCATGAAGTTTTATGATCTGACACCTTCTAAAATGAAGGAAGTAGAAGAGAAGATCTACAAAATGAGGGAAGAAAATGCATAAAATTCCGCTGAATGAAAACTGGACCTTCCGAAAACTCGAAGGAATTTCAATAGACGCAGCAGATGCGGTCCATATAGATGAGTTGTGTTCGGCCGGACTGACTGAAAAAGTCAGTCTCCCGCACACATGTTATATGGATGAAGAGCCATATCGCGGCCTTACGCTGTATGAAAAAGCCGTGACAGCAGATACATCTTGGGAAAAGCTTTTCATCGATATTCCGGCAGCAGATCAGCAGGCAAAGGTCTTTGTTGATGATACGCTTGTTGCGTCACATAAAGGAGGCTACAGCGCTTTCCGCGGCGAGGTTCCGCAAAGCAGTCTTGCGAATGGCACTTTTCAGCTCCGGATTTTTGTATCTAATGAAGTAAACAGTGAGATTTCCCCCCTTGCGGGGGATTTCCCTGTTTACGGCGGGCTTTATCGCGGCGTCAACCTGATCGCTGCGGAGCAGGTCCATTTTGATTATCTGTATTATGGAACAGACGGTATCCTTGTGCGGACAGCAGTGCTGGAATCAGACGGACAAAACATCGGCCTGATTCACTGTGAGCCCCATGTCGTAGCTCCGGAAGGTGCGGAAATTCGTTATACTGTGCTGCATTCCCTGAGCAGTTCGGATAAAGAAAACGGAAGTTTCCGGGAAGATAATAAAATTCTGCAGTCAGCTGTTTATCCCGCCGACCGGCCGGCAGACATACTGATAGAAAATCCGAAGCTCTGGAACGGTCGGAAAAGCGCTGCGCTCTACATTGTACAGGCAGAACTCCTCTGGCAGGGGAAGGCTACGGATACTGTTCGGAAAAGAACCGGATTCCGGAGTTTTCGGATGAACCCTCAGGAGGGGTTCTTTTTAAACGGACAGCATCTTCGGATAAACGGTGTAGCAAAACATCAGGACCGAGACGGGTTCTATAACGCGGTCCCGGATCAGAATCTGGAACAGGACTTTGACCTGATTGATGAGATCGGAGCAAATGCGCTGCGGCTCTCTCATTATCAGCATCCGCAGAGGGCTTATGATCTTGCGGATGAACGTGGACTGATTGTCTGGGCAGAGATACCGATGCTGAAATTGCCGGACAAGGAGGCAGTCGCTGCGGGGGTTTGTCTTCAGCTGAAAGAACTGATTCTGCAGAATATGCACCATCCGTCAATCTTTTTCTGGGGAATACAGAATGAAATCGGTATGTTCGGCGATGAGCCGTATATGTATGGCATACTCCGCAGTATGTATGACCTGGCGAAGCATCTCGATCCGGAACGTCTTGTCTGTGCTGCCAATCTGTATACAGTCAGAGCCGGCAGCGGGCTGAACGCTGTTACGGACATGATCGGATATAATGTGTATTTTGGCTGGTATTACGGTAAAATGCATGATTACGATGAATTTCTGGACCGTTTTCACGGCGCGCGCCCGCAGCTTCCTCTAGGTATGAGTGAATATGGTGTGGATGCCAATCCGGCGCTGCATGCGGCTGCTCCGCAGATCCGTGATTATTCCGAAGAATATCAGGCTCTGTATCATGAAACAGTCTACCCGATATTCTGCAGCAAGCCGTATCTGTGGGGCTCCTTTGTCTGGAACATGTTTGATTTTGCCAGCCCGATGCGTAACGAGGGCGGGAAGGTCAACAGAAACCAGAAAGGACTCGTGAGCTTTGACCGGCGTGTTCGGAAAGATGCGTTTTATTATTATAAGGCGCAGTGGTCGAAGGAGCCGTTTGTACATATCTGCTCCAGACGTTTTGCAAAGCGTGCCGAAACGGAAATTGATCTGAAAATTTATACCAATGAACAGGGCGTGAGACTCGTCCTGAACGGCAGAGAGTTTGGAGTCAGAAAGAATACCGGAAACGGGATTGTTCTGTTCCGGAATATTCCTTTACACGATGCGGAGAATACCGTGCGGACAATTTCTGTGGATCATGCGGATGTGCAGGACGAGTGTGTTTTTACGCGTGTGGATGAACCATGTGGAGATTATGTGCTTGCCGGGAGCGACGCCGGTCAGAATGTACGCAACTGGTTCCTCGCGGAAGATGATATTGTGCGGGAAGGTTACTTCTCGATTGCAAATACCGCGAGCGATATCATGCATGACGCGCAGGCAGCCGCAGTTCTGGAACAATATGCGCCGGAACTGTTTGCGATTCTCCGGAAGGGCGATATTATTCCGGCCGGATTATCCCTGCAGAGTATTCTGAGCAGAGATGAAAGCGGCATTGACCGGAAGGCACTCAATAAAGCGCTGAATCAGGTGCCGGACCCGATGTAGGGTGGAATCGCTTCCTGCGCTGATGACGAAACTCCCGATTTTGAAACTTTAATGCAGAATGATCTTATAGCTGCATATTGCATAATAGAAGTCTGTCAGCAACTGCTACTATGGAAAGCGATATACATCAGTTACATCAACTGTGCCGCTATTGATTGTAATGGTCTGGTAAATGTATTCAAACCGATTGCGATGCGATATACAGAAATGCTATACTCATATCATAAAGAAGTAAGGAGGCTAACCGTATGGCAGTGAGAACAGCAAATGTCATTGCAAGGGTAGAACCGGAAATCAAAGAAAAGGCTGAAAAAATATTAAAGGGCATGGGGATTCCATCGTCAGTAGCGATCAACATGTTTTACAGACAGATTATTACGGACAATGGCCTTCCATTTCAACCGTCAAAGAATGTTTCAGCTCCGAAAGCGATAAGCGGGATGTCTCGTGAAGAGTTTGACGCGAGAATGACAGAAGGCCTTCGTCAAGCGGATGATGGAGAAGTTTCGTCTGTAGATGATGTTCGCAAGAGGATTATGGGGGAACTGCGTGGACTCGTTTAAGGTTAATATTACAAAACAAGCAGAAGAGTCAATGCATAATATTGCCTTATATATCGCACAAAACCTTATGAATGTTTCGGCAGCAGAAGGCCATGTAGATGCGATTTTAAATGCGATTGAGGAACTGTCTTACAGGGCGTCAACTGTGAAAACAATTCCTGAACAGCCATGGGGTGAGATGGGATTCCGTCGGATCAGCGTTAAGAACTATTACGTATATTTCAAAATATATGAAGATAGACACGAGGTTTCGGTGCTTGATGTCATTTATCAGGGCCGTGACCAGAGAAATGGTTTGAGAGAAGGAGGCTACAAAGAAGCGAATCCCGAAAGATTTTAAACAGCAGAGTCTGCAGTTCTGGAACAATATGCGACGGATCCTATGTAGGGTGCGATATAATCATATATACCTTATATATTATATAGAGCAGGGGAAAATATGATGTAAAATGTCTGCATGAATATTGACAGAAAAATCAACGAATCGCTTATTCAATTAATCCAGAAATACAGCTTTTCGGAAATTACAGTGGCAATGCTGTGCAGAGAAGCCGGAATCAGCAGAACGTGCTTCTATAAGCATTATAATAATACGGCAGAGGTGCTGGATGCTGTCCTCGAGCAGATCTTCGCGCAGGTGACGACAGTTCAGACGCAGTTACTATGCGGGGAAACATCGTCCGGAGTACCGCTTTGTTCGTATGTCCGCGCAAATCCGGAACTGCAGAATCTGTTTACCGATGATACTATCCTGCACTCGGTGCTTCATAAGTTCGTGGAATACAAAAAGGAGGAATATCTTGCCGCAATGCGGAAGAAATATTACGCGGATGAAGATTCGCTGCTTGCGCTTTTGTATTTTCAGCTGAATGGCTGCATCCATGTAATTCGTCATATGCGTGGAAGAAGCGATGAGGAGTGGGAAGCAACAAGACGGACCATAGATACATTCATCAAAAATGGATATAATCATTTGAGACCGGCAGGAGGGCACTGAAAAACGCTTCCTGCCGGTTTACATTTTGGGTAGAGATGTAATCCTTACCTGTTGAGAGATCAGAGAAGATATGTTTTACTAAAATCATAATGTATACACCATACATAATACAAAATGGGAGGAGGATCAGATGAAGACGATTGAAATTCCGTATTACACGTCGAAAGTGCAGCTGCATATTGATGAGAAGAATCTTAAGGCAGTCATACGAGCCAAGCTGCATGAATTTCATTCCGAGAAGAGCGAAACCGAAATTGTCCGGGAGGCAATGGAACATCCGATCGGAACGCCCCGGCTGGAAGAACTTGCCAGAGGAAAGAAAAATGTGGTGATTGTGACAAGTGATCACACGAGAGCGGTTCCCAGCAGGATTACACTTCCGCTTGAGCTGTCGGCAATTCGAAGGGGAAATCCTGATGCGCAGATTACCATACTGATTGCGACAGGTCTTCACCGTCCGACAACGCGGGAAGAGCAACGCAGAATGTTCGGGGATGAGATTGTGGATCACGAGAAAATCGTGGTTAACAAAGCTTTTGAGAATGAAGATTTTGTCATGAAAGGAGTTTTGCCTTCCGGCGCGGAATTCCATGTCAATAAGGTTGCAGCGGAGGCAGATCTTCTCATAACGGAGGGATTTATTGAACCGCATTTCTTCGCGGGATTTTCCGGAGGCAGGAAGAGCATTCTGCCGGGAGTCTGCTCGGCGGAAACGGTAAACGAAAATCATTCGTATAAAGCCATCAGCAGTCCGTACGCCAAAACCGGTGTGCTCGAACATAACCCGATTCATGAAGATATGGTATGTGCGGCGAGAATGGTGAATGTGCAGTACATCCTGAATGTGGCTCTGAATGAAAAGAAAAAGGTGATTGCCGCGTGGGCAGGCGATCTTGAACAGGCGCATGCGGAAGGTGTGGCTTTTATCCGGAAGTGGAGTCAGTGCGAGAGTATAAGCGGTGATATTGTCATTACTTCCAACGGTGGCTATCCGCTTGATCAGAATCTTTACCAGAGCCCGAAAGCGGTGGCAACTGCGGAAGCATGCGCAGGTGAGGACGGCGTCATCATTATGTGCTGCAGCTGTGTTGACGGTATGGGCGGAACGCATTTCGCGGAACTGATCCGCATGGGAACGCCGGAAGAAATTGATGCATATCTTTCAAAAATCCCACCCAAAGAAACGATACCGGAGCAGTGGTGTCCGCAGATTTACGCAAGGATTCTGCATAAGCACAAAATGATTCTGGTTTCCGAACTTGACGATGATACAGTGCGTGCCTGCAACATGATACCCGCAAAGAGCGTCGATGCGGCGTTGGATATTGCGTATGAAATGAAGGGGAAAGACGCACAGGTTGTCGTGATTCCGGATGGTGTCAGTGTTCTGGCGGTCGCACCGGAGGTGAAATAGAAATGGCGGAAGAGAAAAAGATTGCTTTAAAGGTAAATGATAAAGACAACGTAGCAACAATCTTTGCGAATGGCATCACGGACGGAAGCATCGTGGAAATTCGTGATCCGCATGGGAATATGGAAGAAATGCGGGTGATCGGAGATGTTCCATACGGACACAAGATTGCCGTACGGCCGATCGGAAAAGGGGAACTGATTGTAAAATACGGTGAAGAAATCGGTCTGGCCAGTGCGGATATCCGAGAGGGTGAATATGTCCATGTCCACAATCTGGAAAGCATGCGCGGAAGAGGAGACTGGGCTAAGGAGGGAAGAAAAGAATGAAATGGTATGGATACCGCAGAGCGGACGGACAGGTCGGCTCGAGAAATTATGTAGCGATCATTCCCTCGGTAACCTGCGCAAATGATGTAGCGAACGCGATTGCACGTGAAGTACAGGGAACAGTGGTTTACCTGCATCATCAGGGCTGCTGTCAGCTTCCGCCTGATCTGGATCGTGTAACGGACACGCTGATTTCTCTTGGAAAGAGCCCGAATGTCGGCGCGGTTCTGATTGTCTCGCTTGGCTGCGAGGGCACAGATCATGAGCGGATGTATCAGGAACTTTCGGCTACGGGAAAACCTGTCGAAATCATTCACATCCAGGAGCTTGGCGGCGTTACAAATGCGATTCGGGAAGGAACGGACATTGCGCGAAGACTGGTTATTGAAATCTCCGGTCTTCAACGTGAACCTGCAGAAATGAGTGAAATCGTAATGGCGATCAAATGCGGCGCGAGTGACACAACCAGCGGCATGGCGAGCAACTGCGTGATCGGCTATGTTGCGGACAAGCTGGTGGATCTTGGAGCTACAGTTGTTTTTGGGGAAACGACGGAATTCCTGGGCGGCGAACATCTTCTTGCCCGCCGTGCTGTGAACAAGCAGGTCGCGGATAAAATCCTGCAGATTGTGAAAGACATGGAAAACAGAGCCAAGAGTGTCGGCTGCGATATGCGCCGTGGTCAGCCGACGCCGGGCAATATTGCCGGCGGCCTGTCTTCTATTGAAGAGAAGAGCCTCGGCGCGATTGTCAAGAGCGGAAGCCGCCCGATACAGGGCGTTCTCTCGTATCCGGAGCATGTCACAACCCAAAAGGGCTTGTGGATTAAGGATACACCGGGAAGGGAGCCTGAGATCCTGACCGGTATGGCCGCAACAGGTGCGCAGTTCATGTGTTTTTCAACCGGAAGAGGTGCACCGCAGGGCTTCCCGAGCATGCCTGTTATTAAGATCTGTGGAAATCCGAATACTTATGAACGGATGAAAAACGACATGGATCTGAATGCAGGTCTGATTATCACCGGAGATAAGACAATTGAACAGGTTGGGGAGGAAGCGATCGCGAAGCTTGTCCGTGTACTGAATGGTGAAATGACGAAAAATGAAGCAATTCAGTATTTTTCCGCGATTGACATTCACTGTCTTGGTCCGGTCATCTGATTTTCTTATGGAGGTGTATAGCAATGAGTCCAGTATTGGCAATGATAATTGGTATTGTGATCATGATGCTTTTAATCATCAAAACGAGACTTCACCCGTTTCCGGCGATGATTATTTCTGCGATTCTGATTGCGGTTCTGTCTGGCAATGCGCTGCTGACCGGCACAGGTAACGAAGGGAAGGGGCTGCTCAGCGTTGCGGTGTCTACGGTTACTGCCGGTTTTGGCGGAACCATGACCAGCATCGGCATTGTCATCGGTCTTGGCTGCATCATGGGAATTTTTCTTGAAAAGAGCGGTGCGGCAAAATGCATGGCGCTGAGCATACTCAAGCTTGTCGGTGTGAAGCGTGCAGATGTTGTACTCGGTCTGACTGGTTTTGTTGTTTCGATACCTGTTTTCTGCGACAGCGGCTTTGTTATTCTGTCCTCTCTCGCGAAGGAATTTTCCCGTCTGACCAAGAAGTCGATGGTACAACTGGGTGGAATCCTCGGCATGGGATTATACATTACGCACTTTATGGTACCGCCGACACCGGGACCGCTGGCAGTTGTTTCAACATTCCAGAATGAAGGCATTGCAATTGATCTCGGAATTTTTATTCTCTGCGGTCTGGCATTCTCCATTCCGCTGTTTATCTTTGCCGTCTATCTGTTCCGTTATTATGGCAGAAAATATGAAGGGAAGTTTGTTGTCGCGGATAAAATTGATCCGTCCAGGTATACGGAAGCGCAGTATTCCGTACTGAAGAAGATCTCTGAGAAGCTGGATTCCGGTAAAGAGCTGGAAAACAAGGATTTCGAGGAACTGCTTACAACCGAGAAGCTTCCGAGTGCGGGACTCTCGTTCCTGATCCTGCTTCTCCCGGTCATTCTCATTCTGGCGAATACAGTCGTATCGCAGACTGCAATAAAGACTTCTGCTTTTGGTCAGATCATCACCTTCCTCGGTAACCCGGTCATTGCTCTGTTCATTTCGGTTTGCCTTGGTGCGTTTTTCCTTGCAGAAAGCAAGAGCAGGAAAGAGATTCAGGGCATGATGGGGGACGCGCTCAAAGACGCCGGTCCGATCGTATTCATCACGGCGGCAGGCGGAGCGCTGGGCGCCGTTGTAAAGGCGACCGGCGCAGCGCAGATCATGGCGCAGGGAATTGTGAATGCCGGCGTACTTCCGATTCTTGTACCGCTCCTGATCGGCACGATCATGCGCTTCCCGCAGGGATCCGGTACGACTGCGATGATCACAGGGTCCGCGATTATCGCACCGATGATGTCAACGCTGGGCGTCAACCCTTATCTTGCTGCAATGGCAATCTGCCTGACTTCGATGTGCCCTTCCTTCCTGAATGATTCCTACTTCCACGTAGTGACGAACTTCTCCGGGCTGGATATCAACACATCGCTGAAGACCTGGACAATCAGCACAATTCTGGTGCCTTTGTTCGGCTCCGTACTTCTGATCATTCTGAGCCTTCTTATCCCTTGATGGCCTGATTTGTCAGGTGCTGCATAGAAGCTGTTCTCAGGAAGCTTCTATGCAGCTTTTGTCTTGATGATGTATAATTTATTGCTATGAGCAGGACAATTACGACGATCAGCCAGCAGGCCTATAATATTTTAAAGGAAGACATTTTTTCCGGGAAATATCCTTCCGGCAGCTGGCTGCAGGAAAATATCATAGCTTCCGAACTGGGGATCAGCAGGTCACCGGTCCGGGAGGCACTGCGGCTTCTGGTCGCGGACGGGATAGCGACCGTCATTCCCAATAAGGGAATTTTTGTGCGCACGTATACCGCAAAAGATATCGAGGATATCTTTGAAGTCCGGGAAGCAATAGAAAACTACGCGCTCATGCATATCAGCAGCGAAGTCATTGAGAGCAAAAAGGATATTCTGCATGAGGAGATCCGGGAATTTTCCAGGCTGCATGGGGCGGGGGATCTGAATACCTATATCCGGCTGGACGCCAGATTTCACCGGCAGCTGGTAGATATGAATGAGAATGAACTGATGTCCGCGCTTTATGAAAAGGCGGAAAATATGAATCATCAGTTCCGTATTATTTCCCTAACCAGCAAGAAGAGATTTGACAATTCCCTGATGGAGCACGCCTCCATTCTCCAGTGTCTTCTGGATGGGGAAAAGGAAAAAGCCTGCAAGTATAATTCGACACACCTGGCCCTTGCGCGGGATCAGGTGATCGAATACCTGAACAGTAAAAAAGCGGATCAAGAACAATAAACGCATAATTTTATCCGGCTGAAGTTTTCAGGACAGATGCAGATGAAACTGATCCTTCTGCCGGCGAAGCTCGTGGCTTGTGAAAAGGATAGCTGACATAACACCCCAGAGAATGCCAATGATCACAGCGGCAGCCGGCTGTTTCAGCGCAAAGTTAAAGACCACCCCCATGAAGATACCGAACAGGATACCTTCCACAATCTGCAAAACGAATGCTTTTCGTCGGATATCTACCGTATAGTTATGAAATTCAGCCTTGTATCCCGGCTTTCGAAGCAGCACATCCATTAAATCACGGCATATTTCCTGATCTATTTTTTCCTGCAGGTCTGCAGGAAAATCCATCTTTTTCCATTCTGTCTGCACAGTGAGGAGATGATCCTGCGCCGTAAAAACATAACATGCCTTCAGTGCTGTTTTGCGGTAAACAGCGTATACGGGAAGCTTCCTTTGCAATGCCTCCTTGCAGATAGCGGCATCTTTTCCAAGATCTGTCTGCAGTTGGGAAGAAAGCGTACTCTTGGAAACTGCGCGGAAGATATGGTACCCATCGATTGAAGCAATCATCTCATCCTCTAATCTAGATCATAATTTCCGGTATATTGCCCAGTAAAACTATCATAGCAGAAAAACTTACTTTATCCGAATTTTCTCCGCACCAGCTCCGCCAGATACTCCGCCGTGCCGTCCACACCTAGGAACGAGCTGTCAATCAGCAGATGCTTGAACCGGGGATCGGAAGGAATGTACCCGGCATAGTGCATATGGTAGGAGCGGCGGGCCTTGTCGACCTCATGAATCATATGCCTTGCTTCCTTTTCCTTCAGATTCAGCGAATGGACAGAATTATAGACCCTCGTCTTGTACGGCGCATAAATGAAGATATGGCAGCTCTCCGGCATGTCGCTGAGAATGAAGTCCGCGCACCGGCCCACGATGATGCAGGTTTCCTGTTCGGCGATCTGCCGGATCACCTTTTTCTGGGCTTCAAAGATGTCGTCCTGCGTTGCGCTGGTACCGTCATCCAGGGGAAAACACATCCGCGTAAACGGATTCGGATACGGCGTATGCGCCCGTTCCTCTTCCTTTTTTACGACAGAGACCGGAAGATCGAGCTGTTTTGCCGCAGCTTCCACTATATCCCTGTCATAGAAATCGATTCCGAGAATCTCACTCATTTTTCTGGCAATCGGCCTGCCCATACTGCCGAACTGCCGCTGGATTGTCACAACGTAATGTCCCATTCTGGAAACCTCCGGACTGCGTCCGCTTTTATACCTCTATTTTACACGATCTCGCCGCTCGGCGCTGAATAAATGATCTCGCCGCTCGGCGCGGGATAAATGCTTATGCCGCTCGGTGCGGACCGCGCCACTCAGTGCAGAATAAATCCGCTGATCGTGAAGCACAAAACAGACAGCGCCGCGGCGATAATCACATACGGCAGCTGTGTGAGCGCGTGCTCCATGTTTTCAATGCCGGCGGACTGGGACGCGAGAAGCGTCGCGTCCGCATAGAAGCAGGCATGGCTTCCGAACGTACCGCCCGAAATAACGGCAGCCATAATCAGGACCGGATTCGCGCCGAGAGCAGCGCCGAGCGGAAAAACAATCGGGGTAATGATCGAGCTCCTCCCCCAGTCGGAGCCGGTTGTAAAAGCCAGCACCGCTCCCAGAATGAACACCGCCGCAGGGAAGACTTCCGCGAACAGATACGGCTCCGCGAGCTTGATGATGTAGTCGGTCATGCCCATTTTGGCGGACAGATCCTTCAAAACAAACGTCACAAGAAGCAGCGTCAATGTCGGCAGCATGTCGGCAAAGCCGCGCATCACGCTGGCCAGAAACTGGTCCAGCGTCAGAATTTTTCTCGGAACATAGAGGAAGAAGCACAGGATCAGAGCGAGAATCACGGCCGAAAGAATGTCGTTCGTGATGACCGCGAATACAACGAGCGTACCCATCGGAATCAGAAAATTCCAGATGTTGCCTTCGGTTTCATCCTCTTCAAAGGCTTCGTGGTTATATTTGCGGTTGCGCTCGGAGTAGACCTGTCCGGTCTTTTCGACGCGCTCGTAGGCTTTTTTCATGGATCCCAGCTTCGGCATCCATCCCATGCAGAAAAGGAAGACGATGATCAGTGTGATGATCGGGTAAAACAAATACGGTATCGCCATTGCATAGGCCTGCATCGCACTTTTGATACCGAGCGAACGGACGCTGTCCTGCTGATAGAAAAGGCTCGCGTAAAATGCAGCCCATGTCGAGAACGGCAGCAGCACGCACACCGGCGCGCCGGTGGAATCGAGAAGATAGGCCAGCGTCTCGCGCGGCAGCTTCTGGCGGTCGCTGATTTTCTTCATGCAGGCGCCGATCGAAAGCACATTCAGATAATCGTCAACGAAAATCAGGATGCCCATGACGAAGGTGGTGAGCAGTGTTTTGCGCTGGGTGTTGCAGATTTTGGAAATATAATGGGAAAAGCCGAAGCTTCCTCTTGAATCGGTCAGGAGTCCGATCAGTCCGCCGAAAAGCAGACAGACCAGCATGACCCAGACGTTTTCCGAAAGCATATCCTGCAGGGACTGTCCCCACCCGGCAAGAAATCCTCCGTGGTAAACGAAGATGGCAGCGGCAATCGAGCCGGCAATCATGAATTCCAGACAGCGCTTCGTCCAGACAGCGCCGACAATGATACACAATGTGATGATGATGGCTGCAAGTCCAAGATTCATGGCGGACTCCTTTCCGGTGATCCACGGAGAGTATTCTTTACGGCTGCATCCGTGTCGAAAAGATGCGCGTGTCCGTGTCTGCAGGTGCAAAACAAACGGGGCATACTCCCTCCGCAAGAGTATACCCCATTGTATCTGTAAAACCTACATATAACTGCAGGACGGTGATGTTTTCTGACGGATTATCTGCCGGAAGCAACCAGCTTTCTTGTGTCCGCGAGCGCTTCGTCCATGCGGGAAATGACATCCTTCATATCCTGTTCGGAAATGACGGCGGTGGGCTCGAAGCGGATTGTTTTGGCGTTGACGAGCGTTCCGGCAGTCAGAACACGCCTTGCAAACAGCCCCTTCGATGTCTCATAACCAAGCTCGGTGGAGTGGAACTCGACCGCAAGCATCAGGCCGGTGCCGCGGACTTCCTGAATGATGTCCGGATATTTATCGGCGAGGGACTGCAGACCTGCCTTGAGGATTTCGCCCTTCCGTTTGCAGACGCCCGGGATGTCGTTCTTCAGCATGTAGCGGATCGTCGCGAGAGCTGCCGCGCAGCAGAGCGGGTTGCCGCCGAAAGTAGGAGAGCCCAGAAGCCACGGGTTGTCGATCAGCTGCTGTACCCACATCTTCGGACGGCAGATCAGGCCGGTGATCGGGAGAATGCCGCCGCCGAATGCCTTGCCGAATGTCATGATATCCGGCGTAACGCCTTCGTACTCGCATCTCCACATGGTTCCTGTGCGGCCCATGCCGGTCTGGATTTCATCGAAGATCAGTGCAACACCGGTTTCGTCGCAGATCTTGCGGACTTCCGTAAGATAGCCGTCCGGCGGGATGATGACGCCGGCCTCGCCCTGAATCGGCTCGAGGATAACGGCTGCGACCGGTTCGCCGACCGCCTGCAGGTTATGAATTGCCTTGCGGATGTCTTCCGCGACACCGTACTGCACATGCTGTACCTGCTGTACCATCGGGGTGTAAGGAATGCGGTAGGTGTTTTTGCCGCCGACCGAGATCGCGCCCATGCTCTTGCCGTGGAAAGCGCCGACCGTCGAGATGAACCAGCGGCCGCCGGTCGCGATACGCGCGAGCTTTAAAGCCATCTCTACAGCTTCCGCGCCGCCGTTTGTAAAGAAGCACTGCTGCAGATCACCGGGAGTAATATCAGCCATGGCCTTTGCGAGATATCCGCGAAGCGGATCCAGAAGTTCCTGGGAATGCAGTGCCTGATGCTTCAGCTGCTCGCGTACAACTTCCATGATTTCAGGGTTTCTGTGACCGCAGGTGTAGATGCCGAAGCCGCCAAGACAGTCGATGAACTTTTCATCGTTCAGCCCGTATACGTAAGCACCCTCGTCGTACCACTCCAAAACAGCACCGTCCTCCGAATCTGACGACACCGATTTGCGGTATTTGAGCCAGCCCGGAGAAACATAGTTGTCAAAATAGTCGAGCGTATCGCTGACCATCTTTTTCTTCTCTTCCTTCGTGATTTCACTGGTGTCTTTACCGATCAGTCCGATGATCTCATCCAGATCTTTGATAACCTGCTGCTTGTCCGCCATGATGTTACCTCCCTTTTTGTGAAAACAAAGGCGCATGCACTGACCTATCCAGTCACCACATGCGCCTTTGCATCCTTAGTATACACTTTTGCCGGTTCTTACTTCTGTAAGAATTGTCCTTATTATAGCGGCGCCGCCCGGACTGTACAATGGACTATCGATCGTATTTTTGTATACAATTATACGATTTAAGTAGAACAGCGGTTTGCTTTTATACCTCTGAAAGAGTATATTCATTGTATTGGAGGACGTTATGGAAAACTACGAAGTCATGGCAATCAGCGAGATTTTATATCATCTGTATGACACATCGGATTTCATGCAGAGGCAGCAACAGGTACTTTCCATGACCCGCCGTTTCCTGTCCTGCGCATTCGCGAGTATACTTCACGCGGGGGAGCCGAAGCCGGACGGACGGCCTTCGTTCTGCCGCCCTGTCTGTGACCCGGTTTCCTTCCTTCCCGCGGAGGAAAATTATATCAGGCTTTCGGGCGAGGACCATCTTTTATGGGGGTCCGAGGCCGGGCGCCCGGGTATTCTGCGGGAAAGCAGTCTTTTAAGCGACGAAAAACGTCTGAGCACGCCAATCTACAAAGCCTGCTATGAGCCGTTTCAAGTGTATGACACGCTGCAGGCGAATCTGTTCGCGGGCAGTACATTTCTCGGAGTATTTACGTTTTATCGCACGCGCGAAGAAGGTGCCTTCACGGACGAGGATGTTTTTGCGGTGCAGGTGCTGTCCAGCCATCTGATCCGGTTTATGCAGGAGGAAGCCGCGGGGACGCGCGGTGTCGCAGGCGCCGGCGGCGCGGCGATGTGGCCGGGCAGCGGTGCGGCAGCATTGCGGAATGCATCGGCACAGACCGCACCGCTTTCAGCCGCAGGATTGGCTGCCGCGCCGAAGTCGTGCGGCACGGATATAACGGCAGGCGAAGCAGCCGGCAATTGGCCGTCGCAGCAGGAGACGCTCACTGATCGGGAAAGGGAAATCCTCGGGCATCTGCTGGCCGGCGAGTCGGATGAGCAGATCACGCAGGCGCTTTCGATTTCCGCCGGCACACTCAAGAAACACCTGCAGCATATATATAGGAAGCTTGGCATTCAAGCCAGATGGGAACTGCTGCGATTCAAGCAGTAGACACAGGGCATGAACAGAATCAACAGGGGGTCAGAACCATGATGGACTATGATGCTGTATGGCAGCAGCTGGAAAACAACGCCGGCCGCACCTTCACAACCTCCCGCGGGCTGGAATTTACCTATTCGGTCATCGGGCATGAAATGAAAATCAGCCGCAAGGAAAAATCCATTACTTACTCGACATTGTGTCTGGCACTGGATAATGCGGAATTATTGAACTATTCGGTCAAAGGTCCGAAGGCTTTGAAAGTTTTCGGCGCCTCATATTTGTATCCTGTCCTGCTGGATCTGGGGATTATCCATGTGCCGGACAAAGCCGCGAGGAAAGCGGCGCGGAAGTCAGCACAGGCTGGCGGTGAGGACGGCACGCGCGGTACATCCTTGACCGTCGGGAAGAACAGCGCACGCACGGCGGCGCAGGCTGGAGGGAAGAACGGCGCGCGGAAACGGCCGAAGCTTACGCTGGCAGACCTGCACATTGTCCGCGGGAATGCCGCGGCTGGCGGCACAGCGGAGAACGATGCTGCTTCGGGGAGCCAGGGCGCCGCGGAAAGCCATGTCCCGAAAGTGAGTATTATCATACCTTGCTATAACGCCGCGAAGCCGTGGCTGCGGCCTTCCTCCGACGACCCGGACAAGAAAGTGCAGGTAACAGGAGCGGACGGAAAGCCAAGGACAGTTCTGCATCGATGTGTAGACAGTGTTTTGGGGCAGGATTTCAAGGATTTCGAGCTGATTCTTATGGATGACGGAAGTCAGGACGAGACGGGCGCGATTCTGGATGCGTATGCTGCGGAAGATCCGCGAGTCACCGCGGTACACAAGCCGAACTCCGGCGTGTCATCGACAAGAAATCTGGCGCTGGATCTTGCAAAGGGTGAATATGTGCAGTTTCTGGATGCTGATGACTGGATCATTCCGGAGGCGACGGCACTTTTTGTGCATACGCTGGAAGACTTGCACTGCGATATGGTGATAGCGGATTTCTATCGCGTCGTCGGTGAACATGCGGCGCCGAAGGGGGATATCGGGAGCGGGGAAGTTTTGACGAGGCAAGGGTACGCCGATGAGATGATGAAGAACCCTGCGGATTTTTATTATGGTGTTATCTGGAACAAGTTTTTCCGCCGCTCGATCATTGAAAAGTTTCATCTTCGGATGGATGAGGACCTCAACTGGTGCGAGGATTTCATTTTCGTGCTGGAATATGTCCTGCACTGTGACAGGATCGCGCCGCTGCGTGTGCCGCTTTACTACTACGTCAAAACTGACGGGTCGCTCGTGGAAACGCAAAGTACCGGTATTACAAGCTTTGTCCGCATGAAGATGAATGTCATTGAATATTACAACGAGTTCTACAAGCAGACTTATGACGGACTCGATTACGCGCTGCGCCGGCCGAGAATTATCGGCTTTCTGGTCGCGGCGGCCGGCGACGGGACCGCGTTCGGCTTTGCGCCGTCGACGAAGAAGCTGGCGGATGTGATGGATGACGGGCTGTATGAGGGGAGAAGCGGGAAGTAAAGGCTCTATTTCAGTGGGACATTTCTTGCGGGGCGTCCGAGGAGAGGAAAAGAGCAGGGGATGCCTTGGCGGGGCGCCCCGAGAACAAGCTGTCAGCGCAGGCGCGCTCTCACTTGCTTTTCATTTCTTGCAGAACCGAAAATTTCCCGGATTTGCAAGAAGCCTTTCTTCGCGAGATAAGAATTCAAACTATTTGCAAGAAGAATCACTTCCAGCGAGCCAATCGCTTCTTGCAAATTTCAGAAATTCCGAATTTTGCAAGAAGTCTTTCTTGCGGGGCGCCCGCAGAGAGGGAAGGAGCATAGCAAGATGTTACGGGGGAATTCGCAGAGAGGCAAGGAGCAGGGGATGCCTTGGCGGGGCGCCGCGAGAACAAGCTGTCAGCGCAGGCGTGCTCTCACTTGCTTTTCATTTCTTGCAGAACCGAAAATTTCCCGGATTTGCAAGAAGCCTTTCTTCGCGAGAAAAGATTTCAAACAATTTGCAAGAAGAATTACTGCCTGTGGTGCTATCTCTTCTTGCAAATTTCAGAAATTCCGGATTTTGCTAGAAGTCTTTCTTGCGGGGCGCCCGCAGAGAGAAGGAGCAGAGCAAGATATTGCGGGGCGCCCGCAGAGAGGGAAGGAGCAGAGCAAGATGTTGCGGGGCGCCCACAGAGAGGCAGGAGGCAGGGCATGCTGTGGCGCGGGCGCCGCGAGAACAAGGATTTGCTTACTCTTTTATCATGGCGCAGGTCGCCGGCAACAGCAGTGAAACCTGCGTCCCGCCTTCTTCGCGGCGCGAAGCATGAATCCCATAGGAATCGCCATAGAACATACGCAGAATCGTATCCACGTTCCGGAAGCCGAGATGTCCGGAGAGTTGACCGGCATCATGCCGGTCAAGAATATCAATCATTTTGTCGCTGATTCCGCGGCCGTTGTCGATGACAATAATTTCCAAGTCGTCCTGCGGCGCGCCGGCCCCGTCAATATCCGCTTCGCCTGCACATCGGTGCGGCTTTCGCGCCGCACTTACCTTTACCAGTCCGTCCTCTACGCCTTCGAGGCCGTGAATGATCGCGTTCTCCACAACCGGCTGCAGGATCAGCTTGGGCACGATGCAGCCCATCAGATCCTCCGGAACCTCACATTCGTAAGAAAAGGAATATCCGAACCGGAACTCCTGAATATTGCAGTAGTTTTCGACCATGTCCAGCTCTTCCGAGAGCGTGATAAACTGACGGTTCGAGATGCTTTGACGCAGAAGACCGGCAAGATTCTGCGCAAGCTGCGCCACTTCCGGAACCTGATGCTCTATGCCGACCCACTTGATGGTGTCGAGCGTGTTGTAAAGAAAATGCGGATTCAGCTGCGCCTGCAGCATCCGGATTTTAGTCTCGTTCAGATGCTTCTGCTGGCGAATCTGTTCTTCTATGTTTTCGCGCAGACGCACCGTCGTTTTGTTGAACCCTTCCGCAAGAAGCCCCAGCTCATCATCGCGGTCCATATGTACCTGCGCGTTCATGTCGCCGTGCCGGAAGCTGCGCATCGCGGCACCGAGTTCTGCAATCGGCCGGGACAGATACCGGGACATATAATTTGCAAACAGAAGTCCCAGAGGAATCATCAGCACACAGAAGAACAAAACAACATTCAGCAGAGAATGAAAGATGCCCGGAGATAAAGCAGGCGCTGTCATATACACAAGCGTCAGTCCGGTGCCGCCGATCGGGACACTGTAGAAATTGTCGGGATAATCCTGCCGAACCGGCTGCGCGGAGAGCAGATTCCTGCGGAACAGCGAAGCCGCGTCCGGATCCGCGAGAGCGCCCGCACTGTATACCGGCTCCCAGAAACGGTTCATCACAAGAATACCTTCATCCGCTCCATAGGAACCCTGCAGGAGCAGGTCCAGCCCTGCTTTCCGGATCGTGACGACGGCATACCCTTCATTTTCCTGAATTTGACCGGCAATCTGAATGCAGGGTTCGCGGCGGCTGCTTTGCGCTGTATTCAGAGAACTGTCTGCTGCAAGGTCTCCTGCGTAACCGGCCCGGTACACGACTTTGCCCTTTGATTCCCGGGCTTTTGCCAGAATGCCGAAGTCCGTCGGAAGGGTCCGGCTCTCGGTACCGCTGCCTGTCGAGTAGATGCGCTTTCCGCCGGAATAGATGTCTGCCGTTGCAAAGTTCCGCAGCCTGCCGGTTTTCCGGTACAAAGCAGCGTAGACATTGTGCGACTGCACCTTGCCGCTCCGCAGTGCAGATGCGATATCCGGATCTTCCGCGACTTCCCGGATTCCGTTTTCGGCAAGCGTGAAAGCATCCGAGAGAATCGCTGCAATCTGATTCTGTCTGCGCAGATCCTGTTTCGACAAATCCTTTTCCGCCTGATACCGGAACAAGCCTACCAGAAGGAACCCGCTGACCGCGATCGGAATAACCGAAGAGGTAATAAAGTACAGCTGCAGCTGCCGCTTATAAGATTTCTGAATGTAGCTGCGAATTTTCATGCATTCTCCTGCCGCATGTACGAAAGAAATTTTTCGAGCATGTCATGACCGTCTTCGCTTGCACCGGGTACGTCAAACGGCAGAATGTGCAGCGTACCGGTGTCTTGTTCTGAAAGTCCGTTTGTGCCGCGAATTGTCTCATGCACATCTGTACGTATCGAACGGCGGAAGAGATTGGTTTCCGTGTATTTTTGAACAGGACGGTCAATAACAAAGTCTACAAAGCGTTTTGCGTTCGCTTCGTGCGGCGCAGATCGCACAATCGCGACGCAGTCCGGAACTGCGCTTGTCCCTTCCTCCGGATAAATCATGCCGATATCGCTGCCTCCCGCCATGAACTTCAGCGCGGTTTCTTCCAGCGTGATACCGACCATACGGGTACCGGATGCCACTTCTCCGGGCACATCTCCGGAGCCGGCAGCCAGATGTCCGCCGAGCTGTTCCGCAAACTGCGAAAGCACCTCTTCCTCCCGCATTCCCCAGCCCTGCGTGTCATTCACAAGCTTGAGCGTTTCCAGAATCGTGATACTGGTTCCTGACTTCTGAGGATCGGCAAAACTGATCTGACCGCTCCATTTGCCGTCCAAGAAATCCTTCCAGCTGCGCGGCGCGTTTTGCTGCGCGACAAGTTTGCTGTTATAGATGAAGACGATCGGCAGCTCCGTGAAAGGCGTCCATGTACCGTCGGGGGAGCGGAAAGAGGAACTGATACTGCCTTCGAGCGGTGAATGATACGGGGCAAAACAATCCCGATACGCCTCCAGATTCTCCGCGCCGCCGCCGAACATGATGTCGGCGGGGGATGTTTTGCCGGAAGTGACCGCGGACCGCGACGTTTTGCTGGAAGTGACCGCAGACTGCTCCTGCCGGATCCTGCGCAGCATCTGCGTGGTTCCACCTGCCTGCACATCGACCCAGATCCCCGTCTGATCCTCGAACTCTTCGATGACAGGCCGATAGACTTCTTCCTTATGAGCAGTGTAGATGACAAGCCGCTGCTCGTCGGAAGGAGGCATAACGGAGACTTGCTCTGACGACGCACAACCGGCAATCAGCGCAGCGGATGCGATCATGAAAAAGATTAACTTTTTATTCGATACGGATTTCATGATTCAAGAATAGCACATTTTACCGTGCTACAATAAAAGGAACAATGCGAAAGCGGGGAAACTGCCATGTACGATGTTGTTGTCATCGACGATGAAATGCATGTCCGTCAGGGGATCATTCATAATACCGACTGGGAGAGCGTGGAATGCCGCATCGTTGGAGAAGCTGCAGATGGGAAAAGCGGCTTCGATCTGATTCTGGCGAGACACCCGGACCTTGTCATCTGCGATATCCGCATGCCTCTGATGGACGGACTCGATATGACCATGCAGCTGCGGAAACGGGGAATCGCGGTAAAGACTATATTTCTTACGGCATACAGTGATTTTGCCTATATTCAGAAAGCACTCCGGCTCGGTGCAGTCGATTATATCCTGAAGCCGTTTGCGGACGGACAGCTGGAGTCCGCGATCAGAAGAATCACGAGCCCGCAGAGCGCGGAGAATGCAAATGCTGCGCAGGAGGAACGGGAAGAAAGGGACGGCAGGCTTCTGCCACTGGTCACACAGAATCCATCCATGAACCGTTATGTGCGTTCCGCAATCCGGTATATCGAAGAGCATTACAAGGAAGAGAACGTGAGCATCAGCACGGTCGCGGCGGCGCTGGACATCTCGGAAGGACATCTTTCGCGCCTGTTCAAGAAGGATACCGGGATGAGTGTTTCGACCTACGTGACGACGTTCCGAATCCGCGTGTCGATGCGTCTGCTGCGTGATGTACACTGCCGCGTGTCGGAAGCCGCAAGGTGCGCGGGGTATCAGGATGTCGGATATTTTTCAAACACTTTTCGCAAAATGACGGGAATGTCACCCAGCGAGTATCAGGAAAAGGCATAATGTCAGAATAATACATAAAAAGTCAGTACAATCCATTCATAATTTCGGTAAAACCGACTAAACTTGCATTGTGGACGATGAGAAATATAGGGGTATTGCTCATCAGAAGGTCAATCCATAATCAATGTATCGGGAGGTAATGAATTATGAACAGAAAGGTTGTATCGCTTATTCTTACAGCTGCCATGGCAGCAACACTTCTGGCAGGCTGCGGAAGTTCTTCATCAGGTGGCGGGGGAGGTTCGAAAACCGATGCGGGCAGCAGCGCAGCATCGACAGAAAGCGCCGCGCCGGCTGCTACGGAAGCTGCGACGCAGAAGGAAGCTGCGGAGGATCTGACCGGAATTGACGCAATCATCGCACAGGCACAGACCATGAGCGCCGAGGATCTGTATAAAAAGGCAATTGAAGAGTCAAACGGCAAGACGTTTTACGGCGTCGGCAACTCCAGCCGCGGCAAAACAGCACTTCCTCTTTTCATTGATCACTTAAAGACCATCGATCCCGGCTACAACATGGAATTCGAGTGGCAGCAGCCCAAGAACAACAAAATCTTCGAGCAGCTTTCTGCAGATTCGCTGAAGGATACGGGAACCTTTGCGATGACCCTGATTCAGGACGGCAACCAGATTCAGACCAAAATGGTCGATACCGGTATCCTGAAGACCTATATTCCGAAGGAATGGGCAGAAGCGAACGGAACAACCGCAGACGCATACGACGGGTTCCTTCCGCTGCAGACCTTGAACAAGGTCTTTATGTTCAACAATACCGGCAGCGCCAAGTATACCAACTGCTGGGATTTCATTTACAAGGATCAGCATCCGCTGTACATGGACATTGATTCCGAGCTTGTCGGAAAGAATTTCCTGTATATGCTGACACAGGACAAATACGCGGACATGCTCAAAGCTGCGTATGACAAGCTGGATGATGCGCATAAGGCGTACTTTGATCCGGTTATCAAGGAGCTTTCGCAGGATGCAGAGGACTTCGGCCTTGGTGAGAACGGTGCGTATGCGCTCGCGTGGATCAAGCTCTGGGTCGAAAACTACAATGCACAGACCGACGACGGACCGATCTGCAACACGCTCGTAGACAAGTCCGCGAAGGATCAGGCCGGACTTCTGGTTTACTCGAAGCTCCGCTCTGTTGAAGAATCAGCAACCGTATCAGTCAACAATATCACGGTCGCGGCTTATCAGGATGGATATACCGGAATCGGCGGCTATGGCTATTGCCACTATCTGTTCCTTACGAAAAACAGTCCCCTTCCCTGGACAGCCTGCGCGTTTATCCAGTACATGACCTGCACTGTCGACGGCTTCAGCGCATGGGGCAAGGACATGGGCGGCTATTCCGCAAATCCGGAAGTTGCAAAACAGACCGAGGAAACCTATCATCACCAGACCGGCGGACAGGACGAATCCGGCAAGGACGTTTATCCTGCGAAAGACGACCGCGGCTACGACTGGTGGACAACCACGGGAGAACTCGTTCTTGAAGATCCGCAGTATTGCGCGGACGCGGCTTTCGGTGTCGGCAGCTGGATCGAGACATTGACCAAGTACGCGGACGCTTCCAAGTAATACCCGGAGACCACGGGTGTGTCCGGCGCCGCGCGCCGCATGCACCCTGCAGGAAGAAAATCTACGGCAGGCGGCAGCAGAACACACGGCTGCTGCCGCTTTGCCTCTTTGTTATGCTGCCGGTAGGAAACCGGATTCTATTCTATTGAAGGAAGGTTGCTATGGAGAATACGATTGCCCGAAAGAAGAAGTCCGCCATTCTCCTGAATAAGATCAAGACATTTTTTGTAAAGCCGCAGAATGTCATATTGCTGATGTTCGGCATTGTTCTGACATGCAGTACGCTTGCCCCTGTCATCGCGATTGTCCGGGATACGTTCGTGATTCATCCCGGCACCATCGACCAGCATCTGACCGGAAAAAGCAGCGGCTACAGCCTTGTCAACTACATCGATCTTTTTACGAGCCGGCTGGCCGGAACAAACCTGTGGAAACCGCTGATGAACACGGTCCTTTTGTCCGTGCTCGCCTGTCTGATTTCCATCCTGTATGGAGGAATTTTCGCGTATCTCGTGACCAGAACGGATATGCGGTGCAAAAAGTATCTGAGCTCGATTTTTATTTTTCCGTATATTATGCCCCAGTGGACGCTGGCGGTTGTCTGGCAGCACATGTTCAATTCGAACAAGGTAACCGGAACTGCGGACGGCCTGCTTGCGTCGCTGTTCCACGTCGCCATGCCGAAATGGTTCTGTCAGGGCCTGTTCCCGAGCGCGCTGGTATTAGGGCTGCATTACGCGCCGTTTGCGTATATCCTGATCGGCGGCATCTTTAAAAACATGGACGCAAACCTCGAAGAGGCGGCGACCATCCTCGATACGCCGCGCTGGAAGATTTTCGGACGGGTCACACTCCCGATGGTAAAGCCTGCCATCTTAAGCACGATACTTCTGGTTTTCGGCTCGGCAATGGGATCCTATCCGGTGCCGCACTATCTGAATCTGACGACGCTTTCAACCAAATACATCTCGATGAACTCGAAGTACACGGGAGAAGCCAGCATTCTGGCGATCATCATGATGATTTTCGGCGTCCTGATTCTCGGTTTCAACCAGACGACGCTGACGAGCCGCAGAAACTTCACAACCGTCACCGGGAAATCGGGGCAGCTTTCCAAAGTGCATCTTGGCAGAGCGGGAAAACATATTGTCGCTGTTGTTTTTATCATCCTGACGTTCTTTACTTCGATCTGGCCGATCGTTCTGTTCGCACTTGAAACATTCCTGCCGAATCCCGGCGATTACAGCTTCCTGTATACCGGAGATTTTTCAAACCTGACGACAAAGTGGTGGATCACACATGAAAACATCACCGAAAACGGCATGTACGGCCAGCAGGGCATTCTTTATAATCCGACGATCTGGCATGCGTTCAAGGGAACGCTTTTCCTCGCGGTCATGTGCGCGCTGATTGCGGGAACGATCGGCACGCTGATCGGTTATTCCGTTGCCAAAAACCGCAGAAGCAAATGGGCAGGTTATGTCAACAACATTGCATTTCTGCCGTATCTGATGCCTTCGATCGCTGTCGGCGCCGCGTTTTTCATCCTGTTCTCGAATCAGCACATCAACCTGTTCAACACCTATACACTGCTGATTATTGCAGGCGTTGTGAAATATATTCCGTTTGCCTCGCGCAGTTCGCTGAATTCGATGCTGCAGCTTTCAAATGAGATCGAAGAAGCCGCGATCATCCAGAATATTCCATGGATCAAACGGATGACAAGAATTATCATTCCGATTCAGAAGTCGTCCATCATCAGCGGATACACACTTCCGTTTATGACTTGCATCCGGGAGCTGTCCCTGTTTTTACTGCTGTGCACACAGGGATTCATCCTGTCGACGACGCTGGATTACTTTGATGAAATGGGACTTTACGCGTTCTCGAGTTCCATTAATCTGATCCTGATTCTCACGATTCTGCTGTTCAACACGCTGATTGATCTGTTCACCGGAGCGAGCCTTGACAGCGGCGTCGGAAAAGAAAAGTAAAGGAGCACCATTATGCCTGCGATCAAGCTTATACATATTACAAAACGATGGGGCAGTTTTTACGGTGTCGATGACCTGTCCCTCGATATTCGGGACAATGCCTTTGTAACGCTTCTGGGGCCGTCCGGCTGCGGCAAAACAACGATCCTCCGCATGATCGCAGGCCTGGAAACGCCGACCGAGGGGAAGATTATGATCGGGGATCAGGTCGTTTTTGACTCCGATGCGGGTATTAACGTGCCGCCGAACAAGCGCAAGGTCGGATTTTTATTCCAGAACTACGCGCTATGGCCGAACATGACCGTTTATCAGAACATTTCCTTCGGTCTGAAAAATGTAAAAGAGGAGATGGCCGTTCTGGATGTAGAGGCCAAGAGGGCGTCAGACATCCTGCGCAGCCTTTCGGGAGGACGGAGGATCCGGGAGCTGATTCTGGAATGCAGAGACAAGAAAGGGAATCCGGACACGGAGAAGGCATACGTAAAGCTGATTGACACTTTCGGTCTTTCCATGATGACGGCGAAGGAATTGTATGATCTGAAGATTCAGGACGCGGCAGACCCGGACAGTGCCGCCGCGGAAGCGAAAAAGATATACGAAAAGAAACTGGAAGACAGAAAAGCCGCACGCCGCGCGCAAGGGGAGGATCTCAATGCGGATTGTCAGGTTGTCCGGGGCGGAATTCCGCAGAAAGCCGTCCGTAAGCTTTCCTCCGAAGAAATCGACGCCCGTGTGCGCGAGGTCGCGAGAATTGTCAAAATCGGTATGTTCATGGACCGGTATCCGGCGGAGCTGTCCGGAGGACAGCAGCAGCGTGTCGCGATCGCGAGAACGCTGGCACCCAAACCGAGAGTCCTGTTCATGGACGAGCCGCTGTCAAACCTTGACGCCAAGCTGCGTCTGGAAATGCGCTATGAGCTGCAGCGTCTGCATCTTGAGACAGGCTCGACGCTTGTCTATGTAACACACGATCAGATGGAGGCAATGACGCTTGCGACCGGCATCTGCCTGTTAAATAACGGCGTGCTGCAGCAATATGACGCACCTCTGACAGTTTATAATGAGCCTGCCAACCTGTTTGCGGCGGACTTTGTCGGAAATCCGGGTATTAACTTCGTGGAGGCGAAAGTTATCCACGATGCGCGGGAAAGCGCAGCCGCGGGAACGCCTTCAGGTGCCGCGATGGACAAAGCAGCTGCGGGCGGTATTATGCTCGAACTGTTTTGCGGACTGCGCGCAGTTTTTGTCCCTTCGGCTCCGCTGGATCTGGAAGCCTGGTTCGCGGACCGCGACCGGAGGAGCGAACAGGAGAGGCAAAGAGAAGCGGAACGTCTGAAGGATAAGAAGCTTGTTGAGAAATCAAATAAAGATGAAGTTTTCCGGTACCACATCCAGAAAATTACAGAAGAGGATACTTCCATTCAGGAGACGCCGGTGCTGACGAATGATGATCTTGTGCTTGGCATCCGGCCGGAGGCAGTCGATATCGAGGAAAACGGCGCGCTCTCTTCCATTGTTTACGGCGCGATGCCGACCGGAATGGAAACAACACTCAAACTCAGCGTTGCGGACACGTTGCTTTTAACGGGCGTGATCTTCGGCAGCAATACGTTCCGGATCGGTGAGAAAGTCAGCATCAATCTGAACGGAAATCACATTCTTCTGTTTGACCGGCAGTCCGGAAGAAGAATCAGCGAGGGAAGACTGGAGTTTGCCGGGAAAGGCAGGGACGTGCGATAGAAATGTCTTGCAGTTTGAATGCAGAGTGCGTGTGGGCGGTGTATTGTATCGAAAGCTGTGTGTAGACGGGGCAGATTCCTTCCGGGTAGAGATACTTCTATCCGGAGGGAATTTTTTTAGCTCCCTTGATTCCATCCGTACACCATAAATACCATCTTATCCGTGGATCCTTCGAGAGATAAGAAACTGCAGATAGAATAGAAACTTCATTTGAGATGGAGCGATGCTTCTTTTCCGAGCTTATCTCTTTTTTATGTGATAATTCCAGCTATTATTGTTTTGCTTAAAACTGGATATTAACGAAAAATAGACAAAAATCAGTGAAAATATATATATAATATCAATAATTGAATAGTAAATATAGAAGTGATATATTCTACGCAGAAACTAAATAAAACATATATGAATTAAATGCTGCAATTATTAATTATTTTCTCATAATATTGAGGCTATTTATCTATATGAGGCTAGAAGAGAACTCTTTGAATAATAAACCGTAAACCATGAATTATGGGGGGTGTATTCAAAGTCGTTTCGGAGTTATGCATAAAACCGGAATAACCGGATTCTCAGGCATGAATCTGGTGCTTGCAGGGGAGGTGGTGCTGACAAAAGCTTGCATCTGGCATCCTGGAGAATGCTTTGACCTGTCATATCCCCGACTGATCATTTTGCGGCCGGCCTGACAGATCGGGCTTTCCTTGGGGGGGACAAAGGATATATACACGGGTTGGTAAAAAATCAAAAGTAAAAAAAGAGCGGAAGCTCGGGCTTTCGAGTTCCCGAAACCGCTCGAGTTTTCATCCAAGGGGGGATACTATGGAACAAGTAAGAAAGAAAGCACGTTTGTTTTTGTGTCTGGCTATTGCTCTGATGCTGATCAGCGGAATTGTTGTATCACTCATTCAGACTGGTGGCGGAAAAATCACCATGAAGGAGCTGACGATTGAGACAGATGAAGGTTACGAAATGTCGGCATACCTTCTCGTTCCAGATACGGCTACGAAAGATACCCCGGCTCCTGCTGTTGTCACAAGCCACGGCTATTTGAATAATAAAGAAATGACAGATGCCAACTACGTGGAACTGGCACGAAGGGGTTACGTTGTTCTGGCAATCGACCAACCGGACCATGGGGACTCCGAGGTCACAAAAGATTTCAACATTATACAGCCGACTGGCGTTTATCAGGGGGTTCTTGCTGTCAGCCGACTTCCCTATGTTGATAAGACAAAAATAGGTGTCACAGGTCATTCCATGGGGTCTTGGTCTGTTACACAGGCAGTTAACGCAGACAATGAAGCAGATGAGCAGCTTATCTCTGTCGTTTTGATTCACTGCAATGACCCGGTCTATGCAGACAACGAAGGAAAGTATGTTAACATCTACGGAAGCAGAGATGTGGGGCTCATTTCTGCAGAGTATGATGAGTTTTTCAATACATCTACCGCAAAGGATGGATCTACGCTACAGTCTCCATATTATATGGATTCCGCCAACGCACAGTCATTCTTGTACTTTGGAACGGAACCGGAGGGTAAGGAGAAGAGAGAGGCTTTCACCTACTATACAGAGAATATCAATGGTAAGGAAGCTGTGCGTGTAACTTTCCGGCCATCCATTATTCATCCATGGTCTCACTTCTCTGCAAGATCTGAGAGCTATGTATGCGATTTCTTCCAGAAGACACTGGGCGCTCCGAATGCGATCGATTCGAATAATCAGATCTGGCAGTGGAAAGAAGCTTTCAATTTTATTGGCCTGATCGGGCTTGGAATGTTTGTTTGTGCGCTTGCGCTCCTTTTTGCATACACCACTCCTTTCCGCAGCCTGCTGAATGAAACATCGGTTCTACCTGTAAAGGTTGCTGATGGAAAGGGATATGCATGGTTCTGGGGAAGCCTGATCGTTTGCGGTATCCTTAGTACATGTGTATATCTTCCGATCGTTGCATTTGGAAATTCACAAGCGGTTGCGCAGGGCGAGTCCCTGGGAATTGGTCTCTGGTCTACCGCCTGCGGTATCATTACCATCATCAGCATGCTTCTGTACTATAAGCTCTATGGAAAGAAACATGGCATGGATCTATCTGAGCGCGGTGTGAAAATGCCGGTAAAACAGATCGCTCTAAGCATACTCCTCGGTCTTATAGTGGCTATCGCAGCATACATGTGTGTATTTTTAGATCACTATTTCTTTTTGGCAGATTTCCGGCTCTGGACACTTGCGATTAAGGCTTTCAAGGCGCCGATCCTCAAATATCTGCCTTATGGAGTACTTTTCCTGACGTACTACTTCGCGCAGTCTGTGGCAGCAAACGCATTCAACTATAATACTATCGGCAGATCCTGGGGTAATGCAATCATTGTTTCGTTATTTGCGGCGTTTCCGGCATTCGTACTTCCGTGGATTCAATACATCCATTACTACACAAC
Organism: Bacillota bacterium; assembly: GCA_029224465.1. GTDB lineage: Bacteria > Bacillota > Clostridia > Lachnospirales > Lachnospiraceae > CAG-791. Next base: position 28,665 of record JAQXUQ010000031.1, on the reverse strand, counting down.
AAAATCTATGATGTGGAATCAGCCGACGATGGCATCGCCGAACTATCCGATGTATGTACTATGGCTCTTCCCTATTGTACTTGTGTTGATTGGAACTACGTTGATCTCCAGAGTGATCTACAAGCATACAAAGAATCCTTACATTGCAGGTGCAATTAATGCTATAATCGTTACAGTATTCACGATCACTAACACTTGCACTGTATTTATGTAGAAATTATGGAAACAAACTGGCTGCGGCACAAAGAACTGATCCATGCCATTTACAAATATGCCAATGCATATGCGTCCATCTGCTTTAATGAATCGTTAGGTGGCGAGATAAAGATGAGTTCCATCGATGTACAAATTATTGAGCAGATTCTGGACCACAGCGAAGAACATCGAAACATGAAATGGTATGCGGAAAAGATCGGTATCAGCACCAGTACGTTTACCAAGAGAGTGAATCTCTTGAATAAACGCGGGTTAGTCAATAAGTATCACACATCAAATAACCGCAAAAATGTGATACTCGTCGTGACGGAGAAAGGTATTCTATCCTACAGGGAGTATGCGGAAAAGGCAGAGAAAATGATTTTTGGCAAGGTATTTGAGCTATTAGATCAGTTCTCACAAGAAGACCTCAAGCGATTACAGGAAGTATTTGACATTATGAGCATCGCGCATTTTGATGATGTTCTCAGTCGTCCTACACTCATTAAAATTTAACTTTTCAAAGAGAAAGAGACCTCTCCGGTTTATATGAATCGGAGAGGCCTCTTTTAGTTTTTACTTATCTTTTGAAGGACGGCTTACCAAGTATGGCACAGCATCCGAATTTTTTGTTATTCACGGTAAGCTTGGCAATTTCGCAGCGGATAGTTCTGGTCGGCGGGTGCCAATGCAGTGGTGCTAGCAATTCTAATCTTGAATTTCTCAGATAGCAAAAATCACAAAATTATATCCTGATTCTGTGAAAAATATCAGATTTGTGAAAACGTTTAAGTTATGAGCTTGCAAATTTGGTAATATGTGCTATATATAAATAAAATATGAGCGATACATAATAGCTCATCATAATGGATCTATTTGTAATCCGATCAATAAAATATGATTTAAATCGGACTAAATTGACGGAGGGGGAAATCGGGAGCGGTCTTTCCAGAAAAAAAGCAGGGTGGAAATGCTCTGCTTTGTCTTAAAGCGTCTCAAACGTGCCCCATACGATTAAACGATTACGTAAATTGCATAGCACCCACCATGACCAATAAAGAACTGCGCAAGCTGACAAAAGAAGATCTGCTGGAGCTTCTGATCGGACAGGCAAAGTCCGCGGAAATCCGGCAGAAAGAAATAGAAGATCTGACAGCCAGGATCAGAGCGCTGGAAGAGGAAAACGGGCGGCTTCGTTCCGCACTTGCAGGTCGCAGAGACGAGAACGGAAGGCTCATATAAATGAGACGAAGAGAAGCAACAGGCAAACTGCCTGACAACTTCATAAAAGATGAGGCTGATGACGGCTCGTGGGACGCAATGCCGGACAATCTGGAGAGCTTTGAAGATGCGCCTTGGAGTGACGCCGACGCAGGGAACAGCGATTCAGAAGGCACGCCGTGGGATGGCGTCGACGCAGAAGTGGAAACAAATAATGACACGGCTTGGGATGTAACTGCCGCCGAAGGCAGCTTCGCGGATGATGCGTCATGGGACGAAATAGCAGCGGAAAGAGAATCTGCGCATGAAACGGACAATCAAGCCGCCGCGCGGCCAGAAACGAACGATTCCGCTTGCAGCGAAAAGCCTGCGCAGGCCGATCGCGTCCGCGGCGACCAGCCCGCACAAGCCGATATCGCTCCAGTTCACAACGAAAATTCCGCGCAAGCCGAGTCCCCACGCAGCCGAAAACGCCGCGAAAGAACCGAAAAGCTTCTGCAGGACCCGCCATCCAGAGAACAGCTCGAGCAGGAACTGCTCCGCGTCCGGACAGGAAAGAAACGCGGCAACGTTCTGAAAGGCATCTTCATGACGATTATTACGGTGGCGGCGGGTGCTGCTTTGGTGGCCACGCTCCTGCTTCCGATCCTGCGCATTTACGGGACATCGATGGCGCCGACGCTTGACGAGAAAGACATCGTCGTTGCCGTCAAAACAAACCACATCCACCAAGGTGAACTTGTGGCTTTTTATTTCAACAACAAGATTCTGGTTAAAAGGGTGATCGCCGGCCCGGGCGACTGGGTGGACATCGACGAGGCGGGCAATGTGAATCTGAACGGCCGCGCGCTCGATGAACCGTATCTCATTTCCAAAAGTAAAGGGCAGACAACCGACATTCGGTACCCGTATCAGGTGCCGGACGGGAAATACTTTGTCATGGGGGATCACAGAGAAACGTCCGTGGATTCCCGGAATTCGCAGATCGGCTGTATCGGACAGGACCGGCTGGTCGGAAGAATTCTGCTGCGCGTATGGCCGCTGAAAAATCTCGGGATTGTAAAGTGACGGCGTGCGCGATTTTGAAGGAGTTATTAAATGAATGCTGATCTGAATCATGAAATTCGAGACAGACTGAGCCGGAACAAAAAACGCAGAAACAGACGCAGACTCCTGCTGGTGCTGAGTCTGATGGCAGTGCTGGTTACTTCGACGATTTTGGCGAGCCCGGCGACGGCGCTGACGGAGGATACTTCCGGAGAAGTCGTGCAAAACATGCAGGACGCCGCCTCCGCAGCCGCTCCGGTTGATTCTCTAACGAAGGAAGATCAGCTTATCGGCGATGCACAGAATCAGGCTGATGAACAGAATCAGGCCGATGCGCAAAATTCTATGCAGACGGAAAACATTTCTGCGCCGCAGGATGACAGTCAGAACGGCGCGCAGACCGCCGGACAGGCTGCAGAACAGCGTACAGAGCAGGGCGCAAGCCGGACGGACGCGCAGTCTGTCGATCTGAACACTGCCGCACGGATGGATGAGAATGCCGATCCGGATGCCGCCGCACGGACGGATGAGAATGCCGATTCGAATGCTGCGCTGGAGAATACGACTGCCGAAGCGGACGCCGCTGATTCGGAAGAAGAAATCACAGAAAATGCAGGCGGGGAAGAAGCAGCTACGCAGTCGGAACTTGCCTTTGAAGACAGCCGTATGAGGATTGCGGCGGTGCGTGCGGACGGGAATGCTTTTCCGGCGGGAATGACACTTTCTGCGGAAGCCTTTGATGACAGTGATTCTGCGGCAGCAGAGCGCTCGCTCAGAGATCTGGTGTCACAGAATGATACAGACAGCACGACTTTCAGCATTGCGGGGTTCCATGCCCTGCAGCTGGCGCCGGAGAATGAAGACGGCAGCGATGCTTACGTGGACGGAGAAATCAGATTCACAGCTGAATTTACGGACGGTCTGAATGATGCCGGCTATGCATCCAAAGAGGAGCAGACTGCGGGCAATGGCACGACCGTCGCCAGAACGACAAAATATGAGACTTCATGGAAGATTTACACATTTTCCGGAAGCAGCCTGAACGACATCACCAACGAAGACTCTGTAACGCTGTCCACAGATAGCACCGGCGCCTGCACCAAAGCCGCGTTTGCGGGGGAGCTGCCGGAGGGTGTTGTTTTGGCGCAGATTGTGCGGAAGACGGTGACCGAGACTGTCTCCAAAGAAGAAGTGCCGATGCCCGCCGTTTCGTTTGATGAAAAGGCAGCGACGGAAAACGGCAGCGTCCGGGTGCTGGTGGACGCGGACGAGGGAACGTTCGAAGAAGGAACAACGATGACCGTCGCGGCGGTCACGAATCAGGATGTGCTGGACCGGGCGATCCGCGCGGCCGGCGGAAAAGGTGCGGCAGCGGCTGTTGACATCAAGTTCATAAAGAAGGACGGCACCGCGGTCGAGCCGGCGAAGCCGATTCGGGTGAGGATGGTGTCGGATGTTCTGGACATTGCGGAGAAAGCGCATGTTGTGCATGTTGACAATGAGGGCAGCGCGGACGTTGTCGCCGGCAAAACAAACGGCGCCGACACCGTTTCCTTCGAATCCGATGCTTTCTCGGTTTATGCCATCGTTTATACGGTCGATTTTACTTTCAGCGGGTATACGTATTCGATCCGGGGCGGCAGCAGCATCCTGCTGTCGGCGCTGGCGGACCAGCTCGGTCTGCGCGACACAAAGCAGGACAAAGATTTTGATATCGCGGATGTCGATGACGTTACCTTCTCCGACAGCAGCCTTGTGACCGTGACGAAGAAGGACGGGGACTGGGAGCTGGAGAGCAGGAAGCCGTTTACGTCTACTGAGAAGCTTACCATCGGCATGAAAGATGGAAGCAGGTATGAGGTGGAGGTGAAGGATGAGCAGGAAAATAAGTTGGGAAATTATATCACCTCGGTAACAACGTATACGAAGGATGGGAACGGAAAATGGAATCCGAATAGTAATATCAAAGATGGAGACAATGTATTATTTGTACTGAATTATAAAGTGGAAAGCGGAAAGCTGAATAAAGGCGAAGTACTGACCTATAAAATGGATCCACAATATATTGGCGTCAGCGAATTGACCACGGGCGATGCGATACAAAAAGGCCAAAAGATAGGGACAATGTCGGCTAGTCCGGATGGGACAATAACACTTAGCCTGAACGAGGACTATAATGTTTCCCAAGCCTTTGAGGGAAGCCTTAAATTTACAGGTACGGCACATAATACAAATTCTGATAATCCGGTGACCGTCGACTTTGGGGCTAATGCGCATGTAACTATTCAGCCTAAGACAACAACGGATCAATATGATATTTCTACACAAAAAACGGGACGCTATTATACAGATCAGGATGGGAAGCATTATATCCGCTATGAGGTGACGATCTCCACGACGAAAGGTACAGATGGTGACATTCGGTTTACTGACTCCATGACTGCGTCCGGTATCAATGTTCCGAATTATGATACGGGCAAGGTCTGGGTCTATCGAAATGATGAGCAGCATGGCGTCAGCGGTTTAACCCCTATAGTTAGTGACGGGAAACTTGAAATAGACAATCTACCGGAATTACAGGCTGGAGATAAGTATCATGTGATTTATGAAGTCCCTGTAGAAGGAAATATCACGTCTTCAGACGGAAGCGCCTCCGTTTCGAACAACTGCTGCGCATGGAATAGTCATGTCACCGGCTGGGGTAATACAACGACAACCATTCATGAACCGGTTGTAAGAAAAGAGGGGTATCAGGATTATCAGACTGGAAAGCTGAAATGGACGATCACTGTTAACAATCCAGATAAGCAGGATCTGGCCGGAACAACGCTGAAGGATGTATTTACTGTAACGGAGGGGGATGGATCTAACATTACTTTTCCGCTTAGTTTTATCATTAAAGATGGAAACGGCACGCAGGTAGGAACAGGATCGTTCGATGCAAATGGTTACTATACATTTCCATCCGGATATTCAAGAGAGCAATATAAAATTGAGTATGAAACATCTGCGCCTAAGGGAAATGAGGGAACTTCATCGAGGGTAAAGAACAAAGTTACCTATAACAACCATGGCAAGGAGTATACCGGCGAATCAGGAGAGATTACCATATCCCATCCTACTTATAATGTCACAAAGTGGTATTCCAGGACCGATGACCAGACGGAAACAGGAGAAAAAATCAAGTGGACGGCAAGAATTGACCTTCCTGAAAGCGATCTTGATCTCTCAAAGCTTCTCTATACAGACACGATGACTGCATGGGATGGGAGTACCTCACTTTCAGAAAGGCATTACACAACTCCGGCTCTGCTTAAGGAGCTTATGCTCTGGACAGAGAATAACGACAAATTGAAATATGGGACAGATTACAAACTGTTAGATCTTGCCGGATCTGATATCAGCAAAATGGATGACAATACTAGGCTGACTGGTTTTCAGATTCAGTTTCTGGATGCATCGCTTTCTACGCTTAAAGGACATAAAAATATTTCTCTCGAGTATGACACTATTGTTGATGAAGATGGTCAGCCAGATGGTTCAACATGGACCTTCAAGAATAAAGCAGCCATTCCGAACCATGAATCGGAGGTAAAATACGATCGCAAAAAGCCGGATGGAGATCTGACGAAACAGGTTAGTACCAGCGGCACGGATACTTCGTATTCCTGTAATGATCCGGAAATCGAATATTCTGAGAACGGGATGATACTGTATTACAGGGTGTTGATCCGCTTGAATAAAGAATCCGGAGGAGAACAGACGATTGTTGATACTCTTCCTTCCGGCATGAAGTTTGGGAAACTTACAAAAGTTGTTTATTATGAAAATGATTACGATCAACGTGAAGATCTGAGCGGCTTTAATGGTGATTGGCATTTTAAATTAGCTGATCATGTGACAACAAAAACGGAAGAAAACCAGAAGGATGGAACAACTAAAGTTACTTTCACCTTGTCTGATGGATATGAGAGACCCTATACGGATTCTTACCGCATTGCGTTCTACTATACTGCGACGATTGAGGATAGACAATTCTGGAATGATATTCGTAATGAAATGAAGCCCTATTCCAACACAGTTCAAAGGGGAAATCTGACTTCTGACGTTACAACAAATGTCAAACATACGATTAAGAAGCTGGATAAGATCGGACAGCTGTCGGATGTTGAGGGAGTTAAAGGAGTAAAAAAAGCGATTTATTATCTCCCTGTCAATCCGAAGGGTGAAGATCTGGTCAAAGGTTCTGATACCCTGACACTTCAGGATCAATTGACATCAGGAGATAAGGATGTGCAAATGGACTTTCAGCCTGCTTCGCTGAAGGTTTATGCATATGATGCAGCAGGAGAGAACCATTGCGGAGCTCTCATTGACCCGAACAGATATGGATTCTCCTATGAGGAAAAGACCCATACACTCACCCTGACGCTTCCGGATGAGGTTCCTTGCGTGGTGTATTACGAGTACTGTGTGACACCGGGAATTAATGCTACGCAGCTGAGTAATTCGGCCAGACTTTCCGGAGTCGCGGAGTCTTCCATTGAGAATAAACTTGCGCTTGCTGAGAGTACAGCGGGAGCAACGGTATCCAGAAAGGAGCTTGACCTATATAAAGTTGACAGTGAAAACTACAACATCAAATTACAGGGAGTAACGTTTAAACTCGAGGAGTATAAAGGCTATGAGAATAATGCAGCAGTCTGGAGGACAATAAAGGAAGCTTCCACAAATGAAAATGGTCAAATTCATCTGAATAAAATTGATGACAAACTCGAAGAAGGAGTCTTATATAAGCTTACCGAGACGAACCTAGGCACCAACAATGCCTATTCCTTGAATAACAAGCCATATTATTTTGTCTGGGCAAAATTTGAATCGGAGTCGAAATCTGACTGGGAGATATGGAGTGAGGTTCCTCAATATGATCATTCCGGGGTAACACAGGAGGAAGTTAACATCATTCGTACTTCCGGCACGATTTATGTCCCGAATGAAAAGACCGGAATCAGAATCGACAAAGTATGGCTGAACGCGGATCATACAGATGACGCTAATCCCGGAACAGCACATGTTACTTTATACAGACAGGCGCGCAAGCCCGGCGGGGTGAAAGTAACTGTGGAGGTCTGGACTAATCGGGAATGGCATAATGAACTTTATCATAATGAGGTTTATATCAAGAGTGATACGGAAGTAGCCCTGTCTGTACGTTCAAAATATAATGAGCAGTACATAGTAGATAACGGTACACCTATAACGTTCAACAACAACAAAGATCATACCATTGCGTTGGGAAGTCCAAAAGAGGACACCACTTATTCAGTATATGTTTCATATCCACCGGATAAAATTTACAAGGACCTCCTGTACACCCCAACAGATCAGTACAAAGATGCTGGACAGAAAGAAATAATCGGAAGTTATGATCTGAATAGCAGTAATAAGAATAGTATTACTGTAGGTCCGCTTAACTTAGACGATGAAAACGGAAATAAATATTACTACTGGGTAGAGGAGGGTTCAGTCACAGGATATACAACATCATATTCGAGTAATAATGGAAAGATTCAAAAAGGAACGTTAACTGTTACCAACACCCGGGAAGAAGAGTCGATCTCTGCAAAGAAAGCATGGGTAAATTCGGATGGAACAAACACTCCGCCTGCCGGTGCTTCCTGCACTTTCGAACTATTGCAAAATGGTAATCCAACAGGGAAGAAAATCACTCTGGATGGCACAGAGGACGAATACGAATCCCCGGCATGGCAGGCGAATTTTACAAAACTTAATAAATATGATCAAAGCGGGAAAGAAATATCCTATTCTGTGAAAGAGGTATCGTCGGCAACCGGATACATTCCAGATAAACAGGAAGTGGGTAACGGAGGAACGATTACCAACAGTCAGGAACAGAAACTGAAATTCACGAAGATATGGAGTGATGGGACCGTTGAACAAGAATGGCCATCTGGAACATCAATTCAAGTAACTTTGTATCGTGAGTTGCTTGGTAATAATAAGGAGGTATTGGAGAACGCAACTGCTTATGCAACATATACACTTACTACCAGCAAAGTTACTAAACATAATAATTCCTATCCTGACTGCGAATTATTGACAAAGGACGGTAAGAATAGCTACTTGATTTCCGGATTACCTTCTGTTGGAACAGTAAATAAAGGAGATCAAACATGCACAGGAAGCTGGCATTATTTCGTCAAGGAGGATGGAAAAGTAAACGGTTACATGGAACCGAAATACAGGGCATTAAATACAGATGAATCCATAGTAGCCGGTCAGGATTTGAAATACGCTGAAGATGGTCAGGCAATTGTCAACCAGAAAGATTCTTCCTATACCCTGCCTTCCACCGGTAGCAACGGAACGCTGCCTTTAATAGGGACAGGAGCACTTCTTCTGCTTTTCGCAGGGACAACACTTATAGCGAGGAAATTGTTGATCAGCAGGAAAGTGGGAAAAGGGGGTGGTTCACTATAAGATGAAAAGTTCAAGAACATCCCTTTATTACGAAACGCGAACGCTGGAGAAGGGAGGATAGTCAGGTCTGGATGAAAGCTTTCCCAACTGGAAGCCGTAAAAGAGACGTTAATTACCGGGAGGCAGACCGGATCAACTGCCATTAATAGTGCAATTTAAGTTTAGCAATTTTTATGGAACACCGCCCGATAAAACATCGGGCGGATACCGCTGAACAAGGGGGAAACTCTTATGAAAAAACTAACAAGACATTTCATGGCGATTCTATTATCGCTGGTCATGGTCATGGCGATGGGGATGACTGCGTTTGCGGAAGAAACATCAGCGGGCAATAATAACGGTAACGCACCCACTTCCACTTACAAGCTTACACTCAATGGTACGTCTACAGGGCATACTTACGAAGTGTATCAGATTTTTACGGGTGACCTTTCAACCAACGCTGAAGGTAAGAAGGTCCTTTCCAATGTGAAGTGGGGTAATGGCGTCACTGCCAGCTCAACAGAGAAGGCAGAAGATGTCGCAAAAGGACTTACTGATGGAACGAAGAAACTTGATGAATTTGTGGATGGACTTCAACTGACAATCTCCGCAAAGACTGTTGAGTCTACACAAGGTAACACCGTCATTGACGGCCTTGCTGCCGGCTACTACCTCGTCAAGGATAAAGACGGTACGCAGGCAAATACATCCGACGCTTATACTAAGTTCATCGTGCAGGTAGTTGGTGATACAGAAGCTGCCATCAAGTCCGATGTCCCCACCGTCGAAAAGAAAGTCAAAGACACGAACGACAGCACTGGCGAAACATCTGGCTGGCAAGATTCCGCGGACTACGACTTTGGCGATGACGTCCCTTACCAGATCACAGGTACAATGCCGGACAATATCGCAGACTACAAGACTTACAAGTACATGTTCACCGATACAATGAGCAAAGGCCTCACCTACACGGCCAACAACGTAACGATTAAAATCGGGGAAAAGGATGTGACCAGTTCCTTTAAAGAGGTTGTTACTCCGAATGAGAATGGCTCGACGACAGTAACTTGGACCTGCAACAACCTGAAAGAAATCGAAGGTGTCACGCTTGATAAGAATACAACCGTAGTTGTAAACTACACAGCCCAGCTCAACAAAAACGCCGTCCTCGGCTCCGCCGGCAACCCGAACACCGTCAACCTGACTTACTCCAACAACCCGAACAAGGGTGGCGAAGGAGAGACCGGTACGACCCCGGAAGACAAGAACATTGTTTTCACCTATAAGGTTGTTGTCAACAAGGTCGATCAGGACAATAAATCCCTGAAGGGCGCAGCCTTCAAGCTTCAGAAGAAGGTTAAGGCGACAGATGGTAAAACTGAGTACAAAGATGTTAAGTCCTTTACCGCAGGAGAAGAGATTACTTTTGAGTTCTCCGGTCTCGACGACGGCGACTACAAACTGACCGAGACGACAACGCCTGACGGCTACAACACCATCACCCCGATCGAGTTTACAATCTCGGCAACACATGACGAAACGGCAGATAAACCGGAACTCATTAGTCTCGAAGCAAATACTACTGGAAATGGCACAACTGATGCTACAACTGGCCTGATAACCTTCACTGCAAAAACAGCCGATGGCTCCCTTACCACCGACGTCGTCAACAAAAAGGGTTCCACCCTCCCCTCGACCGGCGGCAGCGGCACAAAGCTCCTCTACATCGGCGGCGCGATCCTTGCGGTGACGGCGGGCACAGTGCTTGTTTTGAAGAAGAAAATGAGAAACAGATAACACAGCGTTTTCAAGAATGATCATTCAATCAGGAGATGAAGGATGCAAGACACCCTTCATCTCCGGGAAGCATCTGGAACGGAAAGCCGGCGCCAGGTCCTTCCCGGGGATGAAAGGACGATCCCAGACGAATTGTGAGAGAAAACAAAGGAGAACAGCAGCATAAAAAGCCGGACTGGCGCAGACGGGTATCGATCGCGATGGATGTTCTTTTGGCGGCGGTCGTTGTAATCGGCGTCGTCATGATGGCCTACCCGACCTTCTCGGACTGGTGGAACGACATGCATCAGTCGCGCGCGATCGCGGGCTATGTCGAGCAGGTATCCGACATGACCCGGCAAAACAGCGACGCCCTCTGGTCCGCCGCCCGCGCCTACAATGAGAAGCTTTCGAAGAAATCGGGCGACCGTTTTCTGCTGACCGACGAAGAGAAGGCGGAGTACGAGCGCACGCTCAACGTTACCGGAACCGGTATTATGGGCTATGTGAATATTCCGAAGATCGGCATTGAGCTGCCGGTTTATCACGGAACGGACCCGGCGGTTCTCGAAATTGCGATCGGTCATATCGAAGGCTCGTCGCTGCCGGTCGGCGGCAAGGGAACGCACTGCGTGATATCCGGCCACCGCGGGCTGCCGTCCGCAAAACTTTTCACGGACCTTGACCAGCTGCAGGAAGGCGACACGTTCCAACTGCAGGTATTAAACCGGACGCTGGTGTATGAGGTGGATCAGATCAGGATTGTTTTGCCGGATGAACTGAGTGACCTCGCAATCGATCCCGACAAAGATTACTGTACGCTTGTGACCTGCACACCGTATGGTGTCAACACGCACCGGCTGCTCGTGCGCGGGCATCGCATGGAGGCATCGGAGACGGAGCTGCCGGTCAGCGCCGACGCGGTGCGGATTGATCCGAGGTATGTCGTGCCGGTGATTGCTTTGCCGGTATTGCTGCTCGCGCTGCTGTGGATATTGCTATTTACCGGGATGCATCGGAAAAAGGATACCGCCGACGAACTTTAATGTCAGGAGTTTAGAATGATGAGAAGGATCTGTTTTGCAGGATTACGACAAAACAAAACCGCCACGAAACCGCCCCGCACTCCCGTCATGCGCAGGCTGTCCGCGGTTCTGGCAGGTGTGATGGCGGCGTTCCTGCTGCCTGTGATGCTGCTTGCGCAGTCTCTGCCGGTCTCCGCGTATACGCCAGTCGATCAGGCAAAACAAGGCACGCTCACAGCAACGATGAGCGGCGGTGCCGGGTTTGCTTTCCGCATTTATAAAATCGCGGAATTCACGGCGGCCGGCGCGGATTTTGTGCTGACGGAGGATGTGAAGAAGCTGAACGCGGATCTTCCGGGTGACAAGAAAATTGATCCCGGCTCCGGCAAGTGGGACGCGTACGCTGTGACGCTGGAGAATTATGCGCCGCGCCTGAATGAAGCGAAGAAGCCCGCGGTGACGGACGCGGCCGGGAAAGCGGTTTTCTCCGGCTTGAAGCCGGGCGTGTATCTGGTGCTTGGCACGAGCCGCGAGGTAAACGGGAAGAAGTACACCTTTTCGCCGATACTCGTTTCGGTGCCGTCGGCAGGACAGAAAGCGGCCGGCATAGCGGACGATACCTGGGACTATGATGTGAAAGCACAGGCAAAGTACAGCACCGAGACGGTCCCGTCAGGCGGAAAGCAGCGCAGATATTCGGTGGCAAAGTACTGGCAGGACGATCAGGGCGCCGGAAGGCCGGAGAGCATTGCTGTGACCGTATATCGCAGGGACCCGCAAGCTGATGCTTCTGGCTCTTATGGGGCCTGGTACGCTGCCGGAACCTATACGCTTTCAGATGCGAATAACTGGTCGGCGGGCTGGACGGGCGACGGCAAATCAGAATACCGCGTCCTCGAAAACGCTGCGGTCAGAAACGCGGACGGCGCGGAATACAAGGTAAGCATTACTTCATCGACCGGGAAAGACAATGACGGCGCGGCGCATACGTGGTTTACGCTGACGAACCGGAAGTCGGCCACACCGCCGCCGGACGCGGGAAAACAAACACCTCCGGACCAGAATCACCCGTCAACTTCGGGTGGAAGTCATCTGCATTCGTTTATTTCGGGGATACGAACCGGTGATGACGCGAGGATGAATCTCTGGCTGATGGTATGTATCGTTTCCGGCGGAGTACTGGTGCTTTATGGAATGATCGGGTTCAGGAAAAAGTGAGTAATCAGAAAAAACAAAAGAAAATTCACGCGGGAGCAGGAATCCGGATGATGTTCCGGTTCCTGCTCGTTTTGGCAGGAGTGGGGATGGTTATCGGCGGAGCATACATCCTGTACACACGAAAACAATATGACCGCCGGATCGCGCAAAAGCAGGCAGAATTGTGTGCGTCGCTGGAAAAAGTGATTCCGAGCAGTCCGGGGTATTCTACAGCCTCCAGCCAAACGTTTCCTGTCGTCTCTGTCAGCGGGATTGACTGTACCGGGATTCTGGAAATCCCGGCTTTGCGGCTCAAGCTCGCAGTTGCGGCCGCAGACACGGCGCCCGATCCCATGGTATACATCGCCAATCGAAACGGGAAATCCGGCAGCTTTTCGATTGCCGGAGAAAATCGTGCCAGTCTGCTTGGCAGGCTTCCGGATGTGAATGAAAGCGACAAAGTGGTATTTACCAATGTATACGGTAGTCAGAAAACCTATCTGGTCAATTCTGTCTATACTTCCGGTCAGCTTCCGGAAGGAGAAAACGCATCCATCTTGAATCTTTGCTGCCCGGAAGGGAGCGGCTGGTTTGTTGCGGAGTGCGTGGAGCAGTAGGTTGCATAGTGCGGTGGAGGAGCGGCCGCGTAGTGCGGTGGAGCGGTAGGCCGCGTAGTGCCGTAGAGGAGTAACCGCGTAGTGCGGTAGTGAATGTTCGACGCACGAGGCGGCAATTTCTTGCAAAACCGAAGAATTGCAGAATTTGCAAGAAGAGCTTCTTAGCGAAAGCAGAAATTCGGAAATTTGCAGGAAGAAATCCGGATATTTGAGAAGAGGCTTCTTGCAAAACATAGAAATCCGAGATTTTGCAAGAAGCTCTTCTTGCAAGCTTATCAATGAAACGAAATGGCAGTAGAAAATCCTGCCTGGCAAAAATGAAACGAAATGGCAGTAGAAAGTCCTGCCTTGCAAACCAGAAAATGACTTAAAAAGTCAATAGAAATTCACATTGCAGGATGACAACCGCAATGAACCGTTGTTCGGCGGAAACTGCTTGTGATATGCTGATTGTAGAACGTTTGTCTTCGTTAATAAATGGAAGAACAGGAGGAAAACGATGCTGGATTTTACGTATTACACACCGACGAAGGTGGTTTTCGGGAGAAATGCCGAAACACAGACCGCAAATCTTGTGCGGGAGTTTGGCGGCAAAAAGCTGCTGATTCATTACGGAGGCGGTAGCGTCATCCGCTCGGGGCTCCTGCAGCGCATCACGGACTCGCTGCATGCGGCAGGCATTTCGTATGTGACGCTCGGCGGCGTTGTCCCGAATCCGCGGCTGAGTCTGGTTTATCAGGGAATTGAGCTCTGCAAAACAAACCACATCGACTTCATCCTCGCCGTCGGCGGCGGTTCTGTCATCGATTCGGCAAAGGCAATCGGCTACGGCGTCGTCAACGAAGGCGACGTCTGGGACTTCTACGACTACAAGAGGAAGGCCAAGGGGTGTTTGCCGGTGGGCGTTGTTTTGACGATTGCGGCGACGGGCAGCGAAATGAGCGCGTCTTCCGTCATCACGAAGGAAGAGGGGCTGATCAAGCGCGGGTACAGCAGTGACTTCGCGCGGCCGAAATTTGCCGTCATGAATCCGGAGCTGACGATGACGCTGCCGGATTATCAGACCGCGTGCGGATGCACGGACATTCTGATGCATACGATGGAGCGGTATTTCAATGGCAGCGGCACGATGGAGATTACCGACGCGCTTGCGGAGGGGCTGCTGCGCACGGTAATGGAAAACGCACGGATTCTGGTCAAAGATCCGAAGAATTATGACGCGCGTGCGGAAATCATGTGGGCCGGAAGTCTGTCGCATAACGGGCTGACCGGGTGCGGGAGCGACGGCGGAGACTGGGCGACGCACAAGCTGGAGCATGAGATCGGCGGGCTGTTTGATGTCGCGCATGGCGCGGGGCTTGCGGCGATCTGGGGAAGCTGGGCAAGGTATGTCTATAAGGATTGCCTGCCGCGATTTGTGAAGTTTGCCGTGAATGTAATGGGCGAGAGGCGGCCGGACGTGCAGGCGGACGGACAGCCCGGAAGCACGCAGGCCGATGAAGCGCTTGCACTGCGGGGCATTGAAGACATGGAAGCGTTCTTCCGCGAGATCAAGATGCCGACGAATCTGCGGGAACTTGGCGTGAACGCGACCGACGGGCAGCTTGCGGAGATGGCACGCAAGTGCGCGGAAGGCGTTGGCGGCTGCGCAGGCTCGGCAAAGAAGCTGCGGGAAGAGGATATGCTCGCGATTTACAGGGCGAGCAGGTAAGGCGGTGGGCTTAGAGCCAGTCTGGCCCGGGGCGGGCGGTTCGGCATGCGGGCGGCGGTTCGGCTTGCGGGGCGGGTGGTTCGGCTTGAGGGGCGGCAATTTCTTGCAAAACCGAAGAATATGAGGATTTGCAAGAAGAGCTTCTTGGCGAAAGCGGAAAATCAGAAATTTGCAAGAAGAAATCTTGAAATTAGAGGAGAAGCTTCTTGCAAAACAATGAAATTCAGGAATTTGCAAGAAGCTCTTCTTGCAGGCTGCGAAATGCCCCAAATAGAATACACCCAAAAGCCCGGGGTAGCGGTTCGGCTTACGGGCGGCAATTTCTTGCAGAACTGAAGAATTTGAGAATTTGCAAGAAAAGCTTCTTAGCGCAAGCGGAAAATCGGAAATTTGCAAGAAGAAATCTAGAAATTAGAGGAGAAGCTTCTTGCAAAACAATGGAATCCAGGAATTTGCAAGAAGCTCTTCTTGCAGGCTGCGAAATGTCCGGAATAGAATGCACCCAAAAGCCCGGGGCGGCGGTTTGGCTTGCGGGGCGGCAATTTCTTGCAAAACCGAAGAATATGAGGATTTGCAAGAAGAGCTTCTTGGCGAAAGCGGAAAATCAGAAATATGCAAGAAGAAATCTTGAAATTAGAGGAGAAGCTTCTTGCAAAACAATGAAATTCAGGAATTTGCAAGAAGCTCTTCTTGCAGGCTGCGAAATGTCCCGAATAGAGTGCGCCCAAAGTCAATAAAAATTCCCGCGCGCCGCTAAAATCTGCGCGGCCGCCAATTTCCCGCGCGCTGCCAAAATCTGCGCGGCCGCCAAATTTCCCGCACGCCGCTAAATCTGTGCGCCCGCTGTGCTTTCGCCGCGCGCAGCTGATACTTGCGAGGTATTGCAATGTGCTGCCGATACTATATTGATGATGAATCGGAACAATTCCGCACAATTATTGAAGAAATGAGCCTTTCACCGCTGCTTGGAAAATGGAAACCGGCCGCCGCGATCAAGACATCCGGAGAAATCAGGCCGACAGACATTGCACCTGTCATTGCTCCGAACAAAGCCGGCAGGCGGACAGTATTTCCGATGCAGTGGGGCTACACAGGGCGCTCGCTCCTGTTGAATGCGCGGTCGGAGACCGCGGCGGAAAAGCCGGCCTTCCGGGAAGACTGGAAGCGGCACCGCTGTATTGTGCCGGCGACCTATTACTTCGAGTGGGAGCATAGCGCAGGCGGACGTTCGGTGACCAAGACAGTCAGCAAATATGCGATTCATCCGAAAGATGCCGCGATGACCTGGCTGTGCGGACTGTATCGGGTTGAAGGCGGGGTGCCGCGGTTCGTTGTTTTGACGCGGGAGCCGGCGGATGCAATCCGCTTCATCCACAACCGGATGCCGCTGATGCTGCCTGAAGAATTTCTGGACGAGTGGATTCGGCCGGACGCGGAGCCGGAGAAACTGCTTCGCTGCGCGGTGACCGACATGGAATTCGAAAAGTGCAACTGAAACAAATGAATTGGAGAAAATGATGATAAGTTGTCTGGCAGTTGGTCTTGGCGGTTTTGCGGGCTCGGTCCTGCGGTATCTGATTGGGCTTGTGCCGCTTCGGCCGCAGTCCGGTTTTCCTGCCAAAACATTCCTGATCAACATCCTCGGCTCCTTCGCGATCGGTCTGATTGCCGCGGCGGCCGCGAAGAACAAGGATCTGAATCCGAACCTGATCCTGTTCCTGAAGGTCGGCATCTGCGGCGGGTTTACGACATTCTCGTCGCTTGCGATGGAGACTTCGGATCTGTTGAAGGCGGGGGCTGCGCCGACGGCGGTTTTGTATGCGGTGCTCAGCATGGCCGCCGGGGTGCTGGCGGTGATGGCGGCGCAGATGATTGTGCATTGAGCAGGCCCGCCGGGCGGCGCCGGGGTAATTTCGCGTGAAACGCAGCGAACAGAAGAAGGAAAAACATTGAGCGATCGAAAAATTGACCGAAGCAAAACAGCCCTGCTCGTCATTGATATGCAAAGGGCATTTGTGGAACCGGACCAGCCGCTGTGCGTGGCGGGGGGGCGGCGACAGTGCCTGTTTTGACCAAAACAGTAAGCGATGCCCGCAAAAGCGGCTCACTCATTGTCTGGATCAGACGGGAATACAAGGCTGACGGAAGCGATATGGAGGCTTTCCGGAGGGAAAAGATGCGGGCGAACGGAACCTTGAATGTCATGGCGGAAGGCAGCTATGGCGCACAGCCCGCGGCTGGACTCGAAGGCGAGCCGGGAGATCCGGTTGTCATCAAAAAGCGGTTCAGCGGTTTCTTCGGAACAGATTTGAAGGAAATTCTGGATACGCACCATATTGACACGGTTGTCATCGCAGGTACGCAGACGCCGAACTGCGTACGCGCAACGGCGTTCGATGCGGTTTCGTATGATTATCGGACGATTGTTTTGTCTGACTGCACATCTTCCGCGAACGAGAAGGTGCAGCGGAGCAATCTGGAAGACATGCGAGCGGCGGGGGTGGAGATCTGGTGAGGCGCGGCAGGCGGCAGGCACACTGCGCAGTTTCGTGGAGGAGGCGGCCATGCGTGTAAATGGGAAAAAGCTCTTTCTAAGACTCGCAGCAGCGATACTTGTGATCGCGGCATGCGGCTGCGGCGTCGTTCTTTCAAGATACCAGCATACGTCTTCGAGAAGACCGGCCGGTCAGTATGCCGGCAATATTCCGCAGTTTCACAGCAGTGTTGATCAGGATGGGGACGGCTTGGACGATCAGGCGGACATTCTGCAGGGCGCGCTGGACTATGTGGCTGCGCATCCCAAATATAAAAGCAAATACTACAGCACCGGCTACCCAAATGACCGGTACGGCGTCTGCACGGATGTTGTCGCGAACGCTATGAAAGCAGCCGGCTTCGACCTGCGCGAACTCGTTGATGCAGATATCCGCCAGCATCCGGAAAATTATCAGGTGGACACGCCGGACAAGAATATTGATTTCCGCCGTGTCCGGAATCTCCTTGTCTATTTCCAACACAACACCGTCCCCCTCACCACCGACCTTCAGGATATTAAGCAGTGGCAGGGCGGCGACATCGTTATTTTTAAAAATCATATCGGCATCGTCTCCGACAGGAGAAATAAGAACGGCGTGCCATATGTGATTCATCACAATGACCCGTTTCAGACAGCGTATGAGCAGGATATTCTGGAAAGCCGTGATGACCTGGTTGGTCATTACCGGGTATCTGAGTAGGGCGCGGCGCAGTATGCCTGCGCCGCCATCACGCCCCGAACATGCCGGTCAGCGCTGCATACTTCTTCGGCGAAACACCGACCGCTTTGGTAAACGCTTTCAGAAAATTGCTGTAATCACGGAAGCCGCAGGACAAGCAGGCGTCCGTGACCGACGAGCCGCCCGAGAGCAGCTCCTTGGCAATTGTAATACGCTTGGCTGTGATATACCGGTTCAACGTCGTGCCGGTTTCTTCCTTGAAAATCTTGCAGATGTTCGAGCTGCTCATATAAAAATTCGCGGCGAGCCGGTCAATCGACAGCTCGCTTTTAATATTCTGATTGATATAGGAAAGGATCGCGTCAACCTGCTCGTGGTGGGAGGCGTTCCGGTAGGGGGATGTTTTGCCGTCGGGACAAGGGGTACCCTCCTCCGGCTGCTCGGCGAGCCGGTTGTGATTACGGAACGAGATATTTAAAAACAACAGCAGCTCCATAAACGTCGCCCGGTCCAGAATGTCTTCACCCTCCTGACCTTCATTTTCGCGGAACCTGTGGATGAAATACCGGAAACGCTGCTGCTCTTCGGGCGTCAGCGAGATCTTGTGCCCGCAGATCTGGTCGTGGGCGGAAAAACAGTGGTTGAGGTCTGTTTTGGCGCTGCTAAGGGAGATCAGGTACGCGGGGTCGATCGAAAGTACGATGCGTTCGTGTGTTGCCTTGTCCAGCTGGGAAAGATAGTGGCTTTCGAACTGGTTGATGAAGAAGATGTCGCCGGGCGCAAAATCATAAAACCGGTTGTCAATCAGAAACTGCCGGCCGCCCGAGATCGAGTAATAGATCTCATAGGTGTCGTGGATGTGCATCTTCATGGGGACATCGTCGTTGTACAGGTGGGCGACCGCGAAGGAGTGGGTTTCTTTGCAGTCATGGATTGCCTGCGTGCAGGATGAAAGAATTTGCATGTTGCACCTCCGGTAATGATTGTAACACAGCGGAATGTAAGATTTGCGTGATTTCAGATAAATTTTGCAAAGAAACGGAAAATGTTCCGACGTATGATAATGACATCAGAAATTGTATTGGATAGGAGGGATACCTATGGAACTCAGAACAGCTTCATCCCCGAAGGATGAAAAATATTATGACACCAAGAGATTAAGAGATGAATTCGTCGTCGAGAAGATTTTCTTTGAAGACGAAATCAAGCTCGTGTACAGCCATATCGACAGAATTATTTTCGGCGGCGCGATGCCGGTTTCGAAGACGCTGCGGCTGGAGGCCGGCGCTGAACTCCGCGCAAAGTATTTCTGCGAAAGAAGAGAGCTCGGCATCATCAACATCGGCGGCAGCGGCGTTGTCACGGCGGACGGTGTGGAGTACAGAATCGGCGAGCGTGACGGCATGTACATCGGCATGGGCACGAAGGAGATTTCGTTTGCTTCCGACGATGCCGCGCATCCCGCAAAGTTCTATATGGCGAGCGGCCCGGCGCATAAGGCGTATCCGACAAAGAGAATTTTGAAGGACGCAAAGGCGGAAAACAACGCCGACGTCGAAATCCTCGCCGCCAACAAGAAGGAGCTTGGCACGCTGGAAGATTCGAACCACAGAACGATCTGCAAGTACATTCTGCCCGGTCAGGTCGAGTCCTGCCAGCTGGAAATGGGTATGACGCATCTGGAGCCCGGCAGTGTCTGGAACACGATGCCCTGCCATACGCATGACAGACGGATGGAGGTTTATCTGTATTTTGATCTGCCGGAGGATGCTTTCGTCATGCATTTCATGGGCGAGCCGACAGAGACGCGTCATATCGTGATGCGGAACGAGCAGGCTGTCATCAGCCCGAGCTGGTCGATTCACAGCGGCTGCGGCACAAGAAACTATACCTTTATCTGGGCGATGGTCGGCGAGAATCAGGACTTCGACGACATGGATGAAGTGAAGATGCAGGATCTGATGTAAGACGGCGGCGCGGCCGGCGGCATCTGCATCGACGCGCGGGAAGAATCGACCGGCGGCTGTATCCGCGGATAGCGCGGCGAAGAGCCGGGCCGGCGCTGTACCCCTTGGGCGGCGCAGCGAAGAGCCCGCCGCCGGGCGCAATTCATACAGATCGAATTTGAAAGGAGAATTGCTATGGGAATTATTGATAAGTTCAGACTGGATGGCAAAGTAGCATGGATCACAGGCGCGTCCTACGGCCTTGGCCTTGCGTATGCCGAAGCGTTTGCGGAAGTTGGCGCAAAGATTGTTTTCAATGATATCAATCAGGAGCTGGTTGACAGAGGACTTGCGGCATACAAGGAAAAAGGCATTGACGCTTACGGCGCTGTCTGCGATGTAACAAACGAAGAGCAGGCAAATGCTTTCGTTAAAGACGTGGAAGAGAAGGTCGGCACAATTGACATTCTGGTCAACAACGCGGGTATCATCAAGAGAATTCCGATGATCGAGATGACAAAAGCGCAGTGGGATCAGGTTATCAATGTTGATCTGACAGGACCGTTCATCTGCTCCAAAGCAGTTCTGCCCAAGATGATCGAAAAGAGAAGCGGTAAAATCATCAACGCCTGCTCGATGATGTCCGAGCTCGGCCGTGAGACGGTTTCCGCGTATGCGGCGGCAAAGGGCGGCCTGAAGATGCTGACCAAAAACATCTGCTCCGAGTATGGCCAGTACAACATTCAGTGCAACGCGATCGGACCCGGCTATATTGCGACTCCGCAGACGGCTCCGCTTCGTGAGAAGCAGCCGGACGGCTCGATGCATCCGTTTGACCGCTTCATCCGATCCAAAACACCGGCACAGAGATGGGGCCAGACAGAAGATCTGCAGGGACTGGCTGTTTTCCTTGCTTCTCCGGCTTCGGATTTCATCAACGGACAGGTTGTTTACATCGACGGCGGTATCCTTGCTTATATCGGCCAGGATCCTTCGCAGCTTGATGAGTCGAAGTTCGCGGACGTGCAGGAAAAAGAGCATGTCAATGTTGCTGACAAATAATTCAATATGAAACCGGAAAACGGGAGGCTGCGGAGGCAGCCTCCCGTTTTCCGATCCGGCAGTCCGACACCTGCAGATTTTTGCCGCGCGGAGAGGCCTTTGGCATGCCGGGGACGCTGCCGCGCGGCTTGCTTAATACAATACGAGCGGTGTCGCGCATACTGCATGAAAAATCCAAGACAGATTTGTGAGACACGCTTGTATTGCCTAGAAAATGAGGAAATTTATGCAATACGATCACACATACGCAAAATGTCTTGGATTTTTTATGCAAACAACGGTGAGCCACGCGTATTGTATTGAAATTTGTGGGCGCCCGTCCGCGGGCGCCGAATAGCCCTTCGAAGGCTCAACCGCATCCGCAACAAAGAAATTTACAATGCAATATGAAGCGCTCACGCCAAACTGCATGAAAAATCCAAGACAGATTTGTGAGCTGCGCTTGTATTGCCTAGAAAATGAGGAAATCTATGCAATACGATCGCACATACGCAAAATGTCTTGGATTTTTTATGCAAACAACGGCGAGCCACGCGTATTGTATTGAAAATTGTGGGCGCCCGCCCGCGGGCGCCGAATAGCGGGTACCATATAGCGGGCGCCTCTGACTAGCTTAATCTTTTACGAAATCGCTTCTGTAAGGCGTGAAAGTATCAATTAATACACCAGCCTCCAGGCAGACACAGCCATGTTCAACACCATTGGTCTTGCAGAGCGTATCGCCTTCTGTCACGATATGTGTTTCTCCGTCAATCGTGAATTCAAACTTTCCGCTTTTTACATAAGTGATCTGCGTGTGCGGATGGTGATGCATGGCACCGACGGCACCCTTTGCGAAGGTATTTTCGACGACCATGAGATCATCTGAATACGCGAGTACGCGCCTGACAACACCCTGTCCGTTATCTTCTGCCACAGCATCTTTGTAAAATACCCAGCGGTCATTCTTCATTTCTATCGTCCCTCCATTAGTTGTTCACGGATCTTTGATCCGCAGCCATTGCGGCATATGAATCAGTGTAACACAAAGGGGCGCATGAATGGTATCATATCTAAAAGGATAGATTGTTGTTATAATACGGCAGTTGGGATATGTCAGCTGTCTCGTGCGGCGAGCGGACACGCCCGAAACGTCTTAGAAAATCCATGCAGACAACGGCGAGCCGCGCGTATTGCATTGAAATTTGCAGACGCCCGCTGGGCGGGCGCCGCACGCACCTCGCAAGAGCCGACAACCTGCTGGACGGGCGCCGAATGGCCCCCGAAGGCTCACCCGCATCCGTAACAAAGAAATTTTCCATGCAATATGATGCGTCCACGCCCTACTGCATGAAGAATCCAAGACAAATATGCAAGTCGCACTCATATTGCATAGAAAACGGGAAAATCTATGCAATACGAGCGGACACGCCCGAAACGTCTTAGAAAATCCATGCAGACAACGGCGAGCTGCGCGTATTGCATTGAAATTTGTGGACGCCCGCGGGACGGGCGCCGCCTACGCCCCGCAAGGCCTGTTACCCGCGAGGCAGACCCCGCCCGCGCCGCAGCCGCCCGTCAGACGGGCGCCGCCCACGCCCCGCAAGGCCTGTTACCCGCGAGGCAGACCCCGCCCGCGCCGCGGCCGCTCGCCAGACTGCCCCGCCCGCGCAGCCCACACACTACCATTATGAAGAAATTACAAACCCTATGGCTGGCGATGCCCATCCGCGAAAAGGTAAAGCTCTTCGTCAGCACGCTTTTGATTGCGCTTACAGCCGCAGCTGCTTTCAACATATATGCGATGAACTATTCGACCGACGCGACAGAGCAGATTCTGACTGCAATGACGCGCTGCGAAACCGCGCAGAAGGCAATGCAGCAGGAAGAAAGCGCCTTCCGTGCATATGTTCATAATCAAACGGATGAGACCGGCACGGCACTGCGCGATGCCATCCTGCACACGGAAAACTCGATCGGGCTCCTGCCGGATGACTACAACGAAATCGGTGCCGAGCGCTGCGCGAGGACCTGGAATATCCGAAACGCCTACAATACGTATGGAAAAGTCCGGGACCGCCTGATCCGGACGGACATGGAGCAGACCGGATCCGTCAGCAACCTGTATGATCTTTATGATATGCAGGGGTACCTGAACCAGTACTTCGTCGATCTTTTGAAGATAACCGTCGAAGCAGGCAGCTCCTCCTACCAGTCAATCTATCCGACGCTGCATTCGTTTCCGTATATTTTGATTTTGTTTTCCGCGCTGGTGCTGCTGCTCATCGTAAGTCTTTCGGGCGTCTTTACCCGCGCCATGGTAACACCAGTCACGGTTCTCGCGCAGGCGGTCCGCAAAATCATCCAGGGCGGCTTCGACGAGCCCGACGTGCAGGTCGACAACACGGATGAGCTGGGCGAACTGGTTAACGCCTTCAACAAGATGAAGCACGCGGCAAAGACCAACATCGAAACGCTGCAGGAAAACCAGCGCCTTTCGGAGAAGCTTCATCAGGAAGAACTCGATCGCACGGTCATGGCCAAACAACTCGAAACGATCCGCCTCGACCTCCTGCAGTCACAGATCAATCCGCACTTTCTGTTTAACACGCTGAATACGATTTCCGGCATGGCACAGATCGAGGACGCGGAGACGACGGACAAGATGATCCGTGCGCTCTCCGGAATTTTCCGGTACAATCTGCATACGGTGGAGCAGTTTGTCTCCCTGTCGCAGGAGCTCTCGGTTGCCGGTGACTACATGTACCTGCAGAAGATGCGGTTCGGAGACAGGCTGACATATTCCGTCAAAACAGACGGCGTCGACACGGATCAGATCATGGTGCCTGTTTTTCTGCTGCAGCCGATCATTGAAAACGCGGTCAACCATGGCGTCATCAAGAAAGAGCAGGGAGGCCGCGTCGGGACGAGTGTCCGGCTGGAAGACGGCAACGTACATATCACGGTGGAGGACGACGGCGTCGGCATGAGCGGCGACGCGTATCGAAAACTTATGGAGGACCTGGAGAAAGCGGCTACGCCGGATTTTGCTGCCGCGGCGCCCAAAGAGGAGCGCCATGTGGGAATCGGGCTTGGCAATATTTATCAGCGCATTCATCAGATCTACCGGAAAGGGCAGATGCTGATTTTCACAAAAGAGGGAGAGGGTACCAGAATCGAGATTATTCTCCCGCAGGATGAAAAGATTATATAGTGATGTGCCTGAACGCGCGCATTTTTCTTGGAGGAATAGAATGTATAAGGTTATCATCGCGGATGACGAAGTCATTGAACGAACCGTCCTCGGTAAAAAATTAAAGAAGAATTTCGGAGACAGCATCAGCCTTCGTCAGGCCAGAAACGGAAGAGAAGCCGTCTCGTTTTATAAGGAAGAGCCGGCGGATATCCTGATTCTGGATATTGAAATGCCGGGCGTTACGGGCCTTGAAGCCGCCGAACAGATCCGCGCGATAGGCGCACCCTGCGGCATCATTTTTCTGACCGCGTTTGATGAGTTTTCGTACGCAAAAAAAGCAATTTCCGTCAGGGCACTGGACTACCTGCTTAAGCCTTGTGATGACAAAGAACTGATCGCCGCTGTGGAAGAGGGCATGCGCGGAGCGGATGAGAGACGCCGCGGAGCAGCCGAAGCCGCATCGCGAATGGCAAGGCAGGCGGAAGCCGCCGCGAGCACAGGAGAGGTGCAGCCCGGCAGCGAAACCGCAGGCGGGCAGAGCCCTGCAACCCGTCAGGCAATGGCAGACGATACAGGCACGGGAACAGCGGGAGCAGGAACGACCGGAGCGGCGGCAGGTACTGCCGGCCCGGCAGCCGGCGGAATGGGAAAACGCACGGCCGCCGCCGGACTATCCGCATCAGCCACCGGCCTGCCCGCAGCAGGCACCGCACAGGTGCAGGAGAATGCGAGCGGTGCAGACCTTGGCGCCGCATGCAGTGTCGGCGGTCAGCAGGAGAGAATCCGGCAGATCATCCGCCGTGA
The DNA here is from genome assembly GCA_029224465.1 of Bacillota bacterium. GTDB lineage: Bacteria > Bacillota > Clostridia > Lachnospirales > Lachnospiraceae > CAG-791. The sequence goes on along the minus strand of JAQXUQ010000031.1, from coordinate 3,191 downwards.
CTATATGAATGAGCTGTCCGTGTCGGACATCGCGGATGAACTGGGATATTCCGAGGCATATTTCTGCAAGCTGTTCAAGCAGTACTTCGGACAGTCCTTCATCAGTTTCCTGACGGACTACCGGATCAGAGAGGCGAAACGCCTGCTGACAGGCACGAACATCAGTGTGAAAGAAGCCGGACAGGCGGTCGGGTATGCGGATGCAAATTATTTCGCCAAGGTGTTCAGGCGCGTTACCGGCCAGTCGCCGACCGACTGCAGACTGAACAACCGGCCTGCCGCGGAGTGAACAACTGCTTGCCGCAGAGTGAACAACTGCTTGCCGCGGATTAAACAACCGCCGGCCTGCCAATGTGGCAAAATGCACTAAATACACACAATGCAACGTACAAATTAAACAAAAAAGACAGGAGAGCCCGAAAAAGGCTCTCTTTTTCTATTCAATACTCCCAAAACAGGACAAAATATTACCCGCTATGACAAAATATTGCCCTAACACATGAAAGGGCTTACACATATAATGGTTTCGTAAGGGTTCCGGAAAGGTTGTCCGGACCAAAGCTAATACCATAGGGGGTAAATTATGAAGAAGAAGTTATTAAGCGCAGTTCTCTGCTCTGCAATGGCAGCTTCGATGCTTGCAGGCTGCGGACTTTCCGGCAGCAAGAGCGCAGACAATGCAGCGACAACAGCAGCAACAGCAGCGGCTACAACAGCAGCTACCGAGGCGGCAGCAGCATCTACAGAGGCAGCTGCGGCAACGACAGAAGCATCTGCTGACTACACAGTAAACGAAGCAGCGAAGGCTGATCCCGCAGTTACTCTGACAATGGCTGAAGTTAACCCGCTCGACAATACCGTCTGCGGTGCAATGGACACCAAGTTCAAGGAAGCTGTTGAAGCTATGTCCGGCGGCTCCATCAAGATCGATCTGCAGGGCTCCGGCGTTCTCGGCGTTGAAGCTGACGTACTGGACGGCATGATCGGCGGTACAGGCACAGTCGATATCAGCCGTATCTCCGCATTCGCTCTGACATCTTACGGCACAAAGAAGGCCGTCCTTCTTTCCCTGCCTTACACATTCAAGGACAGAGAGCATTTCTGGAACTTCGCGAACAGCGATCTCGGCAAGGAATTCCTGAACGAGTCCGAAGAGCTCGGCCTTGGTGTAAGAGGCCTGTACTACGGCGAAGAAGGCTTCCGTCATTTCTTCACTGTTAAAGACAAGCCGATCAAGACTCCTGCGGATATGAAGGGCATGAAGATCCGTGTTTCCAACGACCCGATCATGACCTCCATGGTCAGCAGCCTTGGCGCAACACCTTCTCCGGTTTCGATGTCCGAGATTTACTCCTCCATGCAGAACGGCACCATCGACGGCGCAGAGCAGCCTACCGTTAACTACGCAGGCAACAGCTTCCAGGAAGTCGGCCCGAACCTGACAATGGACGGCCACACACTGGGCGCTATGATGACGGTTATTTCTGACAAGTCCTGGGATAAGCTGACAGACAACCAGAAGCAGGTTATCCAGGATGCCGGCAAGATCGCTTCCGATTACTGCAGAGAAGTTTCCGAGTCGAAGGAGAACGAAGTTCTGGATCAGCTCAAGAGCCAGGGCGTCAACATCATCGAGGTTCCGGACAAGACCGCTTGGCAGGAAGCCTGCAAGCCGATTGCTGACGAGTATGCTACCGGCGATCTCGCTGATGTTTACCAGCAGATTCTTGATCTTGCGAAGTAATTCCTGATCAATAATGTTTCAAACGGTGCCCGGACAAAAGCGTTCGGGCACTTTTTAAAGAGGAGGGCAAGAATATATGGCTTCATTCATCAATGCAATGAAAAAAGCCGAGCCGATCTACAATGTTGTCTACAGTGTTTTCCTGACGATCTGTAAGGTTCTTCTGATCGCGGATATCGTTATCACGAGCTGGATTGTTCTCGCGCGATACATCACCGTGATTCCCGCGCCGAACTGGGGCGAGGAACTGATTCTGACACTGATGGCATACATGGCAGTTCTCTCGGCAGCACTCGCGATCAGACGCAACGCGCATATCCGCATGACGGCGTTTGACCGCTATCTTCCGGTCAAAGCAGTTGAGGTGCTGGATCTTCTGGCGGACATCGCTGTTTTGATTCTGGCACTGGTTATGCTGGTTGTCGGCTGGAAATACGCCTCCGGCATTGGCGCCAAGGGCTCTTATATTTCGATGCCCTGGCTGTCCAAGTTCTGGCAGTATTTCCCGATTCCTCTCGCAGGCATCGCGATGATTTTCTTTGAGGTCGAGCGCCTCATCATCGATCTCGAGCATCTGGCCGGGATGTACGGTCAGATCGGCATTGATACTGAAGCTGATGAATTAAAAGCCAGGGAGGGCAAATAAATGACATACAATACAGCTGCGATCGCAGTGCTCCTTGTCAGTTTCCTGGTCATGGTCTTCCTGCGTTTCCCGATCGCTTATTCCGTAGCAATTTCCGCTATTATCTGCCTTGTTTATCAGGGCATGCCGCTTGCGACTCTGCCGCAGCAGATGGTAAAAGGTATTTCTTCATTCTCTTTGATGGCCGTTCCGTTCTTCATAACGATGGGCGTTCTGATGGGCTTTGGCGGTATTTCGGAAAAACTGCTGGATCTCGCCGATGCCTGCGTCGGCTGGATGACCGGCGGCCTCGCAATGGTTAACATTGTTGCGTCTTATTTCTTCGGCGGTATTTCCGGTTCCGCTTCCGCGGATACGGCATCTCTGGGATCTCTTGAAATCCCGATGATGGTTGACAGAGGATATGACGTCGATTTCTCGACAGCGGTTACCATTTCGTCTTCCGTAGAAGGCATGCTGGTTCCGCCGTCACACAACATGGTTATCTACGCGACAACAGCCGGCGGTATTTCCGTAGGCTCCCTGTTCCTTGCAGGTTACCTGCCGGGCGCGGTTCTCGCTGTTTCCCTGATGGTTATTTCCTATATCCTTTCCAAGAAGAGAGGATATCCGAAGGGAGACGCATTCAGCGGCAAGAGACTGTGGAAGGAACTGCGCACATCCCTGTGGGCGCTGTCCTCGATCCTGATCGTTGTTATCGGCGTTGTTGCCGGTGTTTTCACGGCGACAGAGTCCGCGGCAATCGCGGTTATCTACTCGCTGCTGGTTTCGATCTACGTCTATAAGGGACTGACCTGGAAG
>JAQXUQ010000030.1 GCA_029224465.1 Bacillota bacterium | reverse complement strand
AGCGGTGCGCTCTCACATCCCCTTTGCGTTCCGCGCTATCTCTTTGTGAGCAGCCGTCATTGCTGGCGTTTTCTGTACCCATTCGCTCTCTCCTCCTTTCCGGGTCGTACTTGGAACTCCTGTTGATTTAGCCCTTCGCGGCCATGCCGCTACTATGGCCTCTGCTGACTCCTGTGCGTTCAGCACTGCTTTTGGCAGTGGTTACTCCTTTCAGAGCATATCGCACAGGCCTCCCCGGGTACCACACGTTTCTTTCCCTCCATCTACCTGCCTCATTTATTCCCGCTGATTCCGTGTAGTTACTGGGCTTCGGCTTGTCTCGCAGTCTTACCCTCAGCGAAAACCTTATATGAGATTTCTGTTCGTCAGGCCGGAGGTTTGCCCTCGGGTTAGTATGTTCCCCGAATCCGGCTTCCTTCAGATTCCACCTCGCGATGGACACCCTTGCCTTCGGCTGTATCCTTCCCACTACCGGGCGGATTCCGGACTTTCACCGGTTAGAAACGTGCGCCGCCGGGCGCACCATAAACGAAAACTCCGGAATTTACTGATCTTCAGTAAATTCCGGAGTTTTTCTGTCATCGAGGCGACAAGATTCGAACTTGCGGCCTCCGCGTCCCGAACGCGGCGCTCTACCAAACTGAGCCACGCCTCGAATTGTATCACTCTTACTTATCCTTTGTTCAGAGCAAGAGTAATAATACAATAATCCGCGGTGGTATGTCAAGCGGAAAGACATAAAGTTATTTGGCTCCAAAAATTGTTTTCACGACTTGCGGCGCGGGGCAGGTGCCCGGTGGCGCGAGGCCGGATGTTCGGCGGCATGTGCAATGCAATAGCGACAGCGTGCCCGGATTTGCATAGATAATCCAAGACATTTTGCAAGGCACGGAGCCTATTGCCTGGATTCGGCCCGAATCCAGGCAATACCGCGACGTGCGATAGAAATGTCTTTAAATTTCTATGCAATACGATGCAGTGACGGCGTATTGCATGAAAAGCCCGGTCCGATCCCGGTCAATGCGGGCTTGTGGACTGCCATGACTTGCCCTCTGACGCTGTATCGTTACCTACACCGAGGCGCAACGGCTTGCAATTCCTCCTGTATGAGAAAATCTTTGTTCGGATGGCCGCCTGCCACTCACTTAAATATTCTCTTCCCCCGGCATCCTCCAGCCGAAATGATCCGTATGCAGCAAATCTTCCGCCTTCTCCGATAAAGGCTTTTCAAGATAATCATGATAGAGCTTCTGTATATCCGGATTTTCATGACTGTAACGCAGCGGCAGTTTCTGATCTATCTTATACAGAACTTCTCCTCTGCAGCCGCGCCGGTCGATATCATCCTGATGCCGCGGCTGTCCGCCGCCGCCCGAGCATCCGTTCGGGCACGCCATGATCTCGACAAAATCATATTTCACTTCGCCGCGCACAATTGCCGTACACAGAAGATCCGCATTCCGAAGGCCCGAAGCGACCGCGACCCGGATTTTCTCTCCTCCGATCTCCATCTCGAGCTCGCGCCACGCACACTCTTCCGCGTGCCTGCCGCGCACCGCCTTGAACGCGTCCGGCTCCGGATTCTTTCCCGTGACAAAATATGCCGCCGAGCGGAGCGCGGCCTCCATAACGCCGCCCGTCACGCCGAAGATGACGCCTGCGCCCGTATAATCCGCCATCGGATTATCAAACGGTGTTTCCCGGATCTGTCCTGCCTGAATATTTTCCATGTTGATCATGCGGACAACTTCTCTCGTCGTCAGCACATAATCGACATCAGAAAGCCCCTCCGCGTTCTTCATAGTCGGGAGCGCCGCCTCGGCCTTCTTCGCGATGCAGGGCATGATCGATACTGTGCGGATTCTGGAAGGATCAATGCCTTCCTTCTCGGCAAAATACGACTTGATCACCGCGCCGAACATCTGATGCGGGCTCTTCGATGTTGAAAGCTGGCCGGTGAGCTCCGGGTAATGCGTTTTGCAGAAACGTACCCAGCCGGGACAGCAGCTCGTGAACATCGGATATTTGTCCAGATCGCCTTTGCCCTTCCTTGCAAGGAACTCCGACGCTTCTTCCATAATTGTCAGGTCCGCGCCGAAGCTTGTGTCAAAAACATAATCAAAGCCGCACGCCTTCAGAATACCGCAGAGCTTCTCGCTCGTCGCTTCTTCCGGAGACATGCCGAGACTTTCTCCCCATGCCGTCCGGATCGCCGGCGCAATCTGCGCGATAGTAATAATGTCTTTATTATCAATGCAGCGCATGACAGCCTCGGTGTCGCTGCGTTCCTTGAGCGCGCCGGTCGGACAGTTCACAATGCACTGACCGCAGAGTGTGCAGTCCGATTCCCGGATATCGAGCCCGTCATGCACATCTACCCTTGCCCATGCGCCGCCCGAAATCAGATCCCATACAGAAACCTTCTGCACCTTGTCGCAGGTCTGAATGCACCGCATACACTTGATGCAGCGCGTCGCGTCCCGCTGCAGCGGAAACTCGGCCGGCCAGTATGTACGCCTGCCCTTCGGAATATCTTCATAAAATCCGTCCAGGCTGATATTCATTTCGTTGCAGAGCGTCTGCAGACGGCAGTTCCCGGACAGGACACATTGGGTGCACCTGCCGTCGTGCTGGCTCATCAGAAACTGCAGATTCGTTCTCGCTCTGCTTCGCACGCGCTGCGAATTCGTAATGACTTCCATGCCTTCGGCTGCCTTTGTGATGCAGGAAGGCACCAGCTTTTCTTCCCCCTTAACCTCGACGCAGCAGAGCCTGCAGGCGCCGATTTCATTGATTTTCTCGAGATAACAAAGATGCGGAATCGAGATTCCGTGGCTTTCGGCTGCCGTAAGAATCGTCGTCCCCTCGGGAACGGAAAGCGAAAGACCGTTGATTTTGATGTTCACCATAGTTGTTACCATTCGAGCGACCTCCCTCCCCTGAACAGGCCGTAGCCGAAGCGGTCACAGCGAAGGCACCGCGAGCACTCCTGATATGCTTCCTCATCCGACATTCCTTCCGTAACCAGCGAGAAATCCCCCTCGGTTCCTGAAAGCTCCTTCGCCTTGAGCACCACGCGGCCGCACGGCGGCATATTGTTCATCGGCGGCTCCGGCACATTCACATCCACCGCGATCTTATGGTGATAGCCGAGGAAGCTGTCGATATTGTCAGAAGCCACTTTTCCTGCCGCGACGGCAAGAATCACGGTAGCAGGCCCGGAAACCGCGTCTCCTCCCGCAAAAACATTCCCCGACTCCGGCACAAAACTCGTTCGCTCGGCCTCGATGGCGCCTCTGTGTGTTTTCATGCCGGCAGACTCAAACGGTTTGGAATGGATTGACTGTCCAATCGCGACAACCACGTAGTCACAGGGAATCCGCACCGCCGGCTTGTCCGCGGAACGCACGCCGGTTCTGCCGCCGCGCTGCACCGCCGAGATGATCTGCGGCTGTGCCCAGAACGCCCTGACTTTTCCGTTTTCATCGAGCTCGATATGATCCGGCGCCATGAGCGTGCGGATATCCGCGCCCTCCGCCTGCGCTTCCTGCACTTCTTCCGGAAGCGCGGTCATATCTTCAATCCTTCTTCTGTACGCGCAGATGACCTTCGAAGCGCCAAGCCGCAGGCTCGTTCTCGTCGCGTCCATCGCGACGTTTCCGCCGCCGACAACGACAACACTCTTGCCGCGCATATCCGGGATTCTGCCTTCTCCGACACCGCGCAGCATCTCTACGGCGCTGATGACATTGGTGCCGTTTTCTCCCTCAATACCGAGGCTTCTGTGATCGTGCGCGCCGATCGAAACATAGACCGCGTCAAACTCCTGCTTGAGCTCTTCGATCTGCACATCCTCTCCGACCACGATGTTGTACCACGCCTCGACGCCGGTATTCAGAATGTACTGAATATCCCGGTCCAGAATGTCCTGCGGCAGCCGGTAATCGGGAATGCCGTAGCGCAGCATACCGCCGAGCTTTTCTCTCTGCTCATAAACCCTGACCTTGTGTCCCATGAGCGTCAGATAATAAGCCGCGGTCAGACCGCCGGGCCCGCCGCCGACAACAGCCACCTTCTTCCCTGTGGAAGGCGCGCAGGGCGGCGTCGGAATAAAGCCCGCGTGATCCACCGCGTAGCGCTTGAGCCCGCAGATATTGACAGGCGCGTCGACCATGGCGCGGCGGCATTTGTTTTCGCACGGATGCTCGCATACATACCCGCATACCGAAGGAAACGGATTGTCCTTACGGATCAGACGGACCGCGTCCTCATACCGGCCGGCCTTGATCAGGGCGATGTAGCCCGGCACATCCACATGCGCAGGACAGGTTGCCGTGCACGGGATCGCCTGTCTCGTGCCGTACGCGCATTTCCCGCGCTTCAAATGTTCTTCAAAATCATCGCGGAACCCGGAAAGCGCCTGCAGTACCATCTCCGCGGTTTCATAACCGATCGCGCAGTCCGCGGTGTCACGGATCACTTCCGCGCAGAAGCGGATGCGTTCCAGCACATCATCTTCCGCGTCGCCGTACATGATCGAGCGGATCATTTTCTCGATCTGTTCGAGTCCCGCCCGGCAGGGCGTGCATTTTCCGCAGCTCTGCGCGTGCGCTGTCCGGACGAAATTGAGCGTCATATCGACCGGACACATGCCGTTCGGGCTTGCGGTAATTCTCCTTGTGATATCCTGATAAAGATTCTGGAGAACCCGCTGCCCCTGTTCGGGTCTTTCGATTTTCAGTCGTTCCATACCGATGTCCTTTCCGAAGAATCACAAAATGTCACAGTATCCGTTTCAGGTTTTCGAGATCGCTCAGCATCTGGTATTTGATCAGAAATGCCGCGTTATAGCACGTGGACCCGTAGCGCTTTTTCATGATGTCCAGAAGGGGCAGAACATATTTTTCCGTTTCCACAATGTATTCCGCCATCTTCTCTCTGGAAAAGCCCGCGGCCATCATGGAAATATTGTTGCAGCGGTCGAGGACCTTGACGATTACAGCCAGCCTGCTGCCGGAAATACCCCCGTAATACTTCTCCTCCCAGCCGGGAAGCAGCGCTTCCGGTTTGGTTAAGAGCCGTACCGTCTCCCTTGCGGCCGCGCCGACCGGAAGCGCTTCCGGCTGTATTCTCACCCCGTTTTCGTCAAAACAATCCTCGCAGACATCATGCAGCAGAATCGCAGAAAGAAGGTCATCCTCTTCCAGCTGCAGCGCAAGCGCGTGGCAGGCCATGACGAGCGGATGATAAATGTACGGTACCTTCCCGTTTCCCCTCCGGTACTGCCCGCTGTGTCTGTCCCATGCGTAAGGAAGCGCCGCCTGCGTCTGTGTAAACTCCGCTTTATCGGCAAAATCCTTCACAAACCTGTACATGCGCTCCACGGAAAACATCTGGTCCTTCATTTCCCAGAGCTTCTCCGAAGCAGCGTCGCAGCCCTCACTGCCGCCATCCATCTGATCCCCGGTCCGCATATGCCATACCCTTTCTGCAGGTCTTTTCCCGCCCGGATAATATGCCTTCTATTATACAGAAAAAGCCGTGCAAACACAAAGAGAAGCATCTCTTGACGCAGGCCGGTGCGCTTGCTATGATTCTTTCGTTGAATCCGACTGCGAGGCATTTTTTTCACGAAAAATCCCGGGCAGAAGGCAGACACGATCATACACAAATTACGCGGAGCGTATGCCGGAACCGGCAGGCTGTACACCCGCGCTTTTTGCCATGTAGTTCCGTCCTGCGAATCGGATTCGCGGGACTTTTTTCACGCCTTCCGCACGGAAGGCCGCAAGGGAGAGTGCTGCCATGGAATCAAGACTTGCCATTCTGGCGATTGTTGTGGAAGATCTTTCGGTCACCGATCAGATGAATGCCGTGCTGCATGAATACAAAGACTATATCATCGGGCGCATGGGCATCCCGTATAAGGCAAAACACGTCTGCCTTGTCAGCATTGCAATCGACGCGCCGGAAGAAACAATCGGCGCGCTCGGCGGAAAGCTCGGCCGCATCCGCGGTCTTACCGTCAAAACAGCCTACTCCCGCATCTCATAAGTCCCCGGAATCAAACACTGTATTGCAGAAGGTTCTGTTAGAACCGGAAAGGACAAAGAACATGAAACAAAAAGAATTGCTCAGAAAGTTCACGGCGGCAGCTGCTGCGGCGGTCATGACCATCGTGCTTTCCGCCTGCGGCACAGGCGCTTCCGCGGAGAATACAGCAAAGGAAGCGGCGGCAGCGGAAACCACTGTCATTGCTTCGACCACCGCCGCGGCGCCGGAAGCAGATACCGCTGCGGCCGCGCAGGAGACGCCGGACACGGCGGCCACCGAAGCAGCGGCGGCATCCACACAGGAGACAGCCGCCGGCGGGCAGACCGGCACGGCTGCCGGATCGCAGGCAGATGCCGTGCGTGTCGGCTCTCTGAAAGGCCCCACCACAATGGGTATCGTCAATCTGCGGAAGGCTTCCGAAGACGGCACCTCCGAAGGCTCCTATACCTTCACAATGGCAACGCAGCCAGATGAGATCGCGGCGGATATCGCCGGCGGAAAGCTGGATATCGCGATGGTTCCCGCGAACCTCGCGAGTGTTCTGTATAACAAAACGAAGGGCGGTGTTTCCGTCATCGACATCAACACGCTCGGCGTAATTTACTGCGTCAGCGGCAATACGGAAATTCATTCGGTGAAGGATCTTGCCGGCAAAACTGTTTTGTCCACCGGTCAGGGAGCAACCCCCGAATACGCTCTTTCGTATCTTCTGGAAAAGAACGGCGTCACGGACTGCAAGGTCGAGTTCAAGTCCGAAGCCACGGAAATCGCGGCGGCGCTGAACGCGGACCCGCAGCAGATCGCGGTCCTGCCGCAGCCTTTTGTAACTGTAGCGGAGGCGAAGAATCCTGAGCTCAAAACCGCCTTTTCACTGTCGGATGAATGGGACAAGGTTTCAAAAGACGGCTCCCACATGGTGACCGGCGTTACGATTGTCAGAAATGAGTTCCTGAAGGACCATCCGGATGCCGTGTCCGTATTCCTCAAAGAGCATGCGGCAAGCGCCGAAAAGGCAGTCTCCGATGTCGACACAACCGCCGGGTTGGTCGCACAGTACGGTATCATCGAAAAGGCGCCGGTTGCGGCAAAGGCGCTTCCTTACTGCAACATCGTCTGCATTTCCGGAGATGAGATGAAGACCGCGCTGTCCGGTTATCTGCAGGTTTTATATGACGCGAATCCCAAATCCGTCGGCGGCGCGCTTCCTGCTGACGACTTTTACTATACGGGCAAATAAGTCAGTACGAGCGGATAAAACAGCACAGAAAGATCAGGCGGCGCGGGGAGATCATTCCCCGCGCCGCCGGTTTCTTTCATCTTTCGCATGCGTGTGGCTGTCTTAAGCGTCCGCGCGGGGGAACAGAAGCTCCATCGTCGTTCCCCTGCCGAGTTCGCTCTTGACCCGCACCTTCGCTCCGTGGATCATAGCGCCGTGTTTTACAATCGAAAGGCCAAGGCCCGTTCCGCCGGTCTCTTTGGAATGGCTCTTGTCCACACGGTAAAACCGTTCAAAGATCCGCTCCTGATCCGCGGGCGCGATTCCGATCCCGGTATCTGTTACACGCACGCAGACACCTTCTATCGTATTTCCGGTCCATACGCTGACCTTTCCGCCTTTTCTGTTATACTTGATCGCGTTTTCCACCAGGTTGTAAATCATTTCCTGCAGGAGCTGACTGATGCCGCAAACAACGCAGTTTTCTCCTGAAAGCGTAAGTCCGACGTCATTCTTCCGCGCGGTCTGCTGCAGTCTGTCGCAGATTTCCCGCGAAAGCGCGAAAAGATTCACCGCTTCCTTCTGCGCCGAAATCTCCCCTTCATCTAATTTGGAAAGCTTGATGATATCGTTCACAAGATGAATCAGCCGCTCCGCTTCGTTATAGATCCGGTTCGCGAATTTCTGCATATCCTCCGGCTTTACAAGGCCGTCGCGCATGATTTCGGCGTAGCCGGAGATCGAGGTCAGCGGTGTTTTAAGCTCATGCGAGACATTCGCAGAAAACTCCTTGCGCATGTTCGCGACCGCGTCTTTCTGTTTGTTCTGCTCGTCGATACGGCGAAGCAGCGGCTGCAGTTCCTCGTATATGTCATTTTCCAGAGGCTGATCGAGATTCAGCCGGTTGATCGGCTGGACGAGGCGCGTTGACTGCTGCTTGGCGACAAAATACGCCGCCGCCATCATCACCACCACGATGACCAGCATCACCGGCATAAACTGCATGGCCGTTTTCCAGACCGTGCTGACGGTTTCCGCGACGCGGATCACATTTCCGTCATCGAGTCTGACCGCGTAATACAGCATATCTTCGCCGATGGTCGCGGAATGGCGGATATCGGATCCCGCGCCGTCCCGCAGCGCCTGCCCGACCTCGGGCCGGTCCTTGTGATTTTCAAACGAGTATTCACCCTCATCCGTATCGTACAGGACTTTGCCGTCCTGACTGATCAGTGTCACCCGCGTGCCGGGCCAGGCCTTGTCCAGCCGGCTCAGATACGATTCGCCGGAAATATTGATCGCGGTGCCGATGTAGATGGCCTGCTGCCGGATGTTTTTCTCCGTGATCTCTCTGATTTTCCCGTACATGAAGAAAATGGTGATCGCGTACGCCACAAGAAGCGACGCCGCAACCACCATAAACATGCTGTTCTGAATCTTTTTTCTCATCTTTGCGCTCCGTTCCGCATCCTGTATCCCACGCCACGCACGGTCTCCAGGCAGTCGCCCGCCTCCCCGAGCTTGCTGCGGAGCGTCCGCATATGCACGTCTACGGTCCGCGTTTCTCCGTCAAACGAATACCCCCAGACCTTCTCCAGAATCCGGTCTCTCGTCATGACCACTTCCAGATTGGACATCAGAAGCCGCAGAAGTTCGTACTCCTTGAGCGTAAGATCAATTCTCCCGCCCTTAACATACACTTCATGGCGCTTCTGATCCAGTGAAATCCCGTTGCAGGTCAAAACATCGCCGCTCTCCGCCGAACGCCCGCTCCTTCGAAGGACGGCCCGGATTCTCGAAACCAGTTCCATCATGCCGAAGGGTTTCGTCACGTAGTCGTCCGCGCCAAGATCGAGCGCGTTTACCTTGTCATACTCGCTTCCTTTGGCGGTAACCATGATGACCGGTATGCCGGCAGAAACATGGTCCGCCCGGAGCTTCCGCAAAATCGCGACGCCGTCCTCGCCGGGCAGCATGATGTCCAGAAGAATCAGCGAGGGCAGCTCCGCGTCCGCTGTATCAAGCGCCTTCCACAGACCTGTACCGTCCGGGAAGCCTTCTGCCCGGAAGCCGGTGTTTTCCAGCGTATAACTGACCAGCTCACGGATACTGTCATCATCTTCCACAATATAGATCAGATCTTCCATCGCTGTTCCTTTCTACGCCTGCTGGGCCTCCTGCCGCGGCAGAAGATCCGCAAGCAGAACGCTGTCGTCCATGGCTTCCTCACAGATGCTGACACAGTTGTCGCCGATACGGTCGAGGTTATACAGAATCTGCGAGTAGACGGTTGTCATGGCTTCGCTGCACTTTCCCTCTTCCACGCGCTTTAAGTGCGCCTTATTGAACTGCTTGACGGACTTTCGCATCTTGTTCTTGGCTTTGGCAATCGCCGAAGCATCTTCCAGCGACCCCGAATACAAAAGTCCGACGGCCTTACTGTATATACTTTTCGCCGCACCAATGCAATTGTCAAGCTCCGAAAGTGCGCTTCCGGAAAAACTGCTGCCCGAAGCCCTCGCGCCCCGCAGTCCGTTCACCGCGTCAAGACAGCGGTCGGCGATACGGTCCAGGCTGTTCGCGACGGAAAGCAGGCCTGACGCTTTCTCCGCCTGCTCCCTTGAAAGCGAACCCGAAGCAAACATGGCCGAAATATAATCAATAATACTCTTTGTCAGGCCTTTGATGTCCGTAATTGCCGCGTCAAACTGCCTGTCATCCTCCGCGGCTTCCTTATTCTTCCTGCCTGCCGGGGGTGCGCCGGGTCCCAGTTCCTTTGAAATCAGGGCGAAAATGCCGCCGGTCATTTTCACGCACCGCTCCAGTTCTTCCTTGACAAGCAGCATGGCCGCGGACGGCTGCGCGATCACACGCTGGTCGAGGAACAGAGGTCCCTTGACCAGCTCTTCTTTTTTATCCGGAATAATGTATTTGACAAGCTTTACCATGAGCGGAAGAAGCGGCAGCCAGATCAGCGTGCAGACAACGTTGAAGGTTGTATGCGCATTCGCGATCTGCCTTGAGATCACCTGCAGTTCCGGCCCCTTCGGCGAAATGAACTGAATGAACGCCGCAAACGGCCGGATCAGGAACAGGAAAACCAGAGAACCCGTGATATTGAAAGTGCTGTGCGCAATCGCCGTGCGCTTGGCGTCTCTGCTCTGGCCGATAGAAGCAAGCAGCGCCGTAATCGTTGTGCCGATATTGTCGCCGAGGAGGATCGGAATCGCGCCGGCAAGGCCAATGACCGAGTGGATGCCGTCCGCGCCTGCCTGCGAAGCAAACCCCTGCAGAACAGCGATCGTCGCGGAACTCGACTGCACGACCAGTGTCATGCACAGGCCGAGCAGCACGCCGAGCACCGGAATATGGGCTACTTTCCCCATCAGCTCCGTAAAAACAGGACTCTGCGCCAGAGGCTTCATCACGGAACTCATGATCTCGATGCCTTCAAAAAGAAGGCCGAAGGAGAAGATGACCATGCCGATGTTTTTCACCTGATCCTTCCTGCCGGCAAAGTTAACCAGAAAGCCGATGAAAATGATCGGGAAGATATAATTGCTGATATCAAAGGCGATCAGCTGCGCCGTCATTGTCGTACCGATATTCGCGCCGAAGATGACCGAGATCGCCTGCGGCAGCCCCATCAGGCCGGCACTGACAAAACCGATGACCATGACCGTCGTCGCGGAGCTTGACTGCAGAATCGCGGTGACAACCGCGCCTGCGAGAGCGCCCATGACGGGGTTCACGGTCAGTATGCCGAGAATCTTTTTCATTCGCTCGCCGGCGGCCTTCTGCAGCGCCTCGCTCATCGAATTCATGCCATAAATAAAGATCGCGAGACCTCCGAAGAGGCCGAACAGCGTCGTAAGTATCTGGTTCATATACTCTCCTTTCATTGCATTCTTATGTTAAAAGAAAGTAAAATTCCCCGATAGCTTGCGAATGTAAAGTCCATGTTAAATTTATGTAAAGTTGGCGGCGCCGGGGCAGGGGCGCGCGCGGCGATTTCTCCGGCCCGCGGCGATTTCTCCGGCGCTTCTATGCAATAGCGGCGCGACTTGCTCTTTTGCATAGATTATTCAAGACATTTCTCCAAAGCGGGCGCGTATTGCATAGATTTCACTCTTTTCTATGCAATATGCGCCCGCTCCCGCGATTCGTCTTGAATTTTCTATGCTGTGCGCGGCTTTCCGCCCGTATTGCATGAAGCAGGCCGCGCCGCCATGTATCAACCCGCCGGGTACCACTGCCGTGCGGCGAACATACGCCATGCAAGCCGCACCCTACGCGCGAATCTCTTTATTCATGAAGCACACATACCCTGCGCCGAAACAGATCACCGCCTCCGCGATCATCGCGACCGTCTGCGGCCATACCTGCAGCAGACTCTGCCCGAGCGGCAGATAACTTGCGATCGCGCCGTTCTGCGATTCCAGCGTGGACATAATGTCGAGTGAGCGCACATTCGGATTCATCATCACCGTTGTGACCTCACTCAAAAGATAGTAGGGCGAAAGCCGGTTGATGCCGGTCGAAAGCCGGTAGGCACTGATCACGTCCAGCACGTTGCCGCCGGACGCGCCGGGAAATGCAAGTCCCGCGAGGCCGGATGCCAGAAGGCTCAGAAACATCGTGAAAAACAGCCAGAGCGCGATGCACCCGAGCGCCGCAGTCGCCGCATGTTTGGAAAGCACGGAAAACAGCACCGCAATCGCCAGCCACAAAGACATATATACCCAGACAATCAGAAGATATACCACAATGCGGGCAAGCTCCTCCGGCTTGGGTTCGATTCCGCTGATCAGGATGCCGCCGGCCGTGAACAGAAGGCCCGCTGAAAAGACCGTAATGAAAAGCGTTACGCTCCCCGAAAGAAACTTCGCGTTGATGATCGTATCCCGGTAAATCGGCTGCGCGGCGAGACGGTTCAGTGTGCCGCCCGCGCGCTCGCTGCTGATCGCGTCAAACCCGAGCATAATGCCGATGACCGGTCCCAGAAACGCGAGGAACGTCGAAAAGCTGTAGATTGCGCTTCCCGAAGTCGTAAAAAGCTTCAGAAACATAAAGTCCGTCAGCTGCGCCCCCTGCGCGCTCGCCTGCTGCGCCGCGCTCGTCAGAGAATTGACCGCGCCGCGAAGACTTGCCGCGCCGACAACAATCAGGAGCAGAAACAGAATCCAGAAGCGCCAGCTTTCCAGATGGTCGGTCAGCTCTTTTTCAAACAGCACCTTGAAACCGTGCCGGTTAATCCGCGCTTCGTCCATTGTTTCCACCCTCTTTCTCAAAATACTTCCTGTAAATCGTATCCAGATCGCCGCCGGTCTCGTGCATTTCGCGCAAAACAAACCCGTTCCCGACCATCAGCGCAAGGAGCTCCGCTTCAATGTTGTGGTCCGCTTCGATATGCACGGTTCCGTCCGCGTTCTCCGAGACTTCCCGCACACCGGCAACCTTCGAGAGCAGGCGCCGCAGAAGATCGTCGCTGTCCTGCTGCGACACGTTCAGATCTGCCGCCCTTGCCTTGATATCCAGCGTATAGCTGCCATCCGATTCAATCTGCCGGCCGAGCTCTCCGATCTTTCCGCAGGCAATCATCTTTCCGCCGACGAAAATGCCGACCCTGTCCGAAATTTCCTGGATCTGATACAGCTCATGCGACGAAATCAGAATTGTGCGCCCGTCCTTCACCGAAAGATCACGGATCAGCTTCGTCAGCTCATGCATGCCGGCGGGATCGATGCCGAGCGTCGGTTCATCCATGATGATGATCTTCGGATCCTTCATCAGAACATCCGCGATCCCGAGCCTCTGCCGCATGCCCCTCGAATAGGTGCCCGCTTTTCTGTCCGCGGCCGCCGTCATACCGACTCTCTCAAGAAGCTCCTTTGCGCGCTCCTTCGCCTGATCTTCGGAAAGTCCGTTCATCTCTCCTGAGAAGATCAGGTTATCGCGCCCTGTCATATCCTGATAGAAACCGACATTGTCCGGCAGATACCCGACCTCTTTCTTGACCAGAATTGCTTCTCTTGTGCAGTCATGGCCGTCGATCCACGCGTGCCCGGCCGTCGGCGTCGTGAGGCCAAGGAGCATCAGGGTCGTCGTTGTTTTGCCGGCGCCGTTCGGTCCCAGCAGTCCGAAGACTTCGCCCCGGCGGATCGAAAGGTCCAGATGATCGACCGCCGTGACATCGCCGTAGACCTTGGTCAGTCCCTGTGTGCGGATGATCCATTCATCCACTGCCGCAGCCGGAGCGGTTTCCGGTGCCTGCGCGGGGACTCTGCCGCCGGAATTTTCAGCTGTCTGCCCTTCTTTTGTTTTCGTCCGGAACATAATCAGTGCCTCCCGAATTTACGGAAGACCGCCGCGAGAGCCGCGAGCACTGCCGCGATGATGACGACGCCGGCAATACCCCAGGCTGTGCCTGTTTTGACGGTGACACGGAACGTATTGTCAACACTCGTCTCCTGATTGGAGGCCGTGACATCCATTGTATAGTCGCCGCTGATCGCGTTCTTGGAAGGCGTTACATACATCGTAACCGACTTGGTCTGACCGGCGGGGATGGAATCGATCGTGTCCTGCGAGAACTCCACGGTCCAGTCCGAAGGCGCGTTCGCGGACAGGTTGATGCCGGAGAGATCCAGGTTGCCGTTGTTGACGACTGTCAGTGTGACGGCTTTTCTGTGGTTCGCGCCGGCTGTGAACGAAAGCGTTCCGTCCGCGGTTGTCAGCTGTGTGTCATAGGTTCCCGTAACGGCTGCGGTCAGCTTTGTGCTCAGCTTCTGTCCGTCCGCTTCCGCGGTCACCGGAATTGTGTAGGAATCCGCCTTGGCGTCTTTGGGTGCGGTTGCCGTTACCGTCACCTGCTCACTCGAATGCGCGTCAACGTCCGCAGATGTGATGTTGTTCGCGTCCGTGGTCTTGAACGTAACCGTCCAGCCTTTGGGCGCCTCTGCGGAAAGGGCGTAGCTCTTTGATGAAGATGTGCTGTTCTGAAGTGTAATGTTGTAGGTCAGGGCAGTGCCGGAAACACCCTGCTGCTTGTCGTGGTCAACCGTAAGGCTCGAGTCGCCGGTATCCTCATCGGTGACGGTCATCGTCAGCTTAAGTGCTGAAGAATCTCCGCGCAAAACAACACTGTAATTACCGTTCTTCGCATCCTGCGGAACCGTGACGCTGTAGGTCGCCAGGCCGTCATTCGCGCCTGCCTTTGCGTATACAGCGGAAATCTGCCGCCCGTTTCCTTCGAATACGCCGGTCCAGCCTTCCGGAAGGCCGCTCTGCGAAAGATTCACTTCTTCTCCGGATGAAGAGTCATTCTGAAAATCCAGTGTAAAGCTGACATTGTCACCTGGCTTCACCGCAACGCCGGGATAACTCGTGCTCATTTCCACGGACCCTGCCGCGTTTACCGGAAGAACCGGCGCGGCGGCTGCCGCCGTCATCGCCGTCCCGAGAACCGCTGCGGCTGCCGCCGCGCGGATCCTCTGCATACCCGAAAAAGATTTCTGCTTGCTCATCGTATCAACCTCCGCATCATCATCAGGGCAGCGCCCTGTATTTTTAATACCTAACTTGAGATTGTACGATACGATTGTCACACTTTTGTTATCAGTATGTGACGGAATTGTGTTTTTATGATTCCGCCGCGCGGATTTTATGATTTTTCCGCGCGGTGTCTGCGCTCCTCATAAAAGACCGCCGCGATGAACAATACGATGCTTACAGCGGAAATCACGGCACCGGCCTTCATGCCTGCGGGCACGTAGCGCAGCTCCACACTGTGCGCGGTATCCGGTTCCCCGAGCGGCACGCTCATGAACAGATCAAACAGCGGCTGCGCCTGCGTCCTCTTTCCGTCTACAAAGATCTGCCAGCCCTCTTCATAAGGAATCGTAAGAACAAGTGACGACGCACCCGCGGGAATTTCCGCAAGAAGGTGCGAGGAAGAAAGCTTGTCCACTTTCGCGCCGTACTGCCCGATCCTGCCGCAGACGCTTTCAAGGCTCTCCATATTTTCGGACATAAACCGCACGGTCTTCTCCGAAGGCAGCTTTACTATGTTGCTGATCTCCACCCGCACGCTGCTGCCCTTCTGAAAACTTCCGACGCGGAGCACCATCTTGCAGGAAAGGTTGCCGAAATGCAGCGGCAGCTCCTTCCCGTTCACGGTAAGGATCATATCGTCGATATGATCCAGGTCCGTAACATAGAAGTACATGTCGCCGTCTGCGGCCGCCTGCAGCGTATAGTCCATGCGGTAACGGCCTTCATGACTTTCGTCCGCGGAAGAGGAACGGCGGATCACTTCTGCGGGGAACAGCGTCTGTACCTTTTCCCCCGCGTAAGCGGACAGAATCCCTTCGGAAAAAGCAAAAGGCCCCGCGTCGTAGTTAAAATCCGCTGACTTCTGCAGCTGCTCCTGTGTCTGCGGGAGGCCAAAGATCACCGGCAGCGGATTTTCCGCCTCTTTTACTCTGTCGCCATCCAGAATATATTTGATGCCGAAGATCCGGTTCGCCTCTTCCGTATTTCCGGTCGTGTACGAGGCAAAATTCATGTTGTCGTTATAGCCGAGCCTTGCGAGAAACGTCCGGTACGTATAAAGCGTATCCGAGCTGTATACACTGACGCCGTTATAGCCGTACATCATCGCGTCATTTTCGGTGCGCGGCGCCGTGTTTTCGATCCGGTAAAAGCCGCTGTCCCTGTCCATGATGCCGCGAAGAAGCGGCGCGTCGTGCGCTGTTTTGGCGCGGAACGCGGAGGCCGTCATCTGCCCCTGCGAGGTCACCATATAGACGTAGGTAAAATTCATGCCAAGGTCAGCAAGCTGCACAAGACCTAGAAGCCCCCCGCAGACCATGGCGGCGCGCCGGCACCGCACCCTGCCCGGTTTCCGGCCGCGCCGCTCCAGCAGCAATCCGGCGGCGATCAGTCCTCCGGTCACCAGGAGCATGCCGAAGTTCGCGGCTGCCTTTCCTGTACCGAAGTAAGAATCCCGGTCTTCCGCCGCAACAACCCACAGGATCAGAACGAGCGCCGCGCAAAGTACGATGCTCCGACGCGTCAGCGCTTTTCTGTGCACAAAAGCGGACCAGGCGCAGGTAATTGCAAGCAGCGAGAACAGGAAGGAATAGCGGTAGAGATACCCCTCCGGCTCCGTACCCGCGTGCCAGACGCGGTTGATGATCTCGACGCAGAAGCTCACAAACAGCGCAGCGAGCAGAATGCCGCGCCGGAGCTTCTCTTTTCCATCAATCTCTTTATTAAGGAAGAAGAGCGCACAGCCGAACAGGACCAGAACGCCGCAGTAGACCTGCGGGTTGCCGTCAAAGATCTGCGTCGTGTCGTAGCTGAGCGAAAAGAACTTGCTGATCACCTGCGAAGGCCGGAGGTTCGGCTGCGGGTTCGCGATGCCGTAGCGTGAGGCGTTTTTGCCGCTTCGAAGCAGCGTCATCGCCGTCGGCGCCATGAGCCACGCGCACATGCCGGCAGAAAGGAACGTTGCGGCCGCGGCGCGGGCCATCTTCCGCACGCTCCCCGCCTGCAGCAGGATATACATTGCCAGATACAGGAGCGTCATATAGGTGATGTAATAATTGCAAAACAACGACAGCGCCAGCACCAGACAATACCGGATCCAGCTTCCGCGCACACCGCACAGCATTCTGCGCGTCAGGATCATCATCACAGGGAACAGGATCAGAACGTCCAGCCACATAATGTTGGAAACATTGAGCGCGTTGAATTCGCAGAGCGCGTACGAAGCCGAGAGAACGAGCGCCGCGGCGATGTTCATCCGGTCCGCGCCGCCGCTACGCCTTTCCCCTTCGCCGGGCAGTCCGCCTTCGAGGCTCCGCAGATACCAGAACGAGGTCAGCCCGCATAACGACACCTTGACCGCGATCAGCGCCGTGACCGCTTCCGGAAGAGCGCGCCTTGGAATAAAGATAAACGGAAGCAGCAGCGGACTTGTCAGATAGTACGCGGAGAACCCGACCATGTTCGCGCCAAGCCCCGCACTGAAGCTGTAGATGAAATTATTCTCCGAGTGGAAAATCTGCCGGTAGTACGAATAGAAATCGACGTACTGCCTTTTCATGTCATCATAGAAAAAAGTGTTGTCGCCAAACGGCGTGATCCCCCGCAGGATCAGCACACCCGTAAACAGAAGAAACGGCAGCGCAAAAGCCGTAAGCGACTGCAATGCGAATTGTTTTTTCGAACCGGAGGTCTGACTGGTCATTGTTTTCATCCTCTTTCTCCCGCTGGAAACCGATATACCGGATATCTGACTCATTGTAGCAGATCCAGCGCATCCCGCAATAAAAATGTGCGCGCGGTGCTCACTGTCTGAAAATTATTTTTTACAATTATTTTGTTAAATATAATTGTTTTTATGATTAACCTATGGAAGAAAAATGCTAGAATAATAAAACAGAGGTTTGATATGAACAAAATCTGGTCAATCATCCAGGAAACGGCAGGCATTCGCGCAGACCATGATTATGTCAAAACATATCTGGAGCACCACAACCTCGCCTACCTGATGGTCATTTCGATGTTCAGCATTGTCAGTCAGACCCTGATGCCTCTCATCGGCCTCCTCGGCTTCCCGGCAGCAGGTGCTGGCTCTGTCCTTTCTGCGCCTTCTTATCTTCCGGTTCACTTTGTTTACATTATAGAGATCGCCTGCAGCACGTTCTGTTTTCTCTTTGCGATGCACGCACACCGGAAGACGCCTTTCAACTACAGGATCACAAACGCGGTCTGCCTTCTCTACGGCTTCGCGATGACCTGCTACGGCGCCTACATTTCGGTCTACGACCCGCACCTTGGCCTCACGGTCATGCCGTTCCTGATCAACGAAATGTGGATCTTCGGCCTGCTGGCCTTTCCGCCGTTTCTCTCGTTATTTGTGTCGGCGTTCTACTTTATGTCCTACGCGCACATTTTGAACATGATCCAGTACTCGTTCGGAAGGACGATCTGCCTCCTCCTGTTCTGGGTTTCGATCTATGTGATCAGCGTTATACGCTACCGCGTTTCCCTGAACGTCGTGCATGAAAAGCACCGCTCGGAATCCGTTTATGAAAAGCTCGAAGTCATTTCCAGAACAGACGCCCTGACCGGCCTGAAAAACAGAACCGCCCTGAACAGCGACTTCCGGAACTTTTCTTCCGCGCATCTGCATGTCATGATGACGGATATCGACAATTTCAAGGAATACAATGACAGTCTCGGACACCAGTTCGGGGATGAAATCCTTGGAAACTTCGGCAAATGTCTCTGCTCGGTTTTCGGACACAACGATGTATACCGCTACGGCGGCGATGAGTTTCTGGTGATCGCGGACAACTACAACGACGAGGCATTCCTGAAAGCCGTGAACCGGGCACGCTGCAAATTCAATAACTGCACGATCGGCGGCCGGTGCATCCACGCGACTTTCAGCGCAGGCAGCGTGAAAGGCGCCTGCCACAGCGAGCAGGACTGTCTGGAAATGATACGGCAGGCGGATATCCGGCTGTACAAAGCCAAGGACAGCGGAAAGGACAGACTCTTTGAAGGCACAAAGCCTTTACCCGGACGGTCCGAAGATCAGCATGCACCGGTACCGGACCCGGCCCCGGCACATGCCCCAGAAATGAAATAGATGTGAATATAACAAAATCTGCCCCCGACGGACAATGAACATGACTTCCTGTTCTCCGGAGGCAGATTTTATTATCGGCGTTATTCGTCCCTGCGCGGATGCTTGTCCAGATAGTCGCGCAGTTCCTTGTCATGCCGCACGATCAGATCCATAAAGTCATCCGCCAGGTCTTTATATACAGGGAGCAGACCGCTCCATTTTCTGCCGAACTGATACGTTTCAGCGTCCAGTTCCTCTTTCTTTAAAGAATCCCTGCGCATCGTTTCCGATACATCAATATTCAGCGCTTCCGCTGCCTTGATCATCGTATCCATGGAAACTTTGCGGGAAGGGTGCAGCAGCAGTGTATAAACCGTATTCCTGCTGCAGCCGATTCTGCGGGCAAGCTCTTCCTTGCTCATGCCGGACCGCTTCCATTTTGTAATAATCGACTGTCGCAGTAATGCGGTCTGTTCTGGCGTAAGCATGCGTCTTGATCCTTTCACTGAATTCTGTCTTCATTGTAGTGAAGGAGCGGCCTTCGCGAAAGGCGCAATGCATTGTGCATAATGTATTTATAATTGTGCGTTTTATATGATATTTTCAGTAAATGTCACGCTTCTATTCCATAAAAAAACAGGTGCCTCACCGGCACCTGCCGAAATCTTGTATTCATATCATATGCACATATGATGTTCGTAAAAAGTTGTCACCACGCCACCGCGATGTCCATTGTACCCGGCTGGGAAGCCGCAAAAGACCCCGTATCGCAGACGATCGCCGTCCCGAGACTCGTCTCCACAAGACTTCCGTACGGATGAACACCGTAATTGGCGGCAATCATAATGTAAGGTCCGAACATCTTGACCCCGTCGTTTCTGACCCAGTACTCGCCGGCAAAGCCCGCCGCGGACAGATTCGCAGCCACGCGGCTCATGTTCAGATTGTAGTAGACTTCCTGACCGCTGGGTCCGTTGATTCTTCCCGCACTTTTCGTCAAAACAGTGCCGCCCCACACCAGACTCCTGGTCTGCGCGGCAAGCACTTCTTTTGACGCGCCGGCAAGCACCTGTGAAGACAGCGCCGGCTGTGCCGCTGCCTGTGCGCTGCCTGCTGCCTGCGCGTTTCCGGCCGCCACTGCCTGCACCGCCCCCGTGGTATCATTCTCCGCCGCGAACGCCGCAAGCGGTGCGCCTGCTCCTGCCATAACAAATGTGAACAGTGTCAATGCAATTGTCGCAATGATCTTTTTCAATCAGCAAATCCTCTCTGAATTCAGACGGCGCCTGTCCGGTGCCGTGAAATATAAATCGTATGCTCCATTTCCACAGCAAATTTTGCTGTACCGTTACAAATATTACAAAATTATTTCATTTGTGTCAAGTTCTGTAAATACAAGTTAATTTGTTAACAACTATCTTAACAATTGAGCAAGCCGCGCCGATATTGCATAGAAGCGCCGGAGAAACCACCGCGCGCCGAGCCTGCGTCTGTTCGCGGCGGCACTGCCGGGCGGCCAGCGCGAGGCGGCGCCGTTTCTCCTTGCCGATCCTGCTTTAAAGCGGTAAAATTCACATAACTGTAAGGAAATAAGAAAAGCGGGCGCCGCCGCAGGGCGCACGGCCGCGGATACCCATCCAAAGGAGAACAACATGGCGGAACTGACTCTGGAAAGCTTTGAACGGGCTTGCGAAATTGTAAGAGAAGTTACACTCCCCACCGACCTCATCTACTCTGATTCCTACAGCGAGCAGACCGGTGCCAAGGTATACTTAAAGCCCGAAAACATGCAGCGCACCGGCGCCTACAAAGTGCGCGGCGCCTACTATAAAATCAGCACGCTTCCCGACGAAAAGAGAAAAGCCGGCCTGATTACCGCTTCTGCGGGCAACCACGCGCAGGGCGTCGCGTATGCCGCGTCCCGCTTCAAGGCAAAGGCCGTCATTGTCATGCCGACGACCACTCCCCTGATCAAAGTAAACCGCACCAAAGCGCTCGGGGCTGAAGTTGTTCTGCATGGGGATGTTTTTGATGAAGCGAGCGAATACGCGCATAAGCTTGCGGAAGAAAAAGGCTACACCTATATTCCTCCGTTCGATGATCCTGCTGTCGCGACCGGGCAGGGCACAATCGCGATGGAAATCATCAAGGAACTTCCGCTCGTCGACTACATTCTCGTTCCGGTGGGCGGCGGCGGACTGGCAGCCGGCGTTTCCACGCTCGTCAAGCTTCTGCGCCCCGACTGCAAGGTCATCGGCGTCGAGCCCGAGGGCGCGGCCTGCCTGACTGCCTCCCTCAAGGCCGGCAAGGTTGTTACGCTTCCTTCGGTCAGCACGATTGCAGACGGTACTGCGGTCAAAACACCGGGTACCGTCATTTTCCCCTACCTCCAGAAGAATCTGGACAGCGTCATCACCGTGCCGGACGAAGATCTCATCGAGGCTTTTCTTGACATGGTCGAAAATCACAAGATGATTGTCGAGAATTCCGGTCTGCTTTCGGTTGCCGCGTTAAAACAGCTCGACTGCCGCGGTAAAAAAGTTGCCTGCGTTCTTTCAGGCGGCAATATGGACGTCATCACAATGTCCTCGGTCATCCAGCAGGGACTCATTCACCGCAACCGGATCTTCACGGTTTCGGTTCTGCTGCCGGACAAGCCGGGCGAACTGCAGAAGGTGGCAGGTGTCATCGCGGCCGTGAACGGCAACGTCATCAAGCTCGAGCACAACCAGTTTGTCAGCGTCAACAGAAGCGCGGCCGTGGAACTTCGTATTACGCTCGAAGCATTCGGCACAGAACACAAACAGCAGATTCTTACCGCGCTTGAAAAGAACGGCTACGCGCCGCGCGTTGTCCGCACGGTGATCTGAGAACGGCCGGCGCGCCCCGGCAGGCGCGGCACATTTCCGGCGCGGTCCGGCTGCGCCGGGCCTTCGCTCCGCATGCGGCACTCGCCGCTCCGGGGCGTCCCGCGGAAACAGATGGCATTATGACGATTCACTATCACAAGGCAACCGGAATCATCCCTCCGCTCCTGCTGCTTCTTGCCGCGGCGCTCCTTCTTGCCGCGTGGTTTGTTCCGGGGTTCGCTGATTTTTATACGGCGAATGTTTTTCCTCTGATGACGGGATCTTTCGGGCGGCTGACCTCTCTCCTTCCATTTTCACTGGGAGAATGGCTGCTGCTCGCAGCACTCGTCTTTCTGGCGGCACTGCTCTTACTGACGCTCTTCCGTCTGCTCCCCGGTCCGTCGCGGACATCTATGAGATACAGGCGTTTTTACCGCGCTTATCTTCGCGCGATACTCTGGATCGCCGGTGTGACGGCGCTGATCATGGTTTTGAACTGCTTTATCCAGTACCATTGCACGCCTCTTGAGGAGTCGCTGCAAGGGTACGGCAGACAGTATTCCACGGAAGATCTTGCGGAATTGCGGGATATGATTGTGGAGCAGGCAAATACGCTTGCGGAAGAAGTGCCGGAAACCGCTTCCTCGGAGACGGTTCTTCATGATCCTGCCGAAGCTTCGCGTGCTGCCGCGGCTTCCCGCGCTGCTGTCGCTGCCCTCGCGCCTGTGTATCCGCGGCTTGGCGGCTATCAGGTAAAGCCCAAACCGCTGTATTACTCCTGGTTTGTCAGTCAGCAGTACATGCAGGGATATTATTTCCCGTTTTCGATGGAAGCGAATTACAATGATCTGATGATGCCGATGAACATACCGTTTACGATGTGCCACGAAATCGCGCACACCCACGGATATATTCTGGAAGACGACGCGAATTTTCTGGCTTTTCTTGCCTGCACGAGAGCGCAGGATCCGGTTCTCCGCTACAGCGGCTATCTTGGAATTCTTTACTATGTGGACAATGATTTTTACGCGTCCGCGGGAAAGGCAGAGTACCGGCGTCATCCCGCCATCAGCGAAAAGGTCCGCTCGGACAGCCGATTTCTTAGTGAAAAGGCATGGGCGCGGGTGGAGCAGATTTCCCCGCTTCCCACGAAAACCGTGCAGGCAGCCGCCGACACCTACGTTGATACGACATTGAAGGCAAACGGCATCTCGTCCGGCAAGGCAAGCTACTCTCATGTTGTCGCCCTGCTTTTAGAATACTATGACGGGAATTATTCCGGCAGCCGCGCGGCGCAGAAGTAATCCGCATGCCGGCGCGGCGTAGATCCCGCACGGCGGAAATCGTACACACAGCCGGCGCGGCGCAGGCCCCGCGCCGGTTGTACATAACATCGCAGCAGCCGCTGCGGAAAGGATTGCAGAATGGATATTGTATGTCTTGATATGGAAGGAGTTCTGGTTCCGGAAATCTGGATCGCGTTTTCCAAAGCCAGCGGTATTCCCGAACTTTCAAGGACGACCCGCGACGAACCCGACTACGACAAACTCATGCGCTGGCGCCTTGGTATTCTCAAGGAACACGGACTCGGGCTGAAAGAAATCCGGCAGACAATCGAGACTATCGATCCTCTCCCCGGCGCGAAGGAATTTCTGGACGAGCTGCGTTCTCTGACACAGGTGATCATTATCAGCGATACTTTCACGCAGTTCGCGATGCCGCTTATGAAGAAGCTCGGGTATCCGACGCTGTTTTGCAATACACTCGAGGTTGCTCCTTCCGGAGAGATCACCGGCTTCAAGATGCGCATCGAAAATTCCAAGTACAGCACGGTCCGCGCGCTCCAGTCCATCGGTTTCAACACGATTGCAAGCGGCGATTCGTACAACGACCTTGCCATGATCCGGGCAAGTAAAGCAGGCTTCCTGTTTAAATCCACCCCGCAGATCAAGGCGGACAATCCGGATATTCCGGCATTTGACGAGTTTCCGGACCTTTTAGCCGCCATCAAATCCGCGCTCGATTAAGAAGCTGCCGCGGGACAGACACCGGTCCGTGCCTGCTCGCGGCAGTCTTTTGTAAAATCCGGCCGCGCCATCCGTGCACCGAAACCAAAGGAGTTCTATGCAACTGTATTTTGCCCCGCTGGAGGGGATCACCGGCTATGTTTACCGGAATGCGCATCACGCGTGTTTTGGCGGCGTAGACCGGTATTTCACGCCTTTCGTCGTTGCGACCTTCACGCACAAGGTCAAGACCCGGGAGAAAATGGATATTCTCCCGCAAAACAACACCGGCATCCCTCTTGTCCCCCAGATTCTCTCCAACAATGCCGATGAATTTCTTGCCACAGCTCGCTATATGGCAGACTTCGGCTATCCGGAAGTCAACCTCAATCTCGGCTGCCCCATGGCGACGGTGGTGAACAAGCATAAAGGCTCCGGCTTTCTCGGTGTGCCGGACGAGCTGGATGCATTTCTGAACAGAATCTATAACGGTGCCGAGAAGATTCTGACCGGCGATGGCAAGCCGCTCCGCATTTCCGTCAAAACACGCCTCGGCCTGAACACCCCTGCAGAATTCGATCGGATCTTCAATGTCTACATGCAGTATCCCCTTTCGGAACTGATCATCCACGCCAGAACGCGGAAGGAAATGTATGCCGGCAGGCCACACCTTGAACTTTTCCGGCGGCTCCTTGATGAAACCTCTGTTCCGCTGATTTACAATGGCAACATCTTTACGGTGCGCGATGCGGAGCGCGCGGACGCGCTCTTTGCAGGCGCCTCCAATCTCTGCTGCGGGTTGATGCTCGGGCGCGGCCTGCTTTCGGATCCCGCGCTTGCGGAGAAGATCTGCGCGGCTGCCGGCAATATGCCGAGCTGCACTGATGCGCTGAGCGCCGCTGCATCCGGCGGCGGTGCGGCACGAAACTGCGCGGCGGACACGGCGGCTGCGGGCAGCAGATCGGGCGCTGCCGCCGCGGACACTGACGCGGCGTCGGCGATAATCGGGGCTGCCGCCGCAGATGCCGGCCGGGCTATCGTAAATGACAAAGAATTGCCTCATTTGTCATGTTCCGGAGCGAGTAGCATAAAAGATATGTCTAAGCGGCTGCGCGGCTTTCACGATGCACTTTATCAGGGATATCAGGAACAATATCAGGGATTTCACGGACAGCATTCCGGAGAAACTGTCGTAATCAACAGAATGAAAGAAGTCTGGACATTTATGGGGAGTCAGTTCGCAGACGACGCCCGCTTTCTCAAGAATATCCACAAAGCAAAAAATCATGTGGAATATGAAGCCGCCGTGCGAATGATTTTTGCGAACTGCGAAGTGACGGGCGGAAGAGACGGGCTGTAGTTCGGGTGCGGCGCCACGTCGCACAGCTTGGGCAGCGTTCTTTGCGGGCGCGGCGCGCTGTATGTCCTTCATATTTCATCGGCGCGGCGCCTTGCATTTCTTGCATAACTGAAAATTTCCTGATTTTGCAAGAAGTCCTTCAGCGCATTTCTCAATTCCGCGCCTTTTGCAAGAATGATTTGTTCCTCTGCCAAGTTTTCTTCTTGCAAATCCTCGAAATTCGTACTTTTGCAAGAAGCCTTTCGAGCAAGACGCGCCGATACTCCACGGCATGCCAAATGCAATGCCGCGTAGCGCGGCGCCGCGCTTTTCCAGCCAACTTCTAGCAAGAAGCTCCCTTCATGATCTCCAGATTCTTCTCATCATGCTCTATTTCCCGCGAATAGCTGTGCGCGATATCTGCCATATCTTCCGCGTCAAATTGCCCTTTTGTCTCAAAGCGAAGCAGGCACAGCAGAAAGACTGCGCGCAGGCTCCGGCGGCAGAGAACTTCCGCCGTTTCCCGCTCCTCAAACCATTCGTCGATCGAATACCGCCAGAGAAAATATACCTGGAGCCGCCGGAACCACCCCTGCACCTTTTCCCCCGCGCAGGCAATAAATTTCCCGGTCAGCGTGTCCAGATGAGACTCGTCCTGTATCAGCTGCTGCAACATCGAAAGCTGCTCCGACCAGCCCGCGCCAATGGGTTCACAGCGTTGCAGCGCCGAAAGAAGTGCCATATCCACTTCTCCGGCAGTGCCGGAGTCCGTACCAAGTGCAGCGGCAAATGCTCCGACAGCCGCGCGGCGCCGCGGCGCCGCCAGCTCCCACGCGAACGGCTTCGACTGAATATCCTTCACTTTCTGGTCTCTTGCCGCAAGGATCGTCTGAAGGCGCTGCTTCTCATCTCCTGACAGCGCGCCGTCACAGGCGCCGCCGCAGTCACTGTCACCGGAACCGTCGCAGGCGCAAAAGCTGTTCCCGGCGGAACCGTCACAGGCGCAAAACTTGTTCCCGGCGCAAGCATCGGAGCCGTCCCCGCCGAAGAATTCTGCGTCTTCCGGCCCCTCATCCTCCGTCAAAGTGTAGGAAATTGGCCCATCCTCCGCAAAAAAGATCTCAGCAACCGCAGGACACGACAAACTCAGATCCTGCTGAGAATAGTCCCCGGCCTCAATATAGTATCTCGGATACTCGCGGCAGGTCGTGCACAGCGCGCCTTCGCCCATTTGGAGGATGATCCGGCAGAGGCCTGTTCTGTCCAGAAACGGACAGTTTCCATCCGCAGTCAGCGGGAAAAATCTCGCGTGCCCGTCCTCCGTTTCCTCTTCACGGATACTCGCGCGCACCTCTTTCGCGAACTCCCCCGGCGCAAGCTGATAATATTCATTTGCGTCATCATCAATATCCACTTCCCATCCGCGGCAGCAGGTATCCCCGCATTTGTCCGCAGTGCAGGTAAATTTGCTATAATAATCTGGACGTTCAATTTTCATCTCGTCTGGCCTACCTTTCCCGAAGCCGGCTTTGAACGCTGCACGGGCGGCATCAGTCCACCGGCAGCATCTTTGTACGAACGCCATTATAATTTTCGCGCGGCATGATGACAACCGTGCACGGAGCAATATGACAATTACGATTCTTGCTATAGGCAAACTTAAAGATAAATCGCTGCAGACCCTGCAGAACGAATATATTAAGCGGCTGCAGCCCTTCGCCAAAACAGACATCACCGAAATCAAAGACGACCCCGAAACGCATCCGGACCGCGCGGCAGAATGCGGGCTTATCAAAGACCGCGAGGCGCAGCGGGCGCTCGGGAAGATACGGAGCGGGGATTTTGTTGTTTTGCTCGATTTGCACGGAAAAATGTGGTCCAGCGAAGAATTCGCAGGCCATCTGCAGGAGTGGACACAGGCTTCCCAGCGGCTTGTTTTTGTTATCGCAGGTTCGCTTGGTCCCGGGAAAGCACTGACAGAGCGTGCGAATGTGCGCTGGAAGCTTTCGGATCTGACGTTCACGCATCTGATGACGCGCGTCATTCTGCTGGAGCAGATCTACCGCGGCTTCATGATCGGCGCGGGCCGCCCGTATCATAAATGATATGAGACTTGTCCGGATCTCCAATCTTAGGGCGCAATTTTTGTTTCAAGTCCGATACTAATATGTGTACATTTGAATTGAAATATATGGTATTATCAATTTGTAAGTAAACGTCAAGAGAGGTGATACCCATGCCAATTAACTCTGCTGTTATGGAAGAGATAAAAAGGAATCATAACATAATAACAACAAAGCAGGTCATGGCATTGGGTTTTTCTAAGGCGCTACTTCCCAAGTATGTCAAGGAAGGCTTGGTTGAAAGAGTTCGACAGGGCGTCTATATTCTTTCCGGAGAAAGCCATGATGACATGTACACGCTCATGCTGCGGTCCGAAAAGATCATCTTCTCTCATGAGACCGCAATCTTTCTGCTTGGCTTATCCGACAGGACTCCTTTCACGCATTCTATCACAATCCCTTCGAATACCTCTGTACCGAATTCGCTGACAGATGAATGCAAATGCTATTATATAAAACCGGAACTTCATTTGCTGGGACTGACAGAAGCGGCAACAACATTTGGAAATGCCGTCAGATGTTATAATGCCGAACGTTGTTTTTGCGATATTTTGCGTGACCGAAAACGCATGGATGAGGATACGGTCCTGAATTTTATCAAACATTACGCTGCATATGAAAAGAAAAATCTGCATCGGCTGGCAGAATATGCGCAGGCTTTTCACATGGAAGATAAGGTCAGAACATATTTGGAGGTGCTGCTATGAGTTCTAGAGCGATGAGTTTGAAGGGAAGAATCAATAATTACGCAAAAGAAAATCACATAGCCGCTCAAGTAGTTCTGCAGAATTTTATGTTTGAACGTTTCCTTGCGAGATTATCAGATTCTTCATTTAGAGACAAATTTGTTGTCAAGGGTGGAATGCTTGTTGCCGCAATTGTTGGTCTGGGTACAAGAGCTACGATGGATCTAGATACGACACTTCGCGATTTCCCATTAACAGAAGTTGAAATCAGAAAAGCGTTTAGAGAAATCATCTCTATCGATAAAGGTGACGAAGTTGTCTTTCTGCTGCAGTCTGTCGAGCCGATTCGCAAAGATGATATTTATGGAGGATTTCGCGTCAGAATTGATGCGAAGTATGACACTATTGTCACTCCACTTTCAATTGATGTATCTACCGGAGATGCGATGACTCCCCATCCGGTATCCTACATATTTCGCGGAATTTTCGATGATAATATCCAAATACCTTTATGGGGATACAATGTTGAAACCATCCTTGCGGAAAAATTGGAAACAATTCTATGCAGAGGCGTTTTTACAACTCGACCAAGGGATTTTTATGATGTATATATACTTGGAACCACGCAACCTGTTGACAAGAAAATTTTGAGAGATGCTATTAACGCGACATCCACACATCGTGGCAGCACGGTACAGATTTCAGATATTGCTTCGATCTTGAAACAAGTGAAAACAAATCTTGCCTTAATTAATCAATGGGAAAAATATAGGCGGCAATTTCCTTATGCGGCAGATATCACATACAATCAAGTGTTAGAAGTAATTGAGCGTCTATTAGAACAGCAATAACCAACTTTCCAACCGGAAATAATTAGCACACAGGTATAATAAACGCCGTTTTAAATAGCAGGACCAATATAATGAACACAAACAGCTCCCCGAACCGCCGGTACACTTCCTCCGACATGGCAAAAATCTACTGTGAAAAATGCAACGGCTGCGGCGACTGCTGCCATGGCATGACCGATACCATCCATCTTGATCCCTATGATATTTTTCTGCTGTGTTCCGGCCTGCAGACCACTTTTCAGCAGCTGATGGATGACGGACGGATTGCTTTGCATGTGGAAGAGGGCCTTACACTCCCGCACCTGAAAATGCCGGACGCCCCGGGGAGTGCCTGCACCTTTCTTTCTTCCGACGGGCGCTGTGAAATTCATCCGTTCCGTCCGGGACTTTGCAGACTGTTCCCGTTAGGCCGCGACTACGACGCGCAGACAAAAACTTTTCAGTATTTCATGGTGGATAACGGCTGCCCGATGCCCGGTAAAATGAAAGTCAAGATAGATAAATGGATTGGCATCAAAGATCTCGCGGCTTATGAGAAATTTGTCGCGGACTGGCATTATTTCGTCCGGGATGTGAAAGCGAAGCTCGCTTCTTCTGACGAGAGTTTTGCCCGTGCGCTGAACCTGTTTATTCTGAAGGTCTTTTTTCTTGCGCCTTATGATCCTGCGGGGGATTTTTACGAACTCTTTTACCTGCGGCTGAAAGAGGCGCGGACTGTGCTGTAAATTACACTTGTCAGAGTATAGCATTTGATTATCTCACGCATCATTTTACTATCCATTACGGTTAGCTTTACTTTTTGACATGGAATTCCCTTGATAGCTTTACTTTTTATGCCTAATAACGGTAAAATAAGTAAAGCCGTAAAGACAAGAAACGCAAACGCGCGAGGTGACAAACTGGTGTTCAATTATGATGGTCTGAATCAGCAACTTATAGAAAAGAAAATAACACGCACTGATCTGATCGCATTAATAGGTCTGTCCTCTCGTACTATCGCTAAGATCGGTAAGGGCGAACCGCTCTCAAGGAATACGATGCAGCGAATTGCGGATTATCTTGGCTGCGATCCGGAGAAACTTTACAGGGAAGTCTCCGATAACGTAATCCTTCAGTTGCTGCGGGATGAGAAGGAGGCGAAAGTTTCCGGCGGACTGTATCATGAATTGCAGGTACGGATGACCTATAATTCCAACCATCTCGAAGGCAGTAAACTTACAGAAGAGCAGACGCGGATGATCTTTGAGACGAATACGATCGATGCTGGTGACGGCGTTCCTGTTGACGATATTCTCGAAACCGTACATCACTTCCAGGCTATTGATTATGTGATCGACCACACTGAAGATGTGCTGTCGGAAGAAATCATCAAACATCTGCATTATATTTTGAAACATGATACAAAGGATGCAGCGCTTGGCTGGTTCGCCGTTGGCGATTATAAAAAACGCCCGAATATGATCGGCGGTCACGAAACAGCGAAGCCTGCGGAAGTGCATAACAGGATTAGTGATCTTCTGAACCGGTACAATAAGATATCACAGACGCGGCAGATAACATTGAATGATGTCATTGCATTCCATGCAGAGTTTGAATACATCCACCCGTTTCAGGATGGAAACGGGAGAGTCGGCAGGCTTGTGGCTTTAAAAGAATGCCTGCGTTACAATATTGTGCCATTTTTGATTGAGGACAGCAAGAAGGCATTTTATTACCGCGGACTTGCGAACTGGAAGCAGGAAAAAGGATGGCTTACGGATACATGCCTTGACGGGCAGGACACTTTCAAAGCCCTGCTGGATGCACTCGAAATACCGTACGATAAAGCGGATTAAGTTGTTCAGGGTGGCTGCCTGAACAACTTAATCCGCTTTCAATGTCTCTTTTCCGATATCCTTTACCCCTCCACCGCTGCCCGCCGATACACCTCAAACGCCGACGGAATCGAATACTTCTCATTCATCTGCGCGATATCCGCCATAAACACGGCCGAAGCCGGCCCGCTTCCAGCTCCGGCCTCCGCCCCCGGCTCTCCGGACAGCGCCGCCGTCTCATCCACCAGCACATCCATCCCCTGCATCTGCCACTCCACATGCGTAAAGATATGTTTAGCGGAAGGGAGCGGCAGAATCCGCAGCGGTTCGAACCCGAGGCTCCGGACAAACGCCGCCGCCTGTCCGGCATCCAGGAGACCTTCCGCATTCGGGAACTCATACAGCCCTGCTAATAGTCCCTTCTCTGGACGTCGCCGAAGCGCGATTTTATCGTGATAATGGATCACAAAAACTGTTTTCTGCGAAATCTTCCGCGCCTTCTTCACCTCCGGCACAGGAAACGCGGACGCTGTACCATGCATGTGCGCAAGACAGGCCTCCGCCCACGGACACTCCCCGCAAAGAGGCGCTGCATTCGGAAGACACACCAAAGAGCCAAGATCCATCAGCGCCTGATTAAAATCGCCCGGGCGCTCCCGCGGCATTAAAGGCGCAAAGAATCCGTGCGCGGCTGTTTTGGCGGTCTCCGTCCGGATGCCCGCTCCATATTCCGTCATCCGCGCGAAAATGCGAAGCAGATTTCCGTCCACCGCCGGCACACACTCGCCAAAAGCAATCGAGGCAATCGCGGACGCCGTATAATCCCCGATTCCCGGCAGCTGCACAAGCTCCATCTTCGTCCGCGGCATCTGACCGCCGTACTTTTCCATCATCACGGCCGCGGCTTTTTGCAGATTGCGAACGCGGCTGTAATAGCCAAGCCCCTCCCAGAGCTTTAACAGGACATCCTCCGGCGCCGCGGAAAGGGACGCTATATCCGACAAAACACGCGTAAACCGCAGATAATACTTCTTCACCGCTTCCACGCGCGTCTGCTGCAGCATAATCTCCGAAAGCCATACATGATATGGCGTCGGGTCTTCCCGCCACGGAAGAATCCTGCGGTTCCTGTCATACCATGACAGCAATGCCGCGGACGCTCCGCCATTCGCCGTTACTTCTCCGCTCCCCGCGCGGCCTTCAATGTGTTCCCATGCCGGCTGTCCGCTCGCACCGGCCGCCCGCCGCTCCTCATCCTTCGTCATACAGCAGCACTCCTTCCTGCTCGAGCGGCGCCATATTCTCCCTCTGATTTTTCCGCGCGAAGGCGCGTGTTCCGGCAAGCTCCGCCTGATAATTCTCCGGCGTCAGCTTCCTGCGGCCCGCCGCCATCTCGTCAACCATATATTTGTTGATCTGAGGGCTGAAATGCACCGTGTCCATATACAAATCCAGATTCGTCGTGATCTCCGTCTCATTCTGAAAATCAAAGATTTCCACATTCGGATACGGAAGCAGTGCTTTTATGAACATTTCCTCGCATTTTATCTGCGCGAGATACTCACCGCTTCTCACCGCGTTATCCCACCACAGCATCGAATACGGCGGTATAAAGAAAGTAAACTTCGTCTCCGGATGCTCCTCCACAAGAGACCGCAACAGCGCGATATTTCCTTCCGCCTGCCGCTTGTACGCGTTTTCCGGCAGCGCGTCAGCCGTCTCCTTTATCCTGTAATAATGCCCGAGTGCGCCGGCGCGGCTGAAATCTTTGCCTTCCGCCCAGTTATAAGACAGCGCCTCGTCATACCCGGCAGCCGACTGCGCGATCATATAGGGGATCTTTTCAAACAGGACTGTTTTGTTCCAGAGATACTGCACATCATTGAACGGATTCCGGTCATACAGATACATCGGACACCCGGAAAAGCGGAACGTCGTCACAGGCTCCTGCGTCAGCGCCCCCGGGTCCACGTTGAAGAATACCCGCTCCAGCTGATGCCCCTCAAACGCCATCTCAAGATACGCGTGCAGGTCGGCGATGCCGCCGTAGGAGCGGACTGCTTTGACCGTATGAACCGAAAAAGCATCATCAAACCAGCGGTTGTCATTGTTTTCGACGACAGAAGAGCCCGCGAGAACCGCATTGTACCGGAAGTGCCGGAGTGCACCCGGCACCTGATATTCCTTGTCTGTCTGGACGGCCGCAAGCCCCCAAAGCGGCGCGTGATAGTGGAAGAACGGGTCCGCCGCCGCCGTCAAAACAGCACACGCCAGCAGCCCCGCCCCCGCCGCCAAGAGGGCGCCGCGCAGAAATGCAGCCGGGGAATTGCCGCGGCCGCGCTTCTTTTTCGTATTTCCGCTACATGGACGTTTCTCTCTCATTCCGCACCGCTTCCATCGTTAAAATTTAAAATACAAATATGTCGAAACACCGGTCATCGAAATCATGCACCAGGTAAAAAGAAGGCCCATAAGAACGCCGCTGCTCCGGCTAAGCCGCATCGTCTGCGCAATCTCTCTCGCGCAGCGGCGTCCGTTTACCAGCGCCACACATACTGCGACCAGCACAACCAATTCCGCGAGCTTTACATACTGCGCAAGCTGCGGTGACAGCATCGAGGCAGCTTTATCCACAACAAACAGCTCGGGCAGCGAAATATTCCCCGAAAGCCGCAGCAGATTCCCCGGGAACCGCAGATACTTCATGCAGCGCAGAAACGCCAGTGACAGGTCCGGCCTTTGCGCTCCGAAGAACACCAGCGTAAAGCAAAAGAGGCCAAACGTCAGAACCCGCGCGCCGGCTGTTTTTACGACCGCTGCTGCCGCCGAAGCCGCCGGTTTTGCGGCCTGCGCCGGCTGTCCTGCCATCGGAGCCACGGTCTTTGCTCTCTCCTGCGCCGGCTTTCTCCGGTGCGACCACAAATGATATGCCGCGACCAGCGCCCCCGAAAGGACGCCCCAGATCAGATAGTTCACACTTGCACCATGCCACAGCGCGCTTAACAGAAAAACGATCATGATGTTCAGGACCGTACGCGCGCGCCCTTTTCTGCTGCCGCCGAGCGGAATATACACATACTTCGTGAAAAACCTCGTCAGCGTCATATGCCACTTCTGCCAGAATTTACCGAATGACACTGTTTTGTACGGCGCGTCAAAGTTCACCGGCAGCTCAATATTCAGCATCCAGCCGATTCCCATCCCCATGTCGCAGAATCCGCTGAAATCCATGTACAGCTGAAAAGCGTAGCAGCAGATCGCCAGAATCCCGGTCAGAAAATCACTGTAATATGCTGCCGAAAAGCCGTAGGCGGCAGCCGCTGCCAGATTGTCCGCGAGCAGCAGCTTCTTGCCAAGTCCCAGCGTCAGCAATATCCAGCCGCGCGTAAAGTTTTCGGGATGAAACCGCCGTCTCTCCGGATCCCGGAACTGACGCATGATCTCGTCATACATCGTGATCGGGCCTTCCGCCAGCTTCGGGAAAAACATCACATAAAGCACATAATTTCCGAACCTGTCATGCGCGATTTCCCCGCGGCATCTGTCGATTACAAACGAAATCTGGCTGAACACATAAAAAGACAGCCCGACCGGTAAGGCAAACCCGGCTTTGTCGCTTACCACCGGCAGATACTTGAATACCGCAAGCACCAGAAGATTTCCGCAGATCCCGGCGGCCATCAGGAGCCGGAGGCGCCGTGCGGTTCCCGCCTGCTGTTTTCCGGCAAGCGGCGTCTGTGCAGCCGCTGCCTGCACGCCCGTCTGCTGCAGCGCAGTGCTTTCCTGCGCGGCTGCCGCTCTGCTCTGCAGGCGGTCCGCCGCCAGACTGATCATGTAATTCCAAAGGATTGTACCGAAAATAATAAGAAGAGGCCACAGCCCGAACATGCCGTAAAACCAGACGGACATGCCGGTCATGAAATACTCCGCCAGCCGGAAATGCCCTCTGTGATTCAGGCCAAACCAGCCGGCAAGAAGAAGCGGCAGAAAGACCAGCAAAAAAAGATACGAGTTAAAGACCATATATACTACCAGATGGAGTCTTCGGTTTGAAGCCTCCCTGTGCTGTACTGTACAACATCCTTACCAGTGAAGCCTGTGTAATTCTCCCGCCCGCGTCAGCTCCTCAAAATGATTCTGCCGCAGTGCTTCATACAGAATAATCGCAACCGAATTTGATAAGTTCAGTGAGCGGATTTCTCCCCACATCGGTATCCGGATACAGGCGCCCGGATGCTCTACCAGTATTTCTTCCGGAATTCCCGCTGATTCTTTCCCGAACATAATAAAATCATCCGGTCCGAAGGAGACATCGCTGTAGGTTTGCCTTGCCTTCGTGGTTGCGAACCAAAGATGCGGACTGCGTACAGCTTCCCGCTCTGATTCGTCTGTTGATCCGCTCGAAGCTTCCCTGTCTTCATGCTCTTCGCCGGCAAACCGCAGGTTGTTGTTTACAGACAGGAAATCTTCGTAATCAATATATTCCGAGAGTTTGAGTTTCTCCCAGTAATCCATCCCTGCCCGTTTGAGATATTTATCATTCAATACAAAGCCATACGGTCCGATCATATGCAGCCGCGAATCTGTGGCAACACATGTTCTTCCGATAGCGCCGGTGTTAAACGGGATCTCCGGCTCATGCAACACAATATTGATCATAATTCCAGTTATCTTCTAAAATGCCTGATGCCGCACCACCGCATATTCATCATCCGACTGCCAGTACGGGCATCCGTTGTGATGTTTTCCCTCCTGCATCAGCCTTCCGTAATCATCTTCATCCATGTCTGCAGCGCAGAAGTATTCCTGTGTATCCTCATCCCATTCATAATTATTACAGGTATCACATTCCGGCATAGTTACCTCACATAGCAGCATTACATAACTTTCTGCTTATAATAGTTATCAGCATACATTTCTAATGCATTTTCAACCGTTGCATTTAACGTCTCTCCACTTTCAAATGAGATTGAGGACAGCTTTTTATGCAGCCCGGGGTTGATCCGGATATTAAACGTTCCTTTATATTCCTTATCAGGATTTTTTCCGGATTCTTTGCAAAATTCCAAATAGTCGTCAACAGCCTTATGGAATTCATCTTCAATTTCTTCGGCACTTTCACTTTCAAAATTGACCAGATCGTTTATTCCTTCTACTTTCCCATAAAGGACATGATCTTCGGCGCTGTATTCAATTTTGGTATGGTATCCTTTGTATTCCAAAACGCCATTATCCATTACAAGTCTCCTAATTGAACTAATTCATCCCGCAGTTGTTTTACTGCATAATGCTTCATCTGATCCCCGGGGTGCGGCTTATGCAGCAAAATAACAGTACCATCAGAAGCTCTGTAAAATTTAACTCTTGATCCGGATGTTTTTCCAGTTTGCTCATTCGCGCGCCTTTGCAACTATTGTTTAGTTGCATTATACCATAATCTACTTTCTATGTCCATCTGCGGCCTTTTCACATTCTGTCTTTCCGGCAAGCGCTCACACCCTGAACCTGTACCCATATCCCCAGCTCGTCTCGATATACTGCGGCTTCGAGGGATCCGTCTCAATCTTTTCGCGGATCTTCTTGATATGTACCGTCACGGTCGCGTTTTCGCCATAAGCAGCCATGTTCCAGACCTTGCTGAACAGCTCGTCCTTCGAATAAACATGATTCGGATGCTCCGCCAGAAACGTTAACAGATCAAACTCCTTGGTCGTAAACATCTTCTCTTCCCCGTTGACCCAGACGCGGCGGGCGGTTTTGTCGATCTTCAGTCCGCGGATCTCGATCACGTCATTTGCCTGCTGCCCCGCGCCTACAAGACGCTCGTACCTAGCAAGATGCGCCTTCACACGGGCAACAAGCTCACTCGGGCTAAACGGCTTCGTAATATAATCGTCCGCGCCAAGTCCCAGTCCCCGGATCTTGTCGATATCCTCTTTCTTGGCCGTAACCATCAGAATCGGCACATTCTTCTTCGCGCGCACATGACTGCACACGGTGAAGCCGTCCTCACCGGGCAGCATCAGATCCAACAGAATCAGATCAAAATCCTCTTCCAGCGCCCGTTTCTCGCCGGAAAGTCCGTTATTTTCAATCACAACTGTAAAATCCGAAAGTTCCAGATAATCGCGTTCCAGTTCCGCGATGGATTCTTCATCTTCTATAATTAATATCCTGCTCATTGTCGTACCCCTTTCCATCCGCCTTATACTACGGCGTCCTTTCCTTTATCCCTGTATTTGCGCAAAACAAACTGCATCCGCGTCCACGCCCCCTCCTGCGAGGTTGCCCAGATGTACCCGCCGTGATCCTCGATAATCTTCTTCACAATCGACAGCCCGATTCCGCTGCCGCCTTTGGCCGAATTGCGGGAAGAATCCGCCCGGTAAAACCTGTCAAAAATATTCGGCAGATCCCGCTGCGCGATGCCCTTTCCGTTATCCTCGATTTCGACACGTACCGAATCCTGCTCGTCCAGCACGCGAATATCAATCCGTCCGTGCGGCTTATCCATGTATTTTACACTGTTTCCGATAATATTGTTAATAACCCTTTTAAGCTGCTCCGGGTCCGCGATGATCATCGTATCCGGCGAAACCAGATTGGAGTAATTCAGCTCAATGCCGCGCGACTCCATGTCCATGCCGATTTCCTCGACACAGTCGGCAAAATACTCCGCAACATTCAACTTCCTGAAATTGTACGGAATCTTGTTGCTGTCGATCTTCGAGTACAGCGTCAGCTCGTTGATCAGGTTGTTCATGTCATTTGCTTTGTTGTAAATCGTGTGCAGGTACTTGGATTGTTTTTCCGGCGTATTCGCGATCCCGTCCATCAACCCTTCCACATAGCCCTTGATCGAAGTTATCGGCGTCTTCAGATCATGCGAGATATTGCTGATCAGCTCTCTGCTGTTTTTCTCATCTTCCAGCTTTTCCGTCGCCGACTCCTTGAGCCGCAGCCGCATCTCTTCATAATTCTGATACAGTTCCCCGATTTCCCCCTTTTCCGTCGTCGGCAGGATGTAGTCGAGATTTCCGTCGCCGATGTTTTTCATCGCGATGTTCAGCTGATTGATCGGCTCAAACATACTC
This sequence comes from Bacillota bacterium, assembly GCA_029224465.1. Lineage (GTDB taxonomy): Bacteria > Bacillota > Clostridia > Lachnospirales > Lachnospiraceae > CAG-791. The sequence continues at coordinate 79,130 of JAQXUQ010000030.1, read as the reverse complement.
CTCCGAAGCCAGGACGTAAGTCCGAACGCCGTCAGGAACAAAGTCAGCATCATCGCGAAAAACATTCCCGCAATCAGCTTCTTCGACTCCATCCGCGCTACGTGCGTCACGATGAACAGGCTTCCCTTGCTCCCGTCGCTGAACGTAAAGTCCAGCTGCTTGACAAAACGGTTCATGCTGTTGAGATAAAGGCCTACGCCTGACTGGTCGGCCTCGCTCCCGTACCCCGGCAGCACACGGAAAACAAGCTCCGAATCCTCCTCATTCCCCGAATAATACAGCTGCGACCCCTTGCGGATCAGAAGGTATGTGTTGCGGCTGCGCAGCTCTTCGCTGATCTTGTCCAGATAATCGTAGTCCTCCAGAATTTCCGGGTTCTCCTGATAATCGTGCCGGATTTCATCATATACATTTTCGACCGCGACCGCGTAACTCTGCATGTTTTCGGACAGCTGACTGTAACCCAGAAACTCTTTGCTCCCGTCCGACCTCGCCAGAACATTCCCGATCACAAAAAACGCAATCGTCACCAGCACCATCGGTAAAATTATAATTGTCGTAAAAGCGATGAATAACTTACGCCGGAATGTCATGACTGTGGTTCCTTTCCATCTGCGGGAGGCGCTGTTTCTTCTAATTATAACATATGCGGCCGGCGCCGCAGCGTGTCCGCGGGAGGCGGCGTATTCCGCTATACCCATGCCGTGCGCATTCGCAGGAGCGGGGCCGAATGCGGCCGGCTGTTCCATGCCTGCTTCATCCGGCGCGGAACAGTCAGCTATCCGTAACCAAAGCCGCTCCGGCCCACTCTGACGCTGCCATGAAAATACTTGAAAAATATTACAATTCCCTGTTGACATATTGCAGTGTTTGTTGAATAATAATATCAGTAATTGTTACTGATTTAAAGGAGGTTTATGGCACTCAAATACAGCAGACAGAGGACCGCCATCTGGGACTATATCAAAGACCGCAAGGATCACCCCACGGCCGATATGGTCTATGAAGGCGTCCGCAAGGATTATCCAAAGATAAGCCTTGGAACAGTCTACCGGAATCTTATGCTTATGAAGGATATCGGAAAGGTCCGGACCGTTGAAGTCGGAGACGGAGCGATCCATTTCGATCCCAATGTCAGCGAGCATGATCATTTCATCTGTTCCTGCTGCGGCAAGGTAATTGACATCGACGGTGAAGACATCGCCCGCATCAAGGAGCTCGCTTCCAGAAACTTCGGCGGACGGATCGACGGTTATTCCGCATTCTTCTACGGAATGTGTGAGGAATGCATCGCGAAAACCGCACACGCCGAACCGGTTCCTTCTTCGGATCAGGAAGTATTACGGTAGGTTTTGTTTTGACGGCAGTGAAGACACTGCATAATCTCATTCAAGAAAGGGGAAATTAACTATGAAGTACAGATGCACAGTTTGCGGTCACATTTATGATGAAGAGAAAGAGGGAGTTAAGTTCGCTGATCTTCCGGCTGACTGGAAGTGCCCTACCTGCAAGCAGCCCAAGGACAAGTTCGTTCCTGTAGACGAGTCCAATGACACATGGGCAGCAGAGCACGTTGTCGGCATCGCCAAGGACGTTCCGGAAGATATCAAGAACGACCTTCGCGCAAACTTTGAAGGCGAGTGCTCCGAAGTCGGCATGTACCTCGCGATGTCCAGAGTAGCGATGAGAGAGGGATATCCGGAAATCGGCATGTACTACAGACAGGCTGCTTTTGAAGAGGCTGATCACGCTTCCAGATTCGCTGAACTTCTCGGCGAAGTTGTTACCGATTCCACAAAGCAGAACCTTGAGCTTCGTGTTGCAGCTGAGAAGGGCGCTACAGAAGGCAAGACCGATCTCGCAAAGAGAGCAAAGGCTGCAAACCTTGATGCAATCCACGATACCGTTCATGAGATGGCTCGTGATGAGGCAAGACATGGCAAGGCGTTTGCAGGTCTGCTGAAGAGATATTTTGGCTGATTGAAAACGGCTGAATAGATATAGGGAAAAGGCGGGCGTCCCGGGAACTGGAGAGTTCTTGGGGCGCCTGCTGGTGTTAATATTTCAGTTCATCCAGTTTTTCAGCGAGCATTTTACGATCGGTGACCTGCACTGCGTGGATACCACATTCAATTGCTGCTGCGACATTCACCGCGCGATCGTCAAAAAACAGGCAGTGCTGCCGTTCCAGATGATATCTTTGAATCAGTTCCTCATAAATTGCATGATCGGGTTTCATAAGATGGATCTGGCTGGACACAACCTTACCATCGATATCGTTCATAAAATCAGCATACTCCGTATGTTTTCGGAACATTTCCGTGGCATAGTTCGACAGCAGATATATTCCATATCCACTTTGTTTGAGTTCATGAACACGTTCCCAGATTTCAGGTCTTGGCACCGACAAATATTCACCATGTCGTATAAACCATTCTATTGCCTTGATATCCGCAGGATATTTCCGCTCATAATCACGGATAATATCCTCTTTCGTCCGGACTCCAAGATCTAATTCGTCCCAAAGCGTATCATCCAGTATTCTATGGACCACCCTTTCAGCATCCGGTTCCTGAAGCCCATAATCAAGAAGAGCATCCTTCCACCTGTACTGAAGCAAAACCTCGCCGACATCAAAGATCAATGTGCTGATATTATTGTGCATTTGATTTTCCTCCCGGATCATGCAACAGTTTCTATACGAATAACCCCCTCAAGCGTAGTAAGGTAGTGATGAATTTTCATCGGATCCATCCCTTTGGGAAGGTGGACAGTCATATACAAAATCATATTATGTTTGTCCTCAACAGATCTGAATATTTCAAGATCCAGAACCTGAATGTTATGACTTCGGATATATTCCATCAGGTTATCCAGCGTCGACTTCTTTGTGTATTCCAGGCAGAAATTCTTTTCTTTATATATCGTATGCGATCCGTGCTCCAATTTAGGAAGCAGAAGTTCTGCTATCAGGACCAAAAGTGTCGCGGTTACACACCCAAGATAAAAACCAGCGCCGCTTGCAAGACCGATGACAGCAGTCGTCCACATTCCGGCAGCGGTTGTCAACCCATGAATTTTTTTACTTCTGGAAACAATGATTGTTCCTGCACCAATAAATCCGATTCCCGCAATCACCTGCGCTCCCAGCCTGGCTATGTCTGTATAGTAATGCAAGTCTGTTACAAGATACTGGCTGGTCAAAGTTGTAATTGATGCTCCAAGGCAAATCAGAATATGCGTACGAAATCCTGCAGAATGACCTTTATAGGATCTCTCCATGCCAATGACTCCTCCACAGACGGAGGCAATCAGCATTCGAAGGACTGTACGCCAAATCAATCCGTCTTCAATTGTGTTCAGAAACTGTACAATATGCATTTCCCCTATTTACACGATATCTATCAGTAAGATACAATCCATCTGCGATAATTCAGACAGCACCTGCGTCCGCTGCATTCCCTTCGGTAATTTCATAGAAAGAGTCACATTCGAGTGTTTGCATTTCTTATCCCTGCCGCTGTCTAAATCCACATCCATCACAGAAACATTTATCCGCCGCAAAGTACGCAAAATATCTCCGATATTTTGCACTGAATCCATCTCCATATATAGATTCAAGTTACGGCTTCCGGCTACAAATCTGCTTTCAACAGCGGGGAGCAGACTCATGGAAATTACCATCAGAATGAATGCGAGTGCGATACACTCATAATATCCGGCACCAATCGCTAGTCCCGCACAGGCGCTTGCCCAAAGTCCTGCAGATGTTGTCAATCCCTTTATTCCCTGCCGGCCGGTTATCAGAATCGTCCCGGCTCCCAGAAATCCAATTCCGTTAATTACCTGCGCTCCAAGTCTTGATACATCCGTACTCAGATTCAGTGATCTCCATTCACTTGAAAGCCGCTCGGCATAATACTGATCCAGAAGCATGGCAAGGGATGCACCGATCGATACCAGAATATATGTCCGCAGTCCCGCTGCTCTGCCTCGCTGTTCTCTTTCCAGTCCAATCACTCCTCCGAATAGGAACGCTATCGTAAGCCTCAGAACAACAGATGCTGTATTAAATTCGCGAAAATATGAAAGACACATTGGAGAATATGTTGTTTAAAATCAAATGGATATTTTCGGTACCTGGAAACCATACTTCGTGCAATATCCGGCATCAATCTGGTCCAGATGCATGCAGTATATCCGTTTTCGATCTGACGCCGGAATTCTCTTACTTAAGACATCAACGTAACAATGATGACTGCTTGGAGACGAACAAGTATCCTGATAAATTCTGGCAATATTTCCATTAAAAAACTGTTTTAATACTTCATCAGAAATATCCGCAGCATCCCCCGAATAATAAACTGTTTCGTCACCCGAATGAATAATGTAGCCAAAACACAAAATATCATCAACATGTGTCACGGGGATACATGTAAGTTTAATATCATCAACAGGCAGATTATCAGGATCCCATACTCTATAGAAATTCCGGTCAATTCCCATCAGATCAAGAAGTACTGGCAATGAAGAATCCGGGCTGATGATATTTACCTGCCGGTTCTTAATACATGCGTAATATGAAATCAGCGTTGGCAGACTGGCCACATGATCCGCGTGCAGATGCGTCAGAATAACATAAATGTCCGGCGCATTCCGCAGAAGTCCTTTTCTAAATAAAGCTTCAAATACCGTTTCTCCGCAGTCTATAACCATCAACTTATTTCCTGCTTCAAAATAAGCACTTGTGTTTTTTCTTTCAGGACAGAAAGCACTTCCATTGCCTAAAAAATTAATTTCCAAAACTATCTCTCTTTCCTGTAATTATTCCTTAACTCCGGCGCCTACAAAGCTTTCGATAAACTGTTTCTGAAGGAATAAAAATGCGATCAGCAGTGGCGCAATGATAATAAGAGTAGCTGCACACACATTTGCCCATTGCATATTTGCTTCTTTGGACTTGGCAAAAATGGCAAGTCCCACGGTTAACGTACGGTTTGAAGGGCTTCTGGTTAAAATCAGTGGCCAAAGATAATTGTTCCAGTGATAACTTACAGAAACAACTGCGAAGGACATATATGCCGGCTTGGAACACGGCACATATACTCTCCAGATTGTCTGCCATGTATTTGCACCATCCAGTTTTGCAGCTTCAGATAATGCATGCGGGATTGTTTTAAAATGCTGTCTTAATAGGAATATTTCCAATGCACTTCCAAAAAACGGAAGCATTATTCCCAGTTTAGTATCCGTCAGCCCAAGATCGGCAATTGTCATATAGTTCGGCATAATAAGAACATCATTGGGAATGATGATCTGCATGAAGATGATGACATATACAATTGCTTTTCCCTTGACCGGGAGCACCGCCAAGGCATATGCCGCCAGCGTTGAGGTAACAAACTGCACAGAGAATGTAACAACAACGAGAATAAGTGTATTAATATAATATCTTCCAAACGGAACAGCATTCCATACATATTTGAAGTTTTCAAATGTAAATGGCGTTGTCGGAAATAACGTCATATTATAGGAAGCTTTAGTAAATGCCGTCCCAACAAGCCATATGAACGGAATCAGCCATAAAACAGCAAGAAGGACTGCAAGGATCGTTATAATATGCTTGTTAATATCCCTTTTTCGCACTTTCATAGTCTTAATCCCTCCCGCTTATGAGTAATATATCTTGCGATCCTGACTGAAAAACCGCGGTAAAGAAACTGCAAGCAGGAACAGGAGCATAATGACCGTCAGTGCGTTTGAAATTCCATAATTGAAATTTGTAAAGCCTTGTTGATAAATGTAGTAGAGCAGCAGCGTACTGTAGTTATTCGGCGCGCCTTCGGTCATGATCATGACATGATCTACCAGTTTGAAACAGTTCGTAAATTCAATGGATGTCACAAACAACGTAGTCGGCCCCAGCAGCGGAAGCATTATTCTGTGAAATACCTGTCCATGACTGGCCCCGTCCAATTTTGCAGCCTCCATTAATTCCGGAGAAATACTCTGTATTCCGGAAAGAAAAAATACCATCAGATATCCTGCTTCCTTCCAGACATACATAATGGCCATTGCCGGGAGCACCGTTGTTTTGCTTGATAATACATCCATTGGCTGCCCGCCGATGGACCGCAGAAACTGATCCCACAAACCATTATTTGACATATAGATAAAACTCCAGATGCTTGCTGCGGCTATCATCGGCATGACCACCGGATAGAAATAGCCTACGCGAAGAAAGCCCACTGTCTTTGTGCTTCGGTTTACCAGCAGCGCCAGTCCCAAGCCCAGCGCCATGCTCGGAAATACTGTCAGTAAGGCAAAATACAGTGTGTTGCGTACCACCTTCCAAAACAATGCAGTTCCGGCAAGTTTCATATAATTATGAAAGCCAATAAATACCGGCGCTTCCATACCAAGGCTGTAATCTGTCATACCAAGATAAAAACTTCTGATGACCGGATAAACTGTAAACAGCAGCATGAAAACAAGTGCTGGAGCCATAAGGCTCCAGCCGAGGACATTTTTTCTCAGCGCTTTGCGTTTGGCTTCCTGAGATGGTTTTTGCAGAGTTGAAATAGCCATACCTTTCCTCATAATAACGAGTCCTCCAATTACATTGCCGGATGAGTGAGAAATCGCCGATTCGCCCATCCAGCCTATGCAATCAGTTAATGTCAGAGAATGTGTTTATCACTGATAATCTTCAAGGACTTCTGTTGCTTCCTTTTGCGCATTATCCAACGCCTGCTGTGCTGTGGCATCGCCAATAACCGCAGACTGGATATTATCATTCAGCACACGCCAGATCTCTGCAGCATTATATGTTGTCAATTCACAGCCAATCGTTGCGTTCTCCAACTGGTCATATGCGACTTTTGCCTGAGGGATGCTGGAATAATAATCTTTAATAGTATCCGTTTCAAAGCAGGACTTGCGAACCGGTACATAACCTGTAGCTACGCTCCATTTGGCTGCACGTTCCGTATCTGTCATGAATTTAATAAACTCCCATGCGGCCTGCTGTTTTTCTTCCGAAATTCCTTTGGTAATATAGAAGTTTCCACCACCGGTCGGTGCCGCCTGACGCACATGACCCGGAAGATAGCATGCGCCAAAATCGAACGTAGCATTGCTGCTGATATTGGCCATGTTTCCGGTTGTATGATAAATCATTGCAACATCGCCACTTAAAAACTGTGTCGGCAGGTCAGTCCATTGCACAATGCCGGTCGCCATACATTTATATTTGTTCTGTAAATCCAGCCAGAACTGAAGCGCTTCTACATTTTCTTTTGTATTGAAGAACACCTTTTTACCATCATCCGACATCAGGTTTTCACCGTTCTTGCTGTTCTGAAGGCAGAATCCGGTAAACGTCCATTGTGCAGATCCCGAGTTCAGCGCAATGCCTACGCCATATCGTTTGCTATTCGTAAGCTTGACTGCATAATCCGCAAGCTCTTCCCAAGTTGTAGGCGGGCTGTCCGGATCGAGTCCGACTTCCTTGAATGCATCTTTGTTGTAATACAGAATCTCCGTACTTCTCTGGAAAGGAATGGAGTAGATTTTTCCGTCTACATAAGAATCAACCATGAATCCATCCAGAAAATCGTCAATATAAGTCTTTCCATCCGGGTCATTCGCAATAAGATCATCAAGCGGCATCGCCATATTAGTGGATGCCATCGTAAAGCGCTGTGTGGCCAGACTTATAAATAATTCCGGAGGATTTCCACCGGCTTTTGCCGTCTGTAATGCAGTAACTGTATCGTCGTAATTTCCTGAATATACGGATTTAACATGAATTTTTGACTGAGACTTGTTAAACTCGTCAACCATACCGTCAATGATATTCGCGGTATCGCCTCCAACATTCACCGGATAATAGCAGGTAAGATCAATGGTGTCTCCGCCACCATCCGTTCCACTACTATTCTCATCAGTGGAAACAGCTTTGGACGTCTCGGAGACGGCCGGAGCAGCTGTACCGTTGCTGTTATTGGCGCCGCTGCCGCATCCGGCAAGAGAAGCTGCCGCAAACGCACCCGATAATGCAAGACTCAACAACCTGAACTTGTTCTTATGCATCTCATTTCCCCCTTAGGTAATTAGAAATCCCCAAACCATTGTATTATTAACGGTTTCTTTTGAAATCAGTATATTCGTGTAATTGGATCGTGTCAATATTTAATTATATATATTGTTTATCTATTACTGTATTCCCGGCTTAATATTATGCTATTTGCTTAATATATCAATTAATATTTGTTTGTGGTAATATAATTATATGGTTTACAAGGAAAATAATTGACTGGTTCCAATATTGCCGGGTAGCTAGAAACACGGGATAATCATACAGTATTTATAGAACACATATCCGTATAATCTTACGCAGGAGTAGATATGGCAACAATTGAAGATATTGCTAAACTTGCCGGTGTATCGCACGGTACAGTTTCTAATGTTTTAAACAAAACAGGAAAAGTTTCTCTTGAAAAAGTAAAACTTGTCGAAAACGCAATCGAGCAGCTTGGCTATACTTATAATGCACACGCGCGCTATCTTCGGCAGGGAAGTCGCAGGCTGATAGATTTGGTTATCCCGACTTTGCAGGTTCCATGTTATCGTACGTTGTACGAAAGCCTGCAAAAATGCCTGAGAAAAAACGAGTATGAAATTCAGGTGTACGAAACAGATAACCTCGCCGCATGCGAGGAACGCATTGTTGATAAGTTTGTAATGACAAATCCGGGAGCAATTGTCACTGTATCCAGCCTCCCGAACGCAGCTTTTGTCTACAACGGAATAGCATGTCCCAAAATCTATTTAAACAGATACCCCGGCACACTTGAGCAGGACGGTGAAAACTGTTATGCCTCTTTCGATTATATGCTGGCCGGAAAAGACATCGCTGCTTGCATCGTTTCCAAAGAGTGTAAAAGCGTTGCATTAATAATGTCCCCTTCCAACACCAGCGATGAAACAGCTCTTTTTAATTCAATTGAACGAGAACTCGGCAAAGATATTTCCTGCATGAAAACTGCACTCACAGTACGGATTGCTCAGAATCAGGCAATGACTTTTTTAATGGAACACCCTTATGTAGACTGTATTGTGACATTTGATGAGTGTCAGGCAGAAATCTTTTATTCAGCTGCTCAAGTATTGGGAATCCAAAATATTCCGAAGCTGATTTGTATATCTGACTACACCTTATTCGGTAATGACCACTACATGGCTTATCAGATGAATTATTTTCAGGCAGGCTGCCAGATTGGAGAGCATCTGCTTTATTCCCTTAGTAACGGAAAAACTTTGCCCTCCCAAATTTCCTTCCATTGTCAGGGATTTCGCCATGCAAAACATTCTATTGAAATTAAAGACAAGGAATCTCTCTCTATGATTAATCTTCAGTCCCCAACCACTGAAGCTTTAAAAATGCTGTCGCCGCAGTTTGAGCGTGAAACAGGAATCAAGCTGAATATAACATCTTTGCCTCATGACTCTTTGCTTACGCAGATTGAAATGCTGGATTCCAATTCATATGCGGACTTAATTCGCATTGACATTACTTGGTTCAGCGAATTCGCAGAAAAGCTATATCGTCCATTAGAGGATCTGCTGCCTCAGCAGGCAGTTATTCCGTCAAAGCAGTTTCTTCTTCGGTATCCGGAGTACATGAGACTGGGCAGCCATATATATTGCCTTCCATTTGATCCAAGCGTACTTATTCTTTTGTACCGGCAGGATCTGTTTGAAGATGCAGTTATCAAGCGCAGTTATTATGAACAAAATAATGTTCCTTTGAATCTGCCGCAAAATTTTACTGAATATAATAAAATAGCCGCTTTTTTCACCAGAGCATACAATCCTGCTTCACCTGTTCCTTACGGTACAGCCCTCGCATACGGCACAGGCCCCTTAGCCGTTGTAGATTTTCTTATTCGCTTAATATCAACCGGCGACACCATAATGCATAATGGTCGAATAGACCTGAACACATCCAACGGCCTCTATGCGTTAAGCAACTATATTGAAGCCGCAAAATATGCGCCGCCATACGATATTGCCTGGTGGCCTCAGGTTGTACAGGAACTCGCAGAAGGCAGATGTGCTATGGTCACCTCGTTCTCTAATCACGCATCGTATATGCAGGATCAGAATTTATTGAAAATGGCCGGAAAAATCGGCTGTTCCGAGATACCGGGAGGGAAATCTCTTCTAGGCGGCGGTCCCATTGGCATTTCCCGTTTTTCTAATAAGCTTGATGAGTGTCTGGCTTTCTTTAACTGGTACTATTCTGAAGAAACAGCCTCCGCAATCGTCTCACTGGGAGGCCTCTCTCCCCGAACCGAGGTATTAAGCAACTATGATTACTCTCTCTACCCGTGGCTTTCAACTTCTTCCGAAAGTTTTCAATCCGGAATTCGCGGATTAACTAAAGAGCCTATTCCAGGTTTTCCTTTGCGGCGCTTTGAGTATTTACTGGGGAATATCGTAAGAGATTGTGTCAAAGAGAACAAAAGTCCCGAAAAAACTTTGAAATATATACAAGATTCGATGAATCAGATATTTCCATATAGAATTGATAAATATACGAAATACTTATAGGCCGGTGAATACGATAACAGCTAATCTTCACGGAGTTCCGGAAGAATTCCATTCCTGTATTATCTTCTCTCATCATGGAGAAAAGCCGCAATCGCACCCCGGTGCGCTTTCCGGACAGGATGTTTATAATCCGTCTTCCAGAACTCCGTCATGAATATGTGTGGCATCCGTTGATAGTCCTGATCTTTAGAAAAGACAGCATATTAAACGGCTAGCGGTTCGCCCGGATTATTAATTGGCTGCTTCTTTCGTAGCTCTTTCCTTAGCTTCTCTCTTTTTCCGCAGCATTTCATTATGTGCCGCAAGGACCTCGTCTCTCTTAGGATCTTTTAACATGATGTGTGTCTGCTTGCAATCAATCCTGTACTCTTTTTCACTGTCGCGGTTGACAAGTTCCTTTATAGCCGCCTTGACACACTGTACTGATTTTGTGTAATTGGCAGTAATCTGACGAGCCAGTGCATACACTTCATCAAGCGCCTGATCTCTCGGAACTACGGAATAGATTTGTCCAAATTCCGCGATCTTCTGAATACCGATTTTCTTCCCGGTCAGAGCCATGTAACGCATGAACTTTTCCGGAACAAGTTGTCTGAGTGCGCCGGTACCTCCACAGACACAGATAGTGACTTCGGGCTGCCCGAAGTAAGCATCATCCGCAGCCACAATCATATCAGAGGCAGCAGCAAGACAGGTTCCAAGTCCCATGACATATCCCTGAATCTGGCAAATGACCGGAACTTTACAATTTTCAATAGCAAGAACTGTACGGATATCCGCATCTTCATATGTCTTCAGCCCGCTGTCGTCAAAGGCATCAAAATCTCCGGTATCACTGCCCGACATGAATCCCTTGCCTTCGCCCCGGAAGATAACGCAGTATATATCATCGCGCTTGTTAATTCCCTCGAATGTCTCCGAGAGTTCAATGTTTGCCTCATAGCTCACGGCATTAATGGGAGCCCGATGAAATGTAACCAGAGCGATATGTTCTTCATTTACTTCCAATTTGACAAATTTCATATTTGGCCTCTATATCAATCATTATTCCTGATTTTCGCTTGCCGTTTTTGCTGCTTCCTTCGCTTTTTTCTTACGTTCCAACATTTCATAATGTTCTTTAAGAACGCGATCCCGGTTCGGATCTTTCAGAAGCTGATGTGTATATGTGCAGTCCACATAGAAATCTTTTGCCTTATCATGATTTGTAAGTTCATTGATGGCTGCCTTCACACATTGAACAGACTTCGTGCAGTTCGCGGTAATTTCCTTCGCAACCTCCATGGCTGCATCAAAGGCTTCCGCCCGGGGAACCACTTTGAGAATATTACCGTATTTGGCAATTTCCTTTACACTGATTTTCTTTCCTGTGTAAGCCATGTAGCGGAGAAACTTTTCCGGAACCAGCTGCCGGATCGCATCCGTTCCACCGACCACACAGATCGTCACTTCAGGAAGGCTGAAATAGGCATCATCCGCAGCGACAATAATATCGGAAGCCGCGGCAAGTGTCGTTCCATGACCCATAACGTACCCTTGCACCTGGCAGATAACGGGTACACGACAGTTATATACAGCAAGGATTCCTCTGACATCTGCTTCCTCATATTTTGACAGAGCCTCATCATCAAACGCTCCGAAGTCATCGACATCGCTCCCGGACATAAATCCCTTGCCTTCCGCGCGGAGAATGACACACCAGATATCATCCATCGTATTGACATCTTCAAATACTTTGGTCAGTTCTTCATTCGCTTGGCTGTTGACAGCATTAATAGGCGGCCTGGAGAATGTAACCACGCCGATATGATCTTTCGCTTCAAAAGTCACAAAATCCATGTGCAAGCCTCCTTAAATCGTTTTCTCTTCTTTATAACGTTGTATTTCTTCGTCTGACTTATGGAGAATATCCTTCAGTATCTCGTCGTTGTGCTCTCCGATTGTCGGTGCCCTATGATAGGTTACCGGCGCATCAGACATTTTAATCGGGCTACCCTGAAATGTGCACATTCCCGCTCCGGGCACTTCCATCTCGACAAGATCTCCCCTAGCGCGAATCTGCTCTGATCCGAATATTCCTGCCATGTCATTTACCGGGGAGCAGATAATTCCCGCCTTTGTCAATTCGCTTTCCGCTTCCTGTGCTGTCTTGGTCAGAAACCACTCTCTGACAAGAGTTTCTACTTCTTCGCGGCAGTCGACTCTTCCCTGATGTGTATCAAACCTGTGATCATCCAGCACTGGATTACCAATCAGTTTCTTCAGCAGAACCCAGGACTTGTCCTCACCCGCATGCATGACAACATAGCCGCCTTCTTTGGTGCGATAACAATCCGCCGGCACTGAAAGAGGATCAGTATTTCCATGTCTTTCAGGTATAATTCCATTGGCCGCATAGTTCGCTACATATGTGTGCATCATAGAAACCATACAGTCTACCATCGCGATATCGATATATTGTCCTTTTCCTGTTGTACTTCTCTCGATGATTGCTGCAAGTATAGCGTAGGCGGTGTAAAGTCCTGTCGTGAGGTCAGAAATGACTGTTCCGGCTGCCATAGGTCCGGATTCCTGCGTGCCGGAAACGGCATACAAGCCTCCATAAGCCTGGGCTACGGGATCGAATGCCGGCCGCAGTGCTTCAGGACCTGTCTGGCCAAAACCGGAAATGGAAGCCAAAATAATCCGGGGATTAATCTCCCGAAGATCTTCATAGCTTATACCCATTTTTTTAATGGTTCCGGGACGATAGTTCTCGATGACTACATCTGAACTTTTTATAAGTTCCTTAAGAAGTTCCAATCCCTCAGGAGATCTTGTTTGAATCGTCATTCCCTTTTTATTTCTGTTGAATGTCGAAACGTAAAGCGATTTGCCATTCATAAAAGGTCCGAGACTTCTTGCGTCTTCTCCTTTCCCCGGCTTCTCGACTTTAATTACTTCCGCACCCATATCCGCAAGAAGCATTCCGCAAAATGGTGCGGACACAAATCGTCCCAAGTCTACAACTCTGATTCCCTCAAGTGGTTTCATCCGTTTTCCCCCAATCAGTCCTCTCCAAACTGAATCAATACTTTCAGTGCTGTCTTATCCGTCTTCGCTCTGTTAAATGCCTCAATCGCCTGTTCCTTCGGATAGATCTGCGAAACCATTCCCTTCAGGAAATCATTCAGTATCCCCATATTTACAAGTTTAACCGCCCTGGCCATGCTGTACGATCTCGAATTGCGAACTCCAAGGAAGTTAATTTCATTAAAAATAACTTTATTGATATCAAATTCGTGGAATATTGCGCCCGGCATCCCAACCTGTACGAATGTCGCGCCGGGCTTCACCATCTCCAGAGATGTCTTAAAACCGGGTTCGACACCAGTTACTTCAAAGACCTTGTCAAACTTCTTTCCATTCGTAAATTCCATAATCTGCTTCTCGAAGTCAGGACTCTTTCCGTCCACTACATGAAGTCCGTTCTTTCTGCCGACATCGATTCTGGGATCACTGGTTTCCGAAACGAGTACATGGCCTCCCTGCAGTTCCGCTACCTTTGCAATCAATGTGCCGATCGTGCCGCAGCCACAAACGAAAACATCATCCCCAACCTGAACATTGGCCCTGAGGACATCATGCACACCGATCGTAAGCGGCTCTACCAGAGCCGCTGCCTTTAAATCTACATCATCATTAAACTTCAGAAGTCTGTCGGCGCGGACTTTCACATATTCCTGGAAAAAACCGTCCATCTCCGTTCCCATGATATGCACGTGCTCACAGAGATTCTCGTGTCCGTTGCGGCAATTATCACAGACTCCGCATCCGTTGACAGCATGCATTGTAACTTTGTCGCCAACCTTAATATCCTGAATCCTTGTAGAGTTAATGGCATATACCGTGCCACAGCATTCGTGTCCCATAACCAAAGGCGCTTTAGCCTTAGGATTCTGTCCGGCAATAATATGCATATCCGATCCGCAAATCCCTGCATACTTGATTTTTACAATAGCCTCTTCCGGGCCGCATACCGGCATATCTCTATCAACAATTTCAAGTTTCTCATATGCAGGCATTAATAATGCTTTCATTTTTTGAGCCATCCTTTCTGAATATAAGTAAAACCAATGTTTTAAGAATTCATACTAATGATCAGCCGAGATTTAAATAGGATTCAAACTTTCGTGTAACACCTTCCGAACTGCTCCGGTCGAAGCCATCATGCTCTTCCACGAAGAAATGATCTTATCTTCAAGTCCCGCTTTCTGCAGGTCTGTCCCGGTAATAGTATGGTCTTCCAGAATGCTCCTAGCCTTCTGCTCATCTTCCGGGCTGATCCCCCCGAGCTGAATTCCACTCAGTTTGTCTTGCAATTCACGCAGCCTCGGATCGTTGCTACATGTATATGGCTTGCCTGTATCATCAATTCCCAGAAGATAACGAAGCCAAAAAGCATAGACCATCGGCATGTATCTAAGGGCAGCCGCTTTGGCCGGATTCCTCTTCATGTATCTGGTAATATTCACCCCAAAACGGAACTGCAGTTTTTGAGACGTATCGGAGGCGATTCTCTGCGGTGTGTCACGAATATATTTGTTTTTAAGCCTTTCATCAAATACCTCAGCTTCGAAAGCCGCAGGACTGATGACTTCAGGATCCACAACAACAGGCATGCCCTCGTCGTAGCACAGCCGATAGATAAACTCATGAATATCACGATCCTCAAACTCTTTGGCAATGGAAGTATATCCAAGCAGACAGCCAAGAACAGCCATCGCCGTCTGCGGAGGATTCAGGCAGGTGCAGACTTTCATCAGTTCACAGCGGTCAACTCTCTCCCGGTCTGTAAAAATTACCCCCACGTTCTCAAGCGGGGGTCTGCCATTCGGAAAGTTATCTTCAATAACCAGATACTTCGGACGTTCGGTGTTCACATAAGGTGCCAGAAACGTGCCCTGCGATGTAACCCGGACGTTCATATCCTCCAGTCCGTCTTGTTTTAACATATCGGCAATTTCCGGCGATGGTCTTGGCGTAATCCGGTCTATCATACTCCACGGATAGGTCACGCTTCCCGAGACATACCTATAATCCTCCTCAGAAATGTATCTTCTGTCTCGCCAGGCATCGGCAAAAGCCATAATGGCCGATTTCAACCTGTCGCCGTTATGCGCACAGTTATCCATGGAAACCATTGCGACAGGAACGCCGCAGGTTTTCTTCCTGTAAAGGAGAAGATAGGCAAGGATTCCGCAAAATGTACCCGCCTGCTCCGGCATTCGGTCCATATCCTGTTTAACAGCGCCAAGAAGTTCGCCATTATTATCCGAAATCAAATAACCCTTTTCTGTTACTGTAAAAGAGATCATCTGCAATGAGGGTTTGGAATATATTTCCTTCACCAGTTCCCTGTCCGCATCGAGTTTTAAGCTTCGCGCAATACTGCCAATGACATTCTTCTCCACAGACCCATCGGCGTTCAATATTACCTGAACACTCAAATCATCGGTTCGATGATATACATCCACGATTTCATCGTCATAGCTGTCACAAGTGATGACTCCGGACGTCATGAGATCTCTTTCAATAAGTGTCTGTACGTCTGCCGCCTGAAATGCCCGAAAGAGATTTCCACCGCCAAAATGCAGCCAGAGCGGATTTTCAATTGTATTGCTCCGAACACGTTCCACATCGTATGACGGAACATGATATCCGGGCAACCGTCCTATTTCCCGTAGATTTTCGATTGACAATCTCATTACTATACCCCTCTTAATTTGAAAGCAGGTCAGGCAGGAGCATTACAATCTGAGGGCAGTACGTGAAAAGGAGCAGACAGCCGATCATCAATGCCATATACGGGATGCATGCCTTTGCGTACTCCTCAATTGTCGTTCCTGTAATGGATGTAGATACAAACATCATTGCCCCGAACGGAGGAGACATACCGGCAATTGTCAGGTTGAGAGAAAGCACCAGTCCGAAATGAATCAGATCAATTCCCAGTTGCTGCGCTGCCGGAACCAGCAGCGGAGCCAGCAGAATCATCGCCGCCCCGCCATCAAAAAACATGCCGATAATCAGAAGAAGAATATTGACCATCAACAGGAAAACGTACGGTGAATGGATATTCGTCAGAATTGCCTGAGAGATCAGATTCGGCACACGTTCCCATGTAAGATATATGGACAAAGCATTAGCACCTGCAAGAATAAACATGATTCCTGCTGTACTGCTCACGGATTCCTCGACAATCTTGGGCAGATCACTGACCTTAATCTCACGATAGACAAAAAATCCAATAATCAGCGAATAAACCACACAGACGGCACCGCCTTCTGTAGGAGTAAAGAGTCCGATTCTAAGTCCTAGGACCAGTCCAAAGGGAACAAATAAAGCAGGAAGTCCGCTGAGAAAAGCCTTACCGAATTCAGAAGCCCTCGCTATACGGTCCCTGGAAGGCTTATAATGTCTTTTTCTGGCAATACAATAGGTCATAATCATCATCGCTACTGTGATGATGATTCCGGGAATATATCCTGCATAGAACATCTTCGCAACTGAACTATCTGATGCCGACGCGTAGAGAATCAGAATAATTCCCGGCGGAATAATGGGCGTAATGCATGAGGATGCAACTGTTACAACAGTAGAAAAATCGCGGTCATATCCCAGCTTGACCATTTCCGGAACAAGCATTTTGCTCTCCAGTGCAGCGTCAGCATTGGCAGATCCCGACAGACCGCCCATCATGCATGACAGCAGGATATTAACCTGGGCCATACCGCCTTGAATGTGCCCGACCAACAGTTCCGCGAGATGCATCAATCTTCTTGTGATACCCGCGTAATCAAATACCACACCTGCGCAGATAAAAAACGGAATCGCCAGATAAGTAAATGAAGAATTGGCAGAAATCATTTTCTGCATCATCATATCCAGTGACATGGAGTCCGGAGCAAACAGGAAATAAACGGCACCTGCCATTATCATCGAATATGCAACCGGTATATTTAAAAAGAACAGTACCAGCATCAGTACCAGCGGGAAGAATGTCCAAAAAGTCATCTCTTTTTCTCCTTATGATCTGTTCTCAAGTGATGCCTGTTCGACAGTCTGTCCCTTGATCTCCTGAATCATGTAACCAACAGAGTAATAGCACATAATCATCATGGCTATCGGAAGGCAGATATCCACAAATGTATACGGGATCATGAGATTAGCCGTTTTTCTTGCCCAGCCTCCTATCGTCAACTGCCATCCCCAGATCGTCAAAGCGATATTCAATGCAGCTACAAAGCCAAAAGATATAATAGCGGCTATTCTTTGTCCTCTCCGCGACAGTTTTTTCACAAGAGAATCAATGGAAATGAGTCCCTGCCTCTTATAAACACCACAGATTCCAAAAAACACCGTCCAGTTAAAAAACAGATATGTTAGTTCCTCGCTCCACGCAAAAGACTTGCTGAAAATAAAACGGGAAAACACATTCACTGAGGTGATAATAATCATAGCCGAAAATGATATCCCGGCTATGAACCTTGTAATCTGATCCAATTTTTTGTTAAACTTCTTCATTCCGCAATCCTCAGCATCGCAATACATTTTTAATAAAGGGGAACTCTCTTGCGGAATTCCCCTCAAAGTACGGATAAAACGAACCGGCGGTTCAGTTATTTAATAGCTTCCTGTACTTTTTGATACAGACCGTCAGACCATTCCGGGAAATGCTCCGGGGTTTCCTTGGCCGCCTCAATGAAAGGCGTCTTGTCTACCTCAATAAAAGTCACTCCTTCATCCTTCAGTTTCTGAGCATACTCATCAGATACCTGATTTACACGGTCTACCTGCTTGGAAATGAAATTCGCAGCTACCTTATTGATGGCTTCCTGATCCTCAGCGGAGAGTTTATCCCATGTCTTCTGACTCATAACCACCGTTGTCGCGGCTACCAGATGATCTGTCTTAATAAGGTACTTGCAGGGCTCATAGAGCTTAGCAGAATAAAGAAGTCCATAAGGAGATTCCGCGCCATCGGCAACACCCTGAGAGAGGGCTTGATATGTCTCAGACCAGGCTGTATTTGTAGCATTTCCTCCCAGTACCCGAACTACTTCGTTCCACATAGGTGTCGCCGCACAGCGTATTTTCTTGCTCTTTAAATCATCTCTGGAATGCGCTTCGGAATTCAGAATCAACTCTCGTGTTCCGAAATAGTGCCAGTCAAGCAGATGAAGTCCCTTTTGCTCCAGTGCCGTCTCCCAATCCGTCTTGATATCGGAATTCCAAAGCGTCTCAAGCTGTTCGGGTTTCTGAATAAGATATGGTGCCATAGCTACACTCATATCCGGAACGTATGTTGCCAGGAATGAGAAATCACAGTCCTGCACGACATCCTGCCCATTGGCCGCCATTTCAAGTACGTCGGTAGATCCGCCAAGGGACTCGGAAGGATACAGCTGATATCCCACATCTCCATTCGTTGCCTCATAAATGTCATGGAAATATTCGGCATACCACTGATATTCCGGATCCGCAGAACTCTTTACGAAATTGAATTTAAGTGTTACGACCGATCCATCTGCTTCCTGAGGATACTTTTCCGCACCCGAATCCGCTGTTGACGCCTCCGATGCCGTAGAAGTGGAAGCGGCACTTTCTGCTGTCTTCGTTGCCGATGCGCTTGATGAGGTCGATCCGGAATTGCTCCCGCATGCCGCAAGCGAAAATACAGTTGCTCCAGAAAGAACGATCGCCATACCTTTCCTGAAATTCATTACTAACCCTCCTTATTCGACACATTATGTTGTTAATAGTTTCCTATGAAATCACAAGGTTAAATAACGTCTGACACGAGCGCGAAAACAAGCGATGTGCCTTCTCAATCTTGCGGTCAGTGCCTTTTGCAATGTCCCCGCAGGAGCGCCCCAGGCAAGACCGGTTGCTTTCGAAAGAAAACTCTCAAACGACTCCATATTCTGAGGAGTGATCGTCTTTTTATCGATCATGCACGCTTTATTAGGGCCTTGAAACAGGAAATAATAATCTCTTGTTCTGACCAGCCGGGTTATCGTTGAATAATTATTGTTGGTTCTGCCTGCGCTGGTAACCGCCGCAAAATAAAGCTGGCAGAATTCATAAGATATTGTCAGCTGTCGCCCCCTCATCACATGTACCAGCCGGTTGCCGCGCCAGCTGAGAATATCTCCCGTAACCGGCAAAAGAAGACACCCGAAAATCGTGAAAAGCATTCCTGTCATGCTATCAATTCCGAGAGAAACTCCATATATAATCATTGCAGCCGCAACCACAACCCAGCCTGCCTGCCGCAGAGGATGAGAAGTTCTTGTGAGCACGCGGTCAAGTTCTCTCAAGGTATCTTCGTCATAAATTATTTTTGCTCGGTATTTAATCATTTCTCACTCAACCCTGGCGATCATTTCACCATATTCCGCCTTCTCTTTACGGATGAACTCCTTCACTTCTTCTGTAGTCGGCAAGTCATCTGAGCAGTTGTTGCTCTTAACCATCATCGAAGCTTCGGCCGAGCCAAACTCAAGACAGTCAATGATTTCCCATCCACTGAACAGTCCATACAAGAAAGCAGCTCCATATCCGTCTCCTCCGCCAAACCCCTTTCTCGCCTTAACCGGGAAGGGCTTAATACTGAACTTTTCGCCATCAGCGACATACGCTGTAGATCCCTGCATCCCATGCTTGATAACAACAATTCTGGCATTCTGTGACATCCAGTACTGAGAACTTTCGATATCTGTCATGCCCGGTCTGATAAGCTTCTCCGTAAGGTCGAATTCTTCCCTTGAACCCATGATGACATCCGCCTCTTTTGCCACCACAGAATAATAAATCGAAATTTCATCTTCGTTTTTCCAGTTGTATGACCGATAATCAATGTCAAAGATGATTTTGGTATTGTTACGCTTTGCGAGCATAACTGCTTTAATTGCCGCTTCCCTTGATGGACTTTGGGCTAGCGCCGTTCCGGAAATAAAAATCGCTTTTGCCTGACGGATATAATCTTCATCAACATCCTCTACACAGAGGCTCAGGTCTGCCGCATCATTGCGGTACATCAGGATACTGCTTTCCTTTGGAGAGAGCATCTCCGTAAATGTAAGGCCAAGATTTTCTCCGTGTGTAGCTCTCGAGATATGGCTGGTGTCAATTCCCTTCTCGTTAAAATAGTCGGTGACATAATCTCCGAACTGATCGTCCGAAACCTTTGCAATAAATCCTGCAGTCATGCCATGCTTTCTTATACCGCAGGCGATATTCGCCGGTGACCCTCCAACGTATTTTTCAAAATAGTGAACATTTTTAAGAGGTTTGAACTCCTCCTTAACCTTGTCGCTGTATGCGGGATTAAAGTCAATGGCAACCCGGCCAAGCAAGATAATATCGAGCTTTCTGTTTTTCTCAAAATCAATGTATTTCATCCAGTTTCTCCTTATTGTTAAATACTTTTATGCAATGTCTGACATTTCTGTATACGCCTTCTACCATTGCTTCATTCAGGTGATAGAAGTCGTGTTCCGTCTCCGTGGAAAGATATCTTTTGGCTCCATCCGTCATCGCATCCAGGCTCGCCGTCGCAATATTGATTTTTCTTACGCCATTTGCGATACATCTTCGAAAATCCTCATCCGAAATACCGGAACCGCCGTGAAGAACCAGCGGAAGATCAACTGCATCGTGAAGCATAGCCAGCCGTTCGAAGTTCAGATGGGGAACCCCCTTATAGTGTCCATGGGCGTTTCCTATCGCCACAGCAAGGGCATCGATGTCTGTTCTGGAAGCAAATTCGACCGCATCACTGACATCTGTATAAACCGCTTTCTCGTCGTGATCGGTTGCTTCTTTTCCACCGATGCTGCCGAGCTCGGCTTCCACGGAGGCCCCCTCCCGTCTTGCCAGATCAGCTACTTCATTAGTTCGTCGGATGTTTTCTTCGAGCGCATATCTCGAGCCATCATACATGACAGAAGTGAATCCGTAAGAAAGAGCCTCCGCAATTTTTTCTTTGGTTAAGCCATGATCCAGATGTACACAGACCTTTACGCGTGCGTCCTTTGCCGCCTGAACCATCAAGGGACCAATATAGTCCAACGGGGTATGTGCCAGACGTCCTTCCGCTATCTGAATAATAACAGATGCATTCTCTTCCTCTGCTGCTCTGATCGTACCAACGACCATTTCCATGTCGGCGCATGTAAACGAGCCGACCGCCTTATCCTGTTCTGCTGCTTCATTCAGCAGTTCCTTCAATGTTGCAATCACCTTGGTGCCCCGTCCTCTCCCTCCAGTTAGTATTTTTTTATTATATATTGGTTTGTTTTTGCATGTATTGTATTACTGTTGGTATATTCTATTTTTATTTTGATTACATTTTGGATTTTAAATCCAGTTATTAAATTCAGTCAATATGTTTTCAGCATTTTTGTCATTTAAAATAAAATCAAAATCAGCATTTTGTGCATTATTGCAAATATTACCATAATATGCCCAAAATTTACTTATTCGTTTGCCAAAAAATCCATTTTAATAGTATTATGTTTATATTAAATGCGCTTAATTCAGCAATGAGGGAAAATGAGATGAGATTCAACAGAATCCAGGAAGTAGAAAAATATATCAGCCGTCACGAAACCGTTACTATAGCCGATCTGATCCGCGAATTTCAGGTTTCCACGAATACCATCCGGCGTGATTTAAAGGAACTTCAGAAACAAGGTAAAATAGACATCATCTATGGCGGCGCAACAATTCATCAGAATAACGGTACGCAGAGCGCATCTGATCCGCTTTCTTCCTATGCGGAACGAAACGTACTCCATGCCCGGGAAAAAGAAAGGGTAGCGCAGGCAGCCGCTGCCCTTATCCACGATAATGACGTGATCTTCATTGACACCGGGACGTCGACAGTACCGCTGATTCATTATCTGGCGCCTGATAAACATCTGACAATATTAACCAACAGTGTTTATATCCTGTACTCATGCATCGACCGCCCCCAGCTTACAGTGATCGGGCTTCCCGGAACGCTGAAAAACAAAACCGCCTCACTGGTAGGCAGTGAGACGGAACGTGCGCTTGATCATTATAATTCTATAGACAAAGTTTTTATGGCCTGCTCTTCCTATTCTCTGGAAGGAGGCGCCTGCAATTCTTCACCGGAAGAATCGGTTATTAAGCGAATCGTAATGAAAAAGAGCTCAACCCGCTGCCTCCTCCTGGACAATTCCAAGATGGGCCGTTCGTCTCTGCTCTCTTTCGCTGCTCCTGACGCGTTTCAATATATCATCACAGACCAGCAGCCTGAAACACTTTATCGTGAATATTTTAAACAGTGCGGGACAACACTGTTAATCGCCGATTAATTATCCTTGCAGAATCATTCTGTCAATGAACTTCGCCACTCCATCATGATCATTGGTCGAGGTTACGGCATCTGCAATTTCCTTCAGCTCCGGCACGGCATTTTCTACTGCCACGGCAAATCCGGCTGCGTGCAATGCAGAGGCATCGTTAGTAGAGTCACCGAACGCTACAGTATCTTCCCTGTCAATGCCTGCGATTTTACAAAGTGTCAGAAGTCCGTTTCCTTTTGTAACTCCCATGGGCGTGACTTCAAAACAATCCGGAGAATGTGTTGTGCTGAAGGAAGGATACCGATCCAGTTCCCGCAGGATAATAGGGAGATCAGATCCGTTACTATGAATCATGGCTGTAATCTTAACCGGCTTGAATGCGCCGGTATGCAGAGCGGTAAAAACATCCTCCACAAAAGTTCTGCTGCTCAAATAATATGGAACCATGTCCGGGAAAGCAAATTCCCTGATATGCTCTCTGTCTTCCTGTGCCATAAGGGCAGGTCCATCTGTAAATACAGTGCGTGGAGACCGGAAGATAGCCAGACTTTCATAAATCGTCCTCGCGTCTTCCCCGGATAAGGAATTTTCATACAGTATCCGGCCGTCAAGAACATCCGTAATGATTCCACCGTTAAGATTGATCGAATAACGAATACCTTGGATTTGTTTTAATCCGGCAGGCAGTCCGGAATACGCTCTTCCGGAACATGGAACAATTAGTATTCCCCTGTCACATGCTTTTTGTAAAACTTCTACTGTATATTCGCTGATTGTTTTGTCAGTATGTAAGAGAGTATCATCCATATCAATGGTGATCAGTTTTGTCCCATGCAGATCCTTCATGTCTTTATCTGTTCTCCTGTATATTCATGCTGTCTGTTTATTCCGGTTGATACCCCAGACGATAAGACAGCTCCGCCGATGCCTTTCTCAGTGCCGGAAGAATCTGCGTTTCTATTCTCTGATCTCCCAGCATATCGGTATTATGAAAAGCGCTGACCGCTGCAGCAGCCTTTCCCGTATAATCATAGATCGGAACAGAAACACAGCGATGTCCCATTTCGCATTCTTCATTATCCACTGCATATCCGTTTTTCCTGATCTTTTCGATTTCCTTCATCAATGTTGGAAGATCGGTAATCGTATTCCCCGTCAGCTTCTGCATTCCCTTTTTCTTAATAATCGATTCTATCTCTATATCAGAATGGCAGCTGAGCAGGACCTTGCCCGAGGCCGTAGAGTGAATTGGTGCATCTTTTCCAATCCGCAGAAGGGTTTCCATAGGGTTTCCGGGGTTCAGCGCCATATCAAGATAGACAATATCCCCATTTCTCTCCACGGCCATCAGCATTCCTACATCAAGGTCATTGGCCATTTGATTGATATACGGACCAACAATATTGCGAATGTTCGTACTGTTCTGAACATTTGAGCCGATCCGGCAAACTTTCCATGTCAGTGAATATCCGCCCGAAGTACTGTCCTGATAAACATACCCGCTTGAGCAAAGTGAATTTAAATAGCGTAGTACTGTAGGCTGCGTCATTTGCAATTCTCTGGATAAATCAGTCAGCCGGACTGGAAAATGTTTTTCAGACAAACATTCCATAATTTTTAATAGTCTGGCGGACGAAAGACTCTGGTGAATCGCCTCATTCGTTGCTTTTGCCATATTTCTCCCGTTCCAAAGTTTTCAATTAACTTATGCACTCATTAGAATTTCATTACGTCTTATTTTAATAGTTAAAATCATCTTATACTCTCCTTTGATTTCAGTCAATGTGTTACTCGAATTAAATTTTAATTATTAAAATATAATTCGGATTGACATAATCTATTTTTTATAATAATATATATTTCGAATCCAGTTTTGATAATTAAAATTGAATTTTAAGAATATCTATGAACCAATTTAGAAAGGAGCAATCATGGCAGAAGTAAAGAGAATGAAGTATTGTGTAGGCGGCGAATGGCTGGAGTCAAAGACAGACAAGTATATGCCAATCACGGATTCCAGCACCGGAGAAGTTATCGCTGAGGTTCCTCAGTGCACAGAGGAAGAATGTGAAGCAGCTATCGCTGCTGCGCAGGAAGCTTTTCCTGCATGGTCCAGACTTTCCATTTCCAAGAGAGTTCAATATATGTATAAATGGAGAGATGTCCTTTATGCTCACAAAGAAGAACTCGCTGTTCTCTGCGCCAAGGAACTTGGCAAGAACTTAAGCGAGGCCCGCGGTGATGTACAGAAGGCTATAGAGCCCACCGAGGAAGCCTGCAATATTCCCACACTGATCGAAGGCGACTGCGCAATGCAGGTTACGACCAACTATGATACCATGACTTGGCGTAAGCCGCTGGGCGTCGTGGCCGGCATTGTACCGATGAACTTCCCTGCCATGATTCCGTGGGGATGGATGGTTCCTCTGGCTATTGCCTGCGGCGATACAGTTGTATTAAAAGCCAACTCCAATACCCCTCTTACCTCGATGCGCATGCTCGAACTGTTCTATACGGAGGGCGGTTTCCCGAAGGGCGTCGTAAACCTGGTCACTACAAGCCGTGATGAAGCCGAAATCTTCCTGAAGGATCCTCGCGTAAAAGCAGTCACTTTCGTTGGAACAACAGGCGTCGGTAAACATATTTACTCCATTGCCGCCGAACACGGCAAGCGGGTACAGGCGCAGTGTGAAGCGAAAAATCATGCGCTTGTGCTTGAAGACTGCAATCTGGAGGCAACTGTCAACGCCGTTATCAATTCTACCTACGGCTGCGCAGGCATGAGATGCATGGCACTTCCTGTTATCTGTGTTCAGGACAGCATTGCCGATGCCTTTGTCGCCCTCCTTAAGAAAAAGGCGATGGAAATGAAGATCGGCTGCGCATATGATCCGGAAACAAAGCTTGGGCCGGTTGTATCGCAGAAGCACAAGGATAAGATCTGTAACTGGATCCAGACCGGCATTGATGAGGGCGCTGAACTCGTACTTGACGGAAGAAATGTTGTCGTTCCCGGTTATGAGGGCGGTTTCTTTGTTGGACCTACAATTTTAGATCATGTTAAACCCGGTATGACAGTAGGCGACCGCGAGATTTTCGGGCCTGTGACATGTATCAAGAGAGTAAAAGATTATGACGAAGGAATTGCCATTATGAACGCTAATCCGTTCGCAAACGGCTCCTGCATTTTCACGCAAAGCGGATATTATTCCAGAAAGTTTGTCATGGATACAGACGGAGGAATGGTCGGTGTCAATGTCGGCATTCCGGTTCCTACCGCATATTTCCCGTTCTCCGGAAATAAGGATTCCTTCTTTGGTGATCTTCATTGCCTCGGCAAGGACGGTGTTCGTTTCTTCACCAGAGCGGAAACCGTAACTACTCACTGGTTTGACGAGGAGGCCGGCAAAAGAGCAGTCGGTACATGGGAAGGCAGCACCGAGCAGTAAGCCTGTCCATCATTGTTCCTCACAAATAGAAAGTGTTTTAAAGTCCCGGACAGATTCGCTCTGTCCGGGACTTTTTGGAAGAAAGGGCGTTATCAAATGGTCTTATCCACATCCGGATATCGAACTACAAAATTTTCATGAACCCAGTTGGTAACCGCTCCTGCGAATTTTCCAAATTCCTCTTCTTTCCCCTTGATGGTTTTCTTTCTGGTAATATGGCTGTATACCATTCCGCACATGCCGCAGCAAATGTAGTACGCATAGTCTTCCAGGTCCGGTGGAAGTCTTCTGTTGACTTTTAATGCCGTATCCCGCCATGAAGAATAGTTCCGTTGACTAATCGCATTTACAAAACGATTCAGAAACGTGATGTCCCCATGCGGCCCTAACAGCTGCATCAGTATAACTTCATTTTCAGAAAATATACGGAACAGGTCCGTGTGAATCGGATGTTCGCCAAGAACATAATGACTGCTCTCGAGCTGTTCCAAGCCCTCTCCTATCTTATCAATTACTTCATCTTCAACCGTATGAATCAACTGATCCACAGTATCATAGTGCAAGTAAAAGGTTGTGCGATTAATGTCCGCTTCTTCCGTAATATCTTTCACCGTAATTTTATCAATCTGTTTCCTGCGGGTTATCTGGAGCAGTGCCTCTCGGATTAATCTGTCTGTTCTTTCAAAATTTCTGTTTCTGTTCTCTGTTCGATTCATGTAAATCTCTCCTGCCAGTTATTCCAGAAACATATCAGGATTATTTGTTAATAATCCTGATTTTCTGTTTTCTATCTTTTAGATAGTATCACATTTTGCTTTACATCATCTATTTTTGTAAGGTGTCACACGTTCATAATGCACAGTTATGTTTGGCTTCTGGCAGTCATTTTTAGTTAATATTTTTCAACATATTAGCAATTATTGTCCAGTTCTCGATATTTTCTGATTATATGTGATTGTTAAGAATATTTTCTAATACGTATACTCGGTTTGCAGATAAGTTCTATAAAGGTCACATTTTTATAGAGTATTAATAAGGAGGTATTTCTATGTCCATGCAATTTGATGAAAACAGTTCCTATCTTATGCCGGTTTTCTTCGGGCACGACTGGGTCGCGCGGCAGCCTTGGCCCGGCGGAAAAAACAAGGCAGATTATTATGAACCCGGTATAATCCACGTTACGTCAGCCACATTTGAAACGGACGATGAAATACTGGAGTCCATGATCCCTCCCTGTTACAAACTTGCTGAGCCCTATATGAATGTCTCCGTTTGTGAGTTTACTAATTTAGGCTATATGAATGGAAAATCCTATTCTCTGATCAATTTCAACGTTCCGGTCACTTTTGACGGAAAACGGGATCATGTTCGCGGCGATCTGATTATGGCAATGTACGAGAACTGGACAGATCCTATTATCGGCGGGAGAGACACAAACGGATATGCAAAGTTATACTGTGACATTCCACCTGTTCAAAATGTTGGAAGCAGGCATATCGCAACCGCTCACAATGCCGCCTTTGATTTCATGGAGCTTATCGTCGATACCGATAAATCTGCTGCAGATGCGGAAAAAATCAAATCTCTTGAGACCGCTTCCCAGGGAAAAATGAACTATAAATATATTCCGGCTGTCAAGGAAAAAGATGAGCCCGCTTCAGCGAATCATACAAAGCCGGATGCATCTTACCCTGTCTTCATTCCGAAATGGGTAAAGCCTGAAGATTATCCATATGACATTATGAAACCGGATTTCAAATTTGGAGATGCTACGATTCGACTGAACGCTCCAAAGTGGGAAGACTGGCCTAATTTCGGTTATGTTGCGGCCGGGCTGGCTTCTCTCCCGATCAAGAGAGTGCTTGGCGGTAAACACGGAACATACAACGACCCCACTTATTATTCAAGTGCATACAGACTCAGATAAAGAATCTTACCGGAGGATATTATGTCAGCAGAAATAATAAGCATCATTGGCATACTCATTGGACTAACTATTCTGGTCGTCTTCTCGTTGAGAGGAATTTCCCTATATATTCTTGCACCGCTTGCAGCATTGGTTGTCGCGGCTTTTTCCGGTCAAAATATTCTGGAATTGATGACCGATACATATATGACCGGATTTGCCAATTTTATGAAGAGTTACTTCCTGATGTTTGCGCTCAGTTCCATTTTTGCGAAAATCATCAGTGATTCCGGTGCGGCAAAGGTTATCGCAGTCAGTGTTGCAAAGCTTGTTCGAATTGCCCCGCAGAAATATCAGCGTCTGCTTGCCGTGCTTTCTATCGGTATCATGACAGCAATTCTGACTCTCGGCGGCATCAATCTTTTTTGCTGCGTATTCGTACTGGTTTCTATTGGAAAAGAGCTGTTCGAAGAGTTTGATATTCCTTGGCATCTGTATATGACGAGTGCTATAGGTTCCGGTGGCTTTACTATGTCTATGTTTCCCGGCACGCCGGCTATACAGAACTTGATGCCCATGGAAGTTCTGGGGACACAAGCCACTGCCGCGCCGGTTCTGGGGCTGATTTCAACGGTCATCTGCATCATTTTGAGCGTTGTCTATATCCGCCATGCTCTGACCAAAAGTGACAAAAGAGGAGAACATTTTATGCCAACAGGAGCGGAAATCTCTTCCGTATCAACATCAGAAGCGATTGCCACCGGAAATGTTCCCAAAATCAATCTCTTCGTTTGCCTGCTTCCTTCCATTATTTTATTAGTCGCTCTGAATGGATTTAAGCTGAACGCCGTTGTCTCTCTGGCTATTGCTGTTTTGGCCGCTCTGATCATTCTGGCACCGGCTCTTAAAGCAGAACACACTAATCTTGCCAGCACCTTTACGGATGGTATCAAGAATTCCATTATGGTTATCTTGAATGTCTGTGTCCTGGTCGGGTTTGGGTCAGTCACTGCTGCAACGAGCGGATACTCTACCATAATGGCTTCGTTGGATAAAATCCCTGGACCGCCGATCTTCCAGTTGTTTATTGCGGTCAACGTAGCTGCCGGCATTTGTGGTTCCGCATCCGCCGCCCTCGGCATCGGACTGAATATGTTTGTAGGCAAATATCTTGCACTCGGCATCAATCCGCAGATTATTCATCGTATTGCAGTTATGGCTTCCGGAGGGTTGGACTCCCTTCCTCATTCAAGCGGTACCGCTGCTGCGCTGGGTGTTGCTCATCTGAAGCACCAAGATGGATACATTCATGTATTCTGGCTGAATACGGTTATTCCTCTGATCGTCACATTGATTGCCTGTATTCTTGCGTCTATCGGAGTGTGTTAATATTTCAATCAGAAGACATTGGGAAAGAAGATTTAGCAGATCGAATAGGAAGGAGTAATTGACCGCTGTCCTCTCACACCGTGCGCACAGATAAGGACGCGACGATTTTGACACCCGACGCGCTTAGACTGATATACTGAGGCGAGATTAAAAGCTTCCGTGTATCAGTCTTTCTTTCGGGCCGCCGAGTTTATGCGATTTAATATCGTAGAAAGCGAAGTGCGTAATGTCATCTGAGCAGAATGCGGAATTCATAAGAGAAAACATTGATATCTATTTGAAAGAAGTAGCTAAAGAATACCGAAAGCAGGTCGGGAAGAGAATGCCTGCCAAGCTGATTCTAATTGGTGGTTCTTCTGTTTTACTGAATTACGGTTTCCGAAACATGACTTCAGACATCGATGCTGTGATTCTGGCAGCTTCCAGTATGAAAAATGCTATCAACAAGGTAGGAGATCATTTCGGTCTTCCGGATGAATCGCAATCGTTTATCGAAAACGTCATGGCAACTGGTAATAATGTTGACAAGATAGCAGAAAATCTCCAAAAGGAAGCAGACAAAGCAACTGTTCTTGCAGAGCTCCGGAGAAGGAAAAAGCATTTGTAGGCAGACAATCTTTGAAATGCATTGACAGTGAAAGTTGTGATTTGAAGAA
Source organism: Bacillota bacterium (assembly GCA_029224465.1). Classification (GTDB taxonomy): domain Bacteria; phylum Bacillota; class Clostridia; order Lachnospirales; family Lachnospiraceae; genus CAG-791. The sequence continues at coordinate 48,736 of JAQXUQ010000030.1, read as the reverse complement.
AGACTGCCAAGGCAAACCATCTGAATCCGTTCTGGTACTTTACTTACCTCCTGACTGTGCTTTTGGAATTTCGCCGGAAATATAGATTCATAAACTCAACACAGGCGGAGCTTGATAATCCTTTCCTGTCCAAAATAAGCTTACCACTTCAGCTCCATAACTGTTTCCGGTTCCACACCTCCTCATCTATCTGCTTATTCACCCTCGGCATTTTCAGCAATGTTAATATCTGATTGATAGTACCGGATCTGATCATAAGCAATCTTATGCCAGTCATCCGTAATGCTTCCGTCTTCATTTGCAAAGAAGCTGGCGTTCATATATCGAATCAGAATATACTCACTTGTCTTTTGATCGAATCCATCGCCAGTGCTGAAGTCTATACCCTTTCCGGTATTCCGGACCAGTACCGCCTCCAGAATCGGCAGGGTTAATTCATTCACGGGTACTTTCATATCAGGGACATCAAAGAATCCGCTTTTATCCCTGGTATAAATATAGAGATTACGCAGGGTTCCATTTGATATGCACTTAACCCGGCGGATATCCGAAAACTTCACCTGATGTTTTCCTCCGGCCAGAGTACCGTTCCTCACACGAATTTCTTTCTCTGCCAGACTAAAAGCAATCATCAGATCTAAATCATCAATATTATCCGGAAATTTCCCGGTCAATTTGTTCTCCGCAAATGCAAGCAGGATGGATTTCGTCTCCTGAATATTATGCTGCCCGGGATTACTCTGCACATCTGACTGAATCATCTTGTATCGCCGGCATGTTAACCTGCTCACTCTCCACCGTTCCCTTATTACTGTCAGCACAGGCCTGCTTAACAAGGGCAGCAAGGCGTTTATTTCTATAGATTAGTCCTGCAGCAATCGGCAACAGCAAAAGCGGCAGAAGAAGTACTGCACCAAACCATGCTAAGGATTTATACTGTCTTGTTCCCTGACTGTCTGCCGAAAAACGGTTTATCCGCTCTGCCAGCCATTCAAAAGCTGCTCCGCCGCTCATCAGATACAAGATCACGAATTCTCCCGCAAGAAAGACAAAGAATATTACCACTGTCCCCTTGGCGGCGCGGTCGCATATATTCACCCGTTCTTCCATGGAAAGCTGATCGGCTCCAGGTACTCTTTCAAACCACTTTTCAGCGCGTTCTTCTTTCGTCATAGTCGCTCCTCTTATCGTACGTCCGTCCTGAAACCGGTCCTTTTATTTCCACTGGAAAGAATTTACAATTTCTTTCGCAGCTGCATCACAGTCTTCGGAGTTATCCAAATTTGTCTCATAAATCAGCACATGGCATCGCTCTCCAACAATATAGTATTGCGTGCAGGTACGGTCAGATAATGAAAACTCATAAACCAGCAATGGATTGCCGTTTTCCGTTGATCCGCCGGATGCAATGATCTGTCCGTCTGCCTCACCCTGTAACTGCGTGCTCAGCTGGCGAAGGATCGCTTTGCCAAATTCATCGATATTCTCTTTTGCGAAATGGTTTGTACTGTATTCAACAGATATATTGTCCGGAATACCGTTGCCACCATAATCTTCAGGAACAAAGAATGGCTTATCGTCAGTGGAATGCTCTTCATTTTTTACCCATCCTGACGGAAGGGAGAAGCATCCATAGTCTGTTTGAACAGCATCTTTTAGCGCTGTTTTTGCAGTTACAGATTTTACAGCCTGTTCCTCCGCGTTCTTTTTGACCCCGCAGCCGGAAAACAGCAGCATGAGCAAAACAATTGCAGCTCCTTTGCCTATCCTGCAATAATTTTTCATTGTTTTCGCATCCTTTCAGATTCATTCCACTGCGCATTAAATCTGGCAATCATGTGCTGTCTCCAGTCCTGTCCGTTGTGAATTCGTGAATGTGAAAAAGGCAGGGCACAGGATCTCCCCGGTACCCTGCCTCTATTACGTTTTATCCATCTCCTATGAAAATGCACCGCTCATCAAAATGCTTTGAGGAGCAAACATCATTGATTGATACTTTCTTTCAGCGACTTTCCGGGTTTGAATTTCACCGTTTTAGCTGCGGCAATCTTTATCGTTTCTCCGGTACGGGGATTCCGCCCGTCCCGTTCCGGACGCTCCGATATCTCGAAGGTTCCGAGTCCGGGGAGAACAACTTTTTCACCATTGGCAAGCGCCTTTGTCACGATCTCTGTAAGAGATTTCAGTACCTTTTCGGCCTCCGCCCTGGTAATCCGATTCTGCGACGCAGCCGCCTCTGTCAGTTCTTTTTTATTCATTGTCTTCCTTTCCGGGCAGGCTTCCTGCCTGTCCTATGTATCCTTTGTTATTTTGCAGCTATGTGTACTGTTACTTTCCCGCTTCTTTATGTCTCCGCAGGAAAACCAGATCTGCAGCCAGGACGATCAGGCTTCCGATCATCAGGAGCAGGTAAAGCATCATGTGTGAATCGTCACCTGTTGCAACACTTCTTGATACTTCCGTTCCGGCACTCGGAACTGTCTTCTGTCCACCTGTTCCGTTATTGTTTTCCTCCCATGTCTTGGTTCCTCCGACCGTGATGGTTTTTACTCCGGATTTCGTGTTCGACACCTTGATGTTCCACGGATACGCGTTTCCTGTACTGTGCGCCTTATCCAGCGTGAATCTAACATAATTCGGATCAAGTACATAGTTTTCAGGCGCTTTTGTTTCCGCAAAGTAGTAGCTGCCGTAAGCAAGGTTCTGAACTTTCAAATATCCATTACTGTCAGTCGTATAAGTGCCGATATAGGTTCCGTCCGAGCGGTACAGGGCGAACTGCGCTCCGGCAAGATATGCTCCTGTCTGGGCATCAACCTTATACAGGCCAACCGCACCGGGTCCGCTTCCGTTACCGTGATCACCTCCATGGCCTCCACCGTCATGATGTCCGTCCGGGTCCTTCGTATTTGTCACCGTAAATCCCCGTTCGGCAGAGTATGTGATCGCAGAACTGTATCCGGGAATGCCGTCTTCGGTCAATGTGTAACTGATTTCCTTTCCATCCTTATATTTATCAAGATTTTCAAAAGTATGCTGCCACTGACAGCCGGCGTTCAGTTCCTGACTCGCAATTTCTACTCCGTCCGCAAACAGATGCACAACTGCCTTACTACCGGTTCCGCCGGACCAGACTTTTGTTACCGGAATGGAGATTTTCCCGGCAATCGTGTTGGTAATAGTGTATCCATCCCAGGCAGTTCCACTAATGACGCTGCTATATCCATCAACGGGTATCTCAGAAATAGAATAAACAATCTCTTGCCCGTCTAAACTGTCATATTTTGGCAGATTACTGAAAGTTGTCTTCCAGCTATCTTCCCTGGTCAAAACAGCACTTTGTTTTTTCACCCCGTCTGCAAGGAGCATTACCGTTACCTGTTCTTTTTCCGGGCCAACCCATTTCTTCATAACAGGTATTGATACCTGGTCATCGGTTGTATTGGTAATGGTAATAGTTTGTTTTACTTCTGTTATCGGTGTGAAAAACTTGAACTGACCAGCATGATCCGCATTATCGACAGCACCGGTTGTTTGAGCATAAGAAGTCAGATTCAGATATAAATATCTGGTATCCGTCCCGTAATTTCCCCATTCCTGCCTGCTCGAAATTCTGGCCATTCCATCATTCGCATCCGTGATATCCAGTAACTGCGAATAATTCACGTTTTCATCTGCGTGCCAGCCATCTTCATTGGAACATACAAATGAATACACATGCGGATTCCAGTAAACCCACCAGTTATTCTCGCCCTTCAATGTCATGCGTTCTGATGTTTCTTCATTCTGAAGCATCCATAGGGAGCCTTGCTTCCCAAGAAGCCACATTTCATTCGCAGCTAATTCTTTCGTCGTGCTGCTGTCCGGATCAAGGTATTCATCATACGCTTTTCCTCCAAGAACCAGTTCCGGTGTACCATTTCCTGTTTTGGGTCCGGTAAATACAGTATTGGTATGTTCGATCCTATGGAGACCGATTAACCCGTTGTATCCGGAATCCGATCCTTTAAGAAAATAGTATGTATTCGGATTATTGTAATAGATCGCCTGTCCCCAGTCCTGTGCGGCAATTACATATTTTCTTCCATTCTCCAGCTCTTCCGGGGCATTCACCATAACCCAATAATCCTTCCGGCTTGTCTCGGTTGCAGAACTGTATGAGGCGGTATATCCGTCAACTGTAGTTTCGCTAACAGAATATTCTATTTCCTTTCCGGAGGCGTCATACAAAGGAAGATCGGCAAAATCCCCTTCCCAATTATTACGTTCATTCAGTACGATATCATTGGATTGTCCCAGCGCAGGAGACAGGTGCACTGATATTGAATCAGGATGTGTTTCGTCACCTTCCCATTTTTTCTCAACATGCAGTGTAAGGTATCCTTCCGGTTTTTGCTGAATAGAAGATGGACCATTTGCTGTCTCTTCGGTGGAAGTTTCAGGGCCAAGTGTATATACTTCAATATACGGTGAAAAGCTTGCAGCCTGTACGGAAATAGAAGAATTGCTTCCAGGTTGGGAAACAGTCTGAGAAGCCAGCTTCTCCAGCCCATTATCTCCGAAATGATAAATGCAGATTTCCTTTCCGCCCGTCATGTCAAAATTTGCTTCATTTGTAAATGTAACGTCTACCGCTTTTCCTTCCGCCGGCTGCACTGTATTCCCGTCAGCATCCGTAAATGTGATGTTGAATGCAGCAGCTGCTGCCACATCTGAAAGGCCAGATATCAGATTGCCTGTTTCGCTTTCATCCATCGGGACAACAGACAGTGTCGTTCCTTCCGGAAAGCTCCCTGCAGGCGCATTAACATTTACAGTTACTCCGCCAGAATTACCTGAACCGGTAATGGGTGTATTGTTATACTGTGTCTGCCCGGATGCATCTGTACCAGAAACGGTTTCCTGTTCACCTTCTGCAATTGCGGCCGCATCCGGCGTCTCTTTCGGGGCATCGTCTCTAACCTTGATTCCATCATCGCATGCCGCATTATTGGTATCTGCATTCTGGATCTGGTCGTTTGCATCTGCTTTCTGCTGGCCGGCAGAATCCGTTTCCTCCTCCGTTTCACTGACAGACACCAATGCTGCCTCTTCGTCCATACATGCTTTATCTGCTGGTGCATCTTTATCATCCAAGAGGGAAACATCCGTTGCCTGCCCGGATGCATTTCCGTCTGCAGCTTCTGTCCGTTCACTGTTCAAAACACTTTTAGACTCCGCATGGAATGATTCCGCCGCAAAAACCATTTGCCCGCTCTGTGCCAGCAGCACCAATGTCATGATCAGCGCCAGCGCTTTCGCTATATGCCGGATTTTCTTCATTTCCCCTGCTCCTTTGTCTCAGTACCATTGTCACTGACAGAACCATTTTCACTTTTGACTGTTTCCTGTTTTTCCGGATCATAATCGGTGTCAGACATCCGGTCCGATGCATTCGTCTTTTCGGCTCCGCAATTTTCCAGCCCCGTCACATGAACATTTCTGTTTACCTTGGCATCATAGGTTCCGGCCTTCATGATCTCCCCGAGATCAATTCCTGTGGTTTCCTTCATGGACTCGAACAGCTTGGACATCACAACCGGAACATTGGATGCGATGGATGAAACGCCGTTCTCCTGATCGGCGCCGCCGATAATCGTGATCTTGTCAATCTGCGACAAGGGTCTTGCGATCTCGCCGGCAACTTCCGGCAGTACCCGGATCAGCATCTCCGCGATGGCCGCATTGTTATACTTCTGGTATGCCTCCGCTTTCTTCTCCATGGCTTCCGCTTCCGCCCGGCCCTTCAGCGCAATACCGGCCGCTTCCGCCTCGTATTTTGCCCGGATGCCGGCTGCTTCCTGCTCCGCCGCATACTTCGCGGCATCCGCAACGGTTTTCTTCGCCTCCGCCTCTTTCTCCTGTTCGTATTTTCTGGCTTCCGCTTCCCTCTGCCTCTTTGCAAGATCCGCGGCTGCTTCCTGCTCGACGCGGTATTTCTCTGCGTCTGCCTTTCTATTGATTTCTGCCTCCAGAGACTGCTGCATGACGGACACTTCCTGCTTTTTCAGCTCGGAGTCCCGCTCTGCTTTCGCGATCTGCGCGTTGACGGTCGCAATCTCAATATTCTTCTGCTGCTCCTGCTTCTGTATTTCGTAGGCCGCATCCGCCTCCGCCTTTTTGGTATCTGAAATTACCTTTAATTCCGACTGTTTGATCGCCAGCTCGTTGTTCTTCTGCGCGATCTCGGTATCAGCAAGAACACGGGCATCATTTGCTGCCTTATTCGCTTCTGCCTGCGCAATTGCGACATCCCGGTCCGCCTGTGCTTTGGCAATCGCCGCGTCCTTCTTGATCTTGGACGTATTATCCGCACCAAGATCGTTAATCAGCCCCTTCTCGTCCGTTACGTTCTGGATGTTGCAGGAGAGAATTTCAATGCCGAGCTTCTCCATATCCTTGGCGGCCTTCATCATGACCTGATCCGAGAAGGAATCCCGGTTTGTATTAATGTCCTTGAGCGTCAGCGTTCCGATGATTTCACGCATATTGCCCTGCAGGGAATCCTGCAGATCCATGGCGATCTGCTCTGCTTTTTTATTCAGGAAGTTTCTTGACGCCTTTTCGATTCCCTCCCCGTCCGGAGAAATGCGCACCTTTGCGACGGCATCAACATTGACATTGATGAAGTCGGTCGTCGGAACTGACTGTTCTGTTTTGATATCCACGGTCATCTGCCCCAGATACAGGGTATCCAGCCGTTCCAGGAAAGGAACTTTGATTCCCGCCCTTCCAATCAGAATCTTGGGTTTCTTGCGGAAACCGGAAATAATATACGCCTTGTCCGGCGGCGCCTTTACATAACCGCTCATGAGAATGAGTAAAATGCCGGCAATAATTATTACAGTTATAATCGTTTCTACAGAAATCATATGTCCCCCTCCATAATTCAATCAGCCGGTTTGATTTACAGGCTGTTCATCGTGTTCTTACATGAATCCACCGGACAGAAATCTTTCCGGTCTCCCGCACAAAATACCATTTCCCGCGATCAAGATAGACTATCTTGATCTGGTTGCGCCGGACCGTGTCCGAATAAATTCTGCCCGGATCCGTGGAATCCGTGAATTCAATACCCGCATCTGCACCGTCCGCTCTGACAACTACAAAATCAAACAACGGCTGTATCTGCTCCGCATCAAAATGTGACCATAATGCCGCGTCATGATAAAAGGTAAACGTATGGATTTTTATTGTGTACGCCAGAGCCGCCAGCATGACTGCAGTAATGGCAATCCTGCGGATGCGAATCCTCCGCTTTTTCATTTAACAAGCTTCTCTCCGGTAATTCATCCGCAGTTCCTGTATCCGACAGGGCAAAACATAACCAGACTCACTCTATGCCAAAGCTGTTCAGGCTTCTTCCCTTCCAGATGTCCGTACTGCCATAGAAGCCTTTGACTTTCGCAAGGTTGAGATCGTCCGGTGTCTGTCCGGCGGCGCTCAGCGTCAGATTCATCCTGCCCAGAACAATGCTCTGGTTCTTCAAAAGAATTGTCCCCGCAATCCGGCTGTGTTCTTTCACAGCGGCATTCAGTCTTGCGAACTGATGCGTTTCCCCATCCGCCGTGATTGCCACAAGGTAATGTTCCATGCTGAATCCCGCGAAGGCGCCAAAAACAAAACTCAGGATCGCATGATATCTTTGCTTATCATATCCATACAGTTCCCTGATCTGGTCGATCCGGAATACTTCCAGTCCGTCCTGATAGCTGACCACATAGTCTCTTGTCACATAACACCTGCAGTTTTTGAAATGCCGGGCGTCGGTTTCCGACGTTTGTTTTACGCCGTTCTGATAATCCGCGCTGGTTTCCAGCAGCTTTTTCGCACCCGCGATCTTCCTGTCCTTCTTTCTCTGGCGTCGGATCAGACCTATAATCTCCACAATCCACAAAACGATCATCAGCGCCATAAACGCGAGCGCAATCCACAGCCCCGCGCTGATATCGGAAAGAGCGTTTCCGGAAGCGGAATATACAAGGCAGACATTGCCCAAGTAATCTGCCGCGTTTTCTCCGGAATCCAGACCCGCATAGATCGTATAAGCATCCTGTGCCAGCGCATCAAGATCACTGTCCGTTTGCCGGAGCGTGCCCTTGATCCGCAGCGGAGAGGCATCATCACTGTCTTCAGCGATCTTCTTTTGAAATTCGTCACTGTTGTATACAGCCTCCGGAACACTCACGATATAGTCATACCAGGTGTCACCCTTCTTTCTGGAAGCAAACAGATACTCATTTCCCTCTTCATCTGTCGCAAAGGAAGCGGTCAGGTATTCCGCGTCCAGAAATACAAAGTCGCCATAGTTGTCAGCCTCAGAGATCTCTTTGCCGGACACAGACCGGCTGATGATACCGGCGATAAGCATGGCAAAAAAGGCTGACATGACGGCAAGGATAATACACGTCAGGACCGTGAGCACACGTCCAGACCGAAACATTTTCTTTTCCACGAAACTGAATTCCTTTTCTCGATGATTTTGCAGTGTCACGCACTTTTCCGCACGTTACTTCTCATAGTTTTCCAGCATAATGCCCTTGAGGCCGCCGTCCTTATACACCGTCAGCTTCATCTTGTAGGTAAAATGGTCAAACCAGTTATAGACTGAATAGCCAAGTTCCTTGGAAACATACGGGTCTTCGTCCGGCTTCCCGTACGCTTTGATAATGTCGTCTTCCGTTGATCCCCATGTAATTCCTCCGGGGAGCTCCACTTCGGGATACTGATCGGCAGAGGATATGTCCATCGTAAAAGACCAGATATCCGTATCCAGAATGTCCTTCACTTCTGTCCCGGTATTCATAAAGCCGGCCGTACAGCGGACCGCACTGTATTTACTGTTCTTCAGTTGGATGGTGCCGGTCACCTTGTCTCCCGGGTTAAGCACATATCCTTTGTCATAGCCGTAATCCGAAAGATTAAACGTCCACCGGTCTTTGATTCCGGCGTAGGCAAACGGAATCTGATACACCTTTCCGTCCATGGAAAAGACCATATCCTGCCACTTTTTCCCGCTGAGATCTTCGCCGGCATCTCCGGTCTGCTCCGCTGACGCTTCTGCTCCGGTTCCGGTTTCGGCACTGACCGCCGCTGCCTTGATCTCCTCCGGGATCGTAATCTTTCCTGTCTTGTCAAAATTGTCAAAGGTTGAGCGAACCTGATATGTTTTGACGGTATATCCGGCATCCATGTCCCCGGTCAGAGAGCGGATCATCGCGTTTCCCAGTTCTTCCGCGTCCATCGCAATGCCTGCCGGATACATCGTATCCTTGTAGATATAAACCTGCGCCGGAACAGCCGCGTCCTCCGCATCCGATGAATCTTCCATCATGCCATTCATCACCGTGTCCGTCTGCTGCATCGCCGACTTCAGGAGATCCCCTTTCAAGGTGACATCAATTACATAGACTTCTTTCCCATTGATCTGTTCCGTTGTGCCGCGCAGAGATGCATTCGTATCTCCGCCGGCGATCATCTCATAAACCTGCCGGGGATACAGATCCTCATTCTTCGGCATTTCCTGCTGCGTACTGGTCCAGGTTTTTCCGTCTGAAGATGAATAGATACTGTACTTTCCATCCGTTTCTTCTGAATACAGTTCCAAGTCAGAAGACGTTTCCTGTCCCAGTAAAGACATGCTGACAGTACCTTTTGTATGTGTCACAGACGGATTGCTGCAGACATCTGTGGCAAGGTCCATTGCCATGGAAATATCGGTACCGTCATTCTGCGATGAAGATTCGGCTTCCATTTGGAGCGAAAACTGCTGTGAAAGGCTGCTGACTCCCTTCATTTTTTCAATGACCTGCGCGGAAAGTGCGTCCGCAGAAATCTCGGTGGCAGGTTCTGTCGACGCTGCCTTCTCAGATTCCGTCGTCATGCCGGCGGACGCCCCCGCGGAAGCAGCGGCTGATGCGCTCTCTCCGGATACCCTGCCTCCGCAGGCTGACATCACAATCCCCAGAGCGAACGCACTTATCACAGGTGCAAGTTTTTTTGTTTTCATCCCATCTCCTTCTTTTGCAATTTCTTATTCACTTGACTGTTCCATATGCAAATGATTTTCCACGATTCGACAGGATGATTTTGTCTGTGAAAGCAATCAGCAATACGAAACTTTTCGTAACTCATCGTTATCGTAGTTAAGTTTCGTAGAATTGTCCATATTTTCCGACTGTTTTTGGGGGTGCAAAATCTTGACAGGGTGTAAACTTGGCCCAGCCGCTTTACACCCTGTCAACTTTATGTGTCTTCTTCTTTTATCAATCCTGAGCTAAGATACAAGTAGTGCATTGAATATTCAGACTGTTTTGTCATCTCCGTACAACGTATTTTCAGCCGGAGGAGAAGAAAGGAAAATTTCGTTTGCAAATTGATACACAAACTAGAATTGCAGAAGCGCTTCTTGATCTTGCACTGGAAAATCCGACAAAATCCGACTTTTCTATGTGTGAAATTGCCAAGCGAGCGGGGATTTCCCGTCAGGCTATCTATCAAAAACACTATAGAAACTGTGCGGATATCGTGAAATATCTCCGAAAGCAAACGAACGATCAGATCTTTGCGGTTTTCAGGCAATATGATCCTTCCTCCGGACAGAACGCATTTGACTACTTTGCCTATAGTGTTATTCCAATGTTTTATACGGACCGAAAGCTAATCCGATGCTTCTTTACGACAGCCATCGATCCAGCGTGGCGCAGTTTCATTTTGGAAATCTATACAAAGTGGGGATTGGATAATTATGATACGCACGGTTCTGAATATCACTTTTCTGACAAAGCCATGGTCCAGCTGCTGATTCAATCTACAATGGCAATCTTGGAGACATGGCTTTCTCAGGAAAATCCAACGCCTCCGGAGCAGTTTTCTGATGATTTCATAAGAATTGTGAAGACGCCGATCTATGATCTGTTAACGGTGAAGAAAATATGAATGTAAAAGAAAGAGCGGCCGGGGACCGGCCGCTCTGAAAATGCGTTCGAGTGAATAATAAGCTGTTTACTACAATCTCTCAATATACTTTTCTAGTGCAAGAATGGACGCACCGTATGCACTTGCTTCCAGCTCCTTTACTAACTTATCCCGAACTGTGCATACGCCTCCGCCATATGCTCCTTGTCATATTCGATGCACTGAATCACTTCTTCCCCCCTGATTCTTTTGAAGATATTGCCGTCCAGCGTAATGCGCCCGTCCTTTGTTTTTAAAGAGAACATTTCCTTTTTATTGAACGGAGAATCCGCCGCGTACTGACAATAGAAATTCGCTGCCGTAAAGTCTACCGGAAGTACATGGAATTCCTCGAAAGAGTAGAACGGCTTCCACTCCCCGTGTATATGGTCCATGAGCAGCCACCCGAATACGGGATCTCTGCCGTATCGATACTGTTCGCTGCAGCTGTTTTGTACAAGCCCTTCCACCAGTTGCAGGGGCGTCCTTGGACACGCTTCTCCTGTGCCGACATCGCATGTAAAGACTCCGTCTTTTGCCTTCACCTTCAGAACGCGGTGACGCCTCATCGGAATTTGACTTTCTCCGCGAAGATACCGCGCAAAACAATCCGTCACTTCATATCCTAGGCTTTCAAGAAGCACGCCCAGAAGGCCGTTGAGTTCAAAACAATATCCGCCCCGGCCGTTTTCCACGATTTTATCATACAGATCTTCCGGGCTCAGTGATATCGGTATCCCGCGGATAATATCCAGATTCTCATAAGGCACCGTCGTACAGTGCGCATACTGAATTTCCGAAAGCAGCCGACTGTCAGGGACGATTGTTTCCGGCATTGTCATCCCTATTCTGTTCAGATATTTTTCAATCTGCTCTCTGCTCAGCTTCATAAACTGTCCTCAGATCTGTTTTTCCATTTGTTCCAGAATTTGCAGCACTGCTATTACCTGCTCTTCGGTTACATAAGGTGTCGGAACATTCTTTCGCGCACATTCCAGAAAATGCAGAAGCTCATTGTAATACATGCCGCATGGCGGAACATTGATTCCGGTGGATACGATCACCTCGTCGCGAATGTCGTATTCCAACGGGTCTTTCCCTGCTCTGTATGCGATCATGCGGCCGCCTTCATTTGTAACCACCGCATCCTCAAAACAGACCCGCCACCGCGCCGTAAAAGGAAACCTTGCATGAAACCAGGCCGCCTCTGCGGTGACATTCCATTTCGGATAAATGTACTGAACTTTCAGATCTTCCGGGTAGGAAGCGGTATCTCTTTTAGCCATACTGCACGCAAATGACTGCGGCTTGCCGAATAAAGAAATGATCACATCCAGATCATGAATATGCAGGTCGTAGGGAAGAAGTCCGGATTTCGTTTTATCAAACATCCAGCCTCCCGCGGACCATTCCGGGCAGGCAGAAAGACGTTCAAAAACCGCTTCCAGGGGGTTGCCGAATTCGCCTGACCGGATCAGTTCTCTAAGCTTTTCGACATCTTTTGTAAATTGCAATACCTGCGCGACATATAGCTGGCAGTCATGTTTTGCTGCTGTTTCAAACATCTCCGCTGCGTCCGCGGCCGTCAGTGCGGCAGGTTTCTCTACAATTGTATGCACTCCTCTTTGCAGACTTTCCATCGCAAGATCGTGATGTGTATATGTCGGTGTACAGATGTCTGCAATATCGACCGGGACTGCATCCAGCATCTGTGAAATGGTATCAAAATGCCGGATATTCCATTTTTCAGCCATCTCCTTTTCAGCCTTTGACGCGCCGCAGACCGCAGCCACCCGGCAGCCTTCGATCTTCTGATAATTCGCATAATGGACTTTACCCATGCCTCCGGCGCCGACAAGCCCGATCAGCAGTTTCCCGTCTTTCATATCTTTTCAGGACCATCCCTTTCCTGTTTACAGCTGCATAATTCCATTATTTTGAAGAAACGCGGCAGACGCCCGGACCGCAGCATTTACTTCTTCAATGTTCGAGCTTCCCTTCTGTGTGAATTCGATCTCAATCGAATACGGACTGTCGTTTCCGGCTTTATCCATCATGCGGCAAAACTCCGTCAGCGGCAGATTCCCCTCTCCCAGTGCAGGGAAATTCCATTCTTTCTGCTGCCCCGCCTTATCCTTTAAATGCACATAGCCAATCCGGTTCATGCACGCTTCCGCGTCTTGCAGAATATCCGCTCCGCCATAAAAAACAGCGTTTGCCGTATCGTAGTTTATGCAGACCCGTTCCGTGTCCAGAAGATCAGCAATAGCCTTGATTCGAGCACCAGTTCCATGCTCTCCATGAACTTCCAATGCAAGAATCATATCGTATTTTTCAAGACACGGCAGGAGTGTTCTAATATGTTCTGCAACTGTTTTATCTGCTGCTTCCGCCCGGTCTTTAAGATGTGCCTCTCCAATTGACGTTACAATGTATCGGCTGCCGAAGAAATGAGCCAGTCTGATATTATCAATAAAATCCGGGAGGCGCTCTTCATCCATGATATTCGTATGCCCGCTCATGGCAAACGGTATCAGCTTATACTTCTCCAGAAGATCCTGTACGCGCAGGAGCGAGCGAAAGCTGTGATCCGGAAAAACATGCTCCGTCCACCCTTTTGTTGCCGTAAGTTCAATATAACGGAATCCGGCTTCCGAAATTCCCCGGATTGCCTCTTCAATCGGATATCCATGATAGCAGTTGGAATTAACCGCAATAATACGATCCTGCATTGCTTCTTTCACCCCGATTCAAATGTAATTTCTCAGGTAATGGGCAGACTGTCTGATGGAATGGAGGATATCTTCCTTCGAGCCTTCAAACGACTTGTCTTCGACTTCAATAACCGCACAGCCCTGAAAATCAATATCGTGCATCGCCGAAATAAATCTGCTCCAGTTGACATCCCCGAGTCCAGGAATTTTCGGAGCCATATAATCCAGCGGATAAGCAAGGACACCGCATTCCGCAAGTTTTTCAGGATACAACTTGATATCCTTGAAATGGATATGGAATATCCGGTCACGAAATTCATAAAGCGTACGCACATAGTCCATCTGCTGCCACACATAATGGCTGGGATCAAAATTTAATCCGAAATTCTTCGAAGGAATAATCTCAAACAAACGGCGATAGACCACTGGCGTGCACATCAGGTTCTGTCCACCGGGCCACTGATCCCGTCCAAACAACATCGGGCAATTCTCAATTGCGACTCTGGTGTCCAGCGATTCCGCGTAAGAAATAATGTCCGGCCAGACATTTTTAAAGAGTTCAATATTTGCCTCTAAGTCAAGATTCTGGTTTCTGCCGATAAATGTCGTTACGAGATTGACGCCCAGAAGATGAGAGGCGGCAATGACAGCTTTCAGATGTGCAATGCAGGCTGCGCTCTTTTCCTGATCCGGGTCCAGCACATTCGGATAATAAGCAAGAGAAGAGATCGACATATGGTATTTGGCAAACAGGTCTTCCACACTTCGGCGGTAACTTTCATCCGCAATCAGCCGTTCGGCATCTATGTGGGATGTTCCGGCATAGCGCCGCTCCGCGCCGCCCTTCGGCCAGCAGGCAACTTCAAGACACTCAAATCCCATTTCAGACGCAATCTTTACCGCGTCTTCCAGGCTCCAGCCGTCCAGTATTGCAGTCAGTAATCCGAATTTAAACATGTCTGCTCCTTCCTATTTATGATGTACCTGCTGTGAGGCTTATGTTTTCAGCGGTTCTCCGGAATTTCCACTCTTCTGCCTTCTTCCGATGAGCGAATGGAAGCAAAAACAGCCCGCATTGCCGGAAGCGCGCTTTCTCCCGAAATTTCAGGCGGCCGGTTATTCTTCAGGCAGTCGATCCACAAATCAATAATCCCCGAACTTGTCTGCTTATCGTTAGTCTGAATCTGCTCCAGATCAAAATATTCTTTAACGCCGTTTTTTCGAATCAGCACAATGGAATGCTCCGGATCATCATAAATATGCATGATCCCTTCCGTGCCATAAAGAACTGTAGAGTTATCTTCCGCGCCATAGTAAGTCCAGCTGGCTGTCATAGTCCCCATGATTCCGCCAGTCATCTCATAAATGCAGACAGCATTATCATCAACGCCGATCAGGGCCCCATCCGCATATGTTTTGTCCAGCGTAGCCAGACGGGCTGTTGTAGCTATAACTCTTTCTCCCGTCAGAAATCCGATCAGGTCCGTCTTGTGGACGCCAAGATCAGCCATCGCTCCCATGGCGGCTTTTTTCCGGTCAAAAAACCAGACATCTTTGCCGGGAGTGATCGACCATGTTTCCGGGCCTCCATGACCAAACGTCGTGCGGAAAGAAATAATCCTGCCGATCTGTCCTTCCCGGATCATCTTCCTCGCAAAGACATGCGCTTTCGCAAGTCCCTGGTTCATATCAATCATCAGAAATTTCCCGTTTTCCCGGGCAGCCGCGGCCATTTTCTCACATTCCTCCAGCGTAACCGCCATCGGCTTTTCGCACAGGACATGTTTTCCCGCCTGCAGCGCCTGTATGCTCATCTGCGCATGAAAAGCATTCGGGGTACAGATGGAAACCGCATCAATTTCCGGCATCGCTAACAATTCTTCCACCGACGCGCAGGCAGTTCCCCCATACTGCTTCGCCATTCCCTCCGCCCTTTCAAAGCTGTAATCATAGTAAGCAAGGATCTGTGCGTCTCCGTTCCTGCGGTATTCCGGAATATGCCTCACCTGGGCAATTTTTCCGCATCCGATGATTCCAATATTCAGCATTCTGTGTACCTCCACGGAATTAATCGCTTTCTTTCTTCTGCAGCATGACTGCCAGAATAATAATCAGTCCCTTCACCGCATCGCACAGGAACGTCGGAACTCCGATTGTATTCAGGAAGTTGTTCATTACGCCCATGATCATCATTCCAAGAAATGCGCCAATCAGACTGCCGCGTCCACCCGACATCGATGTGCCGCCTACGATAACTGCAGCAATGGCATCCATTTCATAACCGGAGCCGGCATTCGCGAAATCCATGGAGCCGATTCTTGCAATATAGATAATTGCTCCCACTGCAACCATTAAGCCGCAAAGAGAATAAATCCGGCACTTTACCTTTTTCACGCTGATTCCGGAAAGTTTCGCTGCCCGCTCATTGGATCCGATTGCAATCGTCTGCCGTCCGAACAGTGTCTTCTTAAATATGATGTGCATGATGATAACGATCACCAGCCAGTAAACAATCGGAAGAAAGATCTGGCCGCCGATTTTAGCTGAAGCAATCGCCTTGAACCCCTTGGGCACTGTAGGATTGAATTGTTTTGTCAGCTGCTGCGTGACCGAGCGGAAAATTTTCATCGTTCCAAGCGTTGCGATAAAGGGAGGAATTCTGCCATAAGCAATCAGAACTCCATTCAATGCGCCAAGAATACAACCGAGAATCAGCACGATGACAATAGCGATAATATAAGCGGGAACACCGGTTATTCCCATGGCTGCAAGCAGACCATTCTGCTCATCCAGAAGGTACATCAGGCAGGCGCCCAACGCGCAGAGCATGGATCCGACGGAAAGATCTATCCCGCCCGAAATAATAATGAAACACATTCCCAGCGCAATCACACCCGCATAGGTATTGTTACGCAGAATGTTCATCCAGGCGATGCCAAGCTTTGGAAATGTCCCCAGAAAAGATCCGGCATTCATTCCGAGCGCGACGGACTGGACAATCGTCATGACAACGAGCGCAAAGATCGTCGAAAACATCGCGTTATGAGACCATTTGTCCCGAAACCATTCCGTAAATGACATTTGCTTTTTCTTATTTCCCATGGGATTCCTCACATTTCTGCAACGAGCCGCCTGTTGCCAGAATCATAATATTGTGTTCTGTCAGAGTGTTTCCTGTCAGCTCACCGGCTTCCCGTCCGTGGAACAGCACAACACTTCTGCTGCATAAACGTATGATTTCCTTCGCCTCTGAGGAGAGAACGATTACGGCTGTTCCTTTCCTCGCGAGTCCTTCAATGATCTCATAGATTTCTTCCTTTGCGCCGACATCTACTCCCTGCGTAGGATTATCGAGAATCAGCACTTTCGGTTCCGACATCAGCCATTTGGCAAGAACAACCTTCTGCTGATTGCCTCCGGAAAGGCTGGAAATCGGATCATAGATATCTTCCAGCTTAATGGATAACTCCTTAACCTGCTTATTGAACATCTGCTCCTGACGGGGAATGTCGATCATCCATCTGTTCCGGATATGCGGCAAATATACAATCGATCCATTATCCAGAATATTCATATCCTTGATGATGGCATTCTCCTTCCGGTTGCGCGGCAGATATGCCAGCCCGTGTTCCAGCGCTTTCTCTGTAGATGTGAAGTGACAGGTCTCCCCGCACAGTCGGACAGTTCCGGTATAATTTCCGCCCATCGCACCAAATATAGTTTGGAAAAGTTCTGTCCTGCCGTCTCCAAGCAGCCCCGTTACCCCAAGGACTTCACCCGGACTTACCTTCAGTGAAATATCATGAAAATGCATCCCGTCAGACAAATTACGGATTTCAAGCGCAGGTGAGTCTCCCGTAGTATGGCAGCTCCCGACGGATTTTTCTTGTTTTACCTCATGACCAACCATGAAAGAGGTCAGCTCGGGAATGCTCGTTTCCTTCACATCACCTTTCGCTGCAACTTTCCCGTCCCGCAGTACCACGTAACTGTCACAGATTTCCAATACTTCCTCGAGCTTATGGGAAATGAAAACAATTCCGACATTCTTATCGCGAAGAACACGCATCATCTTAAAAACGCGCTCAATTTCAGGGACAGTCAGCGACGTTGTCGGTTCATCCATGATAATGATGGAAGCCTGCTGCATTAACGCCTTGCAGATTTCGACAATCTGTTTATAAGACGCGTCAAGATTACGGACCATTTCGCAGGGATCCAGATCAATATCCATCTCTTGAAACAGCTCTTCTGACTTCCGGCGCATTGTATCCGTGTCCAGAAAGACACCTTTTCTCAGAAAATCTGTAATAAACAGATTTTCGTAAACTGTAAGATCGTTGATCAGATTCAGTTCCTGATGAATGAAACCGATGCCGGAATGCAGCGAGTCGATCGGCGCCGCGAAACTCACAGTTCTGCCGTCGATGATGATCTCACCGTGGTCCGGCTGCAGCACGCCTCCAAGAATGTTCATGAGCGTAGACTTCCCTGCGCCGTTTTCACCGAGCAGAGCACTGATTTCACCGGTATTAATTGTAAAATTCACATTCTGCAAAACTTCATTTGCACCGAAGGATTTGCAGATTTCTTTCATTTCTATCTTCATACGGGGCATTCTCCGAACATTTTGATCCGACAACCGCACCGCGGCACAAAGGGGCTATGGCTGAAAAGCCATAGCCCCTGATCCAGCTCGTCAGATCAAATACTATGAGTCAGACAGCCTTTGTTTATCAATATACGGTGTTATTCGGATCAATATAATCCTTCACATTGTCCTTATTTACAATCGTGGTCGGAATTACAACAACAGAATCCGCCGTGCCGCCCGTCTGCAGAATAATTGCAGTCTTAATAGCGTCTTCTACCATCGAAGGGCTGTAAAGAGCAGTTGCCAGTCCAAGATCCGTATATTTGTCATCCGCGATCATCTTGAAATACTCCTGCATTCCGCCACCGCCGGTGATAGCCTTGATGTCCGTTCGGCCTGCTTCCGTAATCGCCTGAATGCAGCCGATGGAAGTCTCATCATCCATCGAATAAACGGCATCGATCTTGTCATGCGATTCCAGAATATCCGCCATATCCGCAAGTCCGTCGTCTCTGGTAAACGCATCTTCCTGGACCTCGAAAATGTTGGACTGATCGTAATTAATCTCCTTGAGATAATCATAGAAGCCCTGCTTCCTCAGTTCACAAACAGAACCGGAAGAAGGAACATCCATAACTACAATATTCGCGCCGTCTCCGACCTTATCAGCAATATACTTGCCGCACTGATAACCCATGTCATAGTTATCACCGGTTACTTTATAGATGCCTTCACATTTGACATCAACATCAAAGTTAACGACCGGAATTCCGGCATCGATCACTTCCTGAATCGCGTCTTCCATTCCGGACCACTGCGGCCAGGAAACAATGACTGTTGCTCCCCATGCCTGGAGATCCTGCAGCGCTGTAGTCATCTCGGCTGCATCGGACGAAGTAGTAATCTTATAGGTCAGGTTATTATCTTTGCAGTATTTCTCCGCATAATACGCAACTCCGGCTACCCAGCCGTGCGTTACGTCAGGCGCCGCGATACCTACCTTGATTTTCGACGTATCTACCTTGGATATGTCAAAGTCGGCCAGCGCGGACGAATTGGAAGACTTTTCCTCTGTAGTTTCCGTTGCCGCCTCCGCTGTTTCCGTAGCGGCCTTACTTGCTGCCTCTGTAGAAGCCGTCTTTGCTTCTGCTGCAGACGTTCCTCCGGATGAAGACTGGCTGCTGCCGCAGGCTGCAAGAGAGCAAGCCATAGCGCCGGCAAGCAAAAGTGCTAAAAACTTTTTCATTTTACCCTCCTTCCATACATTACCCCAACGCCTTTTATCTATTAATTCGGCGACTGAACTAATTATAGTGCATTTTGCCCATATAATCAATATTTATCGCGATATTATAGTAATTTATGACTTACTATTATGTTTTGTAGAAAGATTTAATGTTGATTTGTTCTCTATTCGATATAGTCGGAAGGTTTAATTGTACAACATTTCCATTAATGTGTTGTCTTTACGAATATTCAGCCGATATAATGATCAAGTTTATACGGATCAGCCAGATCAAGATATTTATCAATGCAATATTGAACTGCCCCGGGAATATTCGCATTCTCATCAAGAACCGCGTATTGAATGACCGTATCCTTTACCATTTCAGGAAAGCCGTATTTGCGCAGGTAACTCTGCACCTGCTGTAAAAACAAGTCTCCCAGGCAGCGGCTTTTCCCACCGAGAATAACGAGCTTAACGCCGACGA
Organism: Bacillota bacterium; assembly: GCA_029224465.1. Classification (GTDB taxonomy): domain Bacteria; phylum Bacillota; class Clostridia; order Lachnospirales; family Lachnospiraceae; genus CAG-791. The sequence goes on along the minus strand of JAQXUQ010000030.1, from coordinate 28,721 downwards.
TCGTAATAATGTTCAAAATGGCATTCGCCAGATCCTCCGCAATTAAATTTGACAGCGTCAGAGCTCCCGGGTCCGATGCCATAACTGCCTCTCCGATTTCCCGGTAAGTAACTTTTGAAACCTTCTCTAAAGAAGATCGCATATGGAGCTGCTGCAATGTTTTTGTCAGGGAAGATTCACCGATTTCATCTTCCAGCACGTCCCTTGCGTCTTTATAAGACAATTTCGTCTGTCCCAGCTGCGTTGCCGTGCCGGTCGCACCGCCCAGGATATGCCCGTCTATTGTAATCGCGGCCCCTATGCCGCTTGCCATATTGATATAAGCGAAGTTCGACCTGATACCCGCGATTTTACGTTCCGCATATGCATAACACGCGGTATCATTCAATAAGATGATGGCACGATCTTTAAAAATCTTTCTCAGCCTTGGTATAATTTTCGTTTGTTCCGGAACATCAATATACAAACGGGTTGTATATAATGATTCCTTGCCGCTGCAGAGCATGCCCGGAATAATAAAGCAGTAAAACAGTATCTTCTCCGGGCATCTGAAATCAGAGAGCAGCTCCGCCAGTCCGTCTTGTGACAGCGCTATGTAACAGTTCGTTTTAGATATGTTCTGTTTTGTGACAGAAGAAACGATCGAACCTGTAATATCTACCAGATATACGCTGACCGCCTCCGGCTCCCAATTAAAGCACACGGCATAGTGCGAAGACGGTTTCAGTTTCAGAATGTTCGGATTTCTGCCGACCGTCTGCAGTTCCTGCGTTCCCGTGTCCTCAATATATCCGAGAGAAATCAGTTCGTCGGCAAGGCTGGAAACTGTTGTTTTGCTCAGCTTCATTGTACGCGCGATCTGCGCCCGGGAAATACCTCCCCTCTCTTCAATGAGATGGTAGATGGATTTCATGTTATCTCTTTTGATTGTCTGCTGCGTAATCATTCTGTCACCTGCCCCCGGTTTGTGCCTTTTCCTTCATATAATTGATCATAGCACAATGATCAGGCTCGTGTCAGACCTGCCGATTTTTGCTTTCGATAAAAGAGCATGCCGGTTACGGCCTGCTGATGTAAATAATTCGTTCAATTCTTTTCGACATATTTTTTCCGCGCTTTCCGCTAAGCAGATGACAATAAATATCAATCATTCCAGAGAAGGAGATTTCCCTTATCGTCAAACGGAAGTTCTTTCGGTTCATCCAGTATTTCCATTCCTTCCGTCTGCTTCGCCCGTTCCCAGTAAGATTCCGACAGGTACAACTTATCCATTGTAAGAGAGTTTCGGATCAGAACCATGTCCAGATCCGGCGGTGTTACGAAATTACACGTTTTAACCGCCCCCTGAATTGCCATCTTATCGTCCCGCAGCACCATTGCAAGCTTGATCGGCAGAAAGACGGTTGATGTAAGTGCGTTTGGATAAGTCTCCAGAAAGTTAAACTTATTATAGAAGCGCAGGGTAGTTGTATCTGCCTGACCGATTCCAAGACCATTTCCGTGGGATTCCTCTGTAAGATCTAGCACGCAGCAGCGTTGATGCTGCAGGCCTCCCCCTCCATATGGTGTACTCCACGTTCCTGTCACATTCGGATCCATCCCGCTTCCGGAAAAGTTTTTACCGATTTCACGCACAACCAGAACATCCGTCTTATCAACCAGAATGTGCGGCATCTGGGTAAAAGCATACTTAAGATAATCCGGTTCCTTTTCCGGAATCTCTTCATTTTCCAAAACGCTGATCTTCTGCGCCTGATCGTAAGCATTTTCTATTGTTGCGACTCCGAATAACACCGGTGCATGCGTTCTGACAAAGTTCCCGAAAAGCGGAATTCTGGTTTTGAACGTCCCGAATCCGTCACGGTGCAGACTGTCCGCGCCGGACTGTTTTCCCATGCCGATGCACATCATCTTCATCAGACCGGATTCATATGGTCCTCGAAAAGCACTGTGCGGCTTGATTCTTCCGAAAACCACAATTCCGTCAGCTGCTGCCGCGTGCCTGTCGATTCGTACTTCAAGCTTCTCGCCGTTCTCCTCAACATAACCGAGTCTTACTGTCTCCATATCAGATATAATCGGGCATTCGCAGTATGATTCGGTAATTCCATATCCTTCAAGAACCTTTTTCTGTCCTTCCGCCGAGGCTCCGCCATGGCTGCCGCAGGCCGGAATGATAAACGGACTGCACCCGTACTTTTTCAGGAAGCGGGCAATGGTACGTAAAATCACTTTCTGCCTGTCGATGCCTCTGCTGGATGCCGTTATGCAGATTTTCATTCCCGGATGAAGCATGCCGCTTACGCCCTTTGTCTCCAGCTGCTGCATGACTTCGTTTTCAAGATTCTCAATATGGGTATCATTAAAATGCTGATGTACCGGGAACATTCTGGGAATCGGTGTATTTTCAAGGATCTGCTCTATGACGGAATAATTTTCAAATTGATGGTTTGGATTTTCCATTACCTGCCTCGGTTCTGTACGTCTTTTGCACATGGTTAATCTTTAGAAATCAAAAACGACCGATGCATCGCTGCACCGGCCGTTTTTTACAAATTACTTCAGAAAGTCTTTAAAGCTCATAAACAGGTCTCTCTGTTCCTTCAGGTTCTGAATTGTATCGTCAACATTGAGAACATATGGATCCTGATAGCAGTAACTGTTAACCGCTTCCTTCCATTCGTCCGTCTTGCTGATATTAACAATCGCGGCATTTACTGCAGCGACAGCATTCGCGTCTGTTCCCTTCGGAGCAAGCAGTACATATTCTGTATCAATCTTAAGTTCAGGAATCGTTTCACTCGCTGTCTTCTGATCCGGGAGCAATGTCGGTGCCTTAGAAAGCAGCGTGCAAAGACTCTTCAGCTGTCCATCTTTAATGTAGTCTGCTGCTGTCGAATACGGAAGAGAAGTAACATCGATCGCACCTCCAAGAAGTGCAGTCAATCTTGTCGCAGCATCGCCCTCATCAATTACATTGAATTGAGCTCCTCCAAGATTCTGCAGGACCGCAGACTCAATATATACACCGCCTCCTGTGGAAATACCCAGTTTGATCTGTCCCGGATTTTTCTTTGTAGCATCCAACAGACTCTGTAAATCATCATAAGGAGCATTGGCAGGAACAACGAGGTTTTCTCCCGACTGAATACCATAGACCGCAACAGGCTCAAACGCATCGTAGCCAAAATCAACCATGCCTGTTACCTCGTTGCCGTTCAGTGCAGCCGTGTTGGAGGCAATGAAAGTATATCCGTCTTTGGGCCCGTCTTTATACTGCTGCATGCAGGTTGCCCCGTTAGAACCCGCCACATTCGAAACGACAACCGTTACTCCCAGTTCCGTCTCAAGATTTTTCGCGAGGAGTCGTGCCATATAATCTGTATCCCCGCCTGCGGAATGCGTGCAGTAGATATTGATGGTTTTCGTAGGTTTCCATGCAGATGCGTCTCCTGCGGATGCTGTCTGTTCCGTCTCCGTGGATGAATTCGCCGCCTCTGTTGTGGCTGCCGCTGTTGTTTCTGCAGCACTTGAAGCAGCCGCGCTTCCTTTCCCGGATCCGCAGCCGGTCAATGCCAGCGCTGCCATCGTTCCAGCCAGTGCCATTGCCAACATCTTCTTTTTCATCTTAACCCTCCATTTTTAATACATTTATGAATCCCCATTATTGATTTTCAGCATTCTCAAGAGCTTTCTTCTCCTGTCCTGCTGCAATCTTTGCTTCCTTCTGATTCGCACGGACAGAAAATACAGATACAACTACCGTAACCGCAATCAGCACCATGAATATCGGATGATTATAGAACGGATCCGAGCTCGTAAGCTGTGAGCAACGCCGGAGATTTTCCTCGAACATAGGTCCCAATATAAATCCAAGAATCATCGGCACACTTGGTATCTTTGCTTTTTTCATAAGATAAGCCATCAGCCCAAAGCCTACCATCACATAGGTATCGAAAGCCATATTCGCATTTCCGATTGCGCCGATTCCGCACAGAACAACAACGACCGGAAGAAGGAAGTTCTTCGGTATTTTCAGAACAGATACAAAAATCTTCATACCAAGCATCATGAACAGAAGCATGAAAACAGCCGCTACCATCATGGCAAAGAAAATCGCATATACTACTTGCCCATTGTTCTGGTAAATTAATGGCCCGGGAGAGACATTGTGTACCTGAAGACCGCCAAGCAGCATTGCCGTCGCCGCGTCCCCCGGAATACCCAGCGAAAGCAGCGGTATCATAGCTCCGCCAATGGTAGCATTATTAGCCGTCTCAGATGCAACAACACCATCCATAATTCCAGTACCGTACAGCTCGCGCTGTTTGGAAAGATTCTTGGATACAGTATAGGAGATCATGCAGGAAACGCCGCCGCCAATGCCCGGCAGAATTCCGATTCCGACACCGATCAGCGCTGAACGGATAGCATTTGGAATATTGGATACGAATTCTTTTGCTGTGAATCCGAGTCCCTTCATCTTGAAGTCTTCTTTTACCGTAAAGTTCTGGTCCTGTCGAACATTTTCCGCATAAGCCATAACTTCAGAAATGGCAAATAGCCCGATCAAAAGAACAACCAGCGCAAATCCGTTGTTCAACTGGTATAATCCGAAAGTAAATCTTGGCCGTGAATCAATCGGAGCAAGACCTACGGTTGCAAGCAGCGCGCCTAAAACCGCACTCACCAATCCTTTGGGAGTATCGTGGCCTGTTAACGCTATAACCATTGACAGTGAAAATATAGCCAGTGCGCAGTACTCATATGCTTGGAATTTCAAGGCTACATCGCAAAGTACAGGAGCAAGTATAATTAACAGCGCAATGCCGATCGCTGTTCCGATAAAGGAAAAGACAACTCCTGTTGACAGGGCTTTTCCTGCTTCGCCTTTGTCCGCCATTGGCTTTCCGTCAAAACAAGTTGCAACGGAAGACGGCGTACCCGGTATATTCAGCAGAATAGCGGAAATCAAGCCTCCTGAAATTCCTCCGATATAAAGGGCCATCAGCGTTGAAATTCCCTGCGACGCAGTCATCGAATATGTAACCGGCAGAAACATTACGATTGCCATGGTGGCCGTAAGCCCGGGAATGGCACCAAATATTATACCTACGAATGTCCCAACCGCAATCAGCAGTATGGTAAGCGGTTGAAAAACCGCTACAAGTCCTTGAAGAATCATCCTATATCCTCCCTATTACCATCCCAGAATCCCCGTGGGGAGAAGAACATTCAAGAATACCTTAAAGATATAATCCAGTGCTACACCGAAAACCACTCCGGTAATCAAAGCAGGAAGCCATGTCTTTTTCCATAATTCCACTTTAGTAAGAATTAAAATTTGCGCAGTAATATATAAGATCGTGGAAATCACAAATCCGACCGGCGTCATTAATGCAACATAGATCGTCAGTGCAACGAAACTCTCCACCACTTCTTTTTCCGAACTCCAGAAGCCGGCGCCTTTCTCAGGGATACCGCCTTCCGCTAGGAATCTCTTTCGTTTCCTCAGCCCTCGTACAAAGATCCATATTCCCAGAAACAACAGAACTCCACCCCAGAGTTCCGGCACAAAATGGTTTGTCAACGGTGTAGAACCAAGTCCCACGAATTCTGAAACAGTTGGTATCAATGCTAGATAGCATATGGAAAATACCATCAGCACAATCCCGGGAACAATATCCGACTTATAATTCTTCCCCATATAAATCACCTGCCTTATAAATGCATTATTGCTTATTTTGCCTCAGAACGAACAGTTTGATCACTTGTTTCACTTCCGGGATCGGGTCCGTCGTCAATGTCTTTTCAACAATTTCCAAAAGTGGATTAATCCTGTAATCAATAAACCTGCCCCTTAACAACAGATCAGCCTGCTCTCCTTCCATATGAAGATAGCAATTTCCCGGAATGAATGAACAAAGGTCTGTCAATATCTTTTTCTGCTGCTGTTGAATTCCCTCCAGTTTGTTCAGGTTTCCTTCTCTGATATTGAGCGGAGAGCATGCGGCACCCGGCTGATACAGATGCAGATATAAACCGGAAAAGAAATTATTCATGCCCTTTTCGTGAATCGGAAATGAAACATCTGCCATCTCTACCGCGATTCCGTCCATCGTTCCGACAATATGCTGCCTGCTGATAAAGCTCTTCGGATGTTCATCATTTATGAGCCCGCTGTTAATTATCTGTTGCAGCTGAACCCCTTCTTTGGGAGAATACTTTACGTCTCTCAGTTCATGAAAAGTTGTATTTTCTAAAATCGCTTTCCGGACATCTCTGACATGCCTCTTTGTACAAGGCCTCACGATAAGCAGATATCCCACAATGAATACTACTGTCAGGACATACAGCCACATGCTGTCAGCATTTTTGATAAAGAGTGCATATCCGATACCTATGATCGCCAGAAAATACACAAGATTCATTATCAGAATCCGCATTCTTCCTCTTTTTAATTTCTGCAATGTCGTATTCATCCGAAAAATATCCGAAACCTGCGCCGTTCAGACTTCCGCCCACTCTTTATCTGCCCATTTGGGATTATCGTAAACTTTCTTGTCTGCTACATACGGCCATTTCTTACCATCCAGAATCGCCAGGCATCCTTTCACGCACATCTGAGCCATCTTGATAACTGCCTCCTGCGTCTGCGCTGCTGAATGAGGGCTCGCCACTACATTTTCAAGAGTTAGAAGGGGGTTGTTCATGTCCACAGGCTCCTGCCCGTATACATCAAGACCCGCACCGCCGATAATGCCTTCGGTAAGAGCGTTATAGAGATCCTTTTCGTCAACAATACCACCCCTGCTGCAGTTAATGATAATCGCGGACTTTTTCATCTCCTTCATCTGTTTCATTGAAATCATTCCACGCGTCTCATCTGTAAGCGGAACATGTACTGTGACAAAGTCAGCCTTGCAAAGCAGTTCTTCATAATTCTCAAAGTATTCGGCACCTAGATTTTCAATCTTTTCCCGTGAGAGAAACGGATCGTATCCAAGGACTTCCATACCAAGTCCCTGCGCCATTTTACAGACCTCACGCCCGATTGCGCCCATCCCCAGAATTCCGACTCTCTTACCTTCAAATTCAAAGGCTTTTCTTGCGTTGCGGATTTCCCAATTGCCTTTGCACATTTCCAATTGATACTCATAAAGACATTTGGAAAGTGAAACCATCATTGCAATTGCGTGCTCGGCAACACTTCTTGAGTTTGCTCCGGGTGTAATAACAACGGGAATGCCAAGCTCTGTTGCCTTTTTTACATCAACGCTGTCATATCCCACACCGGTTCTTCCGATTACTTTAAGACACGGGCTGTTTTCAATCGCGTGACCATCACACTTTGCTACACGAACGATGATAGCATCCGTGTCCTTCATCTGATCAAGATAGTTATTAGGATCCTGATTATCTGCTATATAAATCTGTACGTCAGGGGCTTGTTCCTTCAGCATCTGCATGCCTTCGTCACAAATGGCCTGAGTCATTGTAAATTTCATACTCTAAGCTCCCTTACTTTCTGTTCCTCGCAAACCGCACCGCATAATCAATCGCATTCACCAGCGACAGCTCATTCGCATGCCCGTTCCCGGCATGCCCGAATCCGGTTCCATGATCGACAGAGACCCGGATGATCGGAAGGCCGAGCGTCATATTGATGCCGGCGACCGCCTCCCAGTGCTTCTGCTCCTTGTTGTACACAAATCCCTTGACCTTCAGCGGTATATGCCCCTGATCGTGATACATGACAACAACGACGTCGTACCAGCCGCCAAGTGCTTTCGAAAAAACAGTATCCGGCGGTGTTGGCTTCTTCTCCGGAATATTGATTCCTTCCGCGAGCGCTTCATCAATCGCCGGCTGGATCTCCTCAATTTCTTCCCTGCCGAACATTCCGTCTTCGCCGCAGTGCGGATTCAGGCCGGCAACACCGATTTTCGGATTCTGAATGCCCAGCTGCTTCATCGCGTCATTTGCGAGATGGATGCACTCAATAACCCTGTCTTTCTTTACGCGGTCACAGGCTTCGCGGAGCGAGACATGCGTGGAAACATGTACAACACGCAGATCTTGGTGACAGAGCATCATTGCGTAACTCTTTGTATGCGTATAGTCTGCATAGACTTCCGTGTGACCGGAATAGTGGTGTCCGGCCATATTAATTGCTTCCTTGGCGAATGCATTGGTTACTGTCGCATCAATTTCACCGTCCATGGCAAGCCGGATTACTTTCACCACATACTGGAACGCCGCCTCTCCGCCGAGCTTGCAGGCGCCGACACCAAACGGCTTCGGCTCCGCATCCGCCAGCGTATTCGGGATGTCTTCCGGCTTTACGATATCAAGGCTGATCAGATCAATTGTTCCGTATTCATATTTGCCATCCGCAGGCTTATCAATCACATTGAGCTTCAGATCAATGCCGTTTACTTTTCTGGAAACGGCAAGCGCATATTCCATGCAGGAACGGTCGCCGACAAGAAGCGGTCTGCAGCGCTCATAGAGGCTTTTGTCATTCAGTGCCTTGACACTGATTTCCGGGCCGTTTCCAAAAGGATCACCCATTGTAATTCCAATCAGAGGTCTTTCGATCATTGCGCTTCTCCTTACCACATTCCGTTTGCTTTGTTTTCTTCGAGATTCTTTCTGATCGCTTCGATCTTCGCTTCCGGAATCATGTTGAACGGCGCCCTGCATAGTCCGACGTTATAACCCATCAGGCGGACAGCTGTTTTAACAACGGTGTTCGGATTGCAGCCGGCGAAATTCGCACGGAACGGTCCGATTGCGTTCTGATATTTCATAGCCTCGTCCCAGTGGCCTGCCATGAATTCGTCATAAATCATCGCCATATTATGCGGATAAGCGTTTGCGCAGCCTGCAATTCCGCCGGTTCCGCCCGCCTGCAGTGTCCAGATGATCAGCTGGTCATTGCCGGAGAGAACAGAGAATTTACCGTTTTTCTTTGTTTTGCCGGCATCAATATATCCAAGGATATTCTTGAAATCTCCGGAGGAATCCTTGGCGCCGACGATGTTGTCGACCTGTGCAAGTTTCGCGACTGTCTTCGGCTCGATCTTGTTGCCTGTACGGGCAGGAATGTTATAGAGAACAACCGGCATGTCCGGTACTGCCGCCGCAATGGTCTCATAGTGTCTCTGAATTTCATCCTGAGACGCAGCCGCGAAGCTCGGCGTAATAATGGAAAGCACATCCGCTCCGCAGTCCTGTGCCATCTTGGACTGTTCAATTGTTTCTTTAGTGGAAACGCAGCCTGTGCCCGCGTATACCGGTACCCGGCCATTTACTTTCCTGACAATCGTTTTAAGAACCAGTTTCTTCTCCCGGCCATTCAAGATATATCCTTCGCCGTTGGTGCCGAACGCGAAGATCGCGTCGATTCCGGCTTCGATCATACGATCAACCTGTTCTTCAAGGACTTCTGTATTGATCGACTCATCCTCGTGCATCGGCGTCAGGATCGGAACAATGATTCCTTTGATATCCACCTGCTTCATCTGTTTGATAACCCTCCCTTTTGTATATTGAACACTTTGCTTTTTACCGCGAAACTCCGGCCGTATTCACCATTCGGCCGCAAATCAGTAATCCATCACCGAAAGATAGATGTTTCTCGCGTCCTCCGGCCGTACTTCTCTGACATTGTTCGAAAGCAGTCTCTGCTGCTCCATGCCCGCGGAAACAAGCCAGTCCAGATCTTCCTTCGGCACATTGAACTGTTCGAGGCTTGTCGGGATGTCGAGATGTTTCACAATCTTTTCCATCCATTCGATCATGTACGAGCTCTTGGATTCTTCGGTTTCACAGTTCTTCGCACCGTGAACCGCCCGGTCATAGATGGCGGCCAGTCTGCCCCGGACCGCCGGCTCATTGAACTTCATAACCGGAACCAGCAGCATCGCGTTGGAAACGCCGTGCGCGATGTGATACTTGCCGCCGAGCGGATAGCTCAGGCCATGTACAGCTGTCGTGCCGGAGCAGACAATTGCCTCCCCCGCGTAAAAGGCAGCGAGCTGCATTGCCTTCTTCTCTTCCATTGCATCCTTGTCATCACAGGCTTTCTCGATATTGTTGAAAATGAGGTCTGCCGCTTCCAGCGCGAACAGATCCGAAAAAGGATTGGCCTTTTTGCAGGTGAAGCATTCAACCGCATGGCACAGAGCATCAACGCCTGTCGACGCAGCGATCTTCCTCGGCAGATTCCGGATCATCTTCGCGTCAAGGATAATGTAATCTGTTGTCATTTCGGGATTGACGATGCCGATCTTAACTTCTTTCTCCGGAACAGCAACAATCGCGTTAAATGTCACTTCCGCGCCTGTTCCCGCAGTCGTCGGAATCATCATGCTGGGAATGACCTTTTTGGCAAGTCTCGGATTGTCCAGAAGGTCTTTAACTTTATATTCATCTGTAGCAAGAATAGAGGCGAGTTTCGCCGCGTCCATGACGGAACCGCCGCCGACCGCGATAATGAAATCCGCGCCGGAAGCTTTGAATTCATCCACGTTCGCCTGAACCTGAAGGTAGCTCGGCTCCGTTGCAAGATCATCGAAAACAACATACTCCTTGCCTGCCGTCCTGATCTGATCCAGAACAAGATCTAGGAGTCCCGCACCGGCAATTCCCTTGTCTGTAAATACAGCGATTTTTCTGCAGTCCGCTATGATTTCCCGGATTTTTTCAAGGCTGTCATTCCCTGCATATGTGAATTTCGGCATTTGCAGTACATATTTACTAAGCATCTTTCTGTTCCTCCGTAATAATCTTTTGCGCCAGATCTGTCAGCAGCGAGTCTTTTCCAAAACCGCCGGATTTCGTAATGATCTGATAGATGTTCCCGTTTAACCTGAATTTCGCCAAAACAGTTCCGGGCAAAAGCTCCGCCACCGGCTCCAGTTCCTGCACTCCCAGTTTCTTCAGAATGCCGATCAGTGTGTCGCCGCCCATGACAACAATTGTACTTTTCAGACCTTTCCGGATCAGCTCGGAAGCAATCGTCCCAAGTGCTTCGGGAATGTTTTCCCGGATTGTTTCAGAACTGATACCGTTCGCTCTGGTATACTCCACTGTGTTTTCTCCGCCCGGGATGTCATTTGTATCCAAGATACAAAGCTTTTCCTGCAGACATTCGGAAACCAGCTCCCGCAGTTCCTTTTTACCGTTCTCGCTGCTCCAGAAATCTTTTTGGAGTTTCTGTGCCGTCGTAAGTCTGATTCTGTGAAATCCGTGCGCTTCTCCGTACTCCAGCTGCCTTGCGGTAATCGGATTCACGCTGCCGCAGATTGTAAGGATCGCGTCTGCTTTGCAGGCTGCAGCCTCAGGTTCCCCGGCCAGTCCGAGAAGATCCGGAAGAGCCGATGCCAGTCCCGCGCAGCCTGCCATAATCGAAAGCTTTCCTTCTCTCATCAATCTCTGCGCTATTCCCCGGAGCTGTCCTTTGGTCTGCGCGTCGAAAACGGCGATGGAATGTTTTACAGCATTGTCCTCATTCCCGTTTATCTGAACAACCTGTACCTGCACATCGCTCTGCTGTGCTATGATTTTGGGAACATAGGATTCTTTTGCCGGTTCAAACGGATCCTGGTTAAAAATGCTTTCCTCCAGCAGGTGTCCTCCGATGTACTGATATCCGTTTTTGGTAATCCTGTCCATTGTCGGAAAGGCGGGAAGGAAAGGGAGGATCGGCCTGCCGCTTGCATCCAGCATTGCCGCCAGTTCACTGCCGACATTTCCGCGCAGCGCCGAATCTGTCTTTTTGAGCAGATGCGGTATTCCGGCTTTTACTGCCGCGGCTGTCACGTTGTAAACAATTCTGTAAGCTTCCTCCGGCGCGATATGCCTTGATTCTGTGTCCACGACCAGCACATCGGCTGTGCTGTCACTATGAAAGAGATCTTCTGTCCAGTTGGTGATCACCTTGACGCAGGCGCCTGCAGCTGCGAACTGAACGCCGGTGTCCAGAGCGCCGGTCAGATCATCTGCTATGATCATCAGTCTCGTCATCTTGTTACCTTTTCTCAGACCACTATCCAAATGTTCTATATTGAAACATATTAGGGTATTCAGAGTATTCTACTTTTCTGATGAGCTTATATTATCTGATTCCGCAGGCTGAAACAAGGTGCGTCGAATCCAGAAATGTCTATTTATGAAACATATTTTCATGTTGCCGCCTTTAATATGTTTCAAATTGATACTATTGTTTCAATTAGCAACATGTTATATTCTTATATAAGAGTTATTCAGGAAGTTCTTCACGATGTGAAAGGTAGAAGCGGAGGCCTCTTATGAATGATGCGGTTATCCGAATATTAGGAATCGCACCATATGATTCCATGAAAAATGCGATGCTTCGCGCCGCGGAGAAATATCCGCAGATTCATCTTGATGTTTACATCGGAAACCTTGAGAGGGGAGCGGAAATCGTGCGCCGGCATGAGCGGGAGCATTACAACGTCATTCTTTCCCGCGGCGGCACAGTAAATTATATCCGGCGTGTCACAGATCTTCCGATTGTCGAAATTTCTCTTTCAAGCTATGATATTCTGCGGACCATGAAGCTGATTGATAATTATCCCAGCCGGTACGCGATCGTAGGTTTCCCGAATATAACCGTAAATACACAGCTGATCGGGAATATTCTGCAGTACAATATCGAGACTGTAACCATTCATGATTCGAGTGAAGTTGAGCCTGTTTTGAAATCTCTGATGGAACAGGGCATTTCAATGGTTCTCGGAGACATGATCACAACGCAGTGCGCCAAGCGGCTTGGTATGAACGCAGTTCTTCTGACTTCCGGAGACGAAAGCATCCACAATGCGCTCCAGCAGGCAGTTACTCTCTATTCGACATATTCCGTCATCAGAGAGAAGAATTTCCTGTACGAAAGTGCCATGCGCAGCATGCAGGAACATACAATTATTTTTGATGAAAGTCACAAGGTCGTTTTCTCTTCGCATGACCATTCCATCTCCGAAGAACTGACACAGTTCCTGCGACAGAGCATTCCTAATGTCCTTCCAAATAAAGATTATAAGGCATTTCACCTGGTCGGTCAGACGATGTACTCCGTCAATGGAAGACTGTATAATTCCGGCACCGGGAATTTTTACATTTTTCACGCGGAACAGTCAAAGGTTCCGATGATTTCCAGCAAATACGGAATTCAGTTTACGGACCGCAGCGAAGCGCAGCAGCAGTATTTCAAAAGCTTTTATGGCATCAGCGGCTCCATCAATCTGAGTCATGTGAATGATGAGCTTGAACAGGTGGGCAGCAGCAATTTCCCTGTGATGATTTACGGAGAAGAGGGAACAGGTAAAGAACAGATTGCGCGGCTTCTTTATATAAAAAGCGATCGCAGCCGCAATCCGATGGTCATCATCAACTGCAGGCTGCTGAATGAGAAGAGCTGGGAGTTTCTTACAAATCACTACAATTCTCCATTCAATGACAGCGGCAATACAATTTACATTGAAAATCCGGATGCTCTTACCGGGGAGCAGGGGCAGCAGCTTCTCTCGATCATCATTGACACCAGACTGACAGAAAGGAACCGGCTGGTGTTTTCCTGCACGGACACTTCCTTGGGGACGCGAAATTCCATCATTCACGAGCTATCTGACACACTTTCCTGTGTGAATATCACACTTCCGCCGCTGCGGCAGCAGCTGGATAAACTCGAGGCGCTCTGCAGTCTTTATCTGGCTTCTCTCAATCTGGAAATCGGCAGGCAGATCGTGGGATTCAACAGCAACGCAATTGATCTGATGCTGCAGTATGACTGGCCGGGCAACTTTACACAGCTGCGCCGCGTCATCAATGAATTATGTATTACGACAAATGGCTCATATATCAACGCCGTCTCGGTCAAAAAGGCGATTGATCAGGAAAAACAGCTTTGGGCAGCCAGAGAGGAAAGCCGCAGGTCCTCTTCTGACAGTATCCGGTCCGTGGATTTGAACCGGACGCTGGATCAGATCACAAAGGACATCATTAAAACTGTGCTGGATCAGAATGATGGTAATCAGAGCGCGGCTGCGCGACAGCTTGGCATCAGCCGTACAACGATGTGGCGATATTTAAGCAGAGAAGTTTAAAACTTCCCGCCTTATATTTTCTCCTCCGGGCTCCTCCCATACGCATCCATACAATCCATCCCGGGATCCTTCATACACAGATGCACCGCCGCCGTCTTAAATGTTCCCGGCAGCGCAAGAATATTCGGGCAAGGTCCGACAAATTTCTTCATCGCATCCGCGAGCGCCTCCTCAAAAGTGGCTCTCGTCTTGAGTCCCATCCCCCTCGCGTATCCCGGGTCCTGCGCGCCAACGATATAAATCGCACTTGTATTCATTTCCGCGATGTGTCCGCAGCTCATCATCGAGAACCCATGGAACGGATGGAACGCATTGGCAAAGCGGTATTTACGGATATACTCTTCGTTTGTGGCAAAATACTCGCCAAGGCGGTTCATATCTGGCAGCTGGTTCATCTGATCGTGCTGGAAGATGTCATACAGTTCCCGCAGATACGGCCAGCGGCTGTCATTAAAGAAGCCGTTGCATAAAGAAGAGCAGATAATGACGCAGTGATCACTCATCACCCGTTTATAGCGCAGCACCTGCGCGGACAGGGCCTGCATCATCATGATCGGATTAGTTCCCATGCCGTCGCCATAATGGAACTTCTGCGGCATGCCGAAGACAAGGACATCGTACTTCTTTTCCGCCCAGTGTACATACGTCCTCCGATCCGCAAGCTTCCAGCTTTCCGGCATCATTTCCTTTGCGTACCCGGAATAGATCGCGATCTGTCTGCTTCTGGAATCCAGCACCGCATCGCAGCAGAAGAACGGATGCCCCATTTTCTCTTCCATATGCATGGAGATTTCATCAAATTTATGGCGCATCAGGGAACCGTTGTTGACAGGCGTGAAATCCGGCCGGTGCATAACCTCCGGTACATGATGGCTCGCAATACATCTCCAGTTCGTAATACCCGTGGCGCTGTGCTTGTAGCCGCCGCTGTACCCGCCGTAAGGATTCCCCTGAACGTGCCCGATCAGGATCGCAAGATCCGCATCATAAACGGTTTTGTTCATCCAGACAGGATCACCGCGCTTTGTTTTGCCGAGGTCAATCATATTGTCCGGATCTTCGGAATCATGACTTGTGATCTGTCCTGTATGCCAGAACTCGTCAAAAAGCTCCGGTCCGAAGATCGCCTTCGCGTCCTGTTCCGTGCTTCTTGGATGCAGGCCGTTTGAAATGATGAATTGTATATCTTTTTTCTGCACGCCTGCTTCATATAAATCCTGCAGGATATACCTGCAGGCAAGTTTTCTGTGACTTGTCGTCTGCTCTCCGCCCTTGACGCGGTCCGGAATCACAAAAACAACGCGGCTCCCCTGATGCACCAATTCCTTTACGGGAGCCATGCCGATCGGGTGATCCAGACTTTCACGGTATGCTCTTTCAAGCTGATCCTCCGGAATATAAGGCGGATCCGGCACGGTTACTCCCGGGATAAATACGTCGGTCCAGTCCGGCAGCTCCGCCCCCATCGTGCCGGCCCCATATTCAAAATCCAGATGTTTCATACAGTATTCCCTCTTTTTTCCTGCTGCTATTGTGCGTCTTTTGCAAAACACTCCCGGTGCAGTTTACTTTATGCCCCCAGAAAAACACTCCCGGTGCAAATTACCTTACGGCTCCGGATAAACTCTCCCGGTGCAAATTCTCTGCCTGCCCCGGAGGCGAAATCTCAATTCCCTGTGTGCAGGCAAACGTCTCTCCGGGTCCGAGTGCAAGGATCGCCGGTTTCTTTTCCATGCAGCCATCCGCATTGACAGAGTCCGGCAGCCCGTACCACGGTTCGATGCAGACGAACGGCACATCCGCGCGGTTTGACCACAAGAGAAAATACGGGAAATCTTTCATATGGACACGTACATACTCCCGGGTCACAGTATTGAAAAGCTCCATGTAGGAAGACTTCGGATGATCCAGAATCAGCGTGTCAGGGAAGATTCCTCCGGCAGCCGGGATTCTGTTTCCCGCTGCCGGCAGCGGGCTTTTCGTGCCTGTTAAAAGGCCGTCTTTTGTTTTGTCATAACACAGAGGATTCTCCGCATCGGCAAACCGCAGTATGCAGTCCGGAGCGCTCCCCCTCCTGCCCGGCGGACAGAAAAATCCTGTGTGAAAGCCAATCGAGAAGTACATGGTTTCACTTCCGGTATTTCTGACGCAGGCTGTCTGGTCCAGTCTTCTCCCCGCAAGCTGATATGTGATCTCCAGTACGTAATGATATGGATAGATTTCTTCCGTTGTCTCATTTCCCGTAAAGCGGAGGCGCAGGCGCTCCGCATCCGCGCTTATTACTTCATGTTCATAGTCGCGCGCGAAGCCGTGCATTGGTATCTGCCGCTCTTTTCCGGCTATCCGGATTTTACCGTCTTTCAAAGCCCCCGTAATGGGAAAAAGGAGCGGCGCGCGCCTCGGCCAGATTTCCCTGTCGCCTTGCCAGAGAAACTCTCTGTCATCTTCTCTTCGTTTCAGGCTCCAAAGCTCCGCACCCATTGTATTGACTGCTGCCGCAATGTAATCGTTATAAAGTATTTCCAGCATGGATTCTTCCTCGTGCTTTTGTCCTTTCAGTCAAAACGGAAAAACGGCTGGAAGGGATCTCCCAGAAGTGGTGAAAGCCACCTGCAGAACGCTTCGTTCATACCGTTGCCTCTTGCGTTTATAAATCGCTCCGGCACTTTGTTTTCATACATCATAACATCTTCAATCGGAATACGGATCGGATCAACATGATACGGATCTCCCGGCGCACGGCGAAAACCGATCATAAAGCCGGTATGCCCCTGCACGACTGCGCGCACAGCCTCCTGTCCGGCGAGAATGGCCTCCTCCCGGTCCACGCGGGACTGGTACTCGATGCCTGCTCTTCCCGCAATGCCGGGCTTTTCGCTTCTTGCTTTATAACCCAGCCTGCGGATGACAAGCTCCGCAAGATGCGCGCTGACATCACCGTAATATACGCTTCTGCCGGTCTGATAGACCGGTTTTACAATCGGCTCTCCGTCAGCTCCGCGAAGGCCTTCGCTGCAGACAACAACCGCACAGCGGTTCCGGTCAATGCATCTCTGCACATCTTCCAGAAACTCTTCTTCATGGAACGGCCGTTCCGGAAGATAGACAAGATCCGGTCCGTACCCTTTATTCCTTGCAAGCACCGAAGCCGCTGTAATCCAGCCGGCATTTCTGCCCATCGCCTCGACAACGCTTACATGGATCGGAAGCGCATGTACATCTTCCGCGATATTGGCTGTTGTAGACGCAATGTAGCGTGCGGCACTAGGATATCCCGGCGCGTGATCCGTAACCGCAAGATCATTGTCAATGGTTTTGGGAATGCCTCCGACACAGATCTCCAGTCCTTCGTCCCGGCAGACATGGTAAATTTTCCCGCAGGTATCCATGCTCCCATTGCCGCCGTTAAAGAGAACATACCGGATCTGATATTTCCGGAGGATCTGCGCGATCATTTTGTAGTCTTCCGTTTCCAGCTGATCACGGCTGCTGCCGATAGCCGATGCCGGCGTCCGGGGAAGCAGCCGCAGTTTTTCCTCCGGTATCTGCAAAAGGTCGCGGAACCGTTCTTTAAGAATCGCGCCCGAACCTCCCATGGCAGCATATACGTGTGCAATCTCCGGGTTCTGCAGCGCTTCCGTGATAACGCCGTAGACCGAAGCGTTCATGACCGCGGTCGGCGCGCCGCCATGGACCAGCAGCAGATTCTGTTCTTTCACGAGTTTCCTCCTAGAGTTCTACTACGGGAATGCCGAGAATCTTCGCAATCATTCGAAGATCCTCTGCAATATCAGACCAGACAAGCGCGTAGTGGTGACTCATGCCTGTCTCTTCGATATGGTCTACGAGAGTGGTTACCGGCGTATTTGTTTTGACATTGACCATGCATCCTCTCGTATTCCTCTTTGTCGGCACGGCCGTACCCGGAAGCAGAAACAGGCGGTACTGTCCGTCAATGTTCGAAAAGCGTGCTGCCGTCACGGCTCCGCTCTTCAGGGAACACCAGAATGCCGAACCCTGACCGGCCAGCGGATGATCCGCGAGCACGACACCGTCTTCCTGATTATGCAGACTCGGTGCGCCGTTTCCGCAGTGCCAGAACGTCACTGTGTTCTCCTCTTCCAAAAGGTTGATCAGGTCCGCTATGAAGGTTACCTTTTCCGTCAAAACATGTTCGAGATACGCGGTAATACCCGCATCGATATCTCCTTCGCAGGTGATATGAATTCCCTCATCCGCAAGGCGGCCGAGCACGGCGCACGGCTGTGTCTTCGCGTTTCCCATTTCCGGCCAGCATTTAATCGTGGAATAGGCGTAGCCGAGCGAAGGATATAGTTTTTTCAGCGCCAGATACAGCCGGCAGTGATTCTCAAGATGTCCGGGCGGCATGAGCGACGTGTCCCAGAGGGACATGACATGTTGTTCCTCCTTCGACACCTCCTCTTCCGGTATCTCTTTCATCTGATCAAACAGGACTTTAAGATCCGTCTCTTCAAGACGGATTCCAAACGTCTTCCGCAGGAGCACTTCATCGGACGCGCAGTTATAGAAGGCGGTCGGCCGGTAGCCGAACAGGCCGAAAGTTGTTCCCCGGAGAGCACATACTGCCGTATAAGCGCGGACAATCCTCCGGATTTTATCTGTGGCTTTTATGTCATCAAAGTTGCCGTACACGATATAGTGCGGCGCCTGCAGGCGGCGCAGGCTCGCTCCGTTCATTGCCGCGCAGCACAGCCCGTTCGCGTACATTCTTTCATCACGATTCCATTCGTCCTCTTCCGGCGCCCAGAGAATAACCGGAACCCGAAGCTGCTCATAGAGTCCGCAGCAGATATCATCACCGGTAAAAGCGCCGATCACCTGGATAACAAGATCTGTCCCGCAGCCTCTGAAATATTCCACTGCCTGTGCAAACTCTTCCTGCGATCCGACAATCCGGTCAAAGACATGTACGTCTGCTTCTTTCAGGTTTTCTCTGCACCAGTCGCCGTAGATTTTCAGTCTTTTCTGCGGCAGCTCCCTCGGCCACCTGCCGGAGCAGGATGTAATAACGCCAACATGAAGTTTGTTTTCCATCATCTTCTTCCCCCTAAACTCGGTCACTTCAGCACGATCGCCTGCGTCAGATGCCGCGGCGTATCGGCGTTGATACCCTTTTTCAGAGAAATATAGTAACCGAGGAACTGCCCGATGAATCCCATCATCGCTGCAGCCTGGTATTCGCTGAAAGAAGGATTCGTCGCCAGATGATAGCGAAGGCCTTTCATATAGTCCGTATGCGGACCGATGCCGCAGGTTATACCGGAAAAGCTCTGCATCTGCTCCATCAGCGCCTCATCGGTTTTCTCGGTTTTTTCGTTCGAAAGCAGAATCAGCAGCGTATTTTCATCCACCAGACTCATCGGACCATGCCGGTACTCCATCGAATAATATGCCTCGCTGTTGGAGATGCCCATCTCCTTCATCTTATTCATGCATTCATTGCTGATGCCGTAGTACGCCCCCTGCCCGAGCGTGATGAAAAGATTGAGATCCGGATTTTCACGGACGATCTTTTCGGCGAGCGCGTCGCACTCTTTCAGCAGCTTCCCGGCTTCCTGCCGGTAACCGGCCATCTCTTTGATCCATTCCTCATGCCCCGAAACATGCATGCTCAGAATCTGCGCGAGGAAAATCATTGCCGTAAAGCTTCTTGTCATGATGACGCTGTCTTCCGCTGTATCGGGTGCCAGAATATAATGTTCATTATAGAGGCGGCTGTCTTGGTCGCAGGTGATCGCAAGGCTCGTTACCCCCGGCAGCTCGTGTACACGGTCAATCGCTTTCCTGACCTCCGTCGTGTAGCTCTTTCTCGTGATCGGCAGAACGAGTGTCCGCTTCCCCTTGATATAGTTTTCCGGGAAAAACAACAGCTCGCTGCAAGGCACTGCCTCTGCCGGCGTTCTGTTCATAGCCCTCCAGAGATAAGCGGAGGTCTGCGCAAGATACAGACTCGTACCGCAGCCTGTAAAGATCAGCTGATCATATTTCTCAGCAAATACCTCATCCAGCGTTGCCTCTATCTCCGGAAGAGTATCCAATATTGCCTGAAAAGAATCCGGCTGACCGTAGATTTCATGATAGGTCAGTGTGCTGTTTTTCATTGTACGATCCATTGTTCTGTCTCTCTTTCGAATTTATGTAAATAACATATAGATGCCCGCAAAGATCATGAATCCGTAAACAACCTTGCGAAACGTTTCCTGTCTGATCCTTTGGAAAACCGCCATGCCTGCTGCCGTTCCGGCGCCAAGGCCAAGCAGCGCGAAAAGGCTGAAAGTCCACACTTCTTTTGTCATGTGTCCCATAAGCAGGTGGGTGAAGAAAAGATACAGCGTTGAAAGGAAAAAGTACATCTGCAGCGTCGCCGTATACTCCTCCTTGGAATCTGTAACTCCAAGGAAGTAAAGCACCATCGGCGGTCCCCCGATGCTCATCATGCCTCCCATAATGCCGCTCATCATTCCCGCGGCAAGTCCTGCCACCGGCCGGTTCGGGACCTTTCTCCCGCCATGTTTTCTCATCATCCAGAGCGAAAGCAGGATAAGACAGCTTCCCAAAATCCGCCGGAGCAGCTGCTCCGGGGCTGCCGACTGAATACGGATGCCGATATATCCGAAAACCGCATTTGCAAGCGCCGGCAGAATGATCAGCTTCCATCGGATGTTTTTCCGGTAACGCAGAGCTATGACGCAGACCATGACGGAGGAAGTAAACACTTCGATCACGGATGCAGTCTGCACCTTGAGAAACAGCGGCAAAACAGACATCACCACAATCGCATACCCGAACCCGCCGACCGCCTGAATGAAACTTCCGGCAAATGCCGCCGCCATAACGATTGCCATGATGCTGCCGTGCTGCATATATTATCCCTTCTACCGTGCTTTTCCGGCAGAACCGGAAAGCTCTATGATTTTCTTGATGTCCTCGCAAAGAGCATTGGAGGCATACTGGCTCAGAAGCCAGCTGTGCCCTTTGTGATCGAGGTTTTGAAGTGCCTCCTGATAGTGCTGCACATATTTATAACGGATTTCCGTACCGAAATTGATTTTTGCTACGCCAAGACGGATTGCATCTTTGATAACAGACTCGTCCATGCCGGTGCAGCCGTGCAGAACAAGCGGAATATCCGTAAACTTCCGCACGTTTTCCAGAACGTCAAGATGAATATCCGGCTTTCCGTGATAATAGCCGTGCGCGTTGCCGATGCCGATAGCAAGCGTATCAGGCCGGCACAGGTCAAGAAATTCCCGGACCATTTCCGGGTCCGCGATGTTTTTGTTCTCCTGCGGCACGCCGTTGTCCAGCCGCTGCAGTTCACCGATCTCCGCTTCAACCGGTACGCCAAAACATTTCGCGACTTTGATCACTTGATTCGTAACGTCCGCGTTTTCTTTGACCGGAAGCATCGAACCGTCAATCATCACACTGGTAAATCCAAGCTTAAGAGCTTCCATGCAGGTGGCAAAATCGGCGCCGTGGTCCAGATGAATGGAACACGGTACTTCCACTTTGTTTGCGCACCACTTCGCGACATTCACAAAGAAGTCATTCCCCGAAAAAGCCCCTGTGGAAACATAGTGCGCCAGAATCATCGGGCTGTTCATCTCCTGCGCCGCCTTGCAGCACGCCATAATAATGTCGTAGTTGCCGCCCTGCGTATTGATCGCAGGGATTGCGTAACCTTCCCGCGAAGCTTTTTGAAGATTTGCTAAATTTGTAGTCAGCATTTTCTGTCCTTTCTTAATTCTTACCCCTTCACGGCACCGGCCACAAGTCCTTTGATCATATACTTCTGGAAGAAGAAGAAAATCAGGATCATCGGCAGCATTGCGACAACGGAAATGGTATTGACAAGCGACCAGTCATACGAGAGTTCTCCCAGATACCGGAGTGCGACGCCCGTAGACAAGGTGCGCAGCGAATCACTCTGAATCAGAGTTGCGCAGTGAAGATAATCATCCCAGGTCATCAGGAACGCGTAAATAAGTACGCTGACAAGGCCGGGCTTTACGAGAGGAAGCACAACACTCGTCATCGTCTGTACTCTGGAGGCGCCGTCAATTTTGGCGGCTTCTTCAATGTCCACCGGAATGCTGTCAAAAAAGCTGCTCATCAGCATCGTTGTAAACGGAACCATTGCGGCAATCAGGGCAAGAATCAACCCTGTGAGTGTATTGAGGAGATGTACTTTGCCAAGAAGCCCGTACAGAGAAATCATTCTCGATACAACGGGAAACATCTGGCTCGCATACAGCACGCCGGAAACAACACTGTTCCAGTGGTAGTGGAATCTGGAAAGCGCGTATCCCGCAAGTATGGCACAGAAGGTTGTAACAAACGCCGTAATGCCGCTGACGATAAAGTTATTCCGATAATATATGAAGAACTCCGCATTCTGCCGGAACAGCTTTACATAGGACTGCACGGATGGGTTCTTCGCAATCATGGTCGGCGGATACATGTAAGCTTCCATGTTCGATTTGAAACTGGTAAGGATGACCCAGTACAGCGGAAACATCAGAAATAACATGATGATGACCAGTACAAGGTATTTGAGGATCCTGGAAGCGGTTCTTTTCTTTTTCATTCCCTGTTCCTCCCTTAAGTCGTCTGATTATCGCCCATGAGCTTATTGAAAACTATCACTACAACGATCATCAGAAGCATCCAGACTGTGGTAACCGCGGCGCCGCTTCCCAGATTGTTGGAAACAAAGGCTTCTCTGTAGCTTAAAATCGCGAGCGTAGTCGTACTGTTGTCCGGTCCGCCTCCGGTCATCGTCCAGATAAGAGGGAACTGTTTAAAGTTTTCAATGATGGCCATCGAAAGAACGACCTTGATGACGCTCTTCATATAAGGAAGCGTAATTTTAAAGAAGCGGTTCCAGGCATTCGCGCCGTCCATAATGGCTGCTTCTTCAATCGAATCCGGCACGTTCTGCAGGCCTGAAAGCAAAAGCAATGTCGTCAATGGTATCTGTTTCCAAAGCGCCGCGATCGCGATACCGGAAAGCGCCGTTGAAGGATTATTTAAAAGCGCCAGATCCATAACTCTTCCTCCCGTGACAATGCCTGTGAACCAGCGCATAAAACCGTATTGCGGCTGAAAAAGCCACATCCACGTAAGAGCGGATATCACGGTCGGGACACACCACGGCATCATCATGATCGAGCGCAGAAATCTTGCTCCTTTGATATCGGAATTCAGAACCAGCGCGAGTGCCATTCCGAATACGAACTGAAACAGCACGACCACGAGGCAAAACAAAAACGTATGCACAATCGCCGGCCCGAGCTTCGCATTCGCGGCAAGCTTGATATAGTTTGCGAAATGATTCCATTCACCCGGTCGTCCGGAGATGATGTTTTTCATCTTGTAATCCAGAAAACTCTCACGGACCGAATCAACGACCGGAACCAGAATGAATATGGTTGTGATTACAACCGCAGGAAGAAGCAGAAGAAGAGAAAAACCAAGATCTCTCTTTTTCTGCGTCATCTGCGACCTCTGACTGACGCGCCTCGTCCTCCCGTTCATATCTGCCTCCCTCTGCGCATGACAGGCCGGCTTCTTCGTCCGGCCTGTCATCTGCGTTTCGAACTGTTTCCACTACTGAAGCAATGTTTTTGCCGACGCGCGGAACTCTTCCATCGCCTTGTCAACATCCTCATCTGAAACAGTTACAGCCTGTGCCAGTGTATCCAGCTCCAGATTCAGGTCGTTCAGCTGCGGAATCGAAGGAGATGCAACCGCCGTGCTGATCGAATCAGCCGCTCCTGTAAGCACCGCATTGTCCGGCTGGGACATCGCCTTCATCGCCGGATACGCCGGAACGATATTCGCGAGATAATCGCCGAGGACTTCGTCCCGCAGAATGTATTCGATCAGCTCCTTTGTGGCTTCCTTTCTCGCGTCACCGTTGTCCGCGAGAATAAGGACCGCGGCGCTTAAAATCGAAGTGCCGTCTCCGCTTCCGCCTTTTAACGGAACCGCGGATTTCGTGAAAGCTTCCGCATCCTTATTAATCGCCTTCACACCGGCAATTCCCCAGCTCTGGTCGTAGTACATGGCCAGTTGTCCGAGCGCAAACAGGTTTCTAAGATCCTTGAGCTTGGCGTTCTGCGGATTATAGCCCTTGTCATCCAGCTTCTTCAGCATTTCGAAAGTCTGATGAAAACCGTCATTGTCAATCGAAAGATTTCCGTCAGCATCAAGAACCTGACCTCCGAAGTTGTAAATCATTGAATTAATGCTGGTTCCGGAAATCGGCACGGATGCGGTTGTCTGACCGAACGGATAAATTACGTTGCCGTCAGCAGTTTTCATGCCGTTTATTTTTTCGCAGTCCGCAAGAAGTTCATCATAGGTTGCGGGGGGATTGTCGATCCCTGCCTGCTTGAAAATGTCCGTGTTGTAGTAAAGAATAAACGGAGAAACATACAACGGAACACCGTAGGCTGTGCCGTCTACAGAACAGCTTTCCACTGCGTTTTCATGGAAGCCGGAAACAAAGTCTTCGCCGAGAACATCCGACACAGGTACCGCGTAGCCGGCGTCTTCATATGTAGAAATCCATGTGTTCTCGCCAAAAACAATGTCACATTTATCCCCCGCGCCTGCCATTGTGATGACCTGGCTTGTGATCTCCCCATAAGGAGCGGTTACCCACTCGATCGTCACATTCGGATGTTCTTTTTCGAAGCCTTCCTTGACACCGTTCCAGAAATCCGTGTAAGCATCCTCGAGCAGAGCATAATTGGCAAACTTAATGGTGACGGGTTCTGCTGCCGTTTCCGTCTCCGCATTATCCGCTGCGTTTTCTGTCGCAGCGGCTTGTGTCTCTTTGCTTGTCTGCGATGCATTCTGGCCTGCCGCAGAACTTCCGCCGCTGCCGCAGGCAGTGATCCCGCCGGCAAGACAAACTGCCGTTATCATGGTGATCCACTGACGAACGATTTGCTTTTGCATAATTCCCTCCTTGAAAAATCCCCATTTATACACACGTGTGTATTTCAAGGTTAAATAAAAGTAAGCAAAATGCTTACTTTTCAATATTATACACTCGTATGTATTTGTCGTATTATCACAATATCACTGTCTGTATTGTCTGTCAATAGATCTATCCATGCATATTTCTTCTGTTTCAGTCTGTTTCAGCCGCTTTGATATCCGTGCTTCCTCTGCAGATCAGCTTTGTATGATAGACGACTTTGTCAGGAATCTCATGATTTACAATCATTTTCTGAAGCATGTCGATTGCTGTCCCGGCAATCAGATCTCTCGGAATTTCGACGCTCGTGATCGAGGGTGTCGAATACTGACCAAGCAGTGAGTTATCGAACCCGACAACCGCAATGTCTTCCGGTATCCTATTTCCCAGCTCCTGCGCTGCATGCATCGCAATGCAGGCCACCCGATCGTTTCTTCCGAAGATGGCATCCACTTCCGGATGCGAGGTAAGATATTTCTTAACCTTCTCAGCGATTTCCTCCGGGCTGTGGCAGCCTGAGAGAACCTGCCGCTGTGGCTGCTCCGATATCTTCCTGGCCTTCATTTCATTTATAAAACCGCGGTAACGCATGTCGCTCATATCGCTGAAGTGATTGTTCCGGCTGAAACGATCAATGTACACAATGTTCCTGCGGCCCAGAGAATCCAGATACCGGATGACATCCCGTGCGCCGTCGTACAGACCGTTGTCAATTTTTCCGGCGTTCTCTATGTCCGAGTAGTCTCTGTTTTCCAGCAAAACAACCGGAATACCCGCATTGATAATTTCACGGATATAATCCTTTGGAAAACTGATCGAGCTGATAATGACACCGTCAAACTGTCTGGAAATAATACTGCTCACAAACTCCTCGGTATTGCGGTTCTGGCAAAGAGAGATCATATATCCAAGATCATAGGCTTTTGCGTCCATCTCGCTGAGAAGCAGTGAAAAATGTTCCGTGACGATCTGATCCGCAATGAATACAATGTGATTCAGCCGCTTACCTTTCAAAGCTCTTGCGGCAGTATTCGGTCTGTAACCGAGCTTCTTGACTGCGGCGAGTACGCGCTGCCTTTTATCGCTGCTGACATAACGGTTGTTATTCAAAACATATGATACGATCGTTTCCGTTACGCCCGCTTCGCGCGCGACATCTTTTCTGGTGATTCTCTGGTATCTGGCTGTTTCTGCCGCTGTGGACTGTTTTTCCGATCTCATTCCGGTGCCCCTTTGTATCCTGCTCTTCGCTGATGACACAAGCTATTCATTCCTGCCTGCATTCTGTATTCAAATGCAACTATACCATAGGAAACCCGGAAAATGTCAGTCTCCTCCTGCTCCGGGGCGTCTCCGGCGCAAATCTTTCTTTACATCTTTATCCCGCACCCGTAAACTACTCTTGCACGGTCTTGTTTGGCCGCGAATTCAGATTCCCATATTCGGAGGTTTTTTATGAAAATCGGTATTATCGGCGCCATGGATGTGGAAGTGGCGTACCTTAGAGAGCAGATGAACGTAAAGAATTACGTGAAAAAGGCAGGGATGGGATTTTTCGATGGTTCCATCGGCAGTATGCCGGTTGTCGTCGTAAGAAGCGGCGTCGGTAAAGTGAATGCAGGTATCTGTGTGCAGATCCTCGCGGATCTGTTTAATGTTACGCATGTTCTGAACACCGGTGTTGCCGGCTCTTTGAACAATGACATCAATATCGGTGACATTGTAGTTTCATCAAGCGCGATGTACCATGACGTCGATGCGACTGTATTCGGATATCAAAAAGGTGAAGTACCGCAGATGGGCGTCGTGTCCTTCCCCGCGGATGAAAGTCTCAGACATGCGGCAGTGCAGGCTGTCAAAGAAGCTGCCCCCGACGTGCAGGTTTTCGAAGGTCAGGTGATCAGCGGTGATCAGTTTATATCATCGCGTGAAATCAAGCAGAGGTTGATGCGGGACTTCCATGGCTTCTGCGCTGAAATGGAGGGTGCCGCGATTGCACAGGCTGCCTACCTGAATAAAATTCCATTCGTGATTATCCGTGCGATTTCCGACAAAGCAGACGAGTCTGTACAGGAATCCTACGATATCTTTGAGCCGAAGGCGGCACGCCACTGCGCTGCGATCGTGGAATATATGTTGTCGCATATGACGGTTTAAGCCGTGATCATTCAATGCAGGGCTATTCTTAGATTTGCAGAGCTTTTTGTTGTTGCATATGGCGGTTCGAGCCGTCACTATGCAATATAGGCCGGAGTCTTTGATTTGCATAGATTTTCTAGATGTTTTCTCGAAGCTTATTCATATTGCATTGAAATTGAGGTTTTTCAGGCAATACGTGCCGCTGCTTGTGATTCTTCTTGGATATTCTATGCAATCAGCGGCAGTGTCGGCATATTGTATTGACTGACAAGCAAATTTTATCAAAACAACAAAATAGAGGCTTCTGTATCAAGTAAATACTTAATACAGAAGCCTCTTTCGTGTGCCCAAAGCCGGAATCGAACCAGCGACACGAGGATTTTCAGTCCTCTGCTCTACCAACTGAGCTATCTGGGCATAAGTAGCGGGGATAGGATTTGAACCTATGACCTTCGGGTTATGAGCCCGACGAGCTTCCAGACTGCTCCACCCCGCGATGTTGTATATGGTCTGTAAAAAACCATAACCAAATGGATGGAGGTGGATTCGAACCACCGAAGCGAAACGCAGCAGATTTACAGTCTGTCCCCTTTGGCCACTCGGGAATCCATCCATATAATGCCGAAGCACTATAAGCCGATGATCGGACTCGAACCGATAACCTGCTGATTACAAATCAGCTGCTCTGCCAATTGAGCCACATCGGCATAATTGTATATTTCTAAAAAAAGATGGGGCCTACAGGGCTCGAACCTGTGACCCTCTGCTTGTAAGGCAGATGCTCTCCCAGCTGAGCTAAGACCCCACGAAAGAGAAATATACAACTAAGCGACCCGGACGGGATTCGGACCCGTGACCTCCGCCGTGACAGGGCGGCGCTCTAACCAACTGAGCCACCAGGCCAAGTACTTAGGTAGTCTAGCACATTGCATTTAATAATGCAAGCTCATACCTTCAAAACTGAATACAGATTTTACATCAAATGATAGTTATTGCAAACGGCTTTGCCGTTTGTCCGCTTCGCGGATAGAACGCGCTTCGCGCATTCTACATTCATTGGTCGTACGTGCTTCGCACATTCTACATAGGATAAGCATCCGACCGATTAGTACTTGTCAGCTCAGTGCCTTGCAGCACTTACACCTCAAGCCTATCTACCTCATACTCTCTAAGGGGTCTATGTGATGTCTCATCTCGAGGGGGGCTTCACGCTTAGATGCCTTCAGCGTTTATCCCTGCCGGACTTGGCTACCCTGCCTCATGCGCCTGGCGGCGCAGCAGATACACCAGCGGTCCGTCCATCCCGGTCCTCTCGTACTAAGGACAGCTCCTCTCAAACATCTTACGCCCGCGCCGGATAGGGACCGAACTGTCTCACGACGTTCTGAACCCAGCTCGCGTACCGCTTTAATGGG
>JAQXUQ010000029.1 GCA_029224465.1 Bacillota bacterium | reverse complement strand
TTCCTGTACGTCAGGCCAGAGGTTTGCCCTCGGGTTAGTAGTTTCCCCGAATCCGGCTTCCTTCAGATTCCACCTCACGATGGACACCCTTGCCTTCAGCTATGTCCTTCCCACTACCGGGCGGACTCCGGACTTGCACCGGTTAGAAAACGTGCGCCGCCGGGCGGTGTTTATTATGTATTTATGGATTTCCGTATTGCAAGGTTCCCGTCATTCAAAGATGATCAGTTGCCGAAGAAACTCCAGGGGAACTGATAGAAACCGTTTTCATCGTCTTCCTCCCCGGAATCATCTCCCGAAGAGCCGTTGTTTCCGTTTCCGTTCTGTCCGTTTCCGCTGCCGGAATTTCCCTGACTGCCATTGCCGTTTCCGGGTGCCGCGGGACTGCTCTTCTTGCTGTTCTGGCTGTCCTCGCTGTCACTTGCGGCTTCCATCGTCTTCTTGTCGGTCAGCTTGATCTTAATCTCCTGTTCCTTGTATTCGCCGTTGGCGGATGCGCGTTTTACGGTGATTATCACCGTGCTGCCGGCTTCATAGTACGTCAGCTGCTTCTGGAGCTGTTCCAGCGACTGCACTGTTGATCCCTCGATCGCGGTAATGATATCGCCTTTCTGCAGATCGGAATCCGCCGCGCCTGTGCCGGAGATGACCTTCGCGACATAAACGCCCTGCGGCATATTGTAGGCGCTCGAAACCTGCGACGTCACGCTGACGCCGGAGATGCCCAGATAGCCCTGCTTGTCTTCAGAAACCTTTTCCTTCGTTGTCTGATTCATCAGGCTTTCGATGATCGGCTCCGCCTTGGAAATCGGGATCGCGTAGCCCATACCCTCGACCGCACTGCCGCCGATCTTACTGGAGTTGATGCCGATGACATTGCCGTTGAGATCCACGAGAGCGCCGCCGGAGTTGCCGGGGTTGATCGCCGCGTCGGTCTGGATAAATGTGCCGGTTTCATTGTTTTCCTGCGTGATTTCCCTGTTCAGAGCGCTGACAACACCGGTAGTGACAGACTGGCCGTAGCCGAGCGCGTTACCGATTGCCACAACCGGCTCGCCCAGAACCAGATTGTCGGAATTGCCCAGTGTCGCAATGCTGATCTTGCTCATTGTGTCATCTTTGATATCCGAGAGCTTGACCGCGATGACCGCCAGGTCATTTGTCTCATCGGTTCCCTTGATGCTGGCGTCCGCCGTATTTTCATCCTGGAACTGCACCTGCAGCGAATCCGCGTCCGCGACTACGTGATTGTTCGTGACGATGAGCAGCTCGGTGTCTGTTTTGCCGATAATGATGCCGGAACCGGTCGCCTGCGACTGCTGGGAATAGGTCTGACCGAAGAAATCCTGTCTTGTCTGTGTGAAGTTGTTATAGACGGAGACCATGGAAGGCATCACCTTCTCCACGACCTTCGATACGTCTGTTACAACCGCCTGGGAATCGTTCATCGAAAGCTGGGCGCTGCTTCCGGATCCGCTCTTTTCGCTGTTCTGCGCGCTGCTGTCGTCCGTTCCGGAGTTCTGCGTATCCCCGGATGACTGCTCCTGTTTGCCGTCTTCCGGATCAATCTGCAGATTTGCGGAGGCTTCGTTCTTCCCGTTCTGGTTTCCTGCAACCTTATTGATGCCCCACGCGCCGACGCCTGCGCTCGCGCCGACGATCACCGCGAGAAGAATCGCAAAAGCTGCCTTACCGGCCTTTCCTTTGCCTTTCTTCGGACGGTTGTTTCCCGCGCCGCCGTTGTTGTTCTGTCCGTAACCGTTCGAAGCGTTCCCGTGCGCCTGATTGGAGCCGTACGCATTCGAATACGTGTTATGGTATTCTCCCTGATTATAATTGTAAGAGCCGTTGCCGGTTCCCGCGTTTTCGTTCGCGCTGCCCTGATTATGCTGGAACGCGGATCCGTCTGAATATCCGCCGTTCTCCCTGTTGAACTCGTCTGCCATATCTGCGTGCCATCCTTTCTTCTCTATGTTCAAATGATACTGTATTCGCTGTATATCCTTTCGGACAATTATGAGTATAGATGGTGATTGTGTTCGCTTTGTGTCTTAATGTTGTGGGTTATGTGAACTTGCAGCCGGTTCCCATTTCTCGTAAGCGATGCGTGGCGCGTCGTCCTCTGTGACATAAATCGTACCGCACCGTACAAAGCCAAGTCCCGCAAGGCAGGACTGCATGACTTTGTTATCCCTGTGCGTATCCATGCGCAAATGCCTTCCGGACTGTTCATAGCCCCAGCGGATGCAGAAAGATCCGGCGCCCTTCTGCGTTCCCGCGGAAGCGATCCTGTGCACGACACCGTACGGAGAATCATTACGCCATGCGCCGTCATAAATTCTGTCATAGCATGGGTCGATATGATCTCCGAAATTATAGTAAAAAACAGCACAGATCCTGCCGTCATCCCCGATGCAGACGCGGCCGGTTCCCTCGCTGATGTCTCTGCGGATCAGGTCTTTGGGCGGCCAGATGTCGCCCCACTGGTCCGGATTTCCATGCGCCTTCATAAACGCGCGGGCATGTGCGTAAATCGAGAGGATCTCCGGAAGATCATCCGGTGTTGATTTTCTGATATACATTGTTTTATCCTTTCGTTGGTAATTGATTTATGAAACCGGAGGTATCTATGATCGAACTGCAAAAGCCGGAGAAACTTCCCCGCGCCGTTCTCGTCGGACTCAATACCGGCAGCAGCGCGCAGCGCTATGAGAACTCCATGCATGAGCTGGCCGAACTGGCGAAAGCCTGCGGCATTGAGCCCGCCGCTTCCATCGTGCAGAATACGCCGGATGTGACCCGCGCGACTCTCATCGGCAGCGGCAAGGTACACGAAGTTCTGCTGACCATCGAAGAATGCAGCGCGGATCTTGTCATCTTTAATGAAGCGCTGACGCCGATGCAGGTGCGTAACCTCGAGAAGGTCTTTGATACGGAGGTACTGGACAGGACCGGTATTATCCTGCAGATCTTTGCCTCGCGCGCCCGCACCAGAGAGGCCCGCCTGCAGGTTGAATCCGCGCGGCTGCAATATATGCTGCCGCGGCTTGTCGGCATGCGCAGAAACCTCGGCCGGCAGGGTGGGGGCTCCAGAAGGCTCTCGAATAAAGGCGCGGGAGAAGAAAAGCTCGAGCTGGACCGCCGCCATATCGAGCATCAGCTCGAAGTCGTAAACGCAAGATTAAAGGAAGTCAGCAGGGAACGGCAGACGCAGAGAAACGCCAGAACTGCTTCCGGACTTCCTCTGGTTTCGCTGGTCGGTTATACAAATGCCGGCAAATCCACACTGATGAACGCGCTTTTAGACAAAGCGGAGCAGGGCGCCGCAGATAAAAAAGTGCTCGCGAAGGATATGCTGTTCGCGACGCTCGACACTTCGGTCCGCAAAATCCGGATCCCAGGTCACCAGCCTTTTCTGCTGTCCGATACAGTCGGCTTTATCAGCGATCTGCCACACCCTCTTGTGAAGGCATTCCGCTCGACACTCGAAGAAGTCCGTTACAGCGATCTTCTGCTGGAAGTCGTTGACTGTTCGGACGAAGATTACGAACAGCAGATCCGGGTTACCAGAAAAACGCTGGAGGACATCGATGCCGCCGGCATTCCGGTTCTGTATGTTTATAACAAAGCCGACCTGCGGGAAGATGTCCGGATTCCCGTTTTCCACGCGGACCATATCTGGATGGCAGCCGGAAAAGGCATCGGCATAGATATTCTCCTGGAACGCATTGATCAGATCATACAGATGCAGTATGTGGAAAAAACGCTTCTGATTCCTTATCCGGAGGGTTCGGTTCTCCACGATTTAAAGGAGGCTTACCCTGACACTACGGAGGAATACCTGCCGGAAGGAATTCGGATCCGTCTGCGCCTGTCCCGGAAGGACGCGGCAAGACTGGCGCGTTTTTCCTATTCATAACAGAACGTCAGCGTACGCATATCCTTGTCCCGGATATAATTCAGGCTCCGGACGCCCGGCAGAAAATCATAAATCTGCTGCTGTCCGATCAGCTGATCTAACAGCTCGTCATATAACGGCGCGGTGGCTGCCTGCAGCCGCAGGATACCGGAGTCTTCTGCAGCGGCTTTCCGCGCGAGCTCCGCAATCCTCTGCCTGTCATAGGTTTGCAGCCGCGCGTTTTCGTGTACATAGTAGTTGTCCGCTTCCGCCCTGCAGACCGGAAGCGGAATCCGGCCGTCAGCGGTATGCGTTCTTTCGCTTTCCTCACTTGTCACGCCGAAATATTCATATCCGATCACCTTGCGCTTTACATCACTGCCCGGATAAGAGGCATCGCCAAACGTAACATCAAAATAATAATAATCCCCGTCCAGCAGCGCGAGATTCCATGCATGCGCAGATCCGAAGGCTGTCCCGGTCACAAGGGTGCACGGAATGCCGGCTTTATTTAAAAGATACTGGAAGCTTTTCGCGTATCCGCTGCATACACTCCTGCCGTTTTGCATTACGGACAGAATCGTCTGATTATCCTTTGCGGCCGTATCGTAATCGGTATGGGTCACAATATAGTCGAACAGATACTTTGCCGTTTCAAACTGGTCCGCGTCCGCGGGAAGACCGTCAAAACAGCGTGCCGTATAATCATCCGCAATCTTCTGCGCGTCTTCCTGCTGCCGCGCCGTCATTTCATAATTTCCCTCGAAGCTGATGCTCAGCAGTTTGTCCATCACGGAATGCTTTGTATAAGTATATCCGCTGATGTAAAACAGCTCCGGATGGTCCGCCGTCACACAGTCATAAACCTGATCCAGCAAATTTTTATCAAGTGTTGATACCGTTACCGTCCTGCGTTCCCTGACCGCGGTGAGCACCTCGTCATAGATCTTCTGCCCCTCTGCAGTTAACAGGTGATAACCGTACGTCGAAGAGCCGTCGGAGAGTGCCTCCGCTTCATAGGAAGGCGCGGGCGCCAGCACAGAGGCTTCGCCGCCGGCATTCTGTCCTGCCTCTTCCGTCCCGAAGACTGCTTCGCTGTCCGCCGCCGCAGAGGCTCCTTCGCTGTCCGCCGCTTTTCCGGCGTCGCCCGCGCTGTCCCCTGCTGCCCCGGCAGCCGCCGGGCCGCTCTTCTCCGCCGCAAAAGGCAGCGAAGGCAATGTCCCCTCCGGTAAAACGCCGCAGCCGCTGCAGACAATCCCGGAAAGGATTGCCGCAGCGGCTGCATATCTTATTCTTCCTGCCAGATCAGTCATCATATCCGTTCGGATTCATACTCTGCCAGCGCCAGGAATCCTCGCACATTTCGCGGATTCCGTACTGCGCGGTCCAGCCGAGATCCCTGTGCGCCTTCTCCGCGGAGCAGTAGCAGGTTGCGATGTCGCCGGCTCTGCGCGGGTCAATGACATACGGAATCTTCTTCCCTGTCGCTTCCTCGAAATTGTGAACAATATCAAGGACACTGTATCCGTGTCCGGTGCCGAGGTTGTAAATGCTGACGCCGCTGCCGGGCGCGAGCTTCTTCAGCGCACAGACATGTCCTTTCGCAAGATCGACTACGTGAATGTAATCGCGGACACCGGTGCCGTCCGGTGTGTCGTAGTCGTTGCCGAAGACATGGAGCTTCTCAAGCTTGCCGACTGCAACCTGCGTGATATACGGCATCAGGTTGTTCGGGATACCGTTCGGGTTCTCGCCCATGGTTCCTGACGGGTGCGCGCCGATCGGGTTAAAATAGCGGAGCAGGATAACGTTCCACTCCGGATCCGCAGTGTGCATATCGGTCAGGATCTGCTCGAGCATCCATTTTGTCCAGCCGTAAGGATTCGTGCAGGTTCCCTTCGGGCACTCTTCGGTAATCGGTACAAACGCGGGATCGCCATAGACGGTCGCGGAGGATGAGAAAATGATGTTCTTGCAGTTATGTTTTCTCATGACATCCAGGAGTGTCAGCGTGCCGGTGATATTGTTGTCGTAGTATTCCCACGGCTTGTGCACGGATTCGCCGACTGCCTTGAGGCCTGCGAAATGAATAACCGCGTCCGGTTTCTCCGCGTCAAAGACACGGTTCAGTGCTTCCCTGTCCCGGATATCCGCTTCATAGAACGGGACCTTCTTCCCGGTGATGGCCTCGATTCTGCCGATCACCTTCGGGCTCGCGTTGTACAGGTTGTCCAGTATGACCGGTTCATGTCCCGCGTTCTGCAGCTCGATCACGGTATGGCTTCCGATAAAGCCGGCGCCGCCGGTAACAAGAATTTTCATGTCTTTTGTCCTCCCTTGTATGTTTGCCGCAATCAGAGTTCGATGCCGTTCTCCCGGCAGAGCTCTCTCGCAGTTTCTACGGAATCAACGCCCTCTTTGTTCTTGATCGGTGCGAATTCACAGTTTCTCCTGACCTCAAACGGCAGGCAGGAGCCCATGTGTCTGATCATATCGAGAATCAGGAGCTCGAACTTATAGCCGTTGGGCGCCTGCGGTTTGACAAACGTACCGTCCTGCGCCATATACGGAATCTTCTTCTCGACGATGTGCAGCGTCAGCTTCTCGTTCATGATCTTTTCAAGATCCTTCTCCCGAAGAAGATAATTCAGAATTACGCCGAAGTTGTACGCGGGATTTCCGGCGTCGTCCTTCGCGTTTAAAAGCTCCGGTGTCATATCGTAATATTCGATGATCGAAGGGCAGCCGTCTTCAAGGCACATCACGCCGACCTTCTCGTCCGGCGCAGCCTTGCGGACTACCTTGGAGCCCGAAGCGCATCCGCTCCTGATCGTTGCGCCGATAAAGACAGGGTCCGCGATCCTCTGCAGTACGTTGTCTACGGAAAAACAGTTCAGCCACTCGATCCCGAGATCATGCAGCGTATCCAGCAGTCCCGCTTTTGCCATCGAGGCAAACCAGCCGCCGTTGCCGTTCGGCGAGGAAGCGATGCGGTCCTTCGCTTCCATATAGACCTTTCCGTTATAATCGGTCGCCGGCGCCATATCCTGACGGAAGAACCAGACCTTCGAAGGATCATAACCGAAATAATTATGTTCCTTCATAAACCCGGTCGTCGCTTCATGATTCTTCTCGCTGGTCATGATAAAAAGCGGAACGAACGTGCCGTCCGCTGCGCGGACAACGTCCATCAGATTCTCGATGAGCCGCTGCATGATATAGACATGTCTCGTGATGCCGATATCATACATGCACTTGGGATTGTCGCTGCCAAGTCTCGTGCCCATGCCGCCTGCAAGAAGCACCGCGCCGACCCTGCCTTCGCGGATCGCCTGCAGGCCGGTTTCCATAAGCTCTTCTCTGCGGTCTTCAATTTCGGGAAGTTCCATGGCCTTCAGCGGGCTGATGGCCCCCTTCGCAGGGAGCTCCCCTCTGTCCTTTACAAAGTGAATCGGGGAAAAGTCCAGCGCCTCAATCTGACGGAGCAGGTTCTGCCGCTCCGTCTCGGAAAGCTCGTCCCAGTACTGCAGGGCATGTTCCTGCCCGTATGCGCATAGCTTTTGTTTTGCCTCTTCGTAGTTCATAACCGCCTCGCAAATCCGTTACGCATGTTCCTGTGTCTTCTTCTGATTGCCGCGGCGGGATGCCTCCCGTCTCCTTTCGAGTGCCTCGCGTTCCTGTCTCTCTTTGTCAAATTCCTTCTGCTGCTGCAGAATCAGTTCTTTGTCGTCAAAGTAGTTGATCTTCATCGCGTCCTTGACTTCATCGAGCGTCTGCTCCGCTCTTTCCCTGCCTTTTTCGGTTCCCTCTTTTAATACTTCGTAAATATAGTCGATGTTCTTTTCAAGGTCATGCCGCTTCTCGCGGATCGGTGTCAGCGTATCCTCGAGCACGGCGTCCAGGAACTTCTTGACCTTGACGTCTCCGAGACCGCCTCTTCTGTAATGCTCCTTGAGCTCGCCCAGGTTCTGATATTCCGGCAGAAACGCAGCGAAGTGTTCCGGCCTGCAGAAGGCATCCAGATACGTAAAAACAGGATTCCCCTCTGTCTTGCCCGGATCGTTCACATTCAGATGCCCGGGATCGGTGTACATGCTCTTTACCTTCTTGCTGATGACCTGTGGCTCGTCCGAAAGATAAATACAGTTGCCGAGAGATTTGGACATCTTCTCCTTGCCGTCCGTGCCCGGCAGCCGCATGCTCGCTTTATTCTGCGGAAGCAGAATTTCCGGCTCAACAAGAACATCGCAGTGATACGTATGATTGAACGAGCGGACAATTTCACGCGTCTGCTCAAGCATCGGTTCCTGATCCTCTCCCGCGGGAACGGTCGTTGCCTTGAATGCCGTTATATCTGCCGTCTGACTGATCGGGTAGCAGAAGAAGCCGACCGGAATGCCTTCTCCGAAGGCGCGCATCGACAGCTCCGATTTGACTGTCGGATTTCTCTGCAGTCTCGCGACCGTAACCAGATTCATATAGTAGAAGGTCAGCTCGGTCAGCTGCGGGATCGCGGACTGAATCATAATGCTGCTCTTCGAAGGGTCGATCCCCGCCGCGAGATAATCGAGCGCTACATTGACAATGTTCGCGCGCACCTTTTCGGGATTGTCGAAGTTGTCCGTGAGCGCCTGCGCGTCCGCAACCAGAATGTTGATCTCATCGAACTCCCCGCTGTTCTGCAGCTCCACGCGGCGCCGCAGTGATCCGACATAATGTCCTATGTGCAGACGGCCGGTCGGACGGTCGCCTGTCAGAATGATTTTCTTCATGTATTTACTCCTGCTGCTGCGGGCGGACTTCACGGCCCGCCCTGTTCCTTCTATTGTAGCAAAAAACGCGGACGGAAACACTATATAACTTTACCGTCCAGATCAACCAGCGTCCAGCCTTCCCAAAGCTCTTTCATGACAGCCGCCTCCGGAATCTGATTGTTGCGGTGCCGGAGCGGCCGGATTCTGACCGCGCCTGGGTGCGGATTCAGCCGTCCTCCCCAGAAGCTGAACGTTGAATTTGCGGCGATATTCCACCGGCAGTGACTCATAAGGTCCATGTCCAGAAGGCTCTCGTCACCCTTGTTCCAGTCGCAGATGGTCATCTCTTCTTCCTGCGTACCGAACCGGCACTGCCGCGCGAATTCCGGGTCGTCCGAAAAGACATAGAAATGAAGCTTCTTCCCTGTGCCCTCCGCCTTCTGTTCGAGAAAACGGACCGCGCCGTCGTAATAGGCGGGCGTACAGATGCCGCCAAGGAGCGCCGCGTTTTCCTTCGCAAGATAATCTCCACGGCGCAGGTGAATGCTGACGGAAATCTCCGATGCATCTTTCATCTGCCGGATGACCTCATTGTTTTGCAAAGTGCGCGCGGGATCTTTACTCTTTGGAAAAACAAATTCCTCCCGCAAAAGCGGCAGTATATCCGCGTAATATTTATTGCAGGCAAAATATCCCTCGAGATACCGCCCGTCCATCGAAAAGATCTCCGGATGATACATTTCGCTTTCCGTAAAAACCGTCGTTTTTCCGGTCAGCTTTCGAAATGCTTTCGCGGGCAGCGACGATGCGCCCCGGACTTTCCGGATCTCCGCCGCGGAAGCTGTCTGCAGAGAAAGATTCCGGAAATAAGCCAGCTCCAGCTTTCTCGGCGCGAGGACGCTCTTCTGGAGCCTTTCGTCCTCGAACCAGGAGACATCGAGCTTTGCTTCGCGCCCCAGCGTCTGCAGTTTTCTGCAGAGCGCGTACTGCTGCATCTGGTTGCCGAGCCCGCCCATCAGTTTGATAATCAGCATCAGAACACCCCGAAAAACGACAGCGCCGCTCCCTGTCCCCAGGGATAGCACCCGTACTGCTGCACGTACTGCGCGAAATCAATGCATTCCGCGGACGCGCCGTAAATTCTTCCGCCGTTGATCTGCCGGCGCAGTCCGTCCGCGCCGTCGGCAAGAAGGTTCCTGTCCAGATCTTTGAGCCAGCCTTCCTTCATCACGCGGGCGGCCGACCAGAGGATCATCGCGGTTGCGGAAGTGTCCGCCGGGCCGTCCACGGCTTCCAGCTGCCAGGAGAACAAGCCATCCCTCCGCTGGTGCGTAAACGCCGCGTCCAGGATTTCCCGGAAAGCCGCAAGCACTTCTTTGTCCCCTGTGTCGCAGATGATGCCGCTCATCCCCATCAGGAGCCAGCCTGTTGCGCGTCCCCAGCCGATAATGCCGTATTTGACGCCGCTCTGACGGTCATATCCGTGATAGGGCAGCGAAGACAGGTAATCCATCCCGTAATTTAAAAAGCTGCCGATCTGGCGCCTTGCGAGCGCCGAAGCTTCTGCGTTTCCGAACACTTTTCCGTACTTTGAAAGAAACAGGGCGGTCATGCCGGCGCCGTCCGCAAAGATATACCCGTTGCCTCTTCCGGGGTTGTAGATAATCGCTCCGCTCTGATCTTTCGGCGTATCATCCAGGAACCGGAAGATCCGGTCCGCAGCCTCCCTGCACTGCGGATCCTTTGTCTGTTCATACAGGCACAGGATCACATATCCCGCCAGCGCGTCGTCGACATAAGCTACCGGCGCGTCCTTTGCTGCCCACGCGCGGATATACGCTTCCACAGTTTCCCTGCGTCCGGCTTCCCAAAGTCCCAGAAGCAGAAGTCCCGCCGGCCAGAACAGATCGTCCTTCTTCGGCGTCTGCCGGCCAAGTGCCCTTTTCACGAGACGTTTGAACGTTCCCGCCGCGTCCTGCCGGGGCAGTTCGAGGAGCTGGCGCGCCGCTTCGTCCGACAGAAGATCCAGCAGTCCTTTGTCAATATACATATCAGTTCTCCCCCTTTGAGAGCCGGTTCTTCAGAAGGCCCTTCAGATAGCGCATTTCCTGTGTCCTGCCGAACAGCAGCATGAAGACCGCGTTGAACAGTACCGTGATCAGGACCACACAGACAAGGAAAGGCAGAATGCCGGGTCTTGCAAGAAGCGGCGCTGTAATATAATGGCTTGCCATCGTTATGACCGCGACGGTCACTACGTATTTTGCCATATCCGCAAAATACGACGCCGGCGAGCGGTCAAAACAGACATGATAGATAATCACCGGCTTTGTGACATTGGCGATCAGGCCGGAAACAACGGTGCCGACATAGATGCCGGCAAGGCCGATCCTCTGCACGAGCCAGACCGACAAGACAAGATTCACCGCGCCCTGAATCAGGGCGAGATATTTGTCCTGTTCGAAAACGCCGGCCGCGGTTTTGAAGTTGGACAGAACAATTCTGTCTCCCTTGAAATACAGGTCGGTCAGGATCAGGTAAACCGCCGAAGACGGCAGCACCCAGGCATCTCCTAACCAGATCCGGATAAGCGGTGTCAGCAGGATGAAGAAGCCGGTCGCCGCAAAGCCGTAGACCCAGCTTGCGAAAAAGCGGTAGACCTTGAAAAGTTCAAACTGGCGCTGTTTTGACTCGGTTGCGATCAGGTTCCCGAACCCCGAAATCACCGAATTGAATATGATGTTCACGAAGTTCGAAACCGTATTGATGACGAGCGTGTAGTTGTCGACCATGCCCGAAACGGCAACCGCGATAAACGAGGAAATGATGATCGAATCCGTCTGAAGTCTTGCGACATCACCGACTTTATGAAGAACGAGCGCTTTGGTCTTGCGCCAGACTTCATCGCTTTCTTCTCTGGAGAGCGGCGTGATGTTTTTCTCCAGAAGGAAAGGATACAGCCGGTTCAGATACCAGTTCACAAAGACTTTCTGCAGAAGCTGCACCAGTGCGTCCGTTAACAGAAACAGCAGGAAATTCTTCGTGAAAACGACCACCAGAATCTGCAGCAGCGCGGTAATGATCTTGGTGACTGTATTGATGTTGGTCTGTATGTAGTTTTTCTGCTGCGCGTTGACAAGCGAATACTTGTACGAAACAAAGTACGTGCTGACCGTATTGAACAGGAAGATGAAGTAATACAGCGTCATCTGCTGTACGGTGACCGGTCCCGGGTCCTTGATGAGATACCGCAGGAACGGCGCGATCGCAAGGCCGATGCCCGCGACAACAAGAGCGATGACATAGTACGCCTTGCGGTACATCTGCATGTACGACTTGACCTTCTCACGATCATGCTCCGCGACCGGCCTGTAGAGCGCGAAATTCAGGGCGGTTCCGATCCCGAGCTCCGCCATCGAGAGGATGGAAAGGATATTCGTGTACAGGCTGTTGACGCCCAGAAGCTGTTCGGCAAGATTCTGGATGAAGATTGTGCGCAGCACAAAAGAGATCAGCGCTGTTGCGAGCTGACCGATGTAACCGAAGACAATATTCTTTTCCGCCAGTCTGACTCTTCCCATCTTACCTCCGTGCCGTCATACCTGCTGCAGGAGTCCGCGCAGGGTTTCCGCGTTTCCCTGCACCTTTTTCAGATACAGCGGAATGGCGCCTGCCAGGGCATAGTGGATCTGTTCTTCGTGGTCCATCATCCAGCGGAAGGCGTCTGTCAGCTGCCGCGGATTCTGCAGCGTCTGGACCGGCAGGACATAGTGCTCCGACTGTCCGAACAGATCCTGCGCGATTCCTCTCGCCTTGACGGAGTAACCGATCACAAGCGTCGGCACCAGCGTCGAATAGGCGGCGATCGTCGCGTGCGTCCTCGCGCCGACAAAGAAGCGGCAGTTCGCGATGATGCCCTTCTGCTGCTCGGCCCTGTGATCGTCTATCATCCGTACCCGCGGCTCGTCCGCAAAGCTCTGATACAGCTCACGCAGAACTTTCCTGTCGTCGCTGCGCTCCCAGACAACATGCGGGATCAGAGCAACACCCATATTGGTTTCGCGCAGAATGTACCGGATCAGTTCCTGCATGCAGCGGATCGGAGCTGTTCTGTCCTCCGCGTAGTCCTGCGCCATCGGGCTGAGGTTGATGCCGACCGTGTTGCCGCAGGCAAAGCCCGCCGGAAGCGCCGACTCATCCGAGGGCAGCGCGAAAGCAGGATCCGGGCAGCAGTCAAGCTTCTCCGCGGGAATGCCCGCCTTCTCCAGTGCGGAATACGTAATACTCTCTCTTGCGATGATCTTCGCGTACCGGTTCATATCCTCCAGAAGCGCAGGTTTTTTCAGAAGCTCCGGCTCGATCGAACAGCCAAGCAGCACTGTCTTCGTTCCCTGCCGGTTCAGCATGCTGTTCGAGAGCATCAGGTCTTCAACCATCGAAGGATAGCAGTAATTATCTCCTCCGATCGAAACCGCAAGAGATGGCTTTTCCCTGCCGGTCATCGGCGCAAGGCGGTACCGGAGAAAAGATTCCTGATCTCCCGTAAGGCGGCGCCTCGCGTAATAAAACGCGTGCGTGAAAAAGTGTTCCGAAATATGCTGCTCCTGCGCAATCGTAAGATGCTCCCGGACTTCTTCCGGTAAATACTTCTCGTCCTCTGCCGCGCTGTTCGTTACCAGCAGAATTTTCTTGTTGCGGAGCATGCGGGCAAGCGAGTCCACAATGGCTTCACAGCCGTGGTTTCCGCTGCCTGCGTGCATATAAAACGCGAGATCGTTCGTCATTTCAGTCCTTCCGATGCATTTTTGCAGTTCTGTGCCACACGCGTCATGACGCCGAAGAGGGCGGGCGCATGCAGAAGAAGCGATGTCTTAGCTCCGTATCCGGCGGGGAGGTTCTCGCGGACATCCGGATTTGAGAGCGCGTCCTTTACCCTCTCCCTGCATGTGCGCAGGCAATCTGCAAAAGCGCGTCTTTCTTTTCCCGGCAGCAGGCTGATTTTCGAAGCGGCAAGCACTGCGGAAACCGCCTGTACCGAGCCGAGCGAGCCGCAGAAATTTCTGTCCTGCAAAAGCTCCGGGAAAACAGCTCCGATCCGCGTCAGAGCCAGCTCCCAGCAGCGCAGCTGGTCCATATAGGAACGCGTAAAAGGCCGGTTCATTGCGCCTTCCGGGTTTACCGTGTAGCGGTAAAGCGGCGCGGCCGCGGCCGCGTATTTCGTCTCCGGCCCGGCGCAGGAAAGGACATAGAGCATATCCTCTCCGATCGTAAGTCCTTCCTGAAAGCGCGCTGACAAAGCGGTCTTTCTGGTAAACAGCTTGCTCCAGACTCTGGTGTCGTGGCGCATGATGATCTCCCGCGCGATTTCACTGCCCTGCAGGAGCCTGTGCGGTATCTTTTCCCCGGCGTCCGGTTCCGGGATTTCCTCCGGCGGCTTCTTCGCAGAAACGCTTTGGAAACCGCACCCCGCAATATCCGCGCCGGTTTCCCGCAGAAGGCGCACGAGATACGCGATCATGCCGGGATCCATCGTATCATCCGCGTCCAGAAAAGTGATGTATCCGCCTTCTGCAGCCAGTGTCCCGCGGTTTCTGGAAACCGATACGCCAAGATCTTCCTGATGAAGGGTTTTTACGATCCGCCCTTCCCGCATGGGGGACGCTGCAAGTACGTCCGCAAGCTCTCCGCTTCCGTCAGAGGAGCCGTCGTCGATCAGGATAATCTCCAGTTGGTCATAGGTCTGTGAAAGAACGCTGTCCAGTGCCGCCTGCAGCGTCTCCCGCGCGTTGTGAAACGGAATAATGACCGTAACTGTAAGATTATGCATGGATTTTCTTCTCCGTTCGCCGGAGGATTTTCCTCTTTCCGGCAGCGCCGCGCATTTTCTGTCCGCCAAGGAGAGCCTCCCGCGCAAGACCAACGCGTATATTATCCGGCCGTTTGATCATGAATGCAAGGATACGGCCCATCGGATCCGACGGCGGAACCGGGAGCCGGATCTGCAGCTCCCGGAGACGGGCATCCGAGATTCTTTTACGCACCAGACTTGCGATCTCCTTGAAAGGAATATCCCTTCGCCGCAGCTCGTTCTTGAGCTCAAGGTGCATAAGCCAGTAAAATTCCAGATCCGCTGCGGCAAGCAGATGCCCGCTGCCCTTTTTGATCAGCATTTCCCGCAGCTTCTTCCGAAGAAGCAGGTTGTTTTCATACAGGCCGGGATCATACCCGTGTGCCATCGAGTCATCGACGAGACGGTAATGATAACCTGCGTATCGCTCGATGACAACACGCTGTGCATCCAGAAATGCAGGCGCCATAATGCAGACATCCTCTCCCATCCGGATCCGCGGATCACAGAAAGCGATGTTCTTTTCAATCAGACTCCTTGCGATCAGCTTCATGCAT
This sequence comes from Bacillota bacterium, assembly GCA_029224465.1. GTDB lineage: Bacteria > Bacillota > Clostridia > Lachnospirales > Lachnospiraceae > CAG-791. The sequence continues at coordinate 17,753 of JAQXUQ010000029.1, read as the reverse complement.
CTCGAAAGAATGACCGTACGCCGCTCGTTTCCAAGAAGCCGGTCTTTGATTTCTTTCTGCAGCCGCTCTCCCGTATATTCTCCGGGCGCTGCGGCACTCGTTGACAGCGAAGGCGCAGCGCCGTTCATCCGCTCGATCAGATAATCGGAAGAGATGATTTCACGCATCGCACCGCCTTCCGCGCGCCGGAAGAGCCTGTCGATCATATCCTGACTGATCCAGTCATCGGAATCGACAAAGCAAAGATATTCGCCGCTGCTTTCCTGTACGCCCCGGATCCAGGCGCTCGTGAGGCCGCCGTTGTCCTTGTGAATCACCCGGATCCGCGGATCTTCTTCCGCCAGCTCGTCGCAGATGCTTCCGCTGCGGTCTTTCGAGCCGTCGTCAACCAGAACAATTTCTAGATCCCGGAACGTCTGACCGGTAATGGAACGGACGCACTGTACTATGTAGTTTTCCGCTCCGTAGACCGGAACGATGACACTGACCTTCGGCATTTTACTCCTTCCAGAACTTTGCAAGGTTTTGGTAGATCAGCCTGTTAACCTCTCTGTAATCATACTGCCGCGCGTTTGCGTGCGCGTTCCCTGCGTACACGGCATAATTTTTCCGGATCCGCAGGACGGCAGCCGCGATACTCTGCACGCTTCCGTCTGTGCGCTCCGCATCAAAATGCGCGTTTTGCCCCGTTCCGTGTCCCTCCGGCGGTTCTTCCGTCCCGGCGCTCTGCGGCTGCCTGTCCGTCCCGGCGCCTTCCGGCTCCCGGAAGCGCACCGCCTCACCGATACCGCCGACATCTGTGGAGATAACGGGAAGCCCATGGGATAACGCCTCCAGGATCGTCATTGGAACGCCTTCGAACGCGGAATTCATGACCAGAATATCCGCAAGGTCCATGTATTCCGCCACCTCTGCGGGCGGCACCGCACCGGTCATGGTAATCACGCTGCCCTGCGGGTCCAGTTCTTTTGCAAGCCTGCGCAGCGCTTCTCCCTGTTCTCCGTCTCCTACAACCTGCAGGGAAACCTGCGTGCCTGCAGCAGAAAGAGACGCTGCCGCGCGCATGATATTCTCAACGCCTTTGTCTTTGGAAAGGCGGCCTGCAAACAGAAGGCGGCCTGCGTACCGCGCTGCCCGCGCCGCCGCGTCAAAGCTTTCATACGACTCCGGAAGAACCACCGAATTCGTGACCTTTACAAGACTTCGATTATAGGGAAGATAATCTTTCCTGCTCGCTTCATCGAGAATGAAGATCAGCTTAGCCCCGCGAAGCACCGATTTCAGATACCCGAGAAACGCGCCGCGGATCAGACGGCTTTTTACGGAATCATCCTGAAAAAAGCGGAACCCCCGCTCCATGTTGGCATAACTTCCGTGCGAGAAAATGACGATGGAAGCCCCCGGGCAGAGCAATTTGACCGGTCCGTACGCCTCCGGCGTCTGCAGGTAACAGCAGTCCTCTTTTGTGATATGGAGCTGCCTTCCATAGCGCAGAATGCCTTTCGCGAATGCCGCCCGCAGCGATTTCGCCGTATGCGCAAGATCCGTTTCCGCGGCGGCCGCGGGGAGGAAAGTGATGTTTTGCCCGAAAAGAGGCAGCTTCCGGAGCCTGCCGACCTCCTCCTGCTTCTTGCTGACACCGTAAAGGACAATCCCGCCGCACCGTTCGGGGCAGGTCTCGCACAGAAACCGCAGAAGGCTCCGCACGCTCGTTAACTGCCCGCCGATCGGGAAATCCGTGTAATTGGTTGTATCGAAGAATATGAGTCTCGATTTTCCCATAGCGCCTCACTGAAAAAGTTCGTCCCAGTATTCCTGTGTCCTGGTTTTCCAGGAAAAGCGGCGGATATTACGGTAGCCTTTTGCGATCAGGTCTTTGCATAGCGCGGGATCACCTTGAAGGCGGAGCAGCGCTTCCGCGGCCTCCTGCGGTTTGTCCGGATCCACAAGAAGCCCGGCGTCCGCAACGACTTCCCGGAGCGCCGTCCGGTCCGATGAAACGACCGGCGTTCCCATCTGCATGGCTTCGAGAGGCGGAAAGCCGAAGCCCTCCGCAAGCGACAGGAACAGGAACATCCGGGCCTTCGCAATCATCCTGCACATATCGGAATATTTTTCAATATAGAAAAAACAAGTCACGCGCCGCGCGTTTTCGCTGCTGATCACGCCGTCACGGATAAACGCTCCGATATCCGGAATGCCGATGATCCGAAGCGGCAGCGGCTCTGTTTTGCGCTCCCTGCAGACGCTGCAGTATCTTTCGTAGGCGGCAGCGATACCCTTCGCGTTCTTGTGCGGCATCTTCGTCGTAACTGCCACGATATAATCTTCTTTTTCGACCGGCGCGCTTGTCTCCGGATTCCCCTTCGTGTCTCCCTCCGCACTGCCGACAGGAACGCCCGGGTCCCAGGGCTCGATATCATTGAGTCCGTTGTAGATCTCTTTGACCTTGCCGTAGCTGCCGGGGACCAGTTTGTCAATTTCCTGCCTCGAATAGTCCGAGATCGTAATGACGCGGTCCGCATGGCGGATCGAAGCTTTCAGACGGTTCATGATATAGGCATTTTCGACGCGTCCCAGATATCCCGGGCAGTTCTCGTTGTACCAGAACGGGATCAGATCATGCACGATAATCGTATCTTTGCCGCGGTAAACAAGCGGCCGGTATCCTCTCGGGAACAGTATCCTGTCCGCATGATAGCGCTGCGCGTACTTTTTGACACGGAACAGTTCCCAGATCACAAAGGTTTTCCGGTCCAGCGGATTTCCGGGAACGATCACAAATTCCGTGCCGTCCCGCTCCATATCCTTCTGATTCTTCGGATTGCCGAGTACAATAATTCTGTGCGGCATGCCGCGGCGCACATTTTCGGCGCCCAGATATGTAACCAGACTCTTTGTCAGATTGTAAATACCGATACTCTTGCCGGCGCCTTTGACCAGCTTGAAAGTGTCTATAACCAGAACCATTTACTTTGCTCCTTTGTGGAACAGGACTACGCCCACGGTCTGCAGCAGGATCTTGAAATCGAGCGACAAAGACCAGTTGTCAATATATTGCAGGTCGAGTTTTACGACATCGTCGAAGTTGTCGATGTCGCTGCGGCCGCTGACCTGCCAGAGGCCGGTCAGTCCCGGCGTCATGGACAGTCGTCTTCTGTAGTGCTCGTCGTACTGTTCGAACTCCCGCTCGGTCGGCGGTCTCGTGCCGACAAGGCTCATGTCGCCTTTTAAGATATTGAAAAACTGCGGAAACTCGTCGAGACTTGTTTTGCGGATAAAGCGTCCGACTTTCGTGACCCGGGGATCATTTTCCATCTTGAACATCAGGCCTTCGACTTCATTCTGCGACTGCAGGTCTTTGAGCCTTGCCTCGGCGTCCTGATACATCGAACGGAACTTGTAGATTTTAAAACGCCTGCCGTTTTTGCCGACGCGGACCTGCGAGAAAAAGACAGGTCCTTTCGAATCCAGCTTGATCGCAGGCGCGAGAAAAATCGTGATGACGCCGGTCAGCGCAAGGCCGATCAGACTTCCCAGTATGTCAAAAGCACGCTTGATCAGAAGCTTCTTGTAGCTTGAACGGAATCTGGAGTAGGTCAGTACTGTATAGTCTCCGAACTTGCCGACACTCGTGATGGCATCGCCGTACTCGGGAAGATCCAGCGCGAGGTGGCAGACAACGCCCATCTCCTCGAAGCCCTCGATTAGTGGCGCGGTCTCCTCCAGCGACGCCTGCGGCGTACAGATGAGCACTTCATCGAACGGTATCTGCGTCATCTTTTCGGTAATCTTACGCAGTGTGTTTTCTTTAAGATCAGCGACTGTTACCGTCCCGACAATCTGATACCCCTCTCCCATGGTTCTCCCAAGGCGCTGCGCGGCTGCGTCCATGCTGTCCGCTCCGGCGACCAGCAGGACCTTGGTCACAAGGGACGCGGAGCTGAACAGCCTGTGCAGGAAAATCTTATAGATCTGGTGCGCGGCAAGCATTAAGACGAGATTGATCCACGCAAAATTCAGGATCACGCTTCTCGAGAGAATGTACGCCCACTGCGCGAAAAACACAAACGTCATCGAAATGATGATCATGACCGCGTTGAATTTCAGGACCGCCATGAATTCCTGAAAGACGCCGCGCTTTAAGAGCGATCTGTTCCAGTCCACGAAATAGCTGTATACCGTACAGAACAAAAGGAAGATGACAAGGACCATGTAGTGGAGTGTTTTGCTCCCGTAGTCCCGCGCGCTCGCAAAGCGCAGCTGCGTCGCGATGAAATAGGACAGCGCGATACAGAGCATATCGATAAACCACAGACCGTATGTCTGGATGATTCGGTTTCGATGATTCATCTTGTTTCCTTTCGACCGAGCATGGAAGCCAGCGTCATGGCAGCCGGCATCAGGCAGTAATTTCTTGCAATGTACCGGGAAACCAGATGCGCCTCCGGTACCGTATAGATGCAGCAGGCAGCCAGCAGGATGAAAAGCGCCGCGTTTCTCTCCTGCCTTGCTCTTTTCAGAAGGACAAAGATCAGCGCGAGGATGACAGCGCCCGCCACGGTTCCATACCAGTAAATGATACGGACAAAGCCGAGATCAAAATACGCTCCGCAGTCCCTGCCCGAAAACAGATGCCAGGTCCCCAGCGTTCCTTCATAGAATGTCGTATCCCACAGGGAAGCCATCCGTCCCGTGAGGAGGTGGTCCAGAATCCGCAGGGAGGGATCATCCGCAGGATTGATGACTGCCGCCAGCAGGGAAAAAACAAGCCCTGCCGCGACCACCGCTTCTCCGAGGACATAGACTGTAGAAGACTTCTGCAGCCTGCTGCCCCTCCGCATCAGCGCTGTCAGCAGGATCGCCGCCAGCGTGACGGCAAACGCCGTGTTCGATTTTGTCAGCAAATACAGTCCGAGGTCCCCCGCGGCAAGCGCTGCCAGCATCCAAGGCTTTATCTGATCATAATACAGGTACAGCGCAAAGAGCACGAGCATCATTGCCATGCAGTGCAGCGCGTTCGGGTGCCCCAGTCCGAGGCACCATCTCGTCTCGACACCGTGCCCGAAATCCTGCGTGAGCTTCAATGTTCCGAAGATACCTGTCACAGACAGGAACACCAGCAGAAGGCAGCCGGCGATCGAAGTAAAAAATGTCGTTTTACAGACCTTCTTCGGCCCGGCAGCCAGGCCGGCCGCCATAAAGACCGTATACCGGATGAGGTCATTGCGCCCGCTGACTTTGTAAACGATCACCCCGAGAACGAGCGCCGCGAAAATCACGGTTCTCTCTTTCCGGTTCCATTTCGCGCTCAGCATGCGAAACAGGAACAGAACAAAGGTCAGCTGAAACAATCTTCCGGTAAACGGATTCGTCAGGTCGCTCTTATCGATGATGACGATCGCGATCTCAATCAAGAGTCCCATATAAAATAGGACATTGGCCGCTTTTCCGAACTTGCCATCCAGCTTCCCCTGCGCCTTGTCTGTCAGGTAATCCAGCGTATCGAGCCTTCTGTCACGCATTGCCTTCCGCATCTTCCGGACACTTTCTCTGTACATTTGCGGCGTAATGCCCGGGACGCCGCAGGCTTCCTTTTTCTGCGCGTGGTTTTTGGCAAGGACATCCGAAAGAAAGCGCGCGAAACGCGCATCTGCCTTCTGCAGGTTATATTTGCAGTAGACGTATGTGTATTCCTTCCGCTGAAGCAGCTCGTCCGATTCCACCTTCTCGGTTAGCTGACTGTAGGAAAGTCCGATCGAAATCAGCGGCTTGGCCGTGAAGGCGTAGTGTGGATTGTTTTGCAGAATCTGAAGATAATACTCTTCGTCGACCAGCCAGGTCAAATTTGTGTCATAGGTGATTTTCCATTGATCCAGCGCACTTTTCCGGACAATCACCGCCGAGGGCGCCCCGATCGTATTGCCGAGATAGAGGTTTCTAAAATCTGCCCGAAGAAGTGCCTCGTCTTTTTCGCTGATGCCGCGTGCGAACTTTGATTTCACGGCATGCCGCTTTTCCGACTCTGTCCTCGGTTTGACGAAAAGTCCGAAACGGCGCTTCCTGCGCGCATTTTCAAGCTCTTCCCCGCTCATGCCGGGCTCGACCTGATAGCTGCCGGAAAAAGCCATGTCCGCTTCCGGATGCTGATCAAGCATTTCCACAAACAGAGCAAGACAGCGCTCATCGGTAAACCAGTCGTCATGATGCATGATCTTGACGTACTCGCCGCGCGCGCGGGAAACCGCCTCGTTCCAGTTCGCGACCGCTCCCTTCCTTTCCTTGTTCCTGTAATAGCGGATTCTGGAGCCGGTATCGATGCCCGAAAAGCCGTATGCGACAAAACCGTCCTCCGCTGCCCGCACTGCCGCTTCGACGCGGTCCGTCTTCGAGTCATCGGTGATGATGATCTCGTAGTCCGTGAACAGCTGCGTTAAAATCGAGTCGAGGAGCCTTGTAATCCCCTCCGAATTTTCATACGCCGGTATGCAGATGGATACTTTAGGTCGTTTCAGGTACTGATACATAATTACAGGATTCCAAGCTTTCTCCGGATTTTCAGCTGCACGCGGTCAATCAGATAGCGCCGCCTGTTGCGCGCTTCCACCGCCCGTACATCGGGGTCTCCCTCTTTCCACGGCTTTGTCAAAGGCAAGGAAAATTCAGCGAGTTCTTCCCTGCACTGCTCTGCGGTGAAAAGCTGTCCCTTTCTGTCAAGATAGTTGAATTCGTCATAGATGTTCTGGGGGGATGCCCAGAAGCCGCCGGATACGTTGTGGCGGGCCCAGTACTTCGGCGCGATGACAAAACGGACCGTTTCGGAAGTATACGCCGGAAAGAACGCGAACGAGGAGTTCGATACAATCAGGTACCGCGCGTTTTTCACGGTGACATAGTCAAACGCGGGACTTTTGTGAAGCGCTTCGAGCTTCGGAAACAGGCGCTTTGCCGCAGGGACATCGTCCGTAACGATCACGAACCGCATGTCCGGCACGCGTTCTCTCATGCGCGCCATCGCGTCTGTCCAGTATTTCCTCCGGAGGAACAGCTCGGGCTTGTCTGTGTACTCGCCGCCCCGCATATTCAGGACACACAGGTTGTCCTGCGTATACCCGTAGGAATCATAGTCCTGTTTTACCCGAAGCCAGGAGCGGATCTCTTCTTTATACGCCGCGAAATAAGACTCGTCCTGCAGATTTCCGTAAATCAGCGTGTTGTCCTTTATCGCGCGAAGATTCCCGTCGGCGCCGGCGACAAAGATGCCGTGCACCATATCGTGCGCGGAAGTCGGCAGATACAGCCGCTCCTCTTTCTCATCATAGCGCGTAAACGAGGCGGTGTCCGTAATCTTCGCGCCTTTATCGAGCTCCAGAAAATCCGCCTGTAAAAGCTCCTGTCCGGCTGTCCCGAAAACGCAGCCTTTGTCTTCCGCGATGCTGCGCGCCGTAATATAGGCGAACAGGCGGTTCCCCAGCCCCTGTCCCTGCAGAAATTCCGTTCCGATCATCCGGCTCTCCTTTTTCTTGCAAAAGTGCAGACCTGCCCGTCATTTTCTTCCGCGGAGCCGGTCCCTTGCGGAAAGCGCCGCCTCCGTGGCACGATCCATCGCTTTTCTGTACCAGTGCGGCTCTTTGTACAGCAGATAATCATATTCCGGAAGGTGCTCCCGAAGATATAAAGGATACGTATCATCGATCTTCGTGACGACCATCTGCGCGCTGCGTCCGAGGATATCCTCTTTGCGGCGCAGTCTCGCGCCGACTTCAAACAGGGTCCTCCTGTTATTATAATTCTGATGCGCGGCGCTCTTTATCTTGTACCGCACGCGTTCTTCGACCGACTCGTTTTTGCCGCCGCCCATATAGGAAAAATGCCAGCCGCCGTCCGGTACGCGCACACCGATATCCTGTCTTGCCTTGTCCCGCAGTTCCTCGGTCGTGTACTGACGAAGAAGGCTCTTTCTGCAGATCTTCGTGCCAAGCCACATCCTGCGGGTAACGCCCGGAAACTCTCCTGTTACCGAAAGGTTATTTCCCGAGATGTCTTCCAAATTCAGATAGCAGTAAAACAGCCGCTGCGCCGGCATATAAATCTTTCCGGGCTCCACATCCGGGAGCAGTCTTTCCAGCATCTCCGGATTCGGGATTTCATCAACGTCCGAAAAGATGACAATGTCGTCGTCCTTCGCGTCTTTGAGCCCCCGCGCGACGGCGCACTTCTGGTGATGGTCCCGCGCGTAGGCATCGCAGTCCATCGGCGTGTCGTCAACCACAACGTGAATAATGCGGTCCTGAAAGTCAAGGAACTGCTCTTTGTTTTCCTCATAAAACAGCGGCTTCGGGTCCCCCGAAAACGTCACGGTCGATTCGCTGATGACAAAGCGGTCCACAACATCGCTCAGCACGTGCAGCCGGAGCTTTAATATGTCCAGCTCATTGAAAAACTGAAAGCAATCATAAACCATCTATCTTCCGCCTTTCTTCATTCTGCGGAGTTTGCCGCGGATTCTGCCGGTCAGTCCGTCCGAGTCCATGCGGAATCTCGGGTATTGCGCATTGGTGCCTTCCCACTTGTGAAACAGGAACGGCCGGATGCCTTCCTCTTCGGGAATCATATGCTCATGTCCGAAGTAGACAGCCAGAGAAAGCGGTGCGTAAGTCATGCCCGCAGCTGTGAACAGGTGTCTGTTTTTCACGCAGATAAAGCCGTCCTCATTGAACCATCCGTGATCTTTCTCAAACGGGATGCCCGCAAGGGCAGGAAATTCCAGAAGCCTCTTCGAGCGGATGCCGACACTGTTGCCGACACGGATGAGCTCTCCGTGGATATCTCTGTACGTGAAGTCATCGTGCGGATCCGGCCACGGAGAACCGATATAGTCATAGTCAAGGAACGCATCCTGCCACTTGTCCGGGTTGACGACGAAACCGTCGGCGTGCACCGTCAGCACGAAGTCCGTGTCCACATATTTGTAAAGCTCATAGACCATGTCATAGTTGAACTTGTCGATACTGTCCAGCCGTTCAATATGCCGGTAGGTGATTCCTTCCGGTAAAAACAAAGGCTTCCTGTGCGTAATCAGCACCACTTTGCCAAAATCGATCCCGCGCATGCTGTACTGCAGAGCCTTGATCGTTGCGGATATGTTCACGCTCGTCATCGCGGCCAGCGTTACCTGCGGAAGCTGCAGCTTCCCGTTTTTATATTCTGCCATTCTGCGCTTCCGTTCTGCCGCGGCGCTTCGCGGCGGCTTTTCCATAAAAGTTCAGTACTTTTTCATACAGCGAAGGGCTGAAAAGGAACAGCTGCAGCCGCAGTCTTTCCCTTTTGCCGACACAGTCCGCCCTGCGCGCGTCCGCAAGAATTTCCTTCCTGTTTCGGCGCATCCATTGTTCAATCTTTCCGGAATAGAGCGCCGTCTCCATACTGCCCCGGAATTCCAGATCGTACTGCATGTAACGAAGATGCAGGCAGGCTTTCGCGCCGGCCGCGGCCTTCTGCTTGCCGGCTTCCGTAAGCAGAAGGATCTGTTCCTGCCAGTGGCGCAGCTCGTCGCCAAGCCGCCGTTCTCCCGTCTTTTCATTCATAATGCTGCCGCTGCGGCCCTGCAGGTAGAGATAATACGGCTGCGGAATCAGGACGACCTTGTCCGCTTTCAGAAGGGTCCGTGTGGTGTATGGGATATCTTCGCTGTTTTCCCCTTTCGGGAAAAGGACACATTCCGCCACATCCTTCCGGAAAAGCTTGCTCCAGACGGAATTGTAAAGGATATATTTGCGTTCGTTTCCGTGCAGACCGTTCCGGATCCAGTTGTCCAGCGCTTCATCCTGTGTCAGAATTTTCGCTTCGCGAAGGTCCGGTACCGCTGCGGCTGATCCCGGGTTCTCCGGTCTGCGCGCGCCCGGTGCCGCTTGATCCGGCTCAGCCGGCTGCCCGGTGCATGCAGTATCCGGAGGCGTCTTCGCCGCGCCCTCGCGGACCGCCCTGTACTTGACCGCGGCAACCGGCGCGTCTGTCAGAAGGCAGGCGCGCACCATCGCTTCGATCATGCACGGCTGCATCCTGTCATCTCCGTCAAGATACGCAATATAATCGCCGGAAGCGATCTGAAGGGCCGCGTTTCTGGCGTCCGAAAGGCCGCCGTTCTCCTTGTGGATGACGCGGATTCTCGAGTCTTTCCGGGCGTACGCGTCGCAGATGTCCGGCGTTTTATCCGTGGAGCCGTCATCGACTGTCAGAATCTCAAGATTTCTGTAGGTCTGTGCAAGGACGCTCTCCAGTGCCGCAGAAAGATAACGTTCCACATTGTAAGCGGCGACAATGACCGAAACCAGCGGCTGCACTGCGCCTTCGCCCTTTGCGATTACGCCGTCCGGACGGATGCGCACCATATCATCTGTGTAAATGTCACTTTTATAAAGGCCGCTGCCGTCTTCGGTGTTGACCCAGAGGGACGGGGCGATCGTGATTCCCTTAGTGTCCACCGCTGACGCATGGTGGGCGCCATATTGTGAGTCGTCCGGCGCTGCCGCCTGCCGGGCGACATATGCGCCCCACCACGAAAAACTGGAGTTCGCAATAATATGATGCCGGCAAAGGCTCATCAGATACAGATCTATATAGCCATGATCCTCATCCGAAACGCTCGCATACGTAAACACGCCCGGATTCTCCCGCCTGCCGATCCATTCGCGCGCGCGCGTCTCATCATTCGAGAAGACGAAGAAGCGGATGCCCTTGCACCGTTCCGTCAGATACCGCACGGCGGCGTCATAATACGCGTCCGTGCAGATGCCGCCGTACAGCTTCTGATTGTCAAGATAATCTCCGAAGCGAAGGTGAATCGAAGCACTGACGCCGGACGCCTCCAGTATCTTTCCGCGCACGTCCTGTGCGTGCTCCTGCCCTTCCAGAATATTCTCCGGAAACGTAAAAGCCCGGCGCACCTTCTCTTCAACGCCCGCGAAATACAGAGGGCTCTGAAAGCACCCGGCAAAATACCCGTCTTCAACGCGCAGAAACGCCGGATCAAAGTGAAAATCATGATCGTGCAGGAGCTTCGACCTGCGCCCCGTGATTTTCCTGCGGATACGCGAAGCAAGGCGCATGTCGCTGTCCGTCATGCGGATCAGATCTTCCTGCCGTGCCCTCGGAACGTCTATCCCGAACACCCCGAGCATCTTCGGGCGCCGCTCTCTGACCCGTCCGTCGTCCGTCACGGTCGTATATTCGGTTGTGTCGTCAAAACAGACCTCCCGCCCCAGCGAAACCAGCTTCAAATACAAAGCGTACTGAAACATCTGATTCCCGAGGCCGCCGGACATGCGGATGATAATCATGTATTGCTCCCGATGCAGCAGTCATACCACTGCTGAAAAACAAAAAAGCTCCAGAGAATTCCCGAATAATTTGCTCCGGTTCCGCTGCCGGCGTCGCCGGTCTGCAGAAATCCGGAAAGCACCGGTTCCAGCTCCTCCGGCGCAAAGAGTCCCTGCCGGAGCAGGAAATCCCGGTCCGCGTAATCCAGAAGCTGCCCGCGGAGCGGTCCCCGCAGCCAGTCGGACAAAGGGACCGAGAAGCCCTTCTTCGGGCGGTCCATCAGTGCCTTCGGAATATAGTCATAAACAATATCCTTGAGGATATATTTCCTGACTCCCTTGTGATATTTAAATGAATGATCGATCCGGAACGAATACTCCATCACATCTTTATCGAGCAGCGGACACCGGTTTTCAAGGGAGTATTTCATACCGGCGCGGTCGACTTTGACGAGGATATCGTCCGGAAGATAGGTCGCCATATCCAGCAGCATCCGCCGCACCTGCCAGTTCTTCGAAGGGATCTGATCCTCCATCGGATAATTGACAGGAAGCCCCGCTCCCTTAACAAGACGCTTTGCGAGAGCGCCGCTCTTTCCCTCGCCGAACTGCGTCCATGTCTTCGGGTCCGTATTGCGCGAAATTGTCCGGAGGTGGAACGGATAGCGGTCTTCTAAAAGCTTCCCCCCGATACGGAGCTGCCCGATGCCGTGCGCTGCCGCGCCGAGAAGCCGGAGCTTCCGGGCCTGTTCGACCTTCTCGTAGATATTGTAACCGCAGAAAAACTCATCGCCCGCGTCGCCGGAAAGCGCGACGCTTACCTTTTGTTTTGCAAGCGCCGAAACGAGCATCGTCGGAATTTCGGACGAATCCGCCATCGGCTCATCAAAGTGGAGCGGCAGGTCGGACACCAGATCCAGCATATCTTTTTCGGAAATCCGAAGCGACGTATGATCGCACCCTATGTGCCGGGCAACGGCTTCCGCATACGGCGACTCGTCAAACGCAGGGTCTTCGAAGCCGATCGAGAACGTCTTTAAAGGCACCGCGCCGAGTTCCTCCTGCGCAAGCGCGCAGACGAGCGAGGAGTCATAACCTCCGGAGAGAAAGCACCCGAGCGGCACATCAGCAATCAGTCTTCTCCGGACCGAAAGCTGCAGCAGCTTTTTCAGCTCTTCCCGCGCTTCCATGTAATCCGTTACCGGACTCTCCTGCATACGGCGGTAGACATCGAATACATTCCAGTAGACGGTCTTCGCAAGGACTCCGTCTTTAAAGCGGAGAATCGTTCCCGGCTCCAGCTTGTACACATCCTTGAAAACCGTCTCCGGACCCGCGATATATTCCTGCGAAAGATAACGCGCAAGAACATCGCCTCGTATTGCACGCTCAAAGCCGGGGCAGGCCATGATGGGTTTCAGTTCGGAAGCAAAAACAATTCCGGTCCTGCCGGCCGTTCCGAACGGGTGCTGCGCCGCATCTTCGCCCGATGCGCTGCTGCCTGCCGCGTTCCCGCCAACCCGGTTTTCGCCCGCCGCGTCCTCGAGCCAGTAATACAGCGGCTTTACACCCATGCGGTCTCTTGCAAGGAAGAGCTCGCCGCTTCTTTTATCGTAAAGCGCGAACGCGAACATGCCGTTGAAACGGCGGACGCAGTCGATGCCCCAGGCAAGGTACGCCGCGAGGATCACCTCGGTATCGCAGTTCGAGCGGAACGGATAATCCGGCAGCTGCCTGCGGATTTCCTGATAATTGTAGATTTCCCCGTTATAGACGATCGTGACTTCTCCGCCTGCAGAATGCATCGGCTGATGCCCCGCGGGTGAAAGATCGAGGATCGAAAGTCTTCTCTGCGCGAGTCCCGCCGTATATCCGCCGGCAGCCGCAAAAACTTCCGCGCCGGCGTCATTCGGCCCTCTCCGGATCATCGTGTCGTTCATCCGCGTAAGCTGTTCCTGTGAAATTGTCCTTTTCGAAATGTATCCGCAGATTCCGCACATATAACAATCCTGTATTCCTTGCTTCCGGCGCGGGCTCCGCACCGCTGTTCCGTCGGCAGCCGTCGCTGCTGGCGGACAGGCAGATGCCGCGCAGCGCCCCGTTACTGCAGCCGGATCATATCGCCGAATTTTCTGTCATACTCCGACGGATCAAACGGATCAAATCCCGAGGCATGGAAAAACGTAATTTCCCCGAAATAAATCCGTCCGTCCACAACATAAAAGTCGGTCCGCAGTACCGGCGGGTTCCCGACCGCTTTTGTCAGTTTTTCCGAAAGCGCCAGCAGCTCGTCCGTACAGGGAAGGTCCGGCGCCGGCAGCGCAGGGTCCGAAGGAATGCCGTTGCTGACCGGTATATACGTCCAGTCCGGCGTGTAGAAATTCTTCACATGCGCGTCCGAGTGCCTGCCGCTGTCTACCTGGATGAGCGCTGCCTTGCCGTTAAAAACATGCACCTTATAATCTCTTGGCTCGCTTCCGTCCGCGGGCAGAAGAAGCTTTTCCGCAAGGATTCTCGGCTTTACCTCTTTATACGGATATTCCCTTCCGGTGTAATAATAATTGACCTTCAGGCAGGCGCTGATCTTCTGCCGCGCGGCTGCAAGATCCAGATTCTTCCTGTCTCTGACCAGCACCTCGCCGCCGGAATTATGCGTGCATTTGAGTGCGAACTGCTGCGGGAGACTCTCAAAGTCAATATCGTCAAAACAATCATACACGCCATACGCCGGCACGACATGCTCTTCTCCAAGCGCCTGCCGCACAAATGCCTTGACCTCATATTTGTCAACCAGCGTGGCATAGGACGGATTTTTCTCATGGAGTTTGAGCCACTGCACCTTTTCCGTATAGGTGCGGGGATTGTCAAGGTCCGGCTCCCTGCCGAAAAAGAGTCTGTAGCGGCGCCGGATAAATTCCTCATCGGAAAGCCTGTTGTAAAACCCCGCCTTGGCAAGATATCCGAAGCGGATCTTCGGATCTGTCAGGAACCGGCGAAGGTAAACCGAAATACTCATATGAGCCCTCTGCCTCCGCGAAGATACCACGCCTGCAGTCTCTGCGCCGCCGTGCTCACTTCGTACCCTGCGGCGGAAAGTTTTTCCCGCGCATGGAAGGAGCGCTGCTGCCTTGACGCCGCTGTCATCGCCTGCATGGCAGCAAGGTCTTTCGAGAACGTATCCGCGTCCGTAATGCTGCTCTGCAGGACTTCCTCTGTAATGCAGACTTCATTCGTAATTCTGTCGGAAATCACGCAGGGAAGTCCCGCGGCCTGCGCCTCGATGACCGTTCCCGGAAGTCCTTCATAAAAAGACGGAAGCGTGAACAGATCCATCGCCGCATAGAGCTTCGCGGTCTCCGAAGGAGCCTTTTCCCCCGCAAAAACAACTGCTTCCGAAAGTCCCCTCTCCCGTGCCTGTGCCTCGACGTCTCCTTTGTTTACACCGCCGCCGATAAAAAGGAGGCGGAAATCCCGTTCCGGATAAGCCGCCCGGAGCTTTAAAAGGACCGGCAGCAGAAACGCCTGGTTTTTCACGGGATCGAAGCGGCCGACATGGCCGATGACCGAAGCGCCGTCCGGAAAACCGAGCTGCTTTCTCAGCAGGGTTCTGTTTTGCTCCGCTTCCTCGTTAAAAGCGAAAACCGAAAGATCCACCGCGTTCGGCATAAACTGCACTCTGCCTTCGCGGCATGCCTTTTCACCGAAAACACAAAGGCCGGCAGGCCGCGAACAGGCGAGCATGCAGTCGCACCGTTTCGGAAGCGGTCTTCGCAGCCATCTGGTCGCGATCCCCCGGAGGCCCGGGTCCACACCGGCGCTTCTTGCGTGCGCGATCGTAAGCGGAACGCCGGCCGCCTTCGCAAGAGGCAGATATACGGAGGCCATGCTGGTCATGTGTCCTTCCACAGCGGCGAATCCGTGGTGGCCGGCAAAAAAAGCGCCGGCCGCTTTTCTGTACCGCAGAAGGTTCCGTCCGTCGAAGCGCGGCAGGACATAGATCCTGCCGCCGAGTGCCGTTATTTCATCGTCGAAGAATTCCTTCGGGCGCAGGCGAAGCAGATTTTCTGTGCTGTCATCTCCTCCGCATGCGGCTTTCGAAACGCCGTAATGCACGAGAAAGTCAAACTGGACCTTGTCTCTGTCGATATGACGGTAAAGATCCATGATACGGCTTTCCGCGCCGCCCATATTCAGCTTGCCGAGTACGTGGAGCACACGGATCGGTTCTGTATTCGTCATTTCCATTTCCTCCGGCTGCTCCCCGCTGCGGTACGTAGAGCGCAGCTGCGTATTCCTTCCGGCTGCGCAGCTTCCGCACCGGCTGCGTGCGGCCGTCTCATCTCTTTGCCGATACGAGCAGCCGCTTCGCGGAGGCCATCGCCCTCTCTTTGAGTCTTCCGCCGATGCCTCTCTTTACAGGGCGGTAATACAGGAGTTCTCTATATGGCAGCATCTGCTGCTCCTGAAAGATCTTTTCATAGCGAACAAAGTCTTTTTCTTCGAGCGTGTTGCAATGCACGACAAACGTCGTAATGCCGTCCTTCTGCCGCAGGCTGGACTGCTGACGGAAAGATACCGGATAAAATGTGATGCCTTCGTAGATATACGGCAGCTTTCCAAAGCCGTCGGTCATGCGCGTAAAGCCGTTTTCTTTCAATGCCTTCAAAGTATTGCGGTCATACGTATGCGACGGTGCCATGAAGATGTCCGTGACAATCGCATGGTCCGCCAGCACTTTTTTACCGGTCAGAATCATCTTCCGCTGTTTATCATAGGGAAGTCCCGCGAATTCGGACTGATGATTGAGCGGAAACATGCCACCGCGCTTTGTCGTGTACACATGGTGCAGGCCGTGCATGGCGATTTCCCAGCCGAGCTCATCGCGAAGAGAAAGGACATACGGCCAGAAATCAGAGCGCGCTTCCCCGCGGGAAAGGCCCGGATCCTCCGGCAGCGGCACAACGCCGATCAGGGGCTTTACATAATACCGGTCCATCAGCTCCTTGAATCTGTTAAATTTCACCCAGTCCATGTCGGGCGTGATATCGTCTAGTCGGACCGCTATTTTCAAGATTTTTCACCGCCGGTTTTGTTTTGTGAAAAATATTCCCTGTACCAGTCAATCGCGAGCCGGATACCGGCCGCGAAATCATACGAAGGATCGTAACCGAGCTTTTCCGCCGCCTTGGAAATATCCGCGTTGGAATCCCGGATATCGCCGGCTCTGGGCGGTCCGAACACAGGCTCCACCTCTACGCCGAGGGCATTGCAGATGTCATGGTAGACATCAATCAGATACTCTCTTCCGCCGGCGCCGATGTTATACGCAGTTCCTGCCGCTTCTTCCGGAGCTGCACACGCGCGCAGGCACCCTTCGATGACATTGTCGATATACGTGAAGTCCCGGCTCTGTCTGCCGTCCCCGTTAATCGTAGGGCGCTCTCCTGACAGGAGCTGGCGGATAAACTTCGGAATAACTGCTGCATACGCGCCGTCCGGGTCCTGATGCCTGCCGAAGACGTTGAAGAAGCGCATTCCGTAGGTGTTCAGCCCGTACAGCTTTTTATAAAGCTTTCCATACTCCTCGTCGGTTCTTTTGGTCAGCGCATAAGGCGAAAGAACATTGCCTTCAAAGCCTTCCTTTTTGGGGAGCGTTGTCGAATCGCCGTATACCGAGGAGCTCGAAGCATAGACAAAGCGCGATACCCCGTTCTGCCTCGCTGCTTCCATCATATTCAATGTACCCTTGATATTGATTTCCTCGTACAGAAGCGGCATCTCAATGCTTCTGGGCACCGATCCCCAGGCAGCGAGATGAATGACATAATCCGCGCCCTTCACGGCCTCCATGCAGGAATCCAGATCACGGATATCTTTCTGCAGGAACGTGAATCTTTCATTCTGCAGATATGGCTCGATGTTCTCCATGTGCCCTGTGGAAAGATTGTCCATCACGCGGACAGTATAACCCATGTCCAGCAGTGCTCCCGCGATGTTTGATCCGATGAAGCCGGCGCCGCCGGTCACGGTAAACACGCTGCCTTCCGGAAATTTTATATTCTGATAGCTCATTTGTGATCCTCTTTTCCTCTTGAACCGGATATGCGCATGAAGGCGCGTATCATAATTTATGTATTATACCATGAAAGACTGCATTCATGCACGGATTGGCGTGCGGACGGGCCGCGCCGGCTCTTTCCCGCCGCGCGCGGGCTGGCCGCCCCGACGCTTTCCCGTCACGCCGGGCAAATCGCCCCGACGCTCGCAATTTCGTGCAAATCCGAAGATTTCCCATTTTTGCAAGAAATCTTTCTGCGCAAATCCGCATTTCTGCTCTTTTGCAAGAAAGCTTGTGCGTAATTTGCATTTTTCTTCTTGCAAATTTTCAATTTAAGGCTTTTTGCAAGAAGAGCTTCTTGCAAGCCCCTCCGGCAC
>JAQXUQ010000028.1 GCA_029224465.1 Bacillota bacterium | reverse complement strand
GTCAATTTTGTGCAACACATCAGATAGGTACAGCAGACACCCATGTGTGCTATAAGCGGCCATATCCTTCATCTTTTCTTTTGCTTCATCGGCATCTATCACTCTCATCTCGTCTCCTCATCCATCTTTGCGCCGCAATGTGGGCAAAATTGTATCGTTTCATCAGGTCTGCTAATGAAAGTGCGATGACAGTTGCTGCAACACTGTGTTTGATAACTGATATTTGTTTTTGCCCATACAACATGCGCGTGCACTACCGGCTTTACGTCTTCTGTCGGTATCATTTCTAGTGCGGTCCCAATATCCGCCGGCGTAAGCAGGTCATCCCTTGCGTTACGGTCAAGGAAGTCCATGAGCAGTTCTACTCTGATGTATTTTTTATTCATCCTTTTTTCCACCCTTCGCGAAATCAATTGGCCTCGCGCCCAGTGTCGGTTCTTCGTCAAGCATTTCCAAAAAATCACTACCTACATCATCTCCGGTAAAAGCTTCGCTCCAGTGCATACGGATCCATGCCTCTATCACCTTCCCAAACTCGTCTGCGTCAATCGGCCGCATTTAATTCCTCCTCTGGATCAACTACCTCCGCGCCACAATTTGGACAATAAGCGGAATCAATCATGTCGTTATTGAAAATTGCTCCGCAGCTCCTGCATTGGCATTCTCCATGCGTATAAAGTTCTTCATCTACATACCAGCTTGTATACTTTGCCGGCCTCACATCCAGCGTCGGCGCATTATCAAGATCAGCTTCTAAAATTTTTCCCGGGTATCCATAAACCTTGTGTACCTTGGTTTTAAGATAATCAGCGTCAATCGGTCTCATTCTTTAGCTCCTCTTTCGCGAAATAATCAGCCATTTCAGCTAAATGTTCGATGTACTCGTCGTCTCTCTTTTTCACATAATTGTATGGATGCTTACAACCGCCCATTCCATCCTTGTGTGTAATTCCTAATGGGCTGTCCATTTCCGGACACACATCATCACCGTATTCGCCCTGCGGTGGACATATCGGACATAAATCACATCTCATTCGTATTTGCCTCGTAAAGCTGCGTCTTTATACTTTTCGTTTTCCTTCATCTTGTTGTATCTTTCTTCCTGTTCTTTGTATTCTTCTTCGCACATCCGTTTAATTTCTTCAACGGATGTATCATCCGTAAATTCCGCAAACGCAAATGACCATCTTAATTTCAGCCACCCTATGCAAAATCTGTATTGGTGTATATCACTATGCAAAAATTTTACGGATTTATACTTTTTTCTGTTTTCATCAACGAATACGTCTTTTATGGCAACAGCTGGTAGTAAGAAAATATCAAAACCTTTTCCGGGTTTTGCATCATATAGCCCGACATGCAAAACACGTCCTTCATCATCCTTCATTCTTCCACCCTCTCAATCTTCGGTATCGGCTCATTTCCACTCTGCATGGGGAAACAATATCCACGAACGTATGCATATCTGGCGTTTTCAAAATTCTGAATTGCGCTGTAAATCGTCTCATACTCCAGCTCATCATCTGATTTATTTTTCCCATTTAAAGCTGCCACGCAAAGCATCCTATCCACGGAATGACAGATCAGATCGAGCTGTTTGCGGGTCAATGTTATTCTGTATCGCTTATCGCTCATCGCTTGTTTCCTCCTTTGGCTTACTTCAGCATGAACACCAGCCGGACCCCGAGGACATTCGAGGCGTTCCAGGCTCCCGCATGGCCGTTGTTGCTGACACCGCAGAAATGCGTCGAGGACGATTTATGCTTGTTATTGATCCAGCCCCACTCATAATCTCCGCATCTTGAGGCTAATCGGTTGCGTCTGTCCTGCATGAGCGGCCACTGTTCATGGCTGTCAGGCTCGACAAAATCGTCGCGGTCGTTGTTGTCGAACATTTCGCCGTAGTATGGGATCCGGAGCAGATCGCCGTTGTTCCACGGTTTCATGTAGGGACGGATCTCCTCGAAATCGTTCAAAGCGGCGTCGCTCTGGAGATATTTCCGGAGATTGCTGTCATTGTAGCCGCCGCGATTCGTGTTCTTGAAGTTCATCGGCATGGGCCGATCGAGGTACTGATCGAGTAGGAAAGTTGCACCTTTTTCGGTGACTTTTTGACAAGTTGCCGTATATCTTCCGACGTGGATCCGGTCGCCGATCTGAATGTCTGATGTTTCGATTTCCTGTAATCTTTCAATTTTCATCTTTTTCCCCTCATCGCTTTCAGCTTTTTTCCCCAGTACGGCTCAATATTCGCCCATGCGTGTATAGTTGCGGTATTACTCTCTTCAGGATTTAGACCATTAATCCACCATGTTTTATCCGGCCAGTATGTGGCAATGCCCAGCGCGTGCTGATAGCTGCTGTATTCAAACTGTGCAGAAAATGTAACCAGCACATCAATAAATTTCTGCGGAAGATGTTCCTCCGGCGTGTACCATGTGATGATCTGCTGACGTTCCATCGCGGGCTTTTTATCGCTCGCTTTATTTTTATCCATCTCTTTAATCCTCTCTTTCTACCCATTCCCCGCAAATCTGGATATCATCCGTCCAACCTGCGCACGCATCGCTGTCTGCGTTTACGCACATCCCGTCGCCGTTGTCGTCGTGGACGTGATATTTACAGTTCCCGCAGCACACATCGTTTTCCATAAACGCCGCTGCAACGCTGATTGCTTCCGACGCTGCAATGACGGTGATCAGCACGCCTGCGGCAATAACAAAAATTACGATCAATGCGATTCTCATCCTTCGTCCTCCTCGAGTTCATCGATCAAATCCAGCATCCCGGCATATATTTCTGCCAATGCATAGCCAAAGTCGTCAAAATCATCCGTTTTTTTTAGCATTCCGATAAATCCGTTTAACGCATATGCTTTATCGCGGAGTCTGTTATATACCGCCTTCCTGCACTCTTTTATGTGTTCGTCCATTCTGTCTCACCCTCCTGTTTTTCTCATCTCTCGCATATTCTGCATTTCGTCATGTTGCAGAGCTTAAAAATCCGAATTCCGTTTTTTCGGAAATTGTGTCATGTCTTCCCCTTTCGAAAATCGATCTCCGGAGCGGTTCGGACATTCGTTGGTCCTCCCTGCTTCGCTCTGTTGCTGCCCTGTAATCCCTGGCAAACTGTGCTTTTTCCACGGTCTCGAACTCGTCCGTATCCATAACTGCCATCTCTTTTAGATTCTCGGGGCTTCCGATCGCTTTTCGTATCAGCTCCGGAAGCGCATCAAACTCCTCCGCCGCGTGATAATTACTGTTCTGCACAGCCCTGCGCACAAGCACCCACGCAGCTTCTGCTCCCATCTGATCCTCCGCGGTTTCCGTGTTGCGTTGTACCATTGAGCGTATGTCTGCAGGTTTCGGTGTAAACGGTGATGTCTGCATCCATCGCAGCACTGCAAGCTCTACATCACAATCCGCTAGATCTTTAAGGCACATGTACCATGCATTGGTTGTCTCCCGCGTTTGCATAAATCCTTTTTCTGTGTATACCGTCTTCAGCAGCGCTGCCTGCTTTATCCATGTGTCCTGCGTCATATCGTCATACCTTCTTCCTGTGCCCACGCCCTGATGCCTGCGTAAGGATCATCGCTCGGTCTGCCTCTCTGTCCGTTGTTCCGGTAGTTTCCGTCTAAAATCTTTGTGAAATTCCTGTCGTTCATCATCCAGTCGAATGTTGCCGACCAGTTTCTGCTGTTTGACCCCTTTAAAAATTCTGACTCTTCTGCGTTGGCAAATACCTGCTGAATATCTGCCATGCTGTGCGTCTTTAATCTTGCCTTAATCGCCTTTTTGCGGGCTTCGGAAAGCGACTTGATCCGAGGGAACGACACGCAAGTGTCGTTATACATAGCGACGACTGTTTTGTAGTCGACGCTTTCTCTCTTGTCTCTTTCTGATCCCGAAGGGATCTCATCTACATCTACATCTACATCTGCATTTTCATCATCATTAACATCTACATTTACATCTTCATTAACATCTACATCTACACTGACGCTTTTTGCATTTTGCGTTACGCTTTCGTTCGCTTGCGTAACGCTTTTTGCATTTGCGTTACGCTTTTTATTGGTAGCATTGGCATTCTCAACTTTTGCCTGATACTTACGATTGTTTTCATCCATCGCAGGGAGAATAGTTGACTCAAAGTACGCCTTCACAATCGGATCATCGATCACGTAATTTTTTTCGAGCTGATATGCACAGATTGCCCGCGTGAGCTGGAGCGCCTGATTATTCGGTAAAGCAGCGATCATTGCTGCCCATGATTCATACATAACGAATGATTTCTTTGCCATCGCTTACGTCTCCCTGATTCTGATCCGGTACTTGTCGTACATCAGCTTTTTCTTGATCGCGTACTCTTTCGTCCGGTATCCCTTTACGTCCTCGACGATCTTCTTACCGCCTTCCATATACACGAAGTCCGCGACATATACGCACTCTTTCTGGATCAGTTTGCCTTTCCTCATGCCGCCACGCGGGCCTAACTCGTCAGGCTCTCTGTACGTCGGTATCAGCACAAAACTCACCTGCCTTTGCAGGCCGGATATTTCACCGGCCTGTTCCAGCATTTTGAGTTCGCACCAGCGGTTTACTTCTTTCGCGGAATCAAACACCATGCCGTCAATTTCTGCCTTATGTGCGTGATATTTGCTCCATGCCATCACTTAAACAGTGCGGCAGCAGGATTTACCGCTTCCTCTTTTTCTTCTTTCGTGTCCTGCGAATCTTTTACTTCCTGCGCCGGTGCCTCGACCACGCCCTCCGGAACCTCTTCCATCTCTACGTAATCCTTCGTCCCGTCGGAGTTTACGACCGACATATCAGCATCGATTGCGCTTGCCATCTCGATCGACATGATGCCCCATTTGCTGATCAGCTGGCGGAGCATCGTTTTGTATGCCATGCCGTCAAAATCCTTCTCCCAGAATGTGTATCCCTTATGCGCTGCGTAACCCTTGCTGTACTTCCTTGCGTGGGCTTCCATCTTTGTCCTGCTCCAGTACATCGTCTTCCGGAATCCGTTTAGATACTCGAACATGGCAAAGTATCCAATCGTAGGAGCTTTTTCTCTCTCCTCCTCATCCTCGATCAGATGAACATCAATATCCTCGTTAAGCGGGTCGTATTTGACAAGTTCACCCTCTTTGATTGACAACACATTCAGCTTTTTGTACTGTCCGGAACGCAGTGCCAGCTGAATATATCCCTTATAGCCGAGAATGAACTGTGCCGCCTTGCGGTGGTTCGCATTGTCATTAAACGGGACCAGATAAAACTGACCCAGCTGCGGAGAAGGGGAAAGATTTAGCGACGTCCCGAGAAGCGCAGCCGAAACAATCGAGCTGTTTGTGCACTCGGAAAGCGCAGGGTTTGCGTTTACGGCACTGATGATAGCTGTAATGAACTTATCGGCGTTCTTCCCGACAACGTTCGAAATCTGCTGTTTTACCGCATCATTAGTCATGTAAACCGAGAACGATGTTTTATTTGATCTTGCTGCAAGTGTATTGTTTGGCATTTTTATCCTCCTTGAAGAAATTGCAGTCTGCTTTAAATGTGATGTAAATCAGGCAGCGGTTGCTGAATCGTCTCGCGCAGCCGCCGCATTTTGTAGGTACTTTCTCCGGCCGTTTCATACGGCCTCCTTTCCGCCCGGCGGCGCCGTACCGGGCTATGATGCAGCAATGGTTATCCGTGGGGATTGCCGCACATGTTGTATGTTGTGAACGATCTATCTGCTTAACTTGTTGTTTGATTGTTGTATGTTCTATGGCGCCATAGATTAACTGCTGGAATCTTATTGGATCAGCCGGTACTTGATGCCATGCTCATTGAGAAACGTGACGATCATCCTTGCTTCGTCCTGAGAAATCAGTGTTTGGAATGTTACAGGCCAGCGCTGCACCTCCGGCTGATTTTCCGGCTGCTCCTGAGGTTTTGCTTCTTCCTGCTCCTGTGCTGCGGCTTTTGCCAGTGCGTCCTCTTCTGCCTGTTTTTTCGCCTCTTCCTTGCGGCGTTGGATGTCCGCAAGCTGCCTTCCTCTTGCGATTGCGTCGGAAAGCGAAAGTGTCTGCTTGTAGCACTCCAGCGCTTCAAAAGAAAACTCCGGCAGCTGGTTGATTGTCAGCACTTCCTCTCCAATTCTGTGCTGGATCTCCGTAAGGTCATCCTGCACCTTCTTGATCGAACAGGACTTGTTCAGCCATGACTTATTGAAAATCATCTCCAGCGTTACAAAATTTGCGAATCCGGCAGCTTCGAAAGCCTCCTTGATCTGCTCCATCTTTTCGGCCTTCTGTTTCTCGTCGAACGCCTTTAACTGCACATCGATCGCATCTTCTGCCTCGATGACAATGGTTCTCAGGTCGTCGATCTGTGCCTTAAACAGATTAAACGGTTCCATGTACTCCTTCTGCAGCCGGATCCGCTCATCATTGAGCGCCTTGTCCATTTTCCGCAGCGATGCCAGATCCGCTTTTGCCGGGGCGATCTGGTCTTCTGTAACCACGATGCCCTTGTAATCCGAACATTTCTGTTACAGCTGTGCTTTCAGATCCTGATAATTAAATGTGATCTGCTTCGGTGCTTGAAATTCTCCGATCTTTAATTCCATCTTTAACCTCCTAAATTTCCGGCAAGAGAAGCGCCGGCGCTTTATCCTTGTCGAGAGACTCGCAGAACTTCCGCTCCGCGTCCTCCAGATAATCAATGTCCTGCTGAACGTCTTTCCGTTCGAACAGGTAATGCCTTGTCTCAACCCGCGGCAGCTCGCCGGGAAATTCCCGCTTGAGCTGTGCCTTGAGGATCACAAAATCGAATTCCGTAACCATCAGATAATGCAGGATCTGACAGTAGTAGTTGTCCGGGATACGGTCCTTCCACTTCTCTTTAGCCATCGACTGCAAAATGTTGGTTGTCTTACATTCCCAGACACCCATGCGGCCGTCCGGATCCTCTAACCACCCATCCAGTGATGCATGCGCCCACGGAAAACGATCGTTTAGGAACATGTTGTCGGGCACGTATCCGACCTTGTAGTCTGGGAAATCCAGCCGGAAAAGCGCCCGGAGATGTTCTTCCGCCTCCGTGCCGTACCTTACATACGGCTTATTTGAGATGTCTTCAGGCTTATACAGCCCTTTCTTTTCTTCCCAAAGTTCAATATTGGATTTGTAAGGATTAAGGCCAACGACTGCTGCCGCGTCAGATCCGCCTATCCTGGACGTCCTGCACTGCAGCCATTCATCTCTGCCGGATAGCTGCAGCATCTTTACGTGTTGCGAAATCTGTGTTACATTCATTTCGGATCACCTATTCGTGTGCTACGATGTGGTTATCGAACAATTTGTTTGCGGCGTTACCGGTTGCGACGGTATAGCCGCTTTCTTTTTTCTGTACACACACTGTTCTTTCTCCCAGCCGCAGCAGATTCGCTACGGCCTGCCCCACCTGTACGGCGGTCAGATCTGTGTCATACTTCATCTTCATACCTCCTTTCTCTGATGCGGCGGTTGACCTCCGCATCGACCGCTGCCTTGAATTTATCTTTTACATGCTGGGCAATGATTCCTGCGATCATCAGTGCGCCAGCTGCCAGCAACCCGATAACTGGTAGTTTTAAATTTGCACTATCCAACATGCTTCCAAATACTAATGTCATGATTAGGCCGGTACCTATAAGCAGTTCGCTCATTCCCCTCTCTTTCCTCTCCTGCATCATGGGGTTCCCCCTCAATCTTCTGCGTCGACCTTGACTCCTTCAATATCCGCGAACTTCTTCGCGTTTATGAAGTACGACCAGCGTTTATCCGTAGTGTGGATTGCGTATCCCCACGGGAATACGCCCTGCTGGAGCCCCTTTCTCAATGTTTCGTGATTCATGCCTAGAATTTTTGCTGCGCGGCTCACATCAATCCGCTGCACTTTTCGTTCTGTTTTCAAGGGGCCGTTTTCAGCAGTTATAGTTAAATCAGCCAAATCGCAGCCAACTGCCTTCGCGATGGCAATCTGCCGCTCTATTGCGGGCATATTTTTCCCGGATAGATATTGGCTTATGGAAGAACGGCCGATCCCTGTCAACAGTGAAAGCCGGGATTGAGATATCCCGTGGTTTTCCATTTGCATTTTTAGGTTGTCTGCGAACACTTCCTTTTCCTCCTTCCTTTAATTTTTCGTGTTATCCTTTCCTTCTCTCCGCAAGGGTGTCACATTGCGTTACGCCCTTATCTTCACCTTCTGTGTTATCCTTTCCTTACAGGGCGTTGCCGCGCCCGAGTTTGTGGAAAGGAGCTAAAAACAATGGCTAAATGGAATGACCTCAACGGTTTGAAATGGAATGATCTCCGCCGTTTCTCGTCCAACGAAATTTCATCTCTCTCAAAGGAAGAAATGGTTGCCGCCATTAAGTCCACCCTTGAGAACCTTGAAGGCGATGGCCCCGAAGTAGATCTGCCACCCGATGTTGCAGATAAGCTTTCTGACGCCACAGGTGTTTCTTTTGGAAGAAGGGCATATCTAAAGCAAATTTTGGAGAACATTCTTGCCGCGTTGGAAAAACCGGATGTGGTTGCGGATGGTCTTAAAACAATTTTTGCCATCTTTCGCCACTTTTTAACCGGCTAGCCTAGAGTTCAATGAGAGGCGGGTCCTGTAAGCTCGCCTCTTCTTTTTTTATTCGGTCTTCCAATTCCTTAATCAGTGGTTTGGCTTGATCTTCGATTTCTTTCCTGTTTTCTGCCCTTTGGTCTTCCATTTGTCCGAACAAATACGTTGCCGTCTTAAGCGCTTCTAGTGCTTTCTTCGCGCTGGCTATGTAGCTTTTCCTCATTCTTTTAAGCCGCTTATATCTGTGCGAACAAAGAATGGCTTCAAAGCAGGCCACCCCCAAGGACTTGCGGATAACCCATATATTGACTTTCATGTTCCTCCTTTCCGCCGCCTCTTCACCCCTGCAGAAACCTGTTCACGAAGTACTGCTGCCCCTTTCCGGTAACCTTTGTTGTCCTTGTGATCCTTGCAGACCCGTCCGGATTCTGGATTGTCCGTTCCTTCACTTCAAAAATCCCCAGCTCCATGCTTTTCTGTGTCGGCATGTTGTAGGACGTTCCGCCTTTCATCAGATATCCGTTATCCCGCATCCATGTGAACAGTCGTTTCTGTCCGATATCGAAACCGTTCTGCCGGATCAGCTTCGCGAGATCGCCGATTAGGATGGATGTATCTGCGGAGGCCACCGCGTCCGCGAATAGGGCCTTCGGCTTCATCTGCTCGTTGTCGGCGGCCAGTGCCTTGTTCTGCTCCGTTAGGTGATTGATTTTTCGATCTGCAATTTTCAGTGCCCTTGCCATGACCTGTTCCGGCGTGTTCCACGCCTTTTCGAGATCGATGAAATACCTGCGGACCTCTTTACCTTTTTCCGTCCGCTGAATCATGCAGATTTCTTTCGCCATGTCAATGGAGATGTCTGCGTCCATTGCCGGGCGGCCTCCGGTACTTTCGCTCATTTTTGAGCAAAAGTCTGTTCCTTCTGAAAATCCGTACTCGCACATCCGCGGAAACCAGTCTTTGAATGCTGTTTTGACCTCCAGTGCGTCGTGCAGATCCCTCGCCGAGACTGTCATTGCCTCGCTATTGATTTTGATGGCTTCGTTCATGTTCCTCCTTCCCTTAATTTTTCGTGTTATCCTTTCCTTACAGGGCGTTACCGCGTCCGAGTTTAAAGAAAGGAGCTAATTACAGATGAAAACCGAGTTGTTACATAAGCTTGCTTTGTCTTACCTTGAGACACTTGATACTTCTGGACTGTCACCGAAGCAGTACTGCCAGAAATATGAAGAAATCTACAAGGAGATGAAGGACTTCAATAACGATGAAAGTCCAAAGGGCATGTCGGTTTTGAAATAATGTGACTACCGTTGAAACGGTCTGTATTATTTCAGGCGGGTCGTAATCATCAGGGTTGATCGCCTTCAGATTTTCTCTGATGATCCGGTCTGCCTCATTCCAGTTCTCCATCTTTCCTCCTTTCCGCCGCTTCATGTGTTATCCTTTCCTTACAGGGCGTTGCCGCGCCCGAGTTTAAAGAAAGGAGATATCACTATGTATTTGCTGGCAAAATATAAGTGCGAATGTGGCTGTATGTCCGAATACTTATCGGACACAACGGCGACGAAAATCGTATGCCCTAATTGTGGAAAGCCCGCTGAAAAGGAATTAAATGATTCTATTCTTGAAGTTCTTCGTGCTATGAAGCGTGTTCCAGAATCAGATTCTTTTTCTTTATTTCAACAGGTGACGTTTGAAACGGATCCGTTTCAGAAAATAACTAAAAATTAAAGGGCAATTCTTTCTCTGCAAAACGGAGTAAGCCAATCAGTTCGGCACAGGTCATGAGATTGTCATCCTTGATTTTCATGATCAACTTGAGGGCGTCACATGACTTCTGGCCGTTCTGAGCGCTCCATTTAAGGAATGCTTGTTCTTCTCTTGTTATGTATTCGTTCATCTTTCCTCCTTTCTGCGCCGTATTGGCGCATGTGTATGAACTTTTGGTTTATTTATTAGGCAAAAAAAATAGCCATTCGATAGATACGCCGTAGTGTCTGGCAATTTTTACCTTTACATCGTCAGTAGGCACGGATACGTCGTTTTCATACTTAGATACCGCCATAGCCGACACATCTATGGCGTCTCCAAGGTCTTTCTGGGTTTCGTTATGAGATGTGCGAAGATATCTAATTCTTTCACCAGTCGTATTCACTTCAGTTCACCCCCTCTCTTGTACCGCAGTAATAAACTTATGGTTTATATTGTGTATAATAAACCTACGGTTTATACTTGTCAATAGAGGAGTTAACATTTTTAAACTTTTGATCGGATGGTTTAGATATGGGCGAACATGCGGATATTAAAGATAGGATTAAGCAATTACGTTTAGCTAAAGGCTGGTCTCAGCAAGATCTCGCGGATAAATTACATGTGACAAATGTGGCTGTATCGCAATGGGAACGAGGAGTTAAACAGCCAAAGATGGAAATGCGTGAAGCCCTTTGTGACCTTTTTAATGTAAATATGGAATATCTAAACGGAAATTGGGATAAGATATCACGACTATTATCGGAAGATGAGGCTATATTCTTGGATTCAAAAAGAGAACATGGGTCAATAGATGACAGTCTCTCTAGTTGCTCTGTTGCCCGCATCCCTGTGCTGGGATATGTCGCCGCCGGAATTCCAATAGAAGAAATCGAAGATATTGTTGACTGGGAGGAAATTCCTAAAGACTGGCTCCGTGGCGGAAAGAAGTATTTCGCACTACAGCTTCGCGGTGATTCTATGGAACCAAGAATGTACGACGGTGATGTAGTCATTGTTCAAAAGCAGGATGACGCAGAGTCCGGGGAGTATGTCATAGCGGCGGTGAACGGCGACCATGCTACTTGCAAACGGCTGATGAAATACCGCGATTCTATTGCCCTTCTGTCACTCAATTCAAAATATGATCCGATGATATTCACCAACGAAGAAGTTCGAAGCAAGCCAGTGACCATTCTTGGCGTAGTTCGCGAGATTCGAGGAAAAATGAAGGGAATGTAACAGTATCTAAGCCGTAATGGTGCGGCTTGTCACATGAGGGAGGTTAATTATGGAAAAGAAATGGTATTTATCAACATGGTTTATTGCGCTTATGTTTGCCCTTTGGCCGCTAATTTTTCCGCCTGTAATAGGGATTGTGTTACTCATTAAGCGTTATCCGTATGACTGGGAGCGTAACCAGAAATATGGAAAGATAGATGAACTCGATAGCAATATCTCTAATCTTGAAAGCCGGCTCTCCGAACTTAAGTCTCAGGTTTCGGATAATGAAGAAGCGATCAAATCTGGAGAAGCAGAAGTATCAAGGCTCACGAAGGAAATAACGGATCTTTCTTCTGACGCTGTTTGCGCAAACTACAATTTTGCAAGCTTTGAAGGTCTGACTTCCCAAGAATGCAAAAATCAGCTTGCTCTGTTAAAGTCCAGTGAAAACGAGCTTATCAAAAATGGTAAGGCAGTCATAATAACCAGTTCCGCGGGTACTAAAAGTAGTCAGAACTCAAAGGTAAAGAAAATCCTACGTGTTTTTAGCGCAGAATGTGAAAATATCCTTTTAAATCTCACTTTCACAAACGTAGATACTTCGCGCGGGAAAATAACAAAGTCTTTCGATACGATCAATAAGCTGTATGAACCTGATGGCGTTCAAATAAATAAAAAACTTCTGGATTTTAAGCTCAAAGAGTTAACCCTTGTTTTTACCTATGAAAACAAAAAGATTGAGGAAAGGGAAACACAGAAGGCAATCAAGGAGCAGATGATCGAAGAAGAAAAAGTGCGCCGTGAGATCGAGCGAGAAAAAGCCAAAATCGAGAAGGACCAGAATCAGTTTAATGCTGAGATCAACCGCTTAATAGGTTATATGCAAAAATCGGGTAGCGATGTTGAAAAGCAGCTATATACGGATAAGATCAGAGAACTGGAAGAAAAGATTAAAAAGCTTGAAGAGGATAAAAAGAATGTCCTTGATCGCGAAGCTAATGCCCGCGCCGGATATGTTTACGTAATATCAAATATTGGTTCATTTGGGGAGGATATCTATAAGATCGGTATGACAAGACGTCTGGAGCCAATGGATCGAATTGACGAACTGAGCAGCGCGTCTGTTCCTTTTGAATTTGATGTGCACGCTATGATCTTCTCGGAAGACGCTCCTGCGCTCGAGTCAATGCTGCATCAAGCGTTTGATGACCGCCGAGTGAATATGGTCAATACCAGGAAAGAATTCTTCCACGTATCGCTGAAGGAAATTGAAGAACTCGTGAAAGCTAAATTTAGTGCCACCACAAAATTTACAGAGGTTCCTGTCGCGCGTGAGTATAACGAAACGTTGCGAATTATTAAGAAAAACGCTCTGAATAATGCGTAGTTCCTGATTGCAATCGGCATAGACCCGAATCAGTGGGTAATAGATCACAGGGGCTACGAAGAAATATAAGGGGGAATGTTATTATATGGGTGAACTGACTCAAGTCCAAGCAGATACTTTAATGTCAATGCAGAAGCATTTCAAAGAATCGGATATTAAAATTTCAAAAGTAGGAGAATCAAACGTATTTGAATTGTCTGATGGAGAAGGGGAAAATTCTTTTTATTTTGATATAGACCGAAGGGGGAAAATTGAATTTAAAACCAAATTTCAGGAGCGGTACGAAACAAATGACGTCCTTGTTCGGCTTGATCTTAATTCGCCAGACCACATAAACCCTGATGGATCAAAAGTTGGAAGGTATCATATTCATATTTATAAGGAAGGATATGCAGACCGCTGGGCGTATAATATCAATGAGTACGGTTTCAAAATCGATGCTCCTTTTAGAGATAATTTTTATAGATTCTGCAATTTCTGCAATATTGAAATTCCGGGCAATATTCAACTTGTACTTTAGGTGATGTTATGAATGACTTCAAGGCGCAATATTTAGACTGGTTGAAAGAAAATATAGCTCAATCAGAAATACGTAAAGGCGTGTATCGGATAACTCTGCCATATTTGAACCGAAGTAATGACATGATGGATATTTATATCCTTGAGAAAAATGGCGGCTACATTCTGACGGATGATGGAGAAATACTGCGCAATCTCGAACTTTCTGGGGTAAATTTAGATACCGGAAGAAGGAAAGATTTACTAAATCAGATTTTACTTTCATTTGGGATAAAAATTGATAAGTCCCAAACTCTTTTCACAGAAGCATCTTTAGATAATCTTCCGCTTCGTAAACACATGCTTTCTCAATGCATGATAAAAATTGATGATCTGTTTTATCTGTCAAAGAGGAATGTGAAATCTGTCTTTGTGGATGATGTTCATAATTTTCTCGACAAAAATGAGGTCAGGTATATCGAACGTGCTTTATTTGCCGGGAAAAGCGGTTTACCTACGATGTACGATTTCAGCATTCCAAAATCAAAGGGGGTTCCCGAAAGAAACATAAAGGTTGTGAATCACCTTACAAATGACAGGGCTAAAAGCATTATCTTTGGTTGGACAGATACAACGGATGCGAGGAACAACGGCGCGAAGCTACTGACATTCATTAATGACGAAATGGAATCATCAAAAGATGCAATAAACGCTTTACATCAATATGACATAACTCCTGTTTTATGGAGCCAAAGAGAAGATATCGTGAAATTATTAATTGCATAAAAAGAAAACCGCCCACCCTGCGCCAACAGGATGAGCGGACGCCTCACCACAAGGGTAAGGATCTGGCGGATAACCCGCTTAGTCCAATAAATAGCGTATTTTTAAACTAAACAGCCGTCCTGCTGCAACAGGACGGCAAAATGAACAACCTCCCACGCAAATGAAGGGCTGAACATGTATATTATACCCTGTTCCGCCCTCCCGTATCAACAAAGAAAGGACGGTCAATATGAAGGGTGGAACTAGAAAAAGAGGCAGCACATGGTCATACTATTTCGACATGGGAACTGTTGCCGGCAAACGTCGAAAGAAGGAAAAAGGTGGTTTTCTCACTAAAAAGGAAGCGGAAGCGGCATTGGCCGCAGCACTAAACGAATATAATACCGCGGGCATGGTTTTCACTCCATCAGATATTACTGTATCGGATTATCTGGATCTGTGGTTTGAACAATATGCAAAAATGTCCTGCAAGTATAATACACAGCTTGAGTATATTCAAATTATAGAGCATCACTTAAAGCCCCGTTTCGGTACGTACAAACTGAGAACACTCACCGCCGCGCCGATTCAGGAATACGCAAATGACCTAAAGAAGCAAGGTTTCGCACGATCCACATTAAAAAGTATTATCCTGACACTTTCATCAGCTTTGAACTATGCCGTTGAACCGCTGAACTATATACAATACAATCCGGTTGGCAGGATCAAGCTGCCAAAGTACGAGCAAGGCGAAGGAAGGCAGGAAATGCACCATTGCATTGCTGAGTCAGACATGAATCGGATCCTTAAGCGTTTTCCGGAATCATCTCCGTTCTATGTGCCTATGATGATCGGATATTATACCGGTGTGCGTATTTCCGAATGTTTTGGTTTAACATGGGATCATGTGGATTTTGAAAAGCAGGTGATCATAATTGACAGGCAGATTGTGAAGCGCAACTTTGGTGATGTGCGGGGTTCCTTGAACAAGGGCCGCCAAAAAATGGATAAATCAGAATGGTATTTCCAAACTCCAAAGACTGCATCATCCAATCGTGTCATCCGGTACGGCGCTAAACTGCAGAAGGTATTAAAACGCGCCTATCAATCAAAACAGGGAATGCGAATGCAGCTAGGGTCGCACTTCACGGAGTACTACTTGAAGCCGGAAAAGGATGAAAAAGGGAATACCATCTTCCGGTTGTTCGGCGCCCCGCGCGATATTCCTGTCAATCTGGATCCGGCAGATCTTATTTGTGTCAGGCCGGACGGAACAATGATTTCATCGGATTCATTTAAATTCGTCTGCCGCGTTGTGCGGCATGAGCTCCATATTGAATTCAACTACCACAGTTTGCGGCACACTCATGCCACCATGTTGATTCAGGCCGGCGCGCCCATTAAGGATGTCCAAACCAGATTAGGCCACGCAGATATACGGACAACAATTAACAAATATGTGCATGATACGGACGCGATGCAGGATGAAACGGTAGAAATTTTTGATCGTATCGCATCGGTATCATAAAAATAAGGCTGAACACTTTGAACAAATCAAAGGTTCAGCCCTCATTTTTTGCTTTGAACGGTGGCAAATCGGTGGCAAATAGCAATAATTAGCGCCTATAGCATCGCGTAAACCCTTATTTTATGCGGGTTAATAGGCATATTGTCTCTATATTCGCCGTTCGCGGAAACTGATCCACGCACGTTCCCGCCACCGGTACATAGCCCCCCTCGCGAAGAACCGGCAGATCCCTTGCAAGACTCGTCGCCTTGCAGGAAATGTACAGAATATAAGGTACGCCATACGCAATAAGTTTGGGCATCGCCTTCGGATGCACACCATCCCGCGGCGGATCGAGGATAATCAGATCCGGCTTCTCCTCAATCTCATCAATCACACGCAAAACATCACCGGCAATAAACGTACAATTGGTAATTCCGTTTCGCTTCGCGTTTTCGCGCGCAGCCGTCACCGCTTCCTCAACGATCTCAACACCGATCACTTTCGACGCGGACGGCGAAACAAGCTGCGAGATCGTGCCCGTGCCGCAGTAAAGATCAAAGACAACAGGCTTTCTGTCCGCCCCGTCTCCCGCGCATTCCAGTGCAATTCTTTGAATATAATCCCTCGCGATACTGTACAGCACTTCGGCGCCGTAACTGTTCGTCTGGAAGAACGAAAACGGCGTTACAAGAAACCGCAGCCCCAGTATCTGCTCTTCAAACGATGCTTTCCCGTAAAGGATCTCCGTGCCCTGGTCCTCGACGATGTCCGCTACCGAATCATTTTTCGTGTGCAGAATGCCTGCGAACCTGCCCTGCAGAGGCAGAGATACCAGCGTATCCCGCATTCCTTCGAGCAGTTCCTTTTCGGTTCCCGTATATCCGTTCGCCGACAGGCACTGTAAGTCTGTCGTTGTTACAAGGTCCACAAGAATCTCTCCGGTATGGGATGCCTTCCGGACAATCAGGTGCCGCAGATAGCCTTCATGGCTCTGTCTGTGCAGAAACGGAATTCCTTTTCCGGCAAAATAATCCCGTACCGAACGTACAATTCTCCGGTAGTCTTCATCGACCAGTTCGCACATTGAAGCATCCGCAAGATCATAGAAGCTTCCCCGTCGGTGCATGCCAAGCGTAAGCGGTCCTCCCTTGTAAGAATCGCCGAACGTAAACTCCATTTTATTGCGATAGCCCGCAGTTACAGGGCTTTCATGCACCGGCGTGAACCAGCTGCTGATATCTCCGCCGCAGGCGCTCTGCAACAGGCTCCGGACCTGCCGCTCCTTGATCTCCAGCTCCTGCGCATATGGCAGAGACAGATAACAGCAGCCGCCGCATTCCCCGAAAACCGGGCAGGCCGGCGTCGTCTCCTCCGGCGCTTTTGAAACAATGCGGACAAGAGATGCCTCGGCGCCGCCGGATCTTTTCTTTGTAATTCTTGCCTCTACCATCTGCCCCGGCAGCGTATTCTTGACAACGACCGCGGCCGGAGTTCCATCTCCTTTTACAGTCCACAAAATTCCCTTGTTCGGAAAACGCAATTCTTCAATCCTGCCGGTAATAATATCGCCCTTTTTCAAGCTTCTTTCCTTTCCTTTGGTACTTTATCATTCACCGAAAAAGCGGTCCGGGAACAGCTTCCCGGGCCGCGGCTCATGTCTTATCTGTATACAGCGGACGCTTATTCTGTATCGTCGTCCTCGTCATCCTCATCTTCATCATCGTAGCCGTCCAGATACTCGGGCTGCATAAACCGCCAGACAGCATATATGATCAGGGCAGCAGCGGCGACAATGCCGATGACTGCGAAAATGATCACAAATTTGTTATACTTCTTGTCCTCTTTTTTACTTAACCCCGCAAAGATTTCCTGCAGCTTGTCCATATCATAACCTCCCTGCGTTCCGGATCTTTAATTTTCAGCTTATTACCAATATACCACTGTGCCGGAAGCAATTCCATACCTGCTGCACAGGCAGCGCACATTTCCGGCGCCGGTTCTTCCCTGCTTTCCGGGAAACAAGGCACACAGGTGATCGCGGACCACCCGGCGCTTAGATTTTCACCAGTTTCGCAAACGCGGCGTACATAATTTTCTGTCCGCACCCGTCAAACTTTACAACTACCTTGAAATCCTTGGGCGTCCGCTCGATGTTTTCCACGGTTCCGTCGCCGAACTTGACATGCCGCACGCGGTCGCCGACGGT
The DNA here is from genome assembly GCA_029224465.1 of Bacillota bacterium. Classification (GTDB taxonomy): domain Bacteria; phylum Bacillota; class Clostridia; order Lachnospirales; family Lachnospiraceae; genus CAG-791. Next base: position 12,655 of record JAQXUQ010000028.1, on the reverse strand, counting down.
GTAGGCAGGCTTTTCAAAAAGCGGCATTCCCTTGAGTGCGTCCAGTCCTGTTTTCGCGTAGTTCTTGAACTCTTTTGTCTGGGGAGCCGCCTTCGGACGGTTTACAGATTTCCTCTTCGGCGCGACCGGTACGCGGAAGCCCTTGGAAAGATAAGGATTACTGTATCCGCCGGAAGAGCGCTTATATCCGCCGTTCTGCTGCGTTTTCTGCGGGAAGTCCGGCACCCCCGAAGGCTCCTTTGATTCTCCGCCATCATTCCACGGCATATCGGCCAGATCGTCATCTTCGAAGGAATCATCCTGACGGCCAGGAAGACGCGGCGATTCATCGAGCAGCTTTTCGGGTATTTCAAGGACAAAGCGGCTGACCGGATTGTAAATATAGTCGCCGCGGATCATTCTACACTGCGCATAAGTGATCGTCAGATCTTTTCTAGCTCTTGTAATTCCGACGTAAGCAAGCCGGCGTTCTTCCTCAAGCGCATCTTCATCTTCGGATCCTGCCGACTGATAGGAAGGGAACAGACCCTCTTCCATTCCCGCAAGATAGACATTGGAAAACTCCAGACCTTTCGCGCTATGCAGAGTCATTAACAGAACCCTGTCATCATCGCCGCCCACCTGGTCAATATCCGCTACCAGCGAAACATCTTCCAGAAATCCCTGCAGAGTCGGCGCTTCTTCTCCCTGCTCATACATGTCCTGCTCATAGGAAACAGCCTTCGAGATCAGCTCGTTTACATTGTCCAGACGATCGTCCGCGCTCTCGCTGTCATAATCCCGCAGGTAATCCTCATACCCTGTTTCTTTTATGACTTCTTCGATCAGACCGGAAACGCTGCTGCCTTCCGCGAAATCCCGCAAAGATTTCATTAAGGTCACAAAAGGCGAAAGCTTTGCCTTCGCCCGCGCGATATCCGGAATCTCATCCTGATTTTCCAGCGCTTCGAAGAAACCGATTCCGCGCGCCTGCGCGTAGGCAAGGACCCGGTCCATGGTTGTTTTGCCGATGCCGCGCTTTGGTACGTTGATGATGCGCTGACAGCTGATATCGTCGCGCGGGTTTGCAATGGTCCGCAGGTAGCTCAGGATATCCCGGACTTCCATGCGGTCATAGAAATTGTGACCGCCGACAATATTGTAAGGAATCGACTGGCGGACGAACTGGTCTTCAATCAGCCGGGACTGCGCGTTCGTCCGGTACAACACCGCGAAATCCCTGTAGGAAAGCGAATGGTCCTGCCGCATTTTCCTGTCAATATCCTCCGCGATAAAGGAGGCTTCCTCCGGCGCGCTGGCAAAAGACCGGAAATGAATGAGGCTCCCCGTTCCCTCTTCCGTCCACAGTTTCTTGTCTTTACGCTGCGTATTGTTGCTGATGACGGCATTCGCGGCATCCAGAATATTCTGGGTGGAACGGTAATTCTGTTCGAGCTTGACGACAAGCGCGTCCGGATATTCTGTTTCAAAATTCAGGATATTGCGGATATCGGCGCCGCGGAACTTGTAGATCGACTGGTCATCGTCGCCGACGACGCACAGGTTCCGGAAGCCGCCGGCAAGCATGCGCACGATGTTAAACTGCACCAGGTTGGTATCCTGATATTCATCCACCATGATATAGCGGAAGCGGTTCTGGTAGGACTCCAGAATATCCTTGTTCTTTCGCAGCAGTTCAGCTGTTTTCAGCAGAAGATCGTCAAAATCGAGCGCGTTGTTTTTCCGTAGCTCCTTTTCATACTGATCGTATACGTCCGCGATCTGCCGGTTTATTTCACTGTGCGCATGGTGTTCCCGGTAAGCTTCCGGTGTTTCCATTTTGTTTTTCGCGGAGGAAACCGCGGACATGACCGTTCTCTCCCGCAGTTCTTTCGGGTCGATCGAGAGTCGGACAAGAATCTGACGGATCAGCGTCTTCTGGTCGTCCGTATCATAAATCGTGAAATTCCTGTCATAACCAATGGCTTCAATATGCCTTCGCAGAATCCGGACACACATGGAGTGAAAGGTCGATATCCAGACACTCTGGGCGCCGAATCCGATCAGCTTGTCGACACGTTCCCGCATTTCGCCGGCTGCTTTGTTCGTAAAAGTAATCGCAAGGATATTCCACGGATTGACATCGCATTCCTCCAGAAGATAGGCAATACGGTGTGTGATGACGCGCGTCTTTCCGGAGCCCGCGCCGGCCAGAATCAGAACCGGCCCTTCTGTGTGAAAACATGCCTCCTGCTGCTTTTGATTCAGCGTATCGTAAATGCTCATTCGATGTTACTTTCCTTGTTCTGTAGTATCTTTGCCGGTCTCGCGCAGCTGCTCCTGATCCAGGAGCCGCTCGATGAAGAGCTTGCGGAAATAGATGTCGGCGCTCATCCTGCAGATCAGCTCGAGCTGCTGCAGCTTCTCCCGTTCCTCTTCCGGAACATCGGTAAAAGTGTCTTTTGCACATTCGAATTCCCGGTTGATCTCGCCCGTGATTTCCTCCTTGTGTTTTCCGATCCCGGTGTAAATACGCTCATAAATATCGCGGATCGAAAGCCCGCTTCCGGGCGCTGCCGGCGCTGTTTTGCCCTTTTTCACGACAGGCGTCTTCGCGTACGCACTGCGCAGAGGATCCAGAATGCGCGCGACATCATTGATCGAGAGAAAATTCTTCAGATAGTAGATGAACAGAAGCAGGATCATATGATCCATGCCATATTTTTTGCGGACCGGCGGCACCAAGAGATCGCTCTTTGCGTAGTTGTTGATCATGGTCTTCGTCAGGATCTTGTCATTTTCGGGATCCCGCGCGAATGCCGACAGATGCTGATTCATAAACGTCGTCACCTGATCCATATAAAGATCAATGTCCGGAATCTCTCCGGCGTCAACAAATTTCAGGCTGTTCATCATATCCGCAAACATCGCCTGCAGTTCATCCATCTGGTTCATTCGTTGTCCTTTCCGCGGTTTTACAGGCGGCGCAGTCTGTCTTTGGCAAGCTCCGCTGTCTCTCTTAGCTGCGCCGCGTTGTCCAGCGCCGCCTTCGTTATCGTATCGCTTCCAAGGAGTCTTGCGACTTCCGAAAGCGATTCCTGCGGATCAAGGCGCCGGATATGGGTTCTCGTTCTGCCGTCCCCGGTATCCTTCGCGATGCGGAAATGCGTATCTCCCATCGCCGCGATCTGCGGAAGATGCGTAATGCAGAGGATCTGATGATCCTTCGAAAGCTTCGCGAGCTTTTCCGAAACCTTCCATGCCGTCTGACCGCTGATGCCGCTGTCGATCTCATCGAAGATAAAGGTATGAATATCGTCCCTTCCGGCAAAAACAGTCTTGACCGCAAGCATGATTCTCGAAAGCTCGCCGCCGCTCGCGATCTCATCCAGAGGGCGCGGCCTCTCGCCGGGATTCATCGAAATATAGAAGCGCAGACTGTCATAGCCGTCCGCGCCGGCATATTCCTCCCCGGATAGGATCTGCACCTGAAATTCGACCTGCGGGAAATTGAGTTCCCGCAGCTCGGCTTTCAGCTTTGCGGCGAAATCCTCCGCGCACTTTCTCCGAAGAAGCGACAGCGCACCGCAAAGTGACTGATACCGGCCGCGCGCGGCTTCCATCTTTGCAAGGAGGCGTTTCCTCGTACCTTCGTAATCCTGCAGATCCGAGAGTCTTTCCTTTCTCTGTTCAAGCGCGAGGCCGATCTTTTCGAGAGATCCGCCGTACTTGGCTTTCAGATGATTGATCAGATTGAGCCTCTCTTCGGTCGCCGCAAAATCCTCCGGGTCAAAAGAGAGACTGTCCATGTAGTCATTCAGAGATCTCGAAAAATCGGACAGCAGGCCGTCTATGTCCGAAAGCTGCGCCGCTATTTCATCAAGTGCACTGTCCAGGCCCTGTACCTGTGACAGCGCGCGCAGGGCTCTTTCGATCTGTGCCGCAGCCGTTTCATCTTCATCCAGAGAAAGCGAGCCTGCCGCGGAAGCGGCTTCATGGATTCTCCGGAAATTGGATAGTTTTCTGTATCTGGCCTCCAGCGCGGTATCCTCTCCCGGCTGCAGCTGCGCCTGTTCGATTTCATTCACTTCGTAGGATAAAAGATCCGCCTCCCGCTTTCTCTGGGCGGAATCCAGATCCGTGTTCTCATATTCTGCCGTGAGTGTCCGGAGTGTATGATAGGCTTCACGTGTGGTTTTCAGCAGGGAAGCCGCTTCGTCTCCCGCGTATTCGTCGATCAGTCCGAGCTGCGCTTCTTTGCGCAGAAGCTTCTGATTTTCTCTCTGCCCGTAAACGTCGATGAAAAGCTGTGCCATTTCCCGCAGCTGTGCTTGCGTTACCGTTTCCCCCTGAATGGAGCAGACGCTGCGGGAGGGAAAGATTTTCCGTTTGATCAGGACGCAGTCATCCTCGTCCGGGGAAAGATCCATTGCCGCAAGTTTTTCCCTCTGATGGCCGTTGTCCAGACGGAAAATCATTTCAATCAGCGCAGATTCCGCCCCTGTCCGGATCACGGCGCCGGTGGCTTTCGCGCCAAGCGCGAGATTGACTGACCCGAGGAGAATCGATTTGCCGGCGCCGGTCTCGCCGGTCAGAATATTCAGGCCGTCCGTAAATGAAATTTCCTCTTCCTCGATCAGAGCAAGATTTCTGACATGCAGATTCAGTAACATGGCCTTCCTCTCCAAGCTCTCTATTTCTGCAGCATCTCCCGGATGCGGCCCATTAAAGCCTTCGTGTCCTCGGCGGAACGCACGGCTGCCATAATCGTGTCATCTCCGGCGATGCAGCCGACAATCTCATGAAAGTTCAGCGCGTCGAGCGCTGCTGCCACTGCCATGGCCATGCCGGACACTGTTTTGACGACCAGAATGTTCTGCGCCTGATCCATCGAGACAATTCCGTCCTTCATCACCCGGAGTGATCTCTTCACGGTTTCCTGGGAATCTTCCCTGTGTTCGGGCGCTGTATATTTCTGACGTCCGCCCGGAATTCTGGTCTTCTGCAGCCGGAGTTTGCGTATGTCTCTGGAGACCGTTGCCTGCGTCACGTTATACCCCTCCCGTACCAGGATATCCGCAAGCTCCCCCTGCGTCTGGATCTCGTTCTGCGCGATGATCTCAAGTATTCTGTCAAGTCGGTTCTTTCTGCTTGCCATGCTTCCCTCTTCGCGGACAATTGCTATCCCTGCATTTTCCGGTGCAGCGTTTCAAGAAAGCTCTTTCTTCCCATCTTCACAAGCCGCACGGTTTTCTTCGATTCTATGATCGTGATTCTCTCTCCCGCCGAAAGCTGTACGAATTCTCCTCCGTCAAAAACAGCTCCTGCCTCGATCTCCAGCGAACGGGAAGGATGTCCTACGCCGATCCGCACCTCGTCTTCCGGAGACAGAACAATCGAACGGTTATTCAAAGTATGCGGACAGACCGGCGTTAAAAGAATCAGCCGGGCGGATGGCTCGACAATCGGCCCGCCGGCCGAAAGATTATAGGCTGTGGAACCGGTCGGCGTAGACAGGAGAATGCCGTCGGCAGAAAATGTATTGAGAAACTGTCCGTTGACGAATACGTCAAAGCCGAGGATCTGCGGCGGACCGTTTCGTGAAATGACAACGTCGTTGAGCGCGTATCGGATCCTGCCGTCAGGGCCAAGGCCTTCCAGCATCATCCGGTTTTCAATCTCAAAATTATCTGAAAAGACACGCAGCAGCGCTTCCTTCCATGCATTTTTCTCGATCTCCGCAAGATATCCGAGCGTTCCCAGATTGATGCCCAGAAGCGGTATGCCGCGCTCCAGATAGGTTCCGGCTGCCTGCAGCACCGTGCCGTCACCGCCCAGAACCAGAATGCACTGCGTCCTGTCATCCGCGCTGTCCGTATAGATTCCGCCATGTGATGTGATGAACGAACAGACCTCGTTCGTAAAGGCATAGTCCGGGTCCTTGATGGTATTGGTGATCACGCAGAAATTATTCATGGTCGGAATTACCTCCGGCGGAAGAAAACGCGGCGTGCGAAGCCGTAACGAGCGCCGCGATTTCCTGATCTGTATAATCCTGCGCGGAGACGGAAAAGTCCGCCTGCGGCGCAGCTTCCTCTCCGGCTTTTCCCGGCTTTCGGATGTACATCAGATACTCGATATTACCTTCCGGTCCGCGGATCGGCGAAAAGTCCAGCCCCAGCGTCTCAAACCCCTGTGCGGCCGCGTAGGAAAGCGCCGCGCGGATGACCTCCTGATGGACTGCCGGATCTCTGACAACTCCTTTTTTGCCGACTTTCTCACGTCCGGCCTCGAACTGCGGCTTGATCAGACAGACCATTTCCGCCCCCGGCTTTATGATTTCGAAGGCGGCCGGAAGAATTTTCGAAAGGGAGATGAAGGAAACATCACAGGAGGCAAAGTCCGGAACCGGCAGTTTCCCTTCCTGCGTCAGCTCTTCCCGTGTCAGATAACGGAAGTTTGTTTTTTCAAGGCAGATCACCCTTTCATCACTACGAAGCTTCCAGTCCAGCTGTCCGTAGCCGACATCAATCGAATAGACGAGCTTCGCGCCGTTCTGCAGCATGCAGTCGGTAAAACCGCCGGTGGAAGCGCCGATATCCATGCAGACCTTTCCGGACAGATGAAGCGGAAAAACCTGCAGCGCCTTCTCGAGTTTGAGGCCGCCGCGGGATACATAGCGCAGCGTTTCTCCCCGGACTGCAATCTGTATTTTTTCCGGATCAAACTGCGTTCCCGGTTTGTCTTCCTTCTGTCCGTTTACATATACAATTCCCGACATCAGCATGATCTTCGCCCGTTCTCTGGACGGGGCAAAGCCGCCTTCGGTCAGAATTACATCCAGTCTTTTCTTCATCTGTTCCCTGTCTGCAGCGCAAGTATCCTCTCCGCGATGGAAGCCGCGTCAATGCCGAGCTTCTTTTTCAGAAGATCGACACTTCCATGTTCCACATATTCATCCTCTATTGCGATTGTCAGCACCTTCTGCCCCGGGAAATGTTCGCTCACATAGCTCTCAACATGTTCACCGAAGCCGCCGCTCCTGACATTCTCCTCCATGGTCACGAGAAGCTCATGCGAAGGCAGCTGTTCTTTCAGCATCTCCGTGTCAAAAGGCCGGATAAAACGCGCGTTGACGATCGTGGCATCAAACCCTTTTTCCTTCAGCAGTTCGTGCACGGTAAGCGCCGTCTCCACCATGCTGCCTGCGGCGAATAATAGAATTCCGCTGCCCTGATGCACCAGCTCCGACCTGCCAAGCTCTACCGGTGTCCGCAGGTCTTTGAGGCCGTCATAGGCCGCGCCTCTGGGATACCGGATCGCGATCGGATGCCCGTACCGGAGTGCGAATTTCATGAGGTCGGAAACACCCCATTTATTCTTGGGCGCGCAGACGACCATATTGGGAATCGAGGAGAGATAGGACAGATCCAGAATTCCCTGATGCGTTTCTCCGTCCGCGCCGACAAGTCCGGCACGGTCGACCGCGAAAACAACCGGCAGATCCTGCATACAGACATCATGGACCATCTCGTCATATGCTCTTTGCAGAAAAGTCGAATAAACCGCAACGACAGGTTTTAAGCCGCCGGCTGCCAGTCCCGCCGCGAATGTTACGGCATGCTCTTCGGCGATGCCGACATCATAGAACCGGTCCGGATATATATTGTGAAACCGCCCGAGGCCTACGCCGTCCGCCATCGCTGCCGTAATCGCGACAACCTTCGGATCCCGCTGTCCCATCTTGACCATAACCGTGGAAAACACATCCGTATATCCCGGCTTACTCGACGATTTCGGCAGACCGGTCTCGATTTCAAACGGAGCGGTGCCGTGAAATCTCGCGGGATGCTTTTCTGCGGGAATATATCCCTCACCCTTGCGGGTAATGACATGCACAACAACGGCTTTGCGGATTCTCTTCGCGTCTTCGATCGCGCGTTTGACCGCAAGCGTGTCGTTGCCGTCAACAGGACCCAGATAAGTGATCCCCAGCTCCTCAAAAAGCATGCCGGGGACAAAGAATGACTTGAAGATATTCTTGGCCTTGCGGATTTTATCCACCGCCCCCGGATTCTTCCCGTTCATTCTGGAATAAACGCGGTCGCGCAGATCCAGATACGCGTCCGAAGTGCGGATCTCATTCAGGTACTTGTGCATGCCCCCGACATTTTCCGAGATTGAACGGTTATTATCATTCAATACAATGATGAAATTGGTATTGAGTCTGGACGCGTTGTTCAGCGCTTCATAGGCGAGTCCGCCGGTCAGCGCGCCGTCTCCTATGACAGAAACGATTGTCCGCTTTTCGCCCAGCGTATCTCGCGCGCAGACAAGTCCGAGACCTGCGGAGATGGACGTTGAAGCGTGTCCCGTATCAAATGCGTCACAGTCTGACTCCCTGCGTCTTGGAAAACCGGCGATGCCGCCGTACTGCCGCAGTGTATCGAACTGGTCTTTGCGGCCGGTCAGGATCTTATGCGTATAAGACTGGTGCCCGACATCCCAGATGATCTTGTCATTCGGCAGATCCAGGGCGAGATGCAGACCCATGGTCAGTTCGACCGCGCCCAGATTACTCGCAAGATGTCCGCCGGTCCTGCTGACCTTGTCTACAAGAAATTCCCGGATCTCCTGCGCAAGCTGCGGATATCCGGCCGGATCTATCTTCTTGATATCTCCGGCTTTATGAATTGAATCCAGTAAAATTCCCATACTTCCCCCGTAAGGAATCCTTTTATTTCGTCCGCGTTACAAGCGATTCCAGAAGATCCCGCAGGAACGGATCCGTCCTGCCAAGGCTGTCGAACGTCAGAAGCGCGCTCTGTGTAAGGCGCGTTACTTCCTTCGAAGCCGCGTCCAGGCCGTGCATGGACACATAGGTCGTCTTGCCCTCGGCCGCATCCTTTCCGACGCTCTTTCCGAGTGTTTCCCGTGAACCCGAAACGTCGAGAATATCATCTCTGATCTGGAACGCGAGTCCGATGTCCTCCGCGATCCGATGGAGTTTCCGGATATCTTCGTCCGGCGCTCCGGCAAGCACGGCGCCGATTACAAGGCCGCTGTCTATGAGGGCTGCTGTCTTCTTCCTGTGGATAAAAATCAGCGTATCCCCGCTCACAGGAGACGCCGCCTTTTCGCTCTCAAGGTCCGCGCACTGGCCGCCGACCATGCCGTAAACACCCGCGTTCCGGCCAAGCACCTGCAAAGCCTTCGCGCAGCGCCGCATTTCTTCGATATCGTGGCAGGCATCAAAAGCGCCGGCAGCGGTTTCAAATGCGTAATTCAAAAGCCCGTCGCCCGCAATGACAGCCATGCCGTCTCCATAGACTGCCCATGTTGTAAGTCTTCCTCTGCGGTAGCGGTCATTATCCATCGCGGGAAGGTCATCATGGATCAGAGAATATGTGTGAATCATCTCAAGCGCCGCCATGAACGGCTCATACAGCGCTTTTTCCGCGCCGTACATCTTCGCGACTTCCATGAGAAAGACCGGGCGCAGGCGCTTGCCGCCGGCTTCGACCGAATAATTCATGGCTTCGATGACTGTTGCTGCAGGTCCTTCCGCCTTCGGAAGAAAGTGTTCTATGACTGCCTGTGCCTCTTCTGTTCTCTTCTTCAGTTCGTCCGCAAAAACATCTTCAGTGGAATTCATCCATGCTCCCATCCTGGTTCAGCTTCTGAACCTTCTGCTCGACGCTGTCGATCTTCCCGTTGCAATAGCGGATCAGTTTCATGCCTTCTTCATAATTGGAAAAAGCCTGCTCGAGCGTCACATCCTCTTTTGACATTTCCGACAGCAACTCCTGCACCTTCGCGAAAGCTTCCTCGATGGACAGCTGCTTTTCCTCTCGTGATTTCTCTTCCATCATGTTTCCTCCAGCCGTTCGACGCGGACCGCTTTTGCCTCGATCCTTCCGTCCCTGAGACGTATGCCGACTTCCTCTCCCTCTGCAATCTGCGCAGCGGACAAAACAGCTCTGCCACGCGCGTCCGTGATATAACCATACCCGCCGGAAAGACGCCGGACGGGAGAACTGCTCTCCATCTGAGACGACAGAAGCTGCAGCCTGTGTCTTGCCGATATAATCGCCGCATCCATCTGACCCTTCAGCCGGCTGCCGGCTTCCATCTTCTGTCTCCAGAAAACGAGCTGCCGGTTCATGGAGTCTCTGAGTGCTTCCTCCAGCCGCGCGGCATGCATTCTCTGCGACGTTACAGTCGCTGCCGGTGAAAGATGGCGCAGCTGCGCCGCAAGCGAGGTGCTTTTCTCGCGAAGAAGACGCATACGGAAATTCATTCTCCGGTCCAGTTCGTCCCGCATGCCAAAGAGCGTGCTCTGAAAAACCTGATAATCAAAAACAGCCAGCTCCGCTCCTTGCGAAGGCGTCGACGCGCGCAGATCCGCGACATAATCCGTAATCACCGTATCCGTTTCATGCCCGACCGCGGAGATGACCGGCGTTGCGGCATTATAAACCGCTTCCGCCACAATCTCTTCATTGAAAGCCCACAGGTCTTCAATGGATCCGCCGCCACGGCCGATGATGATCACATCGAGGCCGAGACGGTCCAGCGCCTGAATGCCGCGGACAATATCCTGCGCAGCCTTCTCTCCCTGCACTTGTGACGGGTAAATCGTAATCTGCACATGCGGATTGCGCGTTCTTGTGATATTGATAATATCCCGTACTGCCGCGCCGGTTCCGGCGGTAACGACGCCAAGCTGCCGGACATACGCGGGAATCTTCTTCTTATGGCTCTCATCGAACATTCCCCGCGCTTCCAGCTTCTTCTTGAGCAGCTCGTACTGCTCATTCAGAGCGCCGATACCGTCATGCGTAACCGCGTCCGCGTACAGCTGGTATGAGCCGCTCTTTACATAGACGCCGACATGGCCTGTCACGATGACCCTGTCGCCTTCCTCCATATGAAAAGAAAGGCCTCTTCTACGGCCCGCGAACATGACGCAGGACAACGTACCAGAGGCATCCTTAAGCGTAAAATAAATATGTCCGGACGCGGCATACCTGCAGTTGCTCACTTCGCCCTTCACCATGATGGACGACAGGAGCGGACTGTCCTCAAACAGCCTGCTGATGTAAGTATTGACCTGTCCTACCGAATATACTGTACCTGCCATTCCGGCTCCTGTATCAGACGCTTAATCCTTCGTAAACTTCGCAAGTACGCCGTTTACGAAAGAGCCGGAATTCTCCGATCCAAATTTCTTGGCAAGCTCGACGGCCTCGGCAATCGCGACACCGTCCGGAATATCATCATCATACTCCAGCTCGTAGATTCCAAGGCGCAGCAGCGCAAGCTCCACCTTGCCGATGCGTTCGATCGTCCAGCCTTTCATCTTTCCGGAAAGCTGCGCGTCGATTTCCGGCGTCTTCTCCACAATGCGGTTTACCTTGTTTACAATATATTCTCTGTCCTTCGGCGAAACGATGATGTCACCGCTGTCGAAAAACAGCTCTTCCTGCTGTTCCATTTCCGAGCCGTCCATGAATTCCGCACGGAAAAGAATCTTGAAGACCTGCTCTCTAAGACTGCTTCTCTTCATAATGTCCTGTCGTATTCCTCTTCCTGCTGCCGTCAGTTGTTCTCTGAAGGCACATTGATGCCGGCAATGCGGACATTGACATCCGTCACATTCAGGCCTGTCATGTTCTCGATCGAGGACTTGATTCTCGCCTGAATCTTGCTGCTGGTTGCCGGAATGTTATATCCGTAATCCAGAATAACCGAAACGTCGACATCCACGTTTCCATTGTCCACCGTGACCTTGACGCCCTTTGCCTCCGGCATCTTCACGCCGGCACGGGAGAGAAAATTGGATGTGGAATTACCGGACATGCCTGCAACCCCCTCGATTTCCTTGGCTGCGTAGGTTGCGATCGTGGCAACAACATCGTCCGCGATCCGAACGGTTCCAAGATCAATATCATCCTTCGCGACTGTCTTCTCCATATCTGCCATGGTAACACCTCCTGTATTACGCTAAACACAATTATTGTATCAGACAAACGCGGTTTTGCATACCGCGTCTTACGTGCCCGTGTCCGCATATCCTCCGAATCATATTCCCGGGCGGCCTGCCGCGGACGCGGGCACGCCGTCATCCGTTTCTTGAAAATTCCGCTAGCCTCAGGCCCTTGTTGCGGTCCAGCACCATCTGCGGGCTCCACGCGTTGATGAAGAGCAGCAGCGGCCGGCCTTTGAGGTCCTCGACGATGCGCATGTCCGTCGTGCCGACGATTTTTTCCGGCGGGAATTCCTGAGGATTCTCGATCCAGCGGATGTACTCATAGGGAAGATTTTCCAGAAGAATCTCTACATTGTATTCACTCTGCAGACGGAATTTCAGAACATCAAACTGAAGGACGCCGACAACGCCGACGATGATCTCTTCCATGTTGCCCTTATATTCCTGGAACATCTGGATGGCACCTTCCTGGGCGATCTGGTTAATCCCTTTGACGAACTGTTTTCGTTTCATGGAATCCAGAAGTCGGCAGCGGGCAAAGTGCTCCGGTGCGAAGGTCGGGATCCCTTCAAAGGCAAAGTGGTCTTTGGAGGAAGTCAGAGTGTCACCGATACTGTAAATGCCGGGATCAAAAATACCGATGATATCACCGGCATAGGCCTCTGTCACCATCTTCCGCTCTTC
>JAQXUQ010000027.1 GCA_029224465.1 Bacillota bacterium | reverse complement strand
GCAAGAAGGCATTCGGTGCGAACCCCCGAAATCGGAAAATTGCAAGAAGAAAAGCCGCGAATCTCTAAGATGCTTCTTGCAAAAATCGAGAATTAAAGAATTTGCAAGAAGAGTTTCTTGCAAAGCCGGTTTCGGCGGCCGAGGACGAGCAAATCACATGCCGGAAACGAGCAAATCGCGCCGGAAACCGCGGCCGCCGCTCCAGAACAAGTTAGTGCGGCGCGGGCCGCCGCCCGCGCCGCACTGCCTAACCTATCTTAAAGCCTGAAATCGGGAATCGAAGCAAACCCCTTCGCGAGATCCGCATCCGTAGGAATGTAATCCGTCATCATGCCATCGTTGAACTGCTGATAAGCGGTCATATCAAAGTATCCCGTTCCCGTAAGGCCAAAGAGAATTGTTTTCTCCTCGCCGGTTTCCCTGCAGTGAAGCGCCTCATCGATTGCGGCCCGGATCGCGTGGCTTGATTCCGGCGCGGGAAGCGTGCCTTCGGTTCTCGCAAACAGTTCCGCCGCCTGAAAAACAGACGTCTGCTCCACCGAAACAGCCCGCATATAGCCGTCGTGATAAAGCTGCGAAAGGATCGGGCTCATACCATGATAACGGAGGCCGCCGGCATGGTTCGGAGAAGGAATGAAATCATGTCCGAGCGTGTACATCTTCGCGATCGGCGTAACCATACCGGTATCGCAGAAGTCATAAACAAATTTTCCTCTGGTCAGAGACGGGCAGGAGGCCGGTTCAACCGCGACAATATCATAGTCCGCTTCGCCGCGGAGCTTCTCTCCCATAAACGGAGCAATCAGTCCGCCCAGATTCGATCCGCCGCCGGCGCAGCCGATGACAATGTCAGGCTTGATGCCGAGCTTGTCGAGGGCTGTTTTGGCTTCAAGACCGATGATACTCTGATGCAGAATAACCTGATTCAGCACCGAACCGAGCACATACCGATAGCCTTCCGAATGCGTTGCGACTTCAACTGCCTCTGAAATCGCGCAGCCGAGCGAGCCGGTCGTGCCGGGATGCTCCTGCAGGATTTTGCGGCCGATCTCCGTCGTATCTGAAGGGGAAGGCGTGACGGAAGCGCCATAAGTGCGCATAACTTCGCGGCGGAACGGCTTCTGTTCGTAGGAGACCTTGACCATGTATACTTTGCAGTCGAGATGGAAAAACGCGCATGCCATGGACAGCGCCGTTCCCCACTGACCGGCTCCGGTCTCCGTTGTCACACCCTTCAGGCCCTGCTTCTTCGCGTAATAAGCCTGCGCAATCGCGGAGTTCAGCTTATGGCTGCCGGAAGTGTTGTTTCCTTCAAACTTGTAATAAATGTGTGCCGGCGTGTCCAGCGCCTTCTCGAGAAATTCGGCGTGAACGAGCGGCGACGGCCGGTACATCTTGTAGAAATTGTAGATTTCATCCGGAATTTCAAATTCTCTGGTTGTGTTGTCCAGTTCCTGTTTTACCAGATCCTCGCAGAAAACACCCGACAGCTCCTGCGCCGTCATCGGCTGCAGGGTTCCGGGGTTGAGGAGCGGAGCAGGCTTGTTTTTCATATCCGCGCGGAGATTGTACCATGCCTTCGGAATCTCGTTCTCTTCAAGATAGGTTTTGTAAGGGGTGTTCTGGATCATGATGGTGCTCCTTTCTTTGTTTTGCCGGCGGTTCCGGCCTTGCATCCCGGACGACAAAAAAGCTCTCGTCCAGCTACGTTCCACGTAGGGACAAGAGCTTGAATACTCCTGCGGTGCCACCCTAGTTGGTGCGTCAAAACACACCCGCTCATGCATACTATCATATGCAGGAAGTTGATTACGGAGATCCGCCTCCGTCTCACCTACTGGACGCGCAGCCCGGTTCGGATCGCCCTCGGAAGCCCATTCGGAATACATTTCCTGCTGCCGTCACACTATCGGCAGCTCCCTGAAAGGAAAGCGGCATTCTTACTATTTCTTCCTCAATGGTTTAAAGCGATGATACATTAAAGCGGTGATACTGTCAATCTCTTTTTTGCTGTGGAAAACAAAAAAGACATCTGAACGATTTCCGTTCAGATGTCCGCCTTTATGGGCACAGCGGGGCTCGAACCCACGACCTTCTGGTTGTGACCCAGATGCTCTCCCGGCTGAGCTATGTGCCCGTAACGAAAATTATTATACTCCTGTCGGACCTCAACCACAACACCCAATACAATACCTGCCGACTCAATCCGAAGTATAATAATAATACAGCAAGCAAACCGGAGAAATGGTTGTATGGGGGTGCCAGAATGACAACGCTATATCTGATTACAGGCGCAACAGGCCACGTCGGTACAGTACTGGTGCGCGAACTGCTGCGGCGCGGCGGGAAGGTCCGCGCACTGGTCCTTCCCGGAGATGAGAAAAACCTGCCTGCCGGCGTGGAATACACAGAAGGCGACATTACGAAGCCGGAGACAATGAAAGGCTTCTTTTCACGGAAGGCGCGGACGGAAGACACCGGCTTCGACCGCCTGATCCTGATTCACTGCGCCGCGATCATTACGGTCGCAACAGCCACAGACCCGCGGATTTATCAGACAAATGTTACCGGCACAGAAAATGTCATGCGGCTTGCCCGTCAAAACAACGTCGACCGGATCATCTGCCTCAGCTCCGTGCATGCAATTCCGGAGAAGCCCAAAGGCGAAGTGATTACAGAAGTGGCATCGTTCTCACCGGAGAAAGTGGACGGCCAGTACGCAAAAACTAAAGCGGAAGCCGCCAACATCGTACTCGGATACGCGCGTCAGGGGCTCAATGTCAGCATTGTGCATCCATCCGGAGTTATCGGACCCGGGGACCTTCTGATGAAGAATCATATGATTCGTGTTTTGCGGGACATGGCGTCCGGCCGGATCCCTGTCGCCGTGCAGGGCGGTTATGATTTCGTTGATTCAAGGGATGTTGCAGCCGGAATTCTCGCCTGCGCTGAAAAGGGCCGCGCCGGCGAGTGCTACATTTTGAGCGGACACTACATTACGGTGCCGGAACTATTGAATCAGGTTCGCAGGATTTGCGGAAAGAAAGAGAGAAAGTTTGTCGTTCCATACCGGATGGCGATGGCTGCCACGCCATTCGCGGAATGGTTCGCGCATCTTTTCGGCCGCAGGGCGCCGGTCATGACGCCCTATTCGGTGCGGACACTTCACTCGAACGGACATTTTTCATGCGAGAAGGCGCGGCGGGAACTGGGATATCATCCGCGGGATCCGGAAGAAACGATTCGTGATTCGCTGCAGTACATCGACGCGCATGCCGGCGGACGCTGATACACAGCCCGCCGGGGATGCCGGTCGGCGCCGCTGCGGCATACGAAAACGCTATGCCGCGGCATGCGCGCTGCATTGCCGGCGCCGCTGCGATCACGCGCCGGCGAAAAGCCGCAAGACCCGGCAGTCAACGCCGGCTTTTTCCAGCAGCCGCCTTCTGATACAGCAGTCCGCCGGCAATCAGAATAATACCGATCAGGTCGGTGAGCGGCTTCGGATCAATCAGCAGGATGCCGCCTGCCGCCATCACGATGCGGGTCAGCGCATTCATGTTGCAGAATACATAGCCTTCCAGGGCCGCGGACACACCAAAGATACCGATCAGGGACGTTGCCGCGATCTGCGCGACCTGCAGCGCGTTCGTGTCAATTAAAAGCAGCGCCGGGCTGAAACAGAACACATACGGCACAATGAATACCGCAATCGCGAGGCGGGATGCGTTGAAGGCGGTTTTCATCGGATTGGACCTTGCGATCGCCGAGCCCGCATACGCCGCGAGAGCGACAGGCGGCGTGATGTCCGCAACAATACCGAAATAGAATACAAAGAAATGCGCCGCGAGCGCCGGCACGCCCATCCGGATCAGAATCGGTGCCGTCGTTGCCGCCATGATGCAGTAGTTCGCGGTTGTCGGTACGCCCATGCCGAGCACGATGCAGCATAGCATCGTAAGAACCAGCGCGACGATCAGTTTATCCCCCGCAATCGCAATGATGCCGTTGATCAGCTCGTTCGCAAGACCTGTCATCGTAATGCAGCCGGAAATGATGCCGGCAACGCCGCAGGCCGCCGCAACCGTGATTGTGCCGCGCCCGCCTGCTTCCAGGGCGTCGATGAATTTTTGAAGGCTGATTCTGTTCTGGCGGTCAAACAGACTTACGACGATCGACAAAACAATCGCGTAACTCGCCGCCTTCTGCATGGTCATATAGTTACCGGAAACCCAGACAACCAGCATAATGAGAGGGAGCAGCAGATAGATTTTGCGGACCAGAACGCGGAAAACCGGCAGCTGATCTTTCGGAATTCCGGAAAGGCCGAGGCGCTTTGCCTCCAGATGAACGGCAATGAAAATGCCCGTAAAGTACAGCAGTGCCGGCAGAATCGCGCGCACGATAATGGCGCTGTAAGGAACGCCTACAAAATCCGCCATTAAAAACGCGGCCGCGCCCATAATCGGAGGCATGATCTGACCGCCGGTGGAAGCGGCTGCTTCGACGGCACCGGCGAATTCCGGCCGGTAGCCGGTTTTTTTCATCATCGGGATGGTCACCGATCCGGTCGTTACGGTATTGCCGACCGAAGAGCCGGAAACCATGCCGCACAGAGCGGAGGAAATGACCGAAACCTTCGCGGGACCGCCCGCAAATCTCCCGGCGACGCAGTTCGCAAGGTCAATGAAGAACGCCGAGATGCCGGTCCGCTCCAGAAACGCGCCGAAGATGATGAAAACAACGATGTACTTGGAACAGACGTTGACGGGCGTCGAGAAGATGCCTTCTTTTGTGTAAAACAAATTCCGGACGAGATACCGCACACGCCCGAAGAAGTCGGGATTTGTCAGGCCGTACGAGAGCGCGTAAATCAGGAAAAATAAAGCCACAAACAATATCGGCAGCCCGACGCAGCGCCTTGTGATTTCGATGAGAGCAAGGAGCCCGACGATGCCGATCACGATCTTGTAAGGGGCGAAGCGGGTGCCCTGCTGGATGATGTTTTGCGCGTTGAAAGTAAAGTAAAGAAACGCACCGGTGCCCAGAATCATGAACAGGATGTCATACCAGGGCATATAGTCGGGCTTCTGTTCTCCTTTTTTTGCGGGGTAGGTCAGAAAGCCCAGCAGGATGATGAGCGCGAGGAAGGACGTCAGGCGGATTTCCTCAAGAAACGTTGCGAACAGCGTCACATAGATGCACCAGAGTGAGAACGCGGCGGTGAGCAGACGGATCGCCTGTTTTCTGCGACCGGTCCAGATGCGGGTGTTGCTCTCGCGGTCGTACTTTTTCATGATTGCGGAGACGTCCGCGCCGACGGTTTCTGCAGACGTGGACGGGCTCCCGGCGTTCTGCGATCCGGTTTTGCCCGCCGCTTGCGCCATGCTCTGCGCGCCGGCGATGTTTTTCTGCTGATTCGTATCGTTATTCATGCGCGTCCTCCTGTGTCTGCGGCGCCGGATCCTGTGTGTTCACTTCGATGCCGTGCTCCTTGTAATAGCGGGCGGCGCCTTTGTGGAACGGAACGGCCATGCCTTCGGTCGCGTTTTCCAGTGACAGCTCTTTGCCTTTTGCGTTTTCCTTCGCGATTTCCTCCGCGTGATCAAAAACAGCTGCTGTCAGCTTGTACGCCGTGTCGTCGTCCATGTCGGCGGAGACGATGACGGTTGCTTTGACGGTGATGGTTTCGACAGGTTCGTCCTGTCCGGGATAGGTACCCGCGGGAATCTCGAGCGGCGAGTAATACGGGTCTGCCTGCAGGATTTTATCCCGGAGTCCGCCGTCAATGTTGATGAGCGAGACGCCGTTCGTTGTCGCGAGCTCGGTGATCGCGGTGGTCGGAGCGCCGGAAACCATGAAGGCCGCGTCGATTTTGCCGTCTTTCAGGGATTCCTTGGAGTCTTCGAAGGACTGGTACTGGGGCCGGATGTCTTTCATTGTGATCCCCGCCGCCGACAAAACATCGACCGCGTTAAAATACACGCCAGATCCGGCTTCGCCGACCGAAATGCTTTTGCCCCTGAGGTCCTCGACCGAATGAATATCCTTGTCCATGGTGATGAGCTGGACCGTTTCGGCGTAGAGACCGCCCAGAACGCGGAAGTCGTGGGTGGGACCGTCCTTTTCAAACGACTTGGTGCCGTTCCAGGCATAGGTCATGACATCGGACTGCGAAAAGCCGAGCTGGAAATCACCGTCCTGCACCGACTGGATGTTGACTTTGGAGCCTCCGGTCGAGACGGCGGTTACCTTCGCGCCGCCGTAACGGGTCATATACTGCGCGATAATGCCGCCGTAGGAATAGTAGGTGCCTGCCGTGCCGCCGGTGCCGAACATCAGGCGCGAAGTGCCGGCGCCGCACCCGGTTGTCAGAATGGCGGCGGAAAGAGAAAGGGCAATCGCGGCGCGCAGCAAAAGATGTGGTTTTGTCACGGGGAACCTCCTTGAAAGTGCATGTTCCTTAACTGATTTGTATACAAGTATCCACATTATAGCAGAAAATGAGGGAAAAGGAAGACGGACAGAAATTCCCGCGGCGTGGTACAATGTACAAAACAAAAATTGCAGACAGGAGATCACCCATGTCCGATATCAGATATCCCATCATTACAATCAGCAGAGAATATGCTGCCGGCGGCCGCTCCGTGGCGCGGGGGCTCGAGAAGAACCTCGGCATCCCGTTTTATGACAAAGATTTCGTCAAGGCAACCGCTGCCGCTTCGGGCTACTCCGAAGAAGATATTTTAAAGGAAGGCGAACAGCTCAGCAGAGCGGGACGCTTTGTGACAAACCTCCTGAATCCGGTCACCTATCAGAGTTCTTCCGATAATATATTCTACGCACAGAAGCAGGTGATTCTGACGCTCGCGCAGAAGCCCTGCATCATCATCGGCCGATGCGCGAACGTGATTTTGAAAGATGCGGGCGTGGATTGTTTTCGCGTATTTTTGTACGCCGACGAAGAGCACCGGTGGAGCCGCGCCGAGGAAATCGCGGAGAACGGGGATACCGACCTGAAAAAGTATCTCTCGAAGCGGGACAGCATGCGGGAAACGTATTATAAAACCTACACCGGCCATGATTTTGGCGATGTTCACGATTATGATATCTGCCTTGATACGGGAAAGCTCGGATATGCACGCTGCATCTCGGTTCTGACGCAGATTGTGGAAGGGCTTGCCGCGAAGTGACAGAGGCTGCAGAAGTGGCAGACACCGGCAGGAAGGCAGCGCCGGGACAATCAGGAGGAGAAGGTATGGAAGCGTGCAGACATGATTATGACAAAACAGACGCCGCAGGACACAGGTATGATTTTGACACGGTCATCGACCGACGGGGCACCGGCTGCATCAAATATGATGCGATGCAGCGCCGGATGGGGCGGGAGGATCTGCTTTCGCTCTGGGTCGCGGATATGGATTTCCGGATGCCGCAGGAAGTGATTGACGATCTGAAAGCGCGGGTCGACCATGGAATTTTCGGATACACGGATCCGGATGAGCGGTATTTTGCCGCGTGTGAAGGCTGGTTCGGACGACACTACGCGCATGCGTTCCACAGGGAATGGAATACGGTGACGCCGGGCGTTGTCTACGCGCTCGCGCAGGCGGTCCGCGCGTTTACGGAGCCGGGAGACGCGGTCATCATCCAGCAGCCGGTTTACTATCCGTTCAAATCAGTGATCGAGGATAACGGCCGCCGGGTTGTCAACAGTCCGCTCCGGTTTGACGGAGAGCGGTATACAATGGATTTTGACGATTTCGAGGCGAAAATCCGCGGGAACAATGTCCGCCTCTATCTTCTGTGCAACCCGCACAATCCGGTCGGGCGCGTCTGGACGCGGGATGAACTGCTGCAGGCGGCGGAAATTTGCAGGAAGAACGGCGTGATTGTTTTTTCGGACGAAATCCACTGTGATTTCATTTATCCCGGGCACACATTTACATCGTTTTCGGAGCTTGGGGAAGAATACCTGTCAAACAGCATCATCGGCACCTCCGCAAGCAAAACCTTCAATCTCGCCGGGTTCCAGACGGCGAACATTCAGATCGCGGACAGGCAGCTGCGGCGCCGCTTCCGCAAGGAAAGCGCTGCCTCCGGCTACAGTCAGGGCAATGCGCCCGGCCTGTATGTAACAGCTTCTGTCTATGAAAAGGGCGAAGAGTGGTACAGGGAGCTGATGGCGTATCTGACTGCGAATCTTGCTTTTGTGCGCTCGTTTGTGCAGGAGCGCCTGCCCGGCGTAAAGCTCGTGGAGCCGGAAGGCACTTATCTTCTGTGGCTGGACTTTTCCGGCACAGGTATGACGCCGGACGAGCTGGAGACTTTTATTGTGGATAAAGCGCGGCTTTGGCTCGACAGCGGCAGGATTTTCGGAGAGAGCTCGGCGATGTTCCAGCGCTTTAACATTGCGTGCCCGAGATCGGTGCTCGAAGAGGCATTCACAAGGATTGAGAAGGCGCTGCAGGAACGGTAAGTCAGGCCGCCGGACAGCACAGAGACATCAGGAGAGTACACTATGAGCGAAGAAAAGAGAAATTATCATATTGAAACCAAATGCCAGTTGAAAGCAGGCGAGCATCAGGACGTTTTCGGCTCCCTCAGCGTTCCGATTTACCAGACGGCGACATTCGAGCACCGCGGCATCCGGGGCGTGCAGCATGCGGACAGCTGTGGGTTTGATTATACGCGGGTTTCCAATCCGACGCGGGAACAGCTGGAGGCGGTGATGGCGCTTCTCGAGGGCGGCAACGACGCGATGGCGTTTTCGACGGGGATGGCGGCGATTGATGTTCTGATGGAATTGTTCCATCCCGGCGACCATATCATTGTGGACGGCGATCTGTACGGCGGCAGCACAAGGCTCTTCGATCTGGTAAACCGCAAAAACGGACTGACGTTCACGGCAATCGACTTCAGTGAAGACGACGTCTGCGCGGCAATCCTTCCGCAGACGAAAGCACTGTATCTGGAGACGCCTACGAATCCGATGATGCATGTGACGGACCTTGCGAAGGTCAGCAGAATCGCCAAAGAGCACGGTCTGCTCCTGATCGTCGACAACACGTTTTTGTCGCCGTATTTCCAGAACCCGATTGCTCTGGGTGCGGATATTGTGATTCACAGCGCGACAAAATATCTCGGCGGCCACAACGACACGCTGGGCGGATTTCTTGTAACAGGCGGGGAGAAAGGCCCCGGGCTTTCGGTAAAACTGCGCGAGCTTTACAAGACGATCGGCTCCTGCCTTTCTCCGTTTGACAGCTGGTTAATCCTTCGCGGTATCAAAACGCTCGCGGTCCGCATGGACAGGGCGCAGGAGAACGCAATGAAGATCGCCGCATACCTGAAAACAAACCCGCACGTTACAAGAGTCCTATATCCCGGCCTGCCGGAGCATCCCGGATATGAGATTATGAAGCGGCAGGCAAGAGGCTTTGGCGGCATGCTGACTTTCGAGGTGGAGAGTTCGGAGTTTGCCGTGCGTGTTCTGAATCATGTGGAGCTGATCCATTTCGCGGAAAGCCTTGGCGGCACCGAGACGCTTCTGACTTATCCGATTACGCAGACACATGCCGATGTGCCGAAGGAGCTGCTTGAGAAAAACGGCCTGACGGACCGTGTACTGCGGCTTTCCGTAGGCATTGAGAATGCCGATGATCTGATCGCGGAGTTTGAGCGGGTGTTTTCCGCGGCAGAGAAAGAGTAGGAGTGCTGCCAGCCGTGCCCGGGCGGGCGCAGCTGGCGCATCAATGCAATACGGGCGGCGCCGCAGCGCTGCATTCAGGAGAAGGAAGATGAAGCAGTTATACACAATCTGGGGCGAGCGGCTTGACCCTGAACATGTGCTGCCGGAATATCCGCGTCCGCAGATGGTGCGGAACAATTATTTAAGCCTGAACGGCCGGTGGGAGTGCTGCTGGAGCGATAAGAAAGCATATGACGAGGATCGCTTCCCGGAGAAATTCGGGAATGTGATCCTTGTTCCTTTTTCGCCGGAGAGCGCACTGTCCGGTGTCCGCAGGCAGACGAAGCCGGATGAAACACTCTGGTATCACCGGAAAGTTGTATTGAACATGCCGGAAGGACAGCGCGTGCTGCTGCATTTCGGGGCTGTCGATCAATCCTGCCGGCTTTTTGTGAATAACTTCCGTCTGCTCGAACATGTCGGCGGATATCTTCCATTCACGGCGGATATTACGAAGGCGCTTGTGAAGGACACGGAAAACGGAAGCCTGATTGCGGATATTGTGCTTGCTGTCAGAGACCTGTCGGATACTTCCTGTCATGCCAGAGGAAAGCAGAAGCTGGAGCGCGGGGGCATGTTTTACACGGCTGTCAGCGGTATCTGGCAGAGCGTCTGGATAGAGTATGTTCCGGAGCAGTATATCTCGGGATTAAAGATTGTTCCGGATGCCGACGCGGGAAAATTTCTGATTACGGTGAATTCGGAAGCGGATCTTTCCGTTGAGATACGGATGGCGGCTGCACCGGCGGAAGCGGGCTGCGGGCAGGTCAGTACGGGGACGGACCCGGAAACAGCACCGGAAGCGGCCCGCCAAGGAGAACTCCTGGCTGCCGGCCGCACGAACTGTCAGATCACAGTGGAGATACCTCCCCGGCAGCGCAGGCTCTGGAGCTGCGAGGATCCTTACTTGTATTATTTCGATGTTCTGGCAGGGGAGGACCGCGTGTGGACGTATGCGGCACTGCGTTGTTTTACCGTGGAGAAGCGGACGCTCAACGACGGAACCGGGCGCATGTGCCCGAGACTGTGCCTCAATCATAAAGTCGTTTTTCAGAAGGGCGTGCTGGATCAGGGATACTGGCCGGACGGCATTTACACCGCGCCGTCGGACGAAGCGATGATCTTTGACCTGACGGAAATGAAGAAGACCGGCTTCAACATGGTCCGCAAGCACATCAAAATCGAGCCCGACCGCTGGTACTACCACTGCGACCGCCTGGGGCTGATCGTCTGGCAGGACATGGTGAACGGCGGCGGCCATTATTATCACTGGTTTGTGACCTATACAGCGACGATTTTATCGCTGCTCGGTATTCCGGTGACGGACAGGCTGCGCGTTCTGCTTTCGCGGACGTCAAAGGCCGGCCGTGAAGAATTTTCCCGCGAAGTTATGGAAACGATTGCGCATCTTTACAATCATCCCGGTATCTGCACGTGGGTGATTTTCAATGAAGGGTGGGGGCAGTTTGCCACGAACCGTCTGACAAAACAAACCCGTTCCGCAGACCCCACCCGCCTCATCGATCAGGCAAGCGGATGGTTCGATCAGGGCGGCGGGGATTTTCTGAGTATCCACAACTACTTTTTCAAACAGTTTGTGAGGAAAACAAGGCGGCGTGCATTTGTTTTGACGGAATTTGGCGGAAGCATGCTGCGGGTCGAGGGGCACAGCTTCAGCGACACGCGCTATGGCTACGGAGAAAACAAAACCCGCGCCGACGCGCAGCGCTCCTATAAGGAGCTGAACGCGCAGGTGCAGGCGCTTGTTCCGAGAGGAATGTGCGCGAGCGTGTATACGCAGTGGACAGATGTCGAAGACGAGGTCAACGGGATCTATACGTATGACAGGAAGGTGCGGAAAATAGAGGGCTAGCGGACCGGCGGCGCAGCCGGCCCGCAGGCTGCGCTAAAACAGGGCGGCGCAGCCGTCCCGCAGGCCACGCTCTTACAGGACGGTGTGGCCGCTCCGGATTCAGCCTTGAAGATGCCGACTTTATGAGAAGTCAAATCTGTCCGCGTTTTTGGTTTTGAAGAGGCCGAATACGGCTTCCGCGGTCTTCGGATTTGTTTCCAGTGTTATATCGTTGTCTCCGTTCTCAAGATATACTTCGACGTTTTCGCTGTCTTCGGGGACAAGAATGTCATAGACCTTGTCCGAGTACGCGATTTGATCAAGATATTCATATCTGACTTCATTGCCGTCGTCATCGGTAAGTATGACAAGATCTCCGGAGTGAAATTCTGCGGAATCTTCGTTTGCACGGGAATTATTCTTGTTGTCTTCCATTGGAATGCTCCTTATCATTTAGAGAACTGTATGTTATGTCTGCGGCGCCCTGCTTTCATGCAATATGCGCGCCAGCTTGAATACTGCATGAAGAATCCAAGACATTTTTGAAGAGCAGGCGCGCATTGCCTGAAAAACGTCAAAATCTATGCAATATGTGCGCGCCTGCGGAAAATGTCTTAAAAAATCAATGCAAAATGAGCGGCGGCGCGGATATTGCATAGACGAATCGGGTAAGCGCGCGCCCGCACCGCAAATCAGGCCAGCCCGCGTCGTGTCTCTGTCTGCGGCGCCCTGCTGATTACCACAACTACTCCTTTACCAACATATCATAAAAGAAGTAAAATACAAATATGCTGACACCGATTGATTATGGAAAAAACTTTTTACAGACGCTCTACAACGAAAGGAATGCCGAGGGGGCGGCGGGATATCTTGCGGATGACCTTGTATGGGTCACGCCGGACGAAATCCGCCATCTGAAGTCCCGCGAGGACATTCTTGCTTTTCTGCGCCTGTCGGTGCAGGACGATCCGGAGTTATACAACGTCGATATAGCGTCGATCAAATCCGCCCCCGGCGACGGAGAATCCAACATTGTCGTATACGATGTCAACCTGATTCCGAGGCGCGAGGAAGATGCCGTCAACATCCGCTGCTCTCTGTGCATCCGCAAAACCGGAATCGAGACGCCCGGTGGCTTTACATTGACCTTTGTCGGCATGTCGCGCCGATATCAGCGCACGGAAACCGAGCAGATCCGGGAATTTATCGAGAACCTGCCGGGCGGTGTCATGGTCCTCGTCCGTCTTGGCGCGGGCGAACTGCGGCACCTTTACAGCAATACATTTCTGCCAAAACAACTCGGTTACGAAGAAGGCCTCTACTTTGACAAACTGGGGGAAAATCCGTTCTTTATGATGCCCGACCGGCAGATGAAGCGTATGCGCACAATGATCGCGCAGCTTTCCTCGGTCAGCGGCCGCAAAACCGCGGGTATACGGACAGAACTTCTCTCCGCGGACGGAAAGGAGAAACCGTTCCATGTCTCGATCGGTGCCGCGTACAAGGACGGTCCGAACGCGATTTTCTATATTATTTTTGATGAGATCGCGCAGCTTGCGGCCGATTATGAGCATCAGGAAAAGCGGGCGGTCAAAAAGGCAAGACAGCTGCAGCACGAAGAAGACGAAAAAGAATTCGCGAAGGTTCTGCAGCAGGCAGACGAGACCGTCAAAACAGCCGCCGCAGCCGCTGACAACGCCATCCGCGATGCTGTACAGACTGCGGAAGACTCGGTCAAGGAAGAGCTGCTGGACCTTCGGACAAAAGCACAGCAGGACGAGGAAGCAAAGGAGACGGCGGAGTCTGCTTTGAAATCTCTGCAGGAGGAGTACGGCAGGTTCGAGGAAATTTCCAGAAAGAATGAGACGCAGTACCAGCAGCGGATTTTAAAGCTGCAAAGAGAAGCGGACGAAGTACGCTCCAAGCTGACTGCTGATTTTGAAGACAGGAAGAAGGAACTGGAAGAGAAGGCAGAAGAAGAGCACGTAAAACTCGAAGAAGAGACGCAGCGCAAACGTAAGGAAACTGCCGAGGCCGCCGCGAAAGAACGCCAGGGATTCCTTGGAAGAATCGCCGCGCTTGAAGAGGAGAACGAGCGGCTGCAGGCAGAACTGCGTGACCGTGACCTTGGCATCGAAAAAACAAGTCGGGACCGCATTCTTCTCACCAAAGAAAAAGATAAATCGCTGGAACGGCTGGGGCGTCTTGCCGTGGGGCAGATGAATTCGATCCGCAGCATTGCGCGGAGCCTTGAAAAGGAGACCAGCCCCGTTAAACGCAGAAGAAATCTGGAGCAGATCATACAGATCGCGGAAAACATGCCCGCCATGGCCGATGACCTCACGGCTGTTTCGAACATGAATCTGAGCGGGCGGCTCGGGGACGAGGAAGAATTTTCGGTTGCGGAGTGTGTGGATACAGTCCGCAAAGTCATGTGGCCGATGTGCCGCCGCAAGGGAATTATTTTTTCGTGTGAAATGCAGGAAGAAATTCATGACCGGGTCCGCGCGGACAAGGCGGGACTGCTGCTTGCCTGCCTCACGATTCTGGAGAACGCGGCCGCGAATACAGCAGGCGGCGGAAGTGTGAAGATGACCTGCACCGCCGATCAGCCGATCAGGGAGAAAGCGTATTATTATTTTGTAATTGAAGATACCGGAAGCGGAATACCGGATGATACACTGCCGATTCTGTTCGACGATCCGACCGGCGAGCTGTCTATCGCACGGCGCATTGTCAGCCTGATGGGCGGCAGCATCCAGGTCCGCAGCCATTACGGCACCGGAACGAGATTTGAGATAAAGGTCAATATGACGCTGGCGTGAGCGCGCTGCATACCCGGCGCAGCGAGCCCGGCCGCGACGCGGGTATGTGCATCTGAAGCGTGGCCGGTGCAGTGCGGGCGGCAGCGTGTAAAACCGGAAAGGAGAGCTGTTATGTCTAAAAAGAAAACTGCGGGAATCATCGCAATCGCTGCTTTATGCGCGGCGGCCGGCGGACTTGCCGGCGCGGCGGGCTATTACTACAACCAGTCGATGGTCCCGAAAAAACACGATCCGCATAACGACAACGACCCTCTGGAGCAGCCTTATACATCCGGCCGGCACTGGATGAATGAGCATGTGCGCAGGCAGGATGTTTTTACGATCTCGGAGGACGGCCTGCAGCTGCATGGGAATTTCATTCTCGCGGGCGATCCGGACTGCCACCGCTACGCGGTCTGCGTGCATGACATCAATGATTCCGCGGAAATCATGGGCGTTTTTGCGCGGCATTACTATGAAGAGTGCGGCATGAGTGTGCTGCTGCCGGATCTGCGCGGTTTTGGCGCGAGTGAAGGCAGTGCCGCGGGACTTGGGTATAAGGACGCGGACGATCTGATCCGCTGGATTTACTTCATTCTGGAAAGGGATCCGGACGCAGTCATTATTCTGCACGGGATTTCGATGGGGGCGGCTGCTGTTTTGACGGCTACAGGGAGAGCTCTGCCCGATCAGGTCCTCGCCGCCATTGCCGATTCTTCTTATACGACAGGGAAGGAGATATTCCGCGCGGAATATCTGAGGAAAAGTCACAGACTGATTCCGTTTGGAATGATGTTCGCGCTTGTGCGGGGGACGGCGCTTGTCCGCGCGCACTATGATATCGCGAAGGTTTCGCCGCTCGATGCGGTCCGGCATTCGGCAACGCCGACGCTCTTCATTCAGTCGGAAGATGATGATACGGTGCCTGCCGGTATGATGCCGAGGCTCTATGAGGCGGCATCGTGCCGCAAGGATTTCCTGTGGATTCCTGACGCGGGGCACGTGATGGGCGTGTGCGCCGCGCCGAAAAAATACTGGGCGAAGGTGGAGTCGTTCCTGAACGGGATTACGCCGTTTATACTGCATGATAATATCAAAGATACGGATCCGTACAGGGAGGAGATCTGAGAGAAAGCTATAACTTTCCTCCATATTCAAATCTGTTCTGGTTAAACAGGAGATGATACCGCATGGCATTCTCCGCGTCATAGGCCCTCTGTTCCCTGATCGCGTCAAAGATCAGTCGATGGGAGCGGAGGGTCTGCTCATATTCTGTATCGGAAACTGTCACGGCAAAAATTTCCACGCCGCCGGTAATCACGGGAATCAGTTCCGACATCACCATATTGTGGGTGCAGTCTGCGATTTTGCCGTGGAACTGCACATCTTCCTTACGAAAATTCTCCCGTGCATTGATAAGCGCTTCAATCCGGTTCAGTATTTTTTCTAATTCATTCAAGTCTTTTTCTGTGCGGTTTTGCGCAGCAAGTGCTGAAATCCCCGGCTCTAACATAATACGAACCTGCAGCAGATCCTCAGTGAGTCTTTTTTTGTCCTGAACCATGGAAAAGCCGAGGGGGTCATCGGAGATTCCGGGATTCGCACTAATAAAACTGCCGGATCCCTGGCGGACGGTGATAATGTTCCGGCTTGCAAGGATGCGCTGCGCTTCCCGCAGCGTATTTCTCCCGATATTCAGTTCCTTTGTCAGGACCGCTTCGGTCGGTAATTTGTCGCCGGGACCCAGTCTTTGTTCCTGGATCAATTGCATTAAGTTTTCTGCTGTCTTTTCTGCCAGTGTCATATTGCACCTCGGTTCCTGGGTAAAATAATAGCATATATACAGCTTCTCTGCAATTTTCAACAACAAATACATCCCATAAATATACAATATTACACCTTGATTATACTAATAATACGCTTATAATTGATAAATAGATAGGATGAATTATAAAGACAGGTAAAAACGTATGGGATGTCTTTGCAGGAGGAGAGGCACATGGAACAATATGATGTCCTGATCATTGGCGGAGGAGTAGTTGGTTGTGCCATTGCGAGGGAACTTTCCCGGTATCAGCTCAAACTTGCAGTATTGGAGAAAAATCTGGATGTCGGGTACGAAACGAGCGGACGCAATACGGGGGTATGCCACGGCGGCTTTGCCTATGATCCGGGTTCTCTGAAAGCGAAGCTTTGCGTTGCCGGGAATAAGAAGATGGGGGATCTTGCCGAGGAGCTTGATTTCGGGTTCCGCAGAAGCGGCAAGGTTCTGGTCGGCTTCACCGGGGGAGAACGCGAGCGGCTTCTGGAAGTCAAGGAGCAGGGTGAGCAGAATGGCGTGCAAGGGCTTACGATCATCGGAAAAGAGCGCCTGCATGAGCTGGTTCCTTCCGTTGAGGGAGAATTCGCCTTGTACTCGCCGAATTCCGGTATCATTGATCCTTTTATGATGACGATTGCGCTGGCGGAGAATGCGCATGCAAACGGCTGTGCCTTTTTCTTTGACAACGAAGTGACTGCGATCAAGCTGGAAGAGGACAAGACCTGGACGATTTCGACCAGGCATGCGGAAGTCAGTACAATCTCTCCTGTCATCTATCATACAAAATGGGTGATTAATGCAGCCGGTCTTGGCTGCGGCAGGATTTCCGATATGCTCGGCCTGACAGGGTATCACGTGATCGGTTCCAAGGATGACTACATCATCCTGGACAACCGTCTTGGCAGATTGGTCCCGATGCCGATCTATACGGTGCCTTCCAATACATATATGGGCATTCATGTAACGGTGACGACAGACGGCAACGTTCTTCTTGGGCCAACAGCAGAAGATACGGACAACCTTTCCTGGTACGGTGTAGAGCAGAAGAATATCGACTACCTCTATCAGGCGGCATATAAGATCTGGCCGCACGTAAACCGCGGCGACTACATCCGCACATACTCCGGCATCCTGGCCAAGCTGGTGGACGCAAGGGGTGTCATTCAGGACTTCAAGATCGAGATTGTGGATGATGTGGCACCGCATGCCGTGAATCTGGTCGGCATTGAATCGCCTGGCCTTACCGCATCGGATGCCATTGCGGACTATGTGATCGAAATGATGAAAGAGAAAATGGACCTGCGGGAGAATCCGAAGTTCAATCCGGTCCGCAGGGGCATCCGCCGATTCGCGGATATGACGGAGGAAGAACAGGCAAAGGCAATCGCAGAGAATCCGGATTACGGAGAGCTTATCTGCCGCTGCCAGAAGGTTACCAAGGCAGAAATCCTGCAGGCGATCAGAAATCCGCTCGGCGTCCATACCATGGCCGGCATCAAATACCGTACACGCTGCATGATGGGCAGGTGCCAGGGCGGCTATTGCCAGATGCGTGTAGCCGAGATGCTCGAAAAGGAATACGGCATCAAGGATACGGATCTCGAATATAACAGGGCGGGGTCTCATCTGTTTTTCGGGCAGACACGCGATCCCAGGACAACCGGAAAGGAGCAGGCTTGAGGCAGACCATGAGCGATTCTATAAAAAACATAGATGTTCTGATTGTTGGCGGCGGTCCCGCAGGCCTTGCAGCCGCTGTGAAATTGTGGGAAAACGGCACAAAGGATATCCTGATCGTTGAGCGCGAGAAGCAGATGGGCGGAATTCTGCGCCAGTGCATTCATGACGGTTTTGGCCTGACCCGTTTCGGGGTGAGCTTCAGCGGGCCGGAATATTCCGCGATGTTTATCGGGGAAGTGGTGAAGTATGGCATTCCTTATATTACGAATGCCACGGTTACGAATGTCACACGGGATCGGCTTGTTACCATTGCGACACCGGCAGGACTGGAACGCTATCGGGCAAAGGCTGTGATCCTAGCCATGGGTTGCCGAGAACGCACAAGAGGCGCCCTGGCGATCCCGGGTGAGCGCCCGGCTGGCGTATTTACTGCAGGCGTTGCACAGGCGTATATCAATCTCTATAACAAAATGCCAGCGCGAGAAGTGGTTATTCTTGGTTCTGGTGATATCGGAATGATTATGGCGAGACGACTGACACTTGAAGGGGCACACGTGAAGGCGGTTTACGAAATACAGCCATATCCGTCTGGGCTGCCTCGAAATATTGTCCAGTGTCTGGATGACTATAACATTCCGCTTTATCTCAGCCACACCGTAACGCAGATTCATGGAGACAGGCGCCTCGAAGGCGTGACTATTTCCAGAGTGGATGAGAACAAGCGGCCTATTCCGGGAACAGAAGAATATGTCCCCTGTGATACCCTGATCCTTTCGGTCGGTCTTATTCCGGAAAACGAACTTTCCATGGATGCAGGTGTTCCTCTGGATCAGCGAACGAAAGGCGCCATTGTCGATGAGCATTACCAGACAGAGGTGCCGGGAATCTTTGCGGCGGGCAACGTTCTGCACGTACATGACCTCGTAGATTTTGTTTCCATGGAGGCAGAGAGCCTTGCAAATTCTGTGACGGAGTATGTGGAGAAGGGCAGTCTTTCCGAGTGTAATATTCCGATTCATTACGATAACAACATCAATCATACAGTTCCGCAGAAAATCAGCGGCACACAGCCGTTCCGTCTCTCCCTGCGTGTCAGCCGTCCTATGGAAAATGTAAAGATCTTGGTGAAGCAGGGAGATGAAGTGCTTGCCATGAAATCTATGCGCAAGGCGATTCCGGCAGAAATGATACAGTTTGACGTTACAAAGGCCGGTGCGGATGGCGGAGATGTGGAGGTGAGCGTGATATGAAAAAGAAATTTACCTGCATTATCTGTCCGAACAGCTGTGAGATCACGACAGAATTTGAAGAAAAAGATGGTAAAATTGAAGTTACGAAGGTAAGCGGGAATCTTTGCAGAAGAGGCGATGCATATGTCCGCCAGGAATTAACGGATCCCCGCAGGACGATCACCTCTTCTGTACTTGTGCGCTCCGGAGTGCTGCCGCTTGCGAGCGTGCGTCTGACAGGCCCGATTCCGAAAGACCGCATTCCCGACGCCATGAGGGAGATCAGAAAGATTTCCGTAGATGCGCCTGTAATGGCCGGGACGGTGCTGATTCACAGCCTGTTCGGGTACGACAGCGATGTCATTGTTACAAAGGATGTACCGCGGGCGCAGGAACTTTCATGATATAAAAGATATGCGGAAGCTTCATTCCATGCACAGCAGTCCGCGTCGGATTAGAACGTGGCAGAAAGGGGTAATATGAGAATCGCACTGATTAACGAGAACTGCTGTTTCCATCCCGTATGCACTCGGCTATGGCTGGGGCGGCGATCTGAATCTTGAATATATCTTTGAGAAGATGTGGAGCAAGCCCTTCGGGGGCGGATACCCTCCGGAAAAACAGCAGGCCGAGCAGAGCAACAAGAAGATTCTGGACGGCGTCAAGGCAATTTCCTATCGCCCTCTTCCCGATATTCTTCGTGAACTGGACCGTGACCTGGTAAAAGGAGCCTATGCTGGAGAACATTTTAAGGAGTATTTCTTCCGTGATGCGACAGATGAGTCCATGAAGGAACTGGTAAGAGAACTGCAGGCATAACAGATATACTTATAAAAACAGGAAGTGGAACATTGAAAGTTCCTCTTCCTGTTTTTTATCAAATGCTGGGTGAACAAGTTTTATGAAGCAGGTGTCAACTCCGTTGTGAATACACATCACTGCTTCGTTTATATTCCGATTATCCTCAGCGATAACGCTTGGAACAAGATCCCGGATGATCTCAAGGATACCTTTGTAGAAGCGGTTGGAAAGGGATGCGAGCAGCAGTGGCAGTTTCTCAATGATGCGAACAATGAAGCAAAGAGCGAGCTTGAAAATGTCGGTGTAACTTTCTACGACATCGATACGGAAGCTCTCAAGAAAGCTTATACAGATTACCAGACGAGCCAGAACGTTACCTTTGATTCCGAATGGCAGAAAGCCGTTGATGCAGCTAAGGCGGCGGTTAAATAAGACGCAGAACAAAACTTGGCAACAATGATACAGACAGAGGGGAGCAGCAGTTCTCCTCTGTCAATACCGGAAAATAGATGGGAGATAAAATGAAAGCGATTAAAACCATTATCAGAGGTCTCACGAAAGTGGAACTTGCCTTTGCGGGGATCATGTTTGCCCTCATGGTCATCTGCTATTTCATTTCGGTAGTCAACCGGAATATCATTCAAGGCTCTATGCCGTGGACAGAGGAACTGGCAACTTACGCCATGGTATATCTGGCACTTCTTGGCATGGAAGTGGGGCTTCGCGATGGCACACAGGTATCCGTGACAGCATTAACGAGTAAAGTGAAGGGTACGACAGTCGGTAAGATTCTGGATGTCATTGCTTCCGTTATATTACTGTTCTTTCTTTTCATGATGTTCCGTTATGGTTGTGCTCTGGTGGCAAAACAGATCACCACAGGTCAGACCAGTCCTGTCATGAAGATTCCGATGTACGTTCTGTATTTGTCACTTCCGATTTCTTTTGGAATTGCCTTCGTGGTTCAGATCCTGATTCTTCTGGGCAAGTTTTTCAAGATTCCGATGGATGAAATCACCAACGTAGATGCGATTGCTGACAGTTTCATTAAGCCGGCAGCAGGAAAGGAAGGAAAATAATATGTTTGCAGGAATTCTTCTCTTCGCTGTATTTGCTGTCTGCATCGTTATTGGAGTTCCGATCGCGATGGCACTGGGCGTTGGCGCGCTGTCAGCTGTTCAGTTCGGAAACCTCGGCGTTTCCGCAGCGGTTATTGCGCAGCGTATTTTTGGCGGTCTGCAGTCAACTTCCATCATGGCAATTGCTTTCTTTATTCTGGCTGGAAACCTGATGGCGAGCGGTGGTATCTCCCGCAGAATCGTTAATTTCGCGAACGCTCTGATCGGCAATGTCCGTGGCTCCATGGCGATTGCGCTGGTCGTAGCCTGCGCCTTCTTTGCGGCACTTTCCGGGTCCGCACCGGCAACCGTTATCGCCATCGGTTCCATGCTCTATGCCGACATGGTCAAGGATGGCTATCCGGAAGCAAGAACCGCAGGACTTCTTGTTGTATCTGGAGGTCTCGGACCGGTTATTCCGCCGTCCATTATCATGGTTTTATACTGCACATTGACCGGCGCTTCTGTAACGAATATGTTTACCGAAGGCATGATGATCGGAATCGTAATCATGATTGTTCTGATTATTGAGGTAATCTACTTCGCTCACAAGGAAAAGTGGCCCAAACTGAGCGTCAAGCATAGTGGCGGCGAGATCTTCAAGATGTTTATCGATGCACTCCCTGCACTGATGACGCCGATTATTATCCTAGGAGGTATTTATTCCGGACTTCTGACTGCGACCGAGAGCGCTGCTGTCGCCTGTGTGTGGGCACTGATCGCCGGTGTTGTCATTTACAAGGAACTGAAGGTACAGGATCTCATCCCGATCTTTATTAAGTCTGCCAAGAGTTCTGCGATGATCCTCTTCATCATTGCCGCTTCCACTGCATTCTCCTGGGTATTTACATACTCCGGCGCTTCTCAGGCGATGGTAAACGCGGTTGTAGCGATGAATCTGAATAAGACGCTGTTTTGCCTGGTTGTCGCAATTATCCTGTTGATCTTCGGGACGTTCATGGAAGGAACAGCGATTGCAGTTCTTCTGGTTCCGGTTCTCTGGCCGATTGCACAGGCAATGGGAATCAATATCATCCATTTTGGAATGATTGTCTGCATTTCCAACGTCATAGGTACCATGACACCGCCGGTTGCCGTCAACATCTTTTCGGCTGTACAGGTTACAAGATCTGTCAGAGAGCTCAAGATCGGCGATATTGCGAAAGCGGAGTTGCCGTTCTTCCTCGGATATACAGCTGTGTTTTTCCTGTGTGTATTCTCTGAGACATTCTGCACATTCCTTGTCCGGTAAGGAGAGATCTGAAGATGGCAGTAACTATTAAGGACATACGAACAATATGCACTGCGCCGGAAGGCATCAACCTTCTGGTGGTTAAAGTGGAAACATCCGAGCCCGGCCTATACGGGCTCGGATGTGGAACATTCGCTTATCGCTATCTTGCAGTGAAAACGGTCGTTGACGAATACCTGAAACCGCTGTTGGTCGGCCGCGACGTTTCGCAAATTGAAGAACTTTGGCAGCTGATGAACCAGAACGGATACTGGAGAAACGGCGGAATCGAGAATAATGCGATTTCCGGTGTTGACATGGCACTCTGGGACATCAAGGGAAAGATGGCCGGAATGCCACTATACCAGCTTTTCGGCGGCAAAGTCCGTGAGGCGGTTCCGGTTTACCGCCATGCAGATGGCAGGGACTTGCAAGATCTCTGCGATAATATTCAGAAGTACGTCAATATCGGAGTGAAAACCATTCGCTGCCAGTGTGGCGGCTACGGCGGAGGAACCTACAGTGCTGCTCCCGCTGGAACACCTGCAGGTGCGCCTAAGGGTGTTTATCTTGATGCGAAGACTTATATCAAAAACACAGTGAAGATGTTCGACTTTGTTCGCGGTCGTTTCGGTGACAGCATTGATCTTGTCCATGACGTTCACGAGCGTATTGCACCGTCTGATGCGGTGCAGCTGGCTAGAGAGCTGGAACCATATCATCTGAAATTTCTGGAAGATCCGGTCAGCATTGAACAGACGCAGTGGCTTGCCAGAATTCGGGAAGCGTCTTCTACACCGATCGCGGAGGGAGAACTTTTCAATAATCCGCAGGAGTGGCAGTATCCCATCGCAAATCGCCTGATCGATTATATTCGCTGCCATTTAAGTCAGATCGGAGGGATCACACCGGCGAGGAAACTCCAGATTTTCGCTGAGCAGTTCGGAGTGCGGACAGCATGGCATGGCCCCGGCGATATGTCTCCGGTAGCGCATGCGGCAAATGTCCATATCGATCTCGCAGCGCAGAATTTCGGCGTCCAGGAATGGTCCGGCATTGAGCCTCCGAATTTTGTCATCCAGAAGCTCAGCGGTCCGCATGGAGCACTACTTGAAGTATTTCCGGGTCTGCCGGAATATAAAGACGGTTATGTTTATCCGAACGATAATCCGGGACTTGGCGTGGACATCAACGAAGCGGAGGCGATCAAGTATCCCTGCAATCCGGAAGTTGTAACATGGACACAGACGAGGAAGATGGACGGATCGCTGCAGACTCCGTAGTATTTATTTATGAAGAAAGGACATAAGTATGAAGGATATGTTTAATATTGCCGGAAAGAAGGTAATTGTTACCGGTGCCACCAGAGGACTCGGCAGAGGAATGGCGGAAGGATTCATGGAAGCCGGATGTGAAGTGGTAGCTATCGGTACGAAGGAGAGAGGCACAGAGGGACATCCGGGTGCACTGGATATCCGGGATTTTTATACGGAAAAGGGTTATAAGTGCCATGGCCTTGCGGCTAACCTGTCCACACTGGAGAGTGGAGAAGAGACATTCAGAAAGGCACTTGCCATTCTCGGAGGAGAGGTTGATGTCATCGTAGTTGCGCACGGCATTCAGAGGAGACATCCTTCCAATGAGTTTCCGGCGAATGACTGGCATGATGTCATCGGAACCAACCTGGATTCTGTTTTCGGTCTTGCTAGACCTGCTGCTGATTTCTTTGTCAAGAAAGCACAGGCGGACGGTGTTGTTCCGATTACCAATGGGCCAAAGAAATGCTATGGCAAGATCATACTGATTGCATCCATGTGTACCTGGTTCGGCGGTAAGACCGTTCCGGCTTATGCAGCGGCGAAGGGTGGCGTAGCGCAGCTTGCGAAGGGTATGAGCAATGATCTGTTTGGCTATGGAATCAATGTCAATGCGTTGGCTCCGGGCTACATGGATACCGATATGAATACAGCCTTGACGGATCCGAAGAACCCTCGTTTTATGGAGCTTACGAACCGTATTCCGGCGCATCGCTGGGGCACAGGCGATGACATGAAGGGGCCTGCTCTCTTCCTTGCGTCCGATGCGTCCAATTACCTCGGTGGCGCTATCATTCCGGTTGATGGCGGATATCTTGTGATGTAATTTTACTGAATTTTAAGGAAACTTTTCCAAAAGAAACGATAATCTCCTGAAATATCTGGGCGGCATAGGTACACGCCACCTGGATTTCAGGAGATTATTTCCTTTTAATCTTTCTGCATCTCTATGCCTAAGAGCTGAATAATGCTGTCACTGGTGCGATTGACATTTCATTAGTGCCTGACACATTCTGCGTTGTAAGCAACAATTTTTTATCTTTTGTTAAGTATCATTATTAGCTTACATCTCATCCGGATCAAAATCATTTGTTAAGTCATATAGCATAAATATGTGAGGCGTTCTCATGTAATTTTGCTAATAATTTAATTTGTCCACCTTTTTTATATTTATAGACCTGCTTTAATGTGTGCAAATTGCTATGATTTTCATAACAAAAGCATCAATCATCGTGCAAATTGGAAGGGAGGGTAACGATGAAAAAAGAAGTGCTATCAGTAACTATGTCTTTACTGCTGGCCGGGGGAATACTGGCAGGTTGCGGATCATCATCGGCTGATACAGCATCCACAACAGCAGCTGCTTCTACAGAAGCAACAGAGGCATCTACACAGGCTGAATCATCCGAAACAAATTCCGATGGAAAAACAACCATCACCTTCTGGCATTATATGTCGGAAGATAAAGAGGGTAAATACGTAAAAGAGGCAGTAGATAAGTTTAATGCTTCTCAGGATGAAATCTATGTGGAACAGCAGTATTTTCCCAGAGATGAACTGATGAAGCAATATACGATCGGGGTTGTTTCCGGAGAACTTCCGGATGTTGGCATGGTTGATAATCCGGATCATAATTCATATGCTTCCATGGGTGTTTTTGAGGATATCACGGATCTGTATAAAAACAGCGACGACCAGCATTTTCTGGAAGGATCTATCGGATCCTGTTATTACGAAGGAAAACTATATGGTGTACCGTGGGGGAACAATTGTCTGGGACTCTTTTATAATAAAGATCTGTTGGATGCAGCAGGCGTTGAGGTCCCCACAACATGGTCAGAGCTTGAAGACGCCTGTGCGAAATTAACAACAAAAGGCGTTTACGGGCTGGCAATTTCAGCCATTGGAAATGAGGAAGGAACATTCCAGTACATGCCATGGCTGCTTTCGGCAGGCGGTTCTGTTTATGATATGGGCTCAGATGCTTCGAAGAAATCCATGTCTTATCTGAAAGAACTGTTGGATAAAGGATATATCAGCAAAGAATGTGTTAACTGGACACAGGCTGATGCAGAAAAGCAGTTTGCTTCCGGGCAGGCGGCAATGATGATTAACGGACCTTGGCAGTTCTCTGGCCTGGCAGATGATGCGCCGGATTTAAAATATGGCGTAGCGCAGGTTCCGAAAGCGGATGAAGGAGATTATGCATCGATTCTCGGCGGTGAGAATATTGGTATCTGCACTGGTGCGAATGTAGATGCGGCTTGGAAATTTGTTCAGTGGATTACAGGCAAGGAAGAAGGACCTGATATTTGCAAAAATATTGGCCGCTTGTCACCTCGTGATGATGTTGATACTACAACCATTTACGCAGATGATCCAAACTGGCAGGTATTCGCGAAAATTATGCCGAATGCGCAGTCCCGTGGACCTAGTCCGGTATGGCCGGAACTTTCCAAGGCAGTTTATACTGCTCAGCAGGAAGTCTTCACAGGCCAGAAAGATGTTGATACGGCTATGAATGATGCTGCAAAAACGATTGCATCACTGGATAAATAAGTAAAAATGTTTTCTTTCCGGCCGCATCGCTGTTATTTGATGCGGCCGGATTTGATTAAACGACAAAAACATTTTCTATTTTCAAAGTAAAAATCAGCAGAGGAAAATCATGAAGAACAGATGGAGAAACAAGGCGCTCGGATATTGTTTCATCCTTCCGGCAGTAATTTATATGCTGGTATTTATCGGATATCCGATTGTATATAACTGGGTGATCAGCTTTCAGGATGCAACAGCCCTGACATTGCGCAATACGAACCGTGCATTCATAGGCCTTGAAAATTACAGGAATATCTTCGCAGACCGTACGTTTATTGCAGCCATTGCGCATACATTTATTTATACAATTGGATGCCTTGTTATCCAGTTCGTACTTGGCTTTCTGTTTGCGATATTCTTTGCAAAAGACTTTAAGCTTTCAAAAACAATCCGCGGACTAGTAGTAATAAGCTGGATGCTGCCGGTTACGGTAACAGCATTGGTTTTCAAGTTTATGTTTTCGCA
The DNA here is from genome assembly GCA_029224465.1 of Bacillota bacterium. Classification (GTDB taxonomy): domain Bacteria; phylum Bacillota; class Clostridia; order Lachnospirales; family Lachnospiraceae; genus CAG-791. Next base: position 100,696 of record JAQXUQ010000027.1, on the reverse strand, counting down.
GGATTCGGGAATCATCAATACCATCTTAATGAACCTTCATATCATTAAGGAACCGGTAGGATGGCTCTTACAGGGTGGCACTGCCATGTGGGTCCTGATTATTGCAAATTCGTGGGTCGGTATTCCATTTAATATGCTTCTCCTGACAACGGGGATTAATAACATTTCAAAAGACATTTATGAAGCAGCCGAAATTGATGGCGCTACTAAAACACAGCAGTTATTTAAGATCACAATACCGCTGTTGAAACCGACAATCATGTCCGTACTGGTACTCGGCTTCGTGCTGACTTTTAAAGTATTCGATTTGGTTTACGTTATGACTGGTGGCGGCCCTGTAGATGCTACGGAGGTTTTGTCAACTTACTCATATAAGCTGTCATTCCAGTTGTTTCATTTTGGAGAAGGTTCTGCAGCAGCTAATGTTTTGTTTGTCTGCCTGTTTATTGTTGCATTGATTTATCTGAAGACGACTACAAATGAGGAGAGCTGATGATGGATGAGAAGAACAGAAAACTTCATCACAAGCATATTAATCAGGAGCAGGGAAGAATAATTTGTGACATTGTTGCAGTGCTGATTTGCATCACCTTTCTCTTCCCGTTGTACTGGATTGTTATTAACAGTTTTAAACTTGATTCGGAAATATTTCTCAGCCGGCCAACGCTGTGGCCTCATCGTTTTACTTTAGATGCCTATATCGATCAGCTGCCTGTACTTAAGACGACATTGAAGAATTCTATAATAGTCGCACTCGGCTCCATGCTGCTATCGCTGTTACTTTCTGTTCCGGCTGCTTATGGACTGGCAAAATTCAGGGTTAAAGGGAAGAAACTGATGATGCTGATCTTCCTTGTAACGCAGATGCTGCCGGCGTCGCTGGTGTTGACTCCATTGTTTCTTACATTTTCCAGACTTAAATTACTGAATACATATTGGGCACCGATTTTAGCTACGGCAACAATTTCCATTCCCTTTGTTGTATTGATGCTTCGTCCCAGCTTTCTCAGCATTCCGGATGAACTGGTAGAGGCGGCCAAAATTGATGGTTGTTCCAATTTAAGCGCATTCTTCCGTGTTGTTGTTCCGGTAGCCAAACCTACATTATTGACAGCTGCGGCATTTAGCTTCGTTTTCGCTTGGAATGATCTGGTATATTCGATGACATTCAATTCCAGCGATAAGATGCGTCCGATGACTTCAGCAATATATAAGTTCATGAACCAATACGGAACAAAATGGAACAGTATTATGGCATATGGCGTACTTCTTATATTGCCTTGTGTAATCATATTTGTAACGATGCAGAAGCAGATTGTTGAAGGAATGACCAGTGGTTCTGTGAAGGGATGAATACATACAGAATTAAATTAACTTCATTATGAAAGGTACCTAATAAGTTATGAGCATTTTTAATGAAGATCACGGTATATTGAAATATCACTACGATGCAGAGGAAGTCTGGCTTGAGCCATGGGGGAAAAATTCATTACGAATACGTGCGACTAAAAATCCGGAATTTAATAAAGAAAACTGGGCACTTCAGATAAAAGTCCGCAAAACAGTACCTGTAATTGAGATTGGTGAAAATGAAGCGTCTATTATTAATGGAAAAATCAAAGCAGTCATTACCAAGTACGGGAAAATAACGTTTTATCATGCAAGGACAGGGAAACTCCTACTGGACGAATATCTCAGAAACCGAAAAGATAAAACGGTTGATTATTGCAGCGCACTTAACATTGATGCCAGAGAATTCAAGGCGAATCTTGGAGGAGATTATCATTTGTCGATGCGGTTCGTATCAACACCTGATGAAAAGATTTTTGGGATGGGCCAATATCAGCAGCCGTATTTGAACCAGAAGGGTAATGACCTAGAACTGGCGCAGAGAAATTCACAGGCGTCGGTACCTTTTATGGTGTCAAGTCTTGGCTATGGATTTTTATGGAATAATCCTGCTGTCGGACGGGTAATGTTTGGGAAGAATATTACTACTTGGGAAGCTTATTCAACAAAACAGCTTGACTACTGGATAACATCTGGGGATACACCAGCGGAAATTGAAGAACGTTACGCAGATGTTACAGGAAAAGTTCCGATGATGCCGGACTGGGCAATGGGTTTCTGGCAGTGTAAGCTGCGCTACCAGACGCAGGAAGAATTGTTAAATATTGCACGGGAGTACAAAAGACGCGGACTGCCCATTGATGTAATTGTAATTGATTATTTTCATTGGCCGTTGCAGGGTGACTGGAAATTTGATCCGAAATACTGGCCGGATCCGGACGCAATGATACGTGAACTGGACGATATGGGAATCAAGTTAATGGTTTCTATCTGGCCGACAGTCGATTATCGCTCGGACAATTTTGAGGAAATGCTTGAAAAAGGCTATTTGATCCGCACAGAACGCGGGTTCCGTGTAGTAATGGATTTCCAGGGCAATACAGTTCACTATGATGCAACAAATCCGGAAGCACGAGAATACGTCTGGCAGAAAGCAAAACAAAACTATTATGACAAAGGTATCCGCGTATTCTGGCTTGATGAAGCTGAGCCTGAATATAGTGTTTATGATTTTGACAACTATCGATACTATCTTGGACCTAATGTCCAAATCGGGAATAGTTACCCTGCGTTCTATGCAAAAACTTTCTATGATGGAATGACGAAGGAAGGACAGAAGGATGTTATCAATCTCCTCCGCTGTGCATGGGCAGGTTCGCAGAAGTATGGAGCATTGGTCTGGTCCGGGGATATTCATTCTAGTTTTAAGAGCCTCAGGAATCAGCTGGCAGCAGGTCTGAATATGGGAATGGCTGGAATACCTTGGTGGACGACTGACATTGGAGGATTCCATGGAGGCAATCCGAAAGATCCCTCGTTTCAGGAGCTCCTCGTACGCTGGTTTGAATGGGGAACTTTCTGCCCGGTTATGAGACTTCATGGTGAACGCCAGCCACTGCAGGCACCAATTGGGGATTATGGCGGAGGCTTATGCGTTTCTGGAGCCGATAATGAGGTCTGGTCATTTGGAGATGATAATTATTTGATATTAAAGAGATATCTGGAACTTAGAAAACACATGAAGCCATACATCATGGAATTAATGAAGGCTGCGCATGAAAAAGGGACACCGGTAATGCGGCCCCTGTTTTATGATACTCCATCAGACATGCAATCATGGAACATTGAAGATGAATATATGTTTGGACCGGATGTTCTTGTTGCACCGGTGCTGTATGCTGGAGAAACAGAAAGAAAAGTCTATTTGCCTAAAGGAAGCAGGTGGAAAAACTATTGGACCGGAGAAGGTGTCAATGGAGGAAGTTCTGTTGTGGTAAGTACACCGATTGAGCAGATACCGGTGTTTACCAGAAATGGACGAGAACTGTAAAAAGAGGGCGGCATAATTGGAATCAGGGCAGTTAACACAGAAAAGGAATATAACTATCAAAAATTCGCAGCTGTTGAGAAAAGCAATGGTGGGATATCTACTGATAGGTATCATTCCGGTTATTGTGATCACTGTTCTGATTTCAATCGTATATATCAATCAGACCAACGAAACTACAAATTTGCTGGCTGATCAGAATGCTGTCCAGCATGAAAATATCGTTCAAGAACGGCTCGCTAACTACAATAATGTTATGTATAACCTCATTACGGAGTCTGATCTGATCCGAAATGCAGCATTAATGAATGGTGTGGGAGATAATCTGGTAGAAAGGCAGGAAATTCGCGAACTGCTCACATCCTATGTTTATACATACGATGAAATACGGGGAGCTGCTTTTATAGCGGACAACACGAATTATGTGTCGTATTCCAAATGGTATGGAAGTGTTGAAGAACTTTCATGGTCCGAGAAAAACCATAGGCAGGAAATCCTAGAACAAGTTCAGAATATGCAGAAAATGACGTATATTTTGGTCTCTGATTTGCGAGAAGCTGATACGAGTACCGATTATGTCATTTTAATGTGCCTTCCTGTCAGAAATCTTTATTCGAAAGAACGATATGGAGTGATGGTTATTGCCCTTTCAAACAAAGTTCTGGAATTTGCCTCAGGATATAACAACGAAGAACGCTTGGAATCCGTAGTAGTAGATTCTACTGACCGGATTATTACCGAGACACAAAATGACAATGATGGCGGGGTCATTAATATACAGCTTTCGGAATATTTGCACAGTAAATATGAGGACGGACAGGTCGCACTTCTACGACACACAATTGATGGAACAGGATGGACTATTGTAACGTTTATCAATCAGCATGTAGTACACAGACAAATAGCACAGGTCCTTGGAACAGCGATTGTTGCAATTGTCTTGATTACAATTGTATTTTTCATTGCTGTAGCCCGATATATTTATCATTACGTACAGAGAATTAATGGAATTGCCTATTCTATTGCACATTTTGAAGCTGATAAGGAGTTGACAACAATTCCGAATGAAGAAGATGGAGATGAGCTGAATAGTATTGTAAGTGGCTTCAGAAAGATGGCAGAGAAAAACACGGCATTAATGGCTGCTTTACAACGCCGAAATCATGAAATTCTCAAGGCAGAAAATGATCAACGTCATGCCGAAATTGTTGCTCTTGAATCTCAAATCAATCCGCATTTTCTTTACAATACACTGGATTCCATTAACTGGAGAGCAATTGATGCCGGTGAAGAAGAAATCAGCAATATGCTGGGAACACTCGGAAGTCTTCTTCGGTACAGCGTTTCCAATATTGATGTGATAGTCTTGCTCAGAGCAGAAATTGAATGGACACAGAAATATGTTTTTCTTCAGAAAGACCGGTTTCATCAGTCATTTGACTGTGAATACGAGATAACTGAGGAAGCTATGGATTTTCCGGTCTATAAGATGCTGCTGCAGCCAATTATTGAAAACAGCATTATACATGCGTTTGAAAATATCCACGAGGGAGGAAGAATATTGGTGCAGGCGTTTGTGAGACAGGATGGAAAACTGGAAATTCATGTACGCGATAATGGAAAGGGAATGGACTCTGATACATTGGAACGGCTTCGTAAAGATATTCTTCCCGGAGAGAAACTGAACAGCCGAAGCATTGGCATCAGTAATGTGGCATCGCGGCTGCATGTATATTATCACGGTGAAGCGGACATGAAGATTAATAGTGATCCACAGATGGGAACAGAAGTGATTCTTCTAATTCCATATCAGACAATGTCGGTTGATGGGAGTCTGGAAGATGAAAACGATCATAATTATTGAAGATGAATTCCGCATTAGAGAAGGACTCGCCAAGCTCATAATGCGTCTTGATAGTAATTTCTCTGTAAAAGGAGAGGCCGAGGATGGATTAGAGGGACTTCGTCTAATACAGGATCTTCAGCCGGATGTAGCCATTACCGATATACGAATGCCAAAAATTGACGGGTTGGAGATGATTGCTCAGGCCAAAAAAGTCAGCCCTGATACTGTGTTTGTGATACTGAGTGGATATGCAGATTTCAGCTATGCTCAAACAGCAATGAGACTTGGAGTGCAGGAGTATCTTTTGAAGCCGGCTACGATTTCAGATGTGCGGTCTCTGTTGGAAAGGTTGGACAGTAAGAAAGAAGTATCTGACCAAGCGGACACAGACGGTATTTGTCTTCCGGATACCGGTGACAGGTCTCCGGTTGTAGAAAAGGCAATTGAAATACTTAATAAAGATTATGCCCGTCCAATTCGTCTTGAAAGCGTTGCAGACCGTTTAAAAATTACTCCACAGTATCTTAGCAATATGTTTACGAGAGAAACGGGTATGACGTTTTCCAGCTATCTTCGGAAAATACGAATGGGAAAGGCTAAAGAACTCCTGAAAAAAGGCGATATGAAAATTTATGAGGTTGCCGTAGCAGTAGGTTATCCGGACCAGAAGTATTTTTCACGAGTCTTTCATGAATACACGGGGAGAAGCGCACGAGATTATTATCAGAATCCTAATGAAATCGAAAAGGATACATATGTCATGAGGGAAGAGGGTACATTATGAAGCTTTCTGTTGAAGGGATCACAGATCGCGATGTATGGGAACATGCCGGAATTACATTGCCAGGTTACAATGTTCAAAATATCTATGATCATACGCGGATGGAACCACGGTGGCTTCATTTTGGCATTGGCAATATTTTTCGTAATTTTGTCGGTGGGATTGCAGATCGGCTAATAGCAGAAGGAGACATCGATACAGGTATTACTTGTGCGGAATCATTTGATTTCGAAATAGTAGATCGAATTTACAGGCCTTTTGATAATCTTTCAATCAGTGTCATTCTAAATAATGACGGTACAACAGATAAGAAAGTACTGGCTCCTTTTGGGGAAGTAATTAAAGCAGATTTTCAGAATGCCGGCGAATGGAAGCGTCTCATGGAAATATTTACGGCGCCTTCGCTTCAGATGGTTTCTTTTACGATTACCGAGAAAGGATACTCGCTTACCGGACTTGACGGAAAGTATTCCAATGCGGCACAAAGAGATATTGAACAGGGACCGGCGAAAGCAACAGGAGTCATTGCGGTTGTAACTGCCATGTTGTTTGCGCGATATCAGGATGGATCTTTTCCGATTTCATTAGTATCTATGGATAATTGCTCCCACAACGGAAGAAGGCTGCAGGAAGCAGTCTGGACGATATCTGACGAGTGGGAAAAGAGAGGATATGTCGATAAAGGATTTTCTAAGTATATCCATGATGCTTCAAAGGTAACATTTCCCTGGACAATGATCGATAAGATAACACCTCGTCCCTCCAAAAAGATTGCAGAATTATTAAAAGGACTGGGTATCGAAGGGATAGATCCGATCGAAACCGGAAAGAAAACATTTATTGCGCCTTTTAGCAATGCTGAAAGAACACAGTATCTCGTTATTGAGGATGACTTTCCGAATGGCAGGCCGCCTCTGGAAAAAGCCGGAGTTTACATGACGGACCGCAAAACTGTAGACAAATCGGAAAAAATGAAAGTCAATACCTGCCTGAATCCAATTCATACAGCGCTGTGCACATATGACTGTATGTTGGGGTATGAACTATTCTCTGATGGATTGAGAGATCCGGAATTGGCGAAGCTGGCGGACACAATTGGATATGTTGAAGGACTGCCGGTAGTTGAAAATCCCGGGATTATTTCACCGAAGGCCTTTTTGGATGAAGTGCTGCAAATTAGAATGTCCAATCCATATCTAGGGGATACATCGCAAAGAATAGGCGTTGATATTTCGCAAATGGTTGGGATACGGTTCGGGGAAACTATCAAATCATATGTCAAAAAGTATGGGAGTGCCGAAAAATTAACTGGAATTGCCCTTGCCATCGCAGGGTGGCTTCGATATCTACTGGAGCTGGATGATCAGGGAAAACATTTTAATCCGGCACCGGATCCTATGCTCCCGGAACTGCAGAAATATTTAAAGGGAGTAAGATTTGGAAAACCGGAGAGTTTGGAAGGCCAGCTTCATCCGATTTTGTCAAATATAAATATATTTGGCTCGGACCTTTATTCAGCAGGAATCGGGACCCGGATAGAAAGAATGTTTTATGAGGAAATTCAGGGACCCGGAGCGGTAAGAGAAACTTTGAAGAAGTATTTAAGATGAGATGATCAATTTCATGGAGGTAAAGACATGGCAGAAAAAATGATTCCGGCGATGATGACACAGGAACGTATGACAGCCCCCGGAGTAATAACATTTAGTGAAGTCCCGGTGCCGGAACCAGGCCCGGATCAGGTTCTTGTTAAAATTAAAGAGATAGGGATATGTGGCAGCGATATTCATGTTTATCACGGTTCTCATCCATATACAAAGTATCCGGTTACTCAAGGGCATGAGGTATCCGGTGTTATCGTCAAGTGCGGTGCATATGCTAAAAAATATCAGGTTGGCCAGCGCATTACGATTGAACCGCAGGTATTCTGCGGCAGATGCTATCCCTGCCTTCATGGAAAATACAATCTTTGCGAGCATTTAAAAGTAATGGGATTTCAGACAACCGGAACGGCAAGTAATTATTTTTCAGTAGATGAGTCTAAAGTGACGCCGATTCCGGATGAAATTACTTACAGTGAAGGGGCAATGATTGAGCCTCTTGCGGTGACAATTCATGCTGCCAAACGATTTCAGGAAATCAAAGGTGCCAAGGTTGTGATTCTCGGGTGCGGCCCAATCGGAATACTTCTCGTACAGTCGGTAAAGGCGTTTGGTGCTGATAAGGTAATGGTGACGGATGTATCTGATTACCGTTTGGAGATGGCAAAGAAGCTGGGAGCAGATTATACGATTAATACAAGCAGACAGGATTTTGGTGAGGCTTTAATCCATAATTTTGGATCAGATAAAGCAGATGTCATATATGACTGTGCAGGCAATGATATCACAATGAATCAGGCAATACAGAATGCACGAAAGGGAAGCACCATTATTCTGGTTGCTGTATTTGGAAAAATGGCGACGGTAGATCTGGCAAAACTGAACGATTCAGAGCTTGACCTGAATACTACAATGATGTATCGACATGAGGATTATGTTGATGCGATCAGGTTTTTACAGGAAGGCAAGATACAATTAAAGCCGCTTATCAGCAAACACTTTGCATTTAAAGAATATGCTCAAGCATATCGATATATTGACGAAAATCGCGAAACTACGATGAAGGTCCTTGTCGATGTAGATCCTTCGGAAGAATAATAAAAACGCTGACGAGCCATTGTTGGATGTTTCAGGCAAACGCAAAACAAGGAGACGATAATGAAGTTTACCGATGGATACTGGCTTCGGAGTGAAAATGTGAATGCTTCATATGCAACACAGGCATTTACAGTGGAGAAAATTCCGCATGGAATGAGAATTGCGTGCCCGGAGCGGCCAATCAGATCCAGAGCTGATGCGCTAGATATCACTGTTCTCTATATAGATTTCGTTTCAGCCGGGTATAATGACATTGCGATGACGGTAACTCATTTTGCAGGATACGATACGAAAGAACCACGCTTTAATCTTTCGATCACACCGGAAAATGCAGCTGTTGACATAAATGAGCATGAAGCTGTCATGCAAACCGGGGACATGACGGTCAAAGTGAATCGTGATAATTTTGAGATTCGTTTTGAAGCAGGCGGGAAATTACTTACTGGTGCAAGCCTTCGAAACATTGGTTACATGAGAGTCAACAAAGAACCGGCCAAACTGCGTATGGACTCTCATTATTTTTATCAAAACTACGATCCATATATGCTGACAGAGCTTTCAGTTAAACCGGGAGAGACAGTTTATGGCTTTGGCGAACGCTTTACACCGTTTGTAAAGAACGGACAGACTGTTAATATCTGGAATGAAGATGGCGGAACATCCAGTGATATCAGCTATAAAAATATTCCATTCTATATAAGCAGTGAAGGGTATGGAGTCTTTGCAGATCATACCGGGCAAGTTAGCTATGAAGTCTGCTCGGAGAAGGTTGAATATATTGGCTGTTCAGTCCCGGGGGAACAAATCCGGCTGCATATTATGTACGGAAAGACCCCTGCGGAAATTATCAAAGTGTATACGGCACTAACGGGACGCCCGGCATTGCCTCCTGCGTGGAGTTTTGGATTATGGCTTTCAACGAGTTTCAAACCAAAGTACGACGAAGATACAGTATCGAAAATGATTTGTGGGATGGAAGAACGCCATATTCCATTCAGGGTATTTCATTTTGACTGTTACTGGCTGCGGGCATTGCACTGGTGTGATTTTAACTGGGATCCGGAGGCGTTTTCGGATGTCAGAGGAATGCTGGAGCGTTACCATAGAAGAGGAATCAAGCTTTGTTGCTGGGTCAATCCATACGTTGCGGAAGATACCGAAATGTTCAGGGAGGGAGCAAAGAAGGGATTTTTCCTGATGAGGGCTGATGGAAAGGGTGTAAAGCAGATAGATAACTGGCAGCCCGGTCTTGCTATCGTGGATTTCACAAATCCGGAAGCAGCATCTTGGTATGCAGGAAAGATCAAAGGACTTTTAGACATCGGAATTGATGCAATCAAGACTGATTTTGGCGAGCGAATACCGATTGATGTCAAGTATCATGACGGAAGCGATCCGATTGCGATGCATAATTATTATACTTATCTTTACAACAAAACTGTATTTACAACTATCGAGAAAGAACGCGGTACCGGACAAGCGGTGCTCTTTGCCCGCAGTGCCACTGCAGGCGGGCAGAAGTTTCCGGTGCACTGGGGAGGAGACTGCTCGGCGAGTTATTCCTCTATGGCAGAGACCTTGCATGCGGGGCTCTCGTTCATGATGAGCGGTTTTTCGTTCTGGAGTCACGATATCTCTGGATTCGAGAGTACAGCAACGCCGGATTTATATAAGAGGTGGGCGCAATTCGGACTTCTTTCAACACATTCCAGACTTCATGGTGCTGATACCTATCGGGTCCCGTGGATCTTTGATGAAGAGGCGGTAGATGTGGTACGCTTCTTTTCCGAGTTGAAGAACACAATGATGCCATATTACTACAAGTTGGCAATAGAGGCACATATTACAGGAGTGCCGGTTATGCGGCCAATGCCATTCGAGTTTCCAGGCGACCGTACGTGCCAGTATCTGGATCTGCAATATATGCTGGGCAGTTCGATCCTTGTGGCACCAATTTTTAACGATCAAAGTCTTGCAGAATTCTATCTTCCTGATATTGATGAACTTAATGCCGAGGATAAACTTTCAGAGGGTGGCAAATTTGATCGCCCGGAGCCAACAAAATGGATTGGTCTTATTGATCATGAAGTTCTATCAGGAGGGCGCTGGTATAAGAAAAAATATTCATATATGAATTTACCTTTGTTTGTAAAAGAGGGATCTCTCCTTGCATTTGGTGCACATAAAGATATCCCGGATTATGATTACGCGGATGGTGTGACGCTCAAACTTTATCTTCCTGTTTGCGATCATACAACAGAATGTCAGATTCCGGATCTGGAAGGCAATATTATTACTACAGTTACAGCCAGGCGAAAGCAGGATGAAGTGATTTTTCATCAGGAAGGCAGTGAATCTTTAAAGAATGCTTGCTATGAAGTAATCATGGATAATGGAAATTCATTCAACGGAAAGCTTTCAGATGATAAGGATACAATCGTTTTACTGAAAGCGTAATTCATCTGAGAAACAGAGGCGGCACCCATCCGGGTGCCGCCTCTGCAGCAATTATTTCACCAGCGTCACATGCCGCCCGTTCACTTCAACAGAATGAATATTTCTGTTGAGATAAACGGAAAACCTTGTCACACCGCTCTTTCGGATGCTCGCGTCCAGATTCGGGTTCAGATCGGAAAGCTCGCTCTTGAGCGCGCTGATATTCATGTCATTTGTCTTATGCCGGGCAAAAATCTGGTGAATCTGCTTCTCGATTTCACTGTCCGGCGTACTCTTTAGGGAAACCCAGACCGCGTTGTCTTTGTTGATGACGGACAGGGACGGGAAGTCGCTTAAAAACTCGGAAAGCTTGCTGTAATTGTAATTGCGGATATCGAAATCCGGATAGATTTTCACGAGACGGGAGCCGATTTCACCGAGGCCGGTCTCTTTTCCGTCGGTGTTATTGTCGGTGATCATCTTGACGATCGCGCTCTCAATATCCGCCTTGGCGGTAAAGTGCGGCTCGGTATCCTGCCAGGAAGAATCAGCGGAGGAGTCAGCGTCGCGCGCAGAGACTTCTTCCATACGTGGATCGGCGTCGTCCTTACGCTGCGTGGTCGAAACAGCGGCAGACTCTGTTACATAGGAAGGCTGCGCCGCGGCAGAAGAAGACCTTGCGGAAGTCCGTGACCTGCCTTTTCTGCCGGAAGAGGAAGAAGTCTGAGCAACAGGTGTTCCCTCGTCATCACTGTCATTGCCCGCGATAATATCGAGGAAGATGAAGCGTTCGCACGAAACGCGGAACGACTCGGGGGTTTTCTTTTCCCCCATGCCGATGACGACTTTTCCCGCCTCGCGAAGTCTTGTCGCGAGCTTGTTAAAATCGCCGTCGCTCGAAACGATACAGAATCCCTGTACATCGCCGCCGTAAAGAATATCCATCGCATCAATGATCAGACCGATATCGGACGCATTCTTGCCCGGGGTATTGTTCGGCTGCATGACAGGCGTCAGCGAATACGGCGCCGAGCATTTCATCCACGAGTGAAGCCGGTCCTGCGTCCAGTCGCCGTACATGCGGCGGATTGTGATTTTGCCGTATTTGGACAGTTCGCTCAGGATAAGCGGAACATATTTGGAGCTTACGTTGTCTGCGTCGATCAGCAGTGCGATATTAATATCTTCCATGGAATGACCTTTCAATATGGTGGTTAACCTTGTATAATCAATATGTTTGAATGCGCCGAGGAGATGCAGCCGCGCGACGGCGGAAAGCGCAATTCTTTTATCATTATAAGGGATTTGAAATTACAATGCACGAACTTCCCATGGTGGAGGGCTTGATCGCTCTTCTGGAGCGCACAGCCAGGCAAAACAAACTGCAGCGGATCACGCTGGTCGAGCTCCGGATCGGAGAACTTTCGGATCTGGTTGATGAGTGCATTCAGGTCTATTTTGACATGGCCGGAGAGGGCACCGTCTGCGAAGGCGCGAAGCTGGTCTTCACACATGAGCGCGCGATGCTGCGCTGCCCTGTATGCGGCAAAACATTCCGCCACGAAAAATCCTTTCAGTGTCCGTCCTGCGGTGCGGACGCTGTACTTGTGCGCGGCACGGGCAGCGGTTTTTATGTGGAGAAAATAGAGGGGGAAGACGCGGCGCCGCGGGCACCGCAGGATCATGGAGGAACCAAAATGAGCAAAGATCTCAAAGATTATGTACGTACCATTCCGGATTTTCCGGAGCCGGGCATTATGTTCCGCGATATTACAACGGTCGCCAACGATGCCGACGGTCTGCGGCTTGCAATCGATTCCATGCAGGATCTGGTCAGAGATCTTGATTTTGACGTGGTTGTCGGCGCAGAGTCGAGAGGCTTTATCTTCGGCACGCCGATTGCGTATAACCTGCATAAGCCGTTTGCTTTGATCCGGAAGAAAGGCAAGCTGCCGTGGGATACGGTCTCGGTCGACTATACACTTGAATATGGCACGTCAACGCTGGAAATGCACAAGGATGCGGTTAAGCCCGGGCAGAGGGTTCTTATTGTGGACGATCTGATGGCGACCGGGGGGACCGCGAAGGCAATGATTCAGCTTGTCGAGAAACTCGGCGGCAAGGTTGCGGGCGTCCTGGTTCTGATGGAGCTGCAGGGACTGCACGGCGCGGAGGCGATTGCGCCATGCCCTGTATTTTCCGCGATCAAGTACGAGGGCAAGTAAGCGCGCTTTGTGATCAAGTACGAGGACAGGTAAGTGCGCTTTGGCCTGCAAGATGAGGAAGAAGAATGGAGAAACTGGTATCCTGGAACGTGAACGGACTGCGCGCCTGCGTCAGCAAGGGAAACTTTTATGACTTTGTCCGGCGGGAGAATCCGGACGTTCTGTGCCTGCAGGAGACCAAGCTGCAGGAGGGACAGATCGAGCTGGATCTGCCGGAATATCACAGTTACTGGAATTACGCGGAGAAGAAAGGGTATTCGGGGACGGCTGTTTTGACGAAAAAGGAGCCGCTCGGGGTCACATACGGCCTCGGCATTCCCGAACATGACCATGAAGGCCGCGTGATTACACTGGAGTATCCGGACTATTATCTGATTACGGTCTATGTGCCGAATGCAAAAGAGCATCTGGAACGGCTTTCGTACCGGATGACCTGGGAGGACGCGTTCCTTGCTTACGTAAAATCGCTCGAGCGCGTAAAACCGGTGATTTACTGCGGCGATCTGAACGTTGCGCACACGGAGATCGACCTGAAAAATCCGAAGTCAAACCGCGGCCATGCCGGCTTTACGGATGAGGAGCGCGGGAAGATGGACGCAGTGCTTTCGAACGGCCTGATTGATACCTGGCGTTACTTTTACCCGGACCGCGAGGGCGTTTATTCGTGGTGGTCTTACCGCTTCCATGCGCGGGAAAACAACGCCGGATGGAGAATCGACTACTTTATCGCCTCACAGGCGCTTGCACCGCGGCTGCAGGATGCGGTGATCTATACGGATGTATTCGGGTCGGATCATTGTCCGGTCGGATTGATTTTGAAGTGAGAAAAATGCGGCGCGGCCGCTTCGTAAAGAAAGGATGAATGTAATGAGTGAAGAACAAAAAGAGGGCAAGATACCGATGCCCAAGGCCAACTTTCAGGTTCCGGCCAATAAAGGAAGCCATGTAAAGAAAATGATCGGCGTCGTCAGCGGCAAGGGCGGCGTGGGAAAGTCGTCTGTCACAGGCCTGTGCGCTCTGTGGAGTGAACGGCACGGATATCAGACGGCCATTATGGACTGCGATATCACAGGCCCCAGTATCCCGAAGATGTTCGGCGTGACGCCGGATCAGGTCGGCGTTATTCAGGAAGAGGGAAAAGAAGAAGGAACACTGGTTCCTGCTGTAACCGCGACCGGGATGAAGATTATGTCCATGAATCTTCTGATGCAGGATGAGACGCAGCCGGTCATCTGGCGCGGCTCGATCATTTCCGGCGTGGTCAAGCAGTTCTGGACGGATGTCAACTGGGGCGATGTGGATTACATGTTCGTCGATATGCCTCCGGGAACCGGCGACGTACCGCTTACGGTCTATCAGTCGCTGCCTCTCGATGGCATCATTATCGTCACGACGCCGCAGGATCTGGTTTCGATGATCGTTGAAAAGGCTGTGAACATGGCCAAGATGATGAATGTTCCGGTCCTTGGACTCGTGGAAAACATGGCTTACGCCGTCTGCCCGCACTGCGGTGAAAAGATTCAGATTTTCGGAGAAAGTCATGCGGCGGAGGTTGCCGCGAAGGAAGGCACTACGCTGATTGATACACTGCCGGTCAATGGCAATCTGACTGCCGCGATGGATAGCGGAAAGATGGAATACTTTGACGAAGTCGAAATCAAAGGACTCGAGAAAGTTCTGCCGGCGCTGCAGTGAAGGCTTTTAATACGTGAAAACAAACAGCAGGAAGGCTGCCGGAACTGACGGACCTTCCTGCTGTTTTTTAAACGGTGCGAACCTCTTCAGGTGGTAGTCAGCCTTTGCGCGGGGCTTTGGGATTGCCGTATTGTCGTCAGCCTTTCGCGCTGGATTTGCGGCGCCTGCCGGGTCTGGCAGTTCTTGCGGTGCCCGCTGCCTGCGCCTCTTTATTTTTTCTGTAGATGTGCCCCAGACCTTTCAGCAGAAGCCGGTTGTCGATAATGATTTCATGCCGGCAGAACGGCGCGATGATCCTGCCTAAGCCGCCGGTCGCGACAATGGTTTTTACCTCGCCGAGCTGTTCTGTATATCTGTCAATGACTCCGTCCAGAGCGCCTGCCGAGCCGTAGACAATGCCGCCTTTCATGCAGTCGATTGTGTTGGTTCCGATAACCTTTTTAGGCGCGGTGAATTCGATGCTTGGCAGCAGAGAAGTTTCCTTTGTCAGAGCTTCCAGCGAAATGCCGGTTCCGGGCATGATGCAGCCGCCCAGATAGCTCCCGGCCGCGTCGACGACGGTGATCGTTGTCGCGGTTCCCATATCAATGATGATTGCAGGGAGGGGGTATTCTTCTTTCGCTGCAACAGCAGTCGCTACAAGATCGCCGGCAATGGTGCCCGGGTCGTCGAGGCGGATGTCGAGGCCTGTTTTTACGCCGGCGCCAAGAACAACCGAATCGAGTCCGGTGATGAGCCTGACGGCCTTGACCAGCACCGGTGTCACGAGCGGCACAACGGACGAAATGATGCAGCCTTCAAAGCCTGCGGGATCAATATCTGCGAGTTCCAGTATCGAGCGGATTTTGACGGCATATTCATAAGCGGTGCCGCCGATAAGGGTGCTGATCTGAACGGTCTGGACGACTTCGTTGCGGTCGTCGACACAGCCGAGTACAGTGTGGGTATTGCCTGTATCAATGGCAAGAATCATAGTCAATCCTCCTCGTTTTGCGAAAGTACACATGCGCACAGGTGTTCTTCCTGCCCGCCTGACGCAATGTTGATGAGCGGCGGCGCCTGCAGGCACCGGCTGCACGCGTGGGGACAGCGGTGGTAAAAACAACACGCCCCCGTCACATCCTCTCTTCGAACTTCGACGGCTTCGTGTTGTTTTTCAATCTCCGACAGGGATTTTGTTCCATCATCGGCGATACGCGCGCCGAAGTCCGGGATCGCGGACAGAAGCAGTTTTGTATAGGGATGCCTTGCATGGTAATAGATTTCGTCTGCGCTTCCCTGCTCCACAATCGTTCCGCGGTACATGACGGCGATGCGGTCGCACAGATAGTATACGACATTCAGGTTGTGGGAAATAAACAGCATGGCAAAGTCAGCCTTGCGGTCAATTTCGCGGAACAGATTCAGAATCTGCGCGCCGACAGAAACATCGAGCGCGGAGACCGCCTCGTCAGCGATAATCAGGTCCGGCGAAAGCATAAGCGCAGCGCCGATACACACTCTCTGCCGCTGTCCGCCGGAGAGTTCTCCGGGGTAGCGTGAGGCGTAGGATGCGTCGAGGCCGACCAGATCCAGCATGCGGGCGACGGCCTGTTCCTGCTCCGCTTTTGTTCCGATATGGTGCGCACGAAGAGGCTCGCGCATTGTGAAGCCGATGGTCTTGCGCGGGTCCAGCGAGCTCATCGGATCCTGAAAAACAGCCTGCACCCGGCTCGTAAACTCTTTTCTTCTGCTGCGGCTGTATCGGATACCGCCGACTTTTATGGTGCCTTCGAAAGGGAGAAGCCCCAGCACGGCGTTTCCGAGCGTGGATTTGCCGCAGCCGGACTCGCCGACAAGTCCGAAGAATTCATCGGTGTGTATCCGGAGCGTCACGTTGTTCAGAACCTTTTTCTTTGTCCGCTTCTTGAAGATCTGCGGGCCGTTGTCTTCATAGTAATTTGTGACATTCAGGATTTCCAGGATGTCACCTTTTTCATTTATGGGATCACTCATAATTGTACCTTTGGTGAGGTGTGCGTGGCCGCGGGCGCTGCTCCGCGGCGCAAATCCGCCCGCAGGCGCTGCTCCGCGGCGCTCGTGGTTTGCTGCACATCGGTTATCCGCCGCGCCATGTGCGCTGGCGGGCGCCGGCGGGGCCTCTGCCGGAAGCGTTTCTTGCAAAATACGGAATATCCGAAATTTGCAAGAAATAAAAGACCTGCAAGCAGAAATCTTTCCTGCAAAAGTCCCGGAATCCGGCGCGGCGAAGAAAGGCTTCTTGCAAAACCGGGAAATTTTCAGATCTGCAAGAAACGGAAGCCAATGAAATAAGTATCAGCGCAGGCATCCGGGCGCGCCACTGTGAATCGCGTTCCGCGGGGGCGCGGCCGCCCCGCCGTCACATCTGCCATCCGCGCTGGCGCCGCGCACCTAAACATGATGACAATAAATAACATGCCCCGCGGCCGGCTCCACACGCGGCGGCACCTGCTGCCTGCAGATTTCCGTCGCTTTCGGGCAGCGCGGCGCGAACGGGCATGGCTCGCGGCATTCTTTTGTCGAGGGAACATGTCCCTTGATCGCGGGAAGATCCGCTCCTTTCATGGAAGGGAGCGGGATCGAGCGGAGCAGACCTTTTGTATATTCGTGCAGCGGTGTGCGCATGATGGTTTCCACCGGCGCGGATTCCGCGATCCTGCCGGCATACATGACAATCACCCGGTCACAGATCTGGTCTATGACAGCCAGGTCGTGCGAAATAAAAATAATGGACATGCCGTGTTTGCGGCTGATGTGTTTTAAAAGGCGGAGGACCTGTGCCTGCACGGTTACGTCCAGCGCTGTGGTAGGCTCGTCCGCGATCATGAGCTTCGGCCGGCAGATCGTTGCCATGGCAATCATGACACGCTGCCGCATTCCTCCGGAGAGCTGATGCGGAAACATCTTTGTAATTGCCGCGGGATCCGGCAGTCCGACCTCGGCAAGGGATTTCAGAACTCTGGATTCCACTTCGGCTTCCGGCAGCTCCGGGTGATGAATCCGAAGAGATTCGCCAACCTGCCTGCCGATCCGGAGAAGCGGATTCAGACTTGTCAGCGGTTCCTGATAGATCATCGAAATCTCATTGCCGTCTATGTTTCTGCGCTGCTCCTGCGTGCAGCGGACAAGATCAATTCCTCCGGGCAAAGACGCGGAATGGAACAGGATTTTCCCGCCGGTCACAGACAAAACATCGGGAAGAAGTCCCATAATTGCAAGGTTTGTAACAGTTTTGCCGCAGCCGGATTCGCCGACGACGCCCAGAATCTCTCCGGGCAGAACATCATAGCTTACACCGTCTACCGCAGTGTACTTTCCGTTTTCTTCGCGTATGGAAATTGTAAGATCGCGGATCTGCAGAAGCGGCCGCGCGTTCGGTTCATTTGTCATACTGAAACCCTTCCCGGCTCACGCCAGATACCGCTTGCGGATCCCCTCGCCGATGCAGTTAAACGCCACAATTGTCACAACGATCATCAGCCCCGGCGCCAGCGCACACCACGGCGCGTTGAAAATGTAGCTCTGCGACTCATACAGCATCCGCCCCCAGCTGGGCGCCGGCGGTTGGATGCCAAGCCCAAGATAGCTCATGCCGGACTCTGCCAGAATCGCATTGGAAAGTCCGATGATAATCGATGAAAGCAGAAGCGGCAGAATGTTCGGCAAAACATGCACCAGCAGAAGCCGCACATCCGAATCGCCGAAGACTTTGTTGCTTTTTACAAAATCTGCGTTTTTGTACTGCAGTGTCCCGGTCCGGACAATTCTTGTAAAACTCGGGACAAAGGTGATGCAAAGAGCGAGGACGATCGTGTAATTGCCCTGTTTCATGACAGTGACAATGATGAGAGCGATCAGAAGTCCCGGAAACGAGCTGACTGCATCGACAATGCGCATGATGATTTCATCGATGATACCGCCTGCGTATCCGCTGAGAAGGCCCAGCACCGAACTGATGACCGTGCAGCCCGCGACCGTTGAAAGCGCGACGGCCAGCGTGAAGCGGCCGCCGACAATCGCCCTTGAAAAAACATCCCTCCCCATATTGTCCGTGCCGAACAGATGCCGGAAGGAAGGCGGCTGCATACGCGAAAGCGTGTCCATCTGATTGATGTCATAAGGCGTCCAGAAAAGAGACAATACCGCAAGACCGGCAATGACGGAGGCGAGGATGAGGCCGGTGCGGAGTTGTGTTTTGCCGTGGTTCATATGCTGCCCCCTACCCGCTGATCCTGATTCTGGGATCAACCAGCTGAATCAGAATATCCACGATAAAATTTGTGATGACAATAACAAAAGCGACATACATGACAAGCGTCTGCGTCAGCGGAAAATCCCTGCCGGTCACGGAAGCGATCAGAAGGCGTCCGATGCCGGGTACGCCGAAGACCTGTTCTACGATAATACTGCCCGAAAAGATGCTTCCGATCATCATACCGATCAGCGGAATGACCGCCACGATCGCGTTGCGGAGAACGTGGCCATACAGGATTCCGTGCATTGTACTGCCTTTTCCCCTTGCCGTGCGGACATAATCCTTGTCCAGCTCGCCGAGGACGGAGGTGCGCACGTATTTGGTCAGCGTGGCAATCTGCGGGACAGCGATTGAAAGCGCCGGGAAAAACATAAACCGGAAAAACCCGGCAGGGCTGTCCTTGTAACTGACATAGTTTCCGGGTGTGAACAGGTGCAAAACAAGCCCGAACAACCACATAAAGATTATACTGAGAAAGAATCCCGGGATCGAGATACCTGTCATCGTGACTGCTTCAATGACCTGTTCCGTGATCGTTCCGCGTTTTCTTGCCGCGAAGATACCGAGAGGAATAGAGACAATCAGTGTCATGATCATGACCATGATGCCGAGAAGGACCGTTACGGCGACGTGGCCGCCGATCAGGTCCCGGACCGGCATGGAATAGCGGATCGAGGTTCCGAAATCACCACGCACAAAGCCGGCAATCCAGTTCATATACTGCCTGTGCAGCGGAAGGTCGGTGCCGAGCTGGTGGCGGAGCGCTTCGAGTTTTGCTTCGGACGCACTGGTACCCAGAATGAGCCGTGCCGGATCTCCCGGTATGATATGAAAAGCCAGGAACGTGAAGAGTGAAATCACGAACATGGTCAGGATCAGGACAATGATTTTCTTGATAAGATAACGCAAAGGATTCTCCTTTTGGGCCGGCAGGCCGCCGGTGTGGCGGGCGGAAGCTGCCCGCCACGCTTATGCCCGCCGGTCACAAACTCCGCGCAAGAAGCCGCGCGGAGCCTGCGACGGCCCGGCACATTACTTCGCGGTTCTTGCGATTGCCGAAAAGTCCGTCGCGTACAGAGGATACTGTACAAAACCTGTGAAGTCCTTCGTATACGCGAGGTTGTAAGCAATATCCTGAATGTAAGCGCTCGCGGCCTCGTCCGAAAGGATCTTCTGGCATTCTTTGAAGTCCTTTTCACGGGCGGATTCGTCGACGTCGGCGATGGCCTTTGCGTAGGCTTTGTCAAACTGATCCGACTTGAAGTTTACGAAGTTATTGTCCGCGTCCGACTGATATCTGGAAAGGAACGCGGTAGGAGAGGCGATCGCGCCGTCAACCGAAATGATCGTCGCTTCGTAATCTCTGTTCGTATAGACATTCTCAAGCCATGTCGCCCAGTCCACCTGTTCGATATTCATCTGAATACCGGCAGCTGCGAGCTGGTTGACCAGCACCTGCGCCGTGTCGAGATGCACCTGATAATTGGAAGGTACTTTCACGGTGAAGGAGAAGCCATCCGCAAGTCCGGCCTCGGCAAGCAGCTCTTTGGCCTTCTCTACATTGACATTGTAGACATCCGCCAGAGAATCATCATAGTATGCCTTCAGGTTCGGAATCATCGCGGAGCCGAGCTTTGTGCCGACACCGTAATCGACTGTGTCTATGACGCCGTCAGCGTCAACCGCATAGTTGACCGCCTGCCGTACACGGACGTCATCGAAGGGTTTTGCCGCATTGTTCAAATAGAGCGCCTGTACCGCATTCGAGTTGCTGACATTGACAACCGCGGAATCCGCAGGAAGCTGCTGGATAATGCTGGTGTCCGCCATGAAGCCCTGAATCGCGCCGGACTGGAAATTCATCAGAAGATCCGAAGAGCTCGCGATGAACTTGACCGTTACTTTGTCAAGATGCGCGGGCGTTCCCCAGTAATCCTTGAATTTTTCAAGCGTCGCGTGATCCTGCACAGCGTAGTCGGTCAGCATGAAAGGGCCTGTGCCGACGGGCTTTTTCGCGAGCTCACCGTTATTGTCGGAATCCCTGGGCACAATCGGCGAGGACGCGTCGGCAAGAAAATCGGTATCGCCGGTTTTCAGTGTGACGGTGATTGTTTTGCCGTCTTTGGATGAGATGTCCTCGACATTGTCAAACCCTGTCATCTTGCTGTCTTTCGCGTGCTGCAGCGAGTAGATGACATCGTCTGCGGTAACTTCCTGTCCGTTGTGGAATTTCACGCCGTCCCGGAGTGTGAAGGTATATGTCTTCGCGTCATCCGAGATTTTGTAATCGGAAGCGACTGCGCCTTTGAATGTGCCGTCCGGCGAAACCTTGACAAGGCCTTCATAAATGTTGAAGTAAACGCTCTTTGCGTCCGCGGTTGTTGCGGTGAAGGGATCGAAGTTGTCGATTTCCGTGGCAATGCCGTAGACAAAATCGCCGCCCTCCTGCATTCCGGCGCTTGCGCCGGCGTCCGGAGCTGCTGCGGCGCCGGGTGTCGATCCCTCTGCCGCTGTGGCTTCACCCTGCGTGCCGGATGCGGACGGCGCGGAGCCTGACCCGCAGGCGGCAAGAGCAAGCGCTGCCGCGAATGAAATGATGGTTGTAATCAGTTTCCTTTTCATAAGTAGATTTCCTCCCTCGGGAAAACAAAGAAATCCTTCCGCACAGCGGCGCCGGGATATAAAAATGGCACCGAAATAGTCCGGTTTTATTCCGAAATATAGCGGTGCCAAAAATCCGTCAGCGGCTGCTGACAGCTTGGAAATTCATTTTTGTTTTCCTCCTGCTGCTGTTCCGTAAAGCGTACGGACAATCCGTACGGGACACTGCCGCCTGAAGGCGGATCAGGTCATGGATATAGCGCAGCTTCAGTATTACACCGAAAGCGGAAGAAATGCAAGAACTATGGAAAAACGGGGGCTCAGATCTTCCGCAGCCAGTCGAAAATGTACATTAAAATGTCGCTCGAAAGAAGCTTTGCCGCCGCGCGGTGTACGGTGCAGACGAAGCCGGGCGTCGAAACGGAAAGTCCGAGTCTTGTATCCATGAGCGCTCTTTCGGCGACGGTTTTGCATGTGGAAGCAAGCGGGAACGAGCGGATCGGACTTTGCGCTTCGGACATAGTTTTGTCTGCGGAAGAGGTCTGCCGCGCCGAAGGGATGAATTCCGTATCCTTGATCCAGTACGGGCAGACTGCCGTCACGGTGATATCACGCGGCCGCAGCTCAAAGCGGAGCGCTCTGCTGTATCTGTACAGAAACGCCTTGGACGCCGCGTATACGTTCAGATACGGGATTGGCTGGAAAGCCGCGGTGGAGCAGATTTCCATGATTTTCGCGCCGCTGTCCATATATGGAAGACAGATCTGTGTTACGTCAACGGCCGCGCGGCAGTTGAGATCGATCATCTGATCCACCTGTTCGAGCGGGAGAGCAGCGCTCGCCGCGATTTTGCCCGAGCCTGCCGCGTTAATCAGCATGCGCACGTCCGGCTGCTCTGCGGAAAGCTTTTCCTGCAGCTGCGTAACGGATGTTTTGTCTGTAAGATCGAGCGCAATAACGTCAGTATCTGTCCGGAGCCCTGCCGCGAGCTCTTCAAGGCGCTCTTTCCTCCGCGCGATGATCCAGAGCGCATCCAGATGAAATTCACCGGTGCTCTCACCCGCGCTGTCCGCATCCAGAAGCCGGACAAATTCCCTGCCAAGGCCGCTCGAAGCGCCGGTTATTATCGCGATTTTCTTAGACATAGCACACCTCCTACATGGAAGATTTGTATCTTTTTCTGCGGACGCGCCTTCTGCGCCGCGGCTTCCTGCCGTTCGCCGTCCGGTACGCGTTGATTCTTTCGCGGATGGTCGTATAATCCCGCTCAAACAATTCATCGGAAAGCTGCGCCCGGAGCACATCGGGCGGCACGCGTTCCAGAATTTTCTGTTCGACAAAAAGCTTGCTCCTGTTCCTGTATGCGGGCATATCGTTGAGCTCCTGAATATGCGCGAGTTCCGGCCGCCAGAGAATCCGGATCTTTTCGGAAGGGTCCAGACGGGGATTGAGCTGCGGCTTTCGCAGGATATAAAAGTCCGGCTTACCGTCCACCTCGTCGATCGTGATGATGCCCCAGTAATCCGGGATATGCTCCTCAATATGGCC
This sequence comes from Bacillota bacterium, assembly GCA_029224465.1. Lineage (GTDB taxonomy): Bacteria > Bacillota > Clostridia > Lachnospirales > Lachnospiraceae > CAG-791. The sequence continues at coordinate 77,192 of JAQXUQ010000027.1, read as the reverse complement.
CGCGTGCGAGGAACCGACCGCCGCGAAATTGTAATCAAAAAACCTGTCGTAGTCGTCGACCTGCCGCGCGAGGCGCGTATAACTGTCGTGGTCGCTCTTGATTTCGATGCCGTAAAGCGCGTCTTCGGTCACCATAAGGATGTCCGCACGCGAGCGGCCCATATTCTTTTCTTCGATGATCCGGATTTTATGATACGTCTGCTCCAGAAACTGAAACAGCGGCTCACGGATGTCTTTGTCCAGAAGTGCCATGCAGTCTCCGCCTTTTTTAACTTTATTCCATTATAACATGGACTTGTGCGCGTCCGGTGAACAAGCCTATACTATTAAAAACACACCTGAGAGGAATCATGCAATGAATATTCAGATACTGGAACTGATCGAAGGCGCGAAAAAAGCGCAGGGCCTTACCGTCATCATTGATGTGTTCCGCGCGTTTTCGCTCGAATGCTATCTGTTTGATAAAGGGGCCGGAAAGATCTACCCGATCGGAAAGATCGAAGACGCTTTTGCAATGAAAAAGGAACACCCGGACTATGTGCTTTTGGGAGAGCGTGGCGGCGCAAAGGTGGAAGGCTGCGATTTCGGCAATTCTCCGTCCCAGATCCGGGATTTTGATGTTTCCGGCAAAACAATCATCCACACGACCAGCGCCGGCACGCAGGGAATCGTGAACGCGGCGGCAGCAGGCGCGCGGGAAATCATCACGGGAAGCCTTGTCAATGCAGACGCTGTGGTCCGCTACATCCGGAGCAGGAATCCGGAGCAGGTCTCCATCGTCGCGATGGGAAAGGCGGGTCTCTCCAGTGCCGCGGAGGATGTCCTCTGCGCGGAATATCTGAAGGCAAGACTGGAGAATAAAGATCTGTCGGGCCGGGAAGATATGTCCGGCGGGGCAGCGCTCGCACAGCTGCAGGAACAGGCAGCCGCGATGAAGGACGGCGACGGCGCGCATTTTTTCAATCCGGCCACGCAGGAAATCTTTCCCGAAGAGGACTTCTACATGTGCACGCAGTGCTGCCGATTTGACTTCGTGATCCGCGTGGGAAAAGACGCGAAAGGAAGACTGATCACTGCGCCGGTTCTGTAATTAACGCTTGCATTCGGAGAACGGAAACGGCATACTTTTACCGTTAAAGACTAAATTGAAAACCGTGCGGCGTACCGCGCGTATCATAAACAGCACAAAGACAGGAGAATGGCAATGGCGTCATCAAAAATCGGTTTTGACTCGGCGAAGTATCTGGAACTGCAGTCCGCGCATATCAAGGAGAGAATGTCACATTTCGGCAAACTGTACCTGGAATTCGGCGGCAAGCTTTTTGATGATTATCATGCTTCCCGTGTTCTTCCGGGTTTTGCGCCCGACAATAAGCTCAAGATGCTCGAACAGCTCCGGGACAAGGCGGAGATCGTCATTGTCATCGGCGCTGACGCCATTGAACAGAACAAAGTCAGAGGGGATCTGGGGATAACCTATGACGATGATGTTTTGCGCCTGAAAAAGGCGTTTGAAGACCGCGGATTTTACGTCAGCAGCGTCGTGATTACCAAGTACACCGGACAGCCCGCGGCGGACAATTTCCGGACGCGCCTGTCATCGCTTGGCATCCGCTCCTATCTTCATTATGTTATCGAAGGATATCCGTCCAATATTCCGCTGATCTTAAGTGACAAAGGCTACGGCCGGAACGAATATATCGAGACAACCAGAGACCTGGTTGTCATCACGGCGCCCGGCCCCGGCAGCGGCAAAATGGCAACCTGCCTTTCGCAGGTATATCAGGAAAACAAACGCGGCATCAAAGCCGGCTACGCGAAATTCGAGACGTTCCCGATCTGGAATCTGCCGCTCAAGCACCCTGTCAATCTCGCTTACGAAGCGGCGACCGCCGACCTCGCGGACGTGAACATGATCGATCCGTTCCATCTCGAAGCTTACGGAAAGACGACGGTCAACTATAACAGGGACGTTGAGATCTTCCCGGTGCTGCAGCAGATTTTTGAAGGAATTATGGGCGAGTGCCCGTATAAGTCGCCGACCGATATGGGCGTCAATATGGCGGGATTCGCGATTTCGGACGACGGGGTCTGCAGAGAGGCGGCAAAACAGGAGATTATCCGCAGATATTTTGAGAGCGCGGTGAATGTAAAGAAGGGGAACGCTTCCCCGAACGAGCTGTACAAGCAGGAGCTGCTGCTCAAGCAGGCGCAGGTTACGCCCGAGGACCGGAAAGTCCTTTTGCCGGCGCTGCAGCGCGCGGAAGAGACAGGACACCCTGCCACCGCGATTGAAATGGACGACGGCCGCATCATTACCGGAAAGACATCGGATCTTCTCGGCGCCGCTGCGGCGTGCCTGATGAATGTTCTGAAGGAATACGCGGGCATTCCGCACGAGGAAAAGCTGGTTTCCGCCGAATCGATCATGCCGATCCAGCGGCTGAAGACCGAGTATCTGGGCGCCGGAAATCCGCGTCTGCATACGGATGAGCTTCTGGTCGCGCTTTCCATGAGCGCCGCGACGAATCCGCACGCGGAGCTTGCGATTGAGCAGCTGCCGAAGCTTCGCGGCGCGCAGGCGCATTCATCGGTTATCCTCGCGGATGTGGACATGCAGACATTCCGTAAACTCGGCATTCAGCTGACCTGCACGCCGGAGTACAAGAAATACTAAAGAGCCGCAGGAGCCGTCAGCTCCAGCGCTCGATAAAACCTTCCCCCATGGCTTCGTTCACATCACTGATGATGAAGAAGGCGCGGGGGTCGTTTTTTTTGACGATATCTTTGATATCGACGATGTCTTTCTTGCTGCAGATGCAGAACAGGATCTTCCGTTCCTTTCCGGAATACATGCCGGTGCCGGGAAGGCAGGTTACGCCGCGGTCAAGATCATCCATGATCTCCCGCGCGATGGCTTCGTTCGCATCGGAAATGATATAGGCGCACTTTGCCTGCTTGCCGCGGCTGACGATGTAATCGCAGACCTTGCCCATGATATAGACCGAGATAATCGCGTACAGCGTATGCTCGACATTGAAAACAACCGCGCCGAGCACAACGACCGCGCCGTCGAGAACCGCGATGATCGTGCCGATATTATACTGGCGCATGTATTTGTGCAGCGAATTGCCGAGCATGTCCGTGCCGCCGGTCGTGGCGCGCGCATTTAATAGAATTCCGATGCCAAGACCGAACAGGACGCCGCCGTAAATCGAAACGAGCAGCAGGTTGTTCGGGATCAGGTTGTACTGCGGGAAAAAGTACAGCTCGACGGTCATGATCAGCCACCCGATTCCGGTGCGGATGATACTGCGGAAGCCGTCGGTTTTGATCGCGAACAGGAAAATCGGGACATTGAGCGCAAAGTTCGACAGCCACAGCGGAATCTCAAACGAGCCGAAACGCCCGGTCAGATATTTGATGATGATCGCAAGGCCGGAAACGCCGCCGGTAACAAGCCCCGACGGGTCAAAGATATACTGTGTCGCGAACGCGGTGATCGTGCTTCCCAGAAAGATCACGAAAAGATCGGTCATCCGCAGTTTCAAATTCTTCTGATATTTATTCAAAACAACCCCTCCAGAGGTCCGGCATCTTCCCGCGCCGGTTTCCCGCGCGGATCATGGCAGCTTCCGCTGCCGGTTTGCGGCGCGCGGGCGGCAGTTTCCGGCGAAGCGCGCTGCTAAATCCCGCGCAGCGCTGCCAGAATCGCGTCTTTGCCTGCCTTTACCGAACCCTGCACCATTTCGGGCTTTCCGCCGCCTCTTCCGCCAAGTGTTTCCTTCAGCGTATTGCTGACAAGTCTTGCGTCGGCTCCTCTTCCGCCCGCAAAATATTTGTAGCCTTCTTCCTCCGAGCCCGTGAAAACACCGACATAACGGTACAAAGACAGATCGCAGAGCCGGTTCATGAGGTTCCGCAGCGAAACTGTGGAAAGCGCGTTTTCAAAGAGCCAGAGGTCGCGCCCGAATGAACCTTCTGCCGGCGCTTCGGGCAGTCCGCCCGCGGGCGGATCTCCTGCGGATACAGTCGCCGGCTCCCGGGAAAGCGCGCCGGCCGCTGCTGCGGCCACCTTGTCCATATACGCGTTCTCAAGCTCCCGCAGCGCCTCTTTCTGCTGCGAGATATCATCCAACAGCCGCTGCACGCCGTCCGCAGCGCGCTCTTTCGGCATGTTGGTCAGTCTGGAAATGCTGCGCAGCTGTTCAAATTCATGCCGCGTGTATTCGAGCGCCCTGCTGCCGCAGACAATGGTCAGCCGCATGTTTGCTTTTGTATGCAGGACATCGATGATGCGGATCAGTCCGATTTCTCCGGTGCGCCGCACATGCGGCGCGCAGCAGGCGCAGACGTCAACGCCGTCGATCGTCACAATGCGGACCGGCCCCGTGATTTCTTTCTTGCTGCGGTATTCGAGCTTTTGCAGCACGGATTCCGGAGGATATTCGCAGGTGACCTTCACATTCCGGTAAATAACTTCATTCGCGCGCCTTTCGAGATCGGAAAGCCGCGCATCGTCCAGCTGCCCGCCGGTATCGAGCGTAACGGTATTGTCACTCAGGCGGAAGCTCACATTTTCATAACCGTACAGCGAGTGCAGAAGTCCCGACAGGATATGCTCGCCGGTATGGTTCTGCATGTTGGAAAAGCGGTGCGCCCAGTCGATCGTACCGGAAACTGCATCGCCCTCCCGCGGCAGCGGGCTCTCCTTTGCAAGCCGCACCGTATGGATGATGACGCCGTCTGTGATCTGCACATCTGTAACGGGAAGACCGGCAAGGACGCCGGTGTCGGGCGTCTGCCCGCCCTCCTCGGGGAAAAACAGAGTTCTGTCCAGTACAATGGCAGCGGTTCCGGCCTTTTCATTCACCGACACTTCCAGAACAGCCGCGTCAAAACAAGTCTCATAAGGTTTTTCGTCATATAATTTTACTGTCTGCATGAAACCTCCGGTAAAGCTGCTGCCGGAAAAAGACAGGCAGCGCGATGCTTTATAGTATACTATATTTTCCGGAAGGCGGGTAACAGGCGGCTTTTTCCTTGATTTTATCGAATTTTAAGATTAACTTGATTGCCCCTTACGAGAAGTATTACTATAATAAAATAGATTTTTCACAATCGAATTTCAGAAGACAATCGTTCAAAGGAGCGGAATTTGAAACTCACAGCATTGATTCCTCATAAAATAAAGAGCCTGAAGGACCGGATCCAGATGGATTTCTTCGGCCTTGGCGATGACGGCGGCAGTGGCGACGCCGGCCCTTCCTCCGGACGCGGCGGCAGCGGGAAGAAGCCGAACCAGCAGAATTTCTATATCATCCTGCTTGCGGTCCTCATCGGCATCTCGATCATCAGCTACATGATGCGCGGAGCAGCCACGCAGACGAAGGAACTTGACTATAACCAGTTCGTTGCCATGGTTGACAAAGGAGAGGTAGCCCGCGTCAAGATCGAAAGCGACCGTATTGATATCGCGCCGAAGACGAAAGGAGCGGATGACAAGAACGCGCCTTACCGCTACTATACCGGAAAAGTGGAAGATGACGACACACTGACAAAGAGACTTCTTGAAAAGAATGTGATTGTCCGCGGCGAGGTACAGGATTCCACGGCGATGATCGTTTCGCTGATTGTCTCGTATGTTTTGCCGCTTGTACTTCTGTGGGGCCTGATGAGCCTGATTTTCCGCAGAATGAGCCGTGGCGGCGGTATGATGGGCGGACCGGTCAAGAGCAACGCAAAGGAATATGTGCAGCGTGAAACCGGCGTTACGTTCGCGGATGTCGCCGGCGAAGACGAAGCCAAGGAATCCCTGCAGGAAGTCGTGGATTTCCTGCACAATCCGGGGCGTTATGTCAAGATCGGCGCAAAGCTGCCCAAAGGCGCACTGCTTGTCGGCCCTCCCGGAACCGGAAAGACACTTCTTGCCAAAGCCGTTGCCGGAGAAGCGCATGTGCCGTTCTTCTCCCTCACAGGTTCCGACTTCATCGAGCTCTATGTCGGCGTCGGCGCTTCGCGTGTGCGTGACCTGTTCAAGGAAGCGACGAAGAACGCTCCCTGCATCATCTTCATCGATGAGATTGACGCGATCGGCAGAAGCCGTGACTCCAAGTACGGCGGCGGAAACGAAGAGCGCGAGCAGACGCTCAACCAGCTGCTCTCCGAGATGGACGGCTTCGATTCCGCGAAGGGAATTCTGGTTCTGGGCGCGACGAACCGTCCGGAGATTCTGGACAAGGCACTGCTGCGTCCGGGCCGTTTTGACAGAAGAATCATCGTGGACCGGCCGGATCTGAAAGGCCGTGAAGCGATTCTCAAGGTGCACGCCAAGGACGTGAAGATGGACGAGACGGTCGATCTGAACGCAATTGCGCTCGCTACAAGCGGCGCGGTGGGAAGCGATCTTGCGAATATGATCAACGAGGCGGCCATCAACGCCGTCAAGGAACACAGGGAATATGTTTCGCAGAAGGACCTGTTCGAGGCGGTCGAGCAGGTGCTTGTCGGCAAGGAGAAAAAGGACCGCGTCATGAACGCGAAGGAGCGCCGGATTGTCTCGTATCACGAGGTCGGCCACGCTCTCATCAACGCGGTGCAGAAATACTCCGAGCCGGTGCAGAAGATTACAATCGTGCCCAGAACCATGGGCGCACTCGGCTATGTCATGCAGGTTCCGGAAGAAGAGCATTACCTGAATTCCAAGGAAGAGCTGCATGATATGATTGTCGGCCTGCTCGGCGGGCGCGCCGCCGAAGAATTAAAGTTCGGCAGTATCACGACCGGCGCGTCGAACGACATTGAAAAGGCGACAGGCATTGCCAGAGCCATGGTCACCCAGTACGGCATGAGCGACAAATTCGGACTGATGGGCCTTGCTACGATTGAAAGCCAGTATCTGGAAGGGCGCGCTGCTTTGAACTGCGCGGATCAGACGGCGGCTGCCGTTGACGAGGAAGTCCGCCGCATGATTCAGGAGTGCTACGAAGAAGCGAAGTCGATCCTGCGCGACAATATGGATGTCATGGACGAAATCGCCGATTACCTGATCAAGGAAGAGACAATTACCGGCAAGCAGTTCATGAAGATCTACCGCAAGGCGAAGGGACTGCCCGAGGAAGAAGAGAAGACGCCGGAAGAGCGGCTTGCGGAGGATGTGAAGACGGTGCGTGAAGCGTCGCCGGAAGAGGAAACTCCGAATGCTTCGTCGCCGGCTGCGGCTGCGCAAGGGCCTTCAGAACCTGCCGCGCGGTCATCGGAGGAGGCACCGGCGGAAACGGCCGCGCAGCCGGAAGGCTCGGAACAACCCGCTGCGCAGGAGCCGTCTTCTGCCCGCGGCAGATTCTCCGGTGTTTCTACGGACGATATTGACAGAAAGTAAAATCCGAAAGTGTTTAGCGCACAGCAGCTGCCGCATGGCGCGGGAATGCTCCGGCAGGGAGCAGACCTGCGGTGCGGCAGTTTTTTATAACAGGGCGGCGTCCGCGCGTGCGGGCGAAAATGCCGCGGACCGGAAGCCGCAAAGTACGGCGGGGCCGGGGCTGCCGCGGCGCCGCAGCAGAAAGGTGAAATGAAATGCCGGATCTGTCCAGAAATTTCAAATTTGATGAAGAGCTTGAAAAGCTGCCGAAGAAGCCGGGCGTCTATATCATGCACGACCGCAGCGACGTCATTATCTATATCGGCAAGGCGAAAGTCCTGCATAACCGCGTGCGCTCGTACTTCCGCGCGAATATCGGTCGCGGCCCCGCGATCGACAACATGGTGAAGCAGATCGCGTACTTCGAGTACATTGTAACCGACACGGAGCTGGAGGCACTCGTCCTTGAGAACAACCTGATCAAGGAGCACCGTCCCAAGTACAATACGATGCTCGTGGATGACAAAACTTACCCCTATATCAAAGTCACGGTGCAGGAGCCGTATCCGAGGATTTTGTTTTCACGGACCCAGAAAAAGGACAAGGCGAGATATTTCGGGCCGTTCTTCTCGGGAAACGCGGTGCGCGATACGATCGAGCTTTTAAACAGAATGTACGGTCTTCGCGACTGCTCGAGGACACTTCCAAGAGACGCGGGCAAGGAACGGCCGTGCCTCAACTATTACATGAAACGCTGCTCCGGCCCCTGCGTGAAAGGAGAGGACGGCATTTCCGAAGAAGAATACCGCAAAGGCGTGGACCTTGCGCTTGCTTTTTTATCCGGCAATTACGACCTTGTCCTCGGCGACCTGAAATCGCACATGGAAAAGGCTTCGGAGGAGCTGAATTTCGAGGAGGCCGCGAAGTACCGGGATCTGTTAAGCTCGGTCCGGCAGATTGCGCAGAAGCAGAAGATGACGGAAGGCGCGGGCGAAGACAAAGATATCCTCGGAATCGCGGTGGACGTTGAGAATTCGGACGCGGACGCAGTCGTGCAGACGTTCTTTATCCGGGACGGACGCATGATCGGACGAGAGCATTTTTACATGAACCATGTCGGCGGCAAAACAAAAGCGCTCATTCTCTCCGAATTCATGAAACAGTTCTACGCGGGTACGCCTTACATTCCGAAGGTCATCATGCTGCCCGAGGAGATCGAAGACCTCGAAGTCATGGAAGAATGGCTTTCGATGCGCAAGGAACAGAAGGTGCAGATCAGCGTGCCAAGGAAGGGGCAGAAAGAGCGCCTTGTAGAACTCGCAAATGAGAACGCGGCGATTGTCCTCGCAAAGGATACCGAAAGGATCCGCAGGGAAGAAGGCCGTACGATCGGCGCTGTCAGGGAGGTCGAAGAGTGGCTCGGACTTTCCGGGGTCGAGCGCATGGAAAGCTATGATATTTCAAATATCAGCGGCTTCGCGAATGTGGGCTCGATGGTCGTCTATGAGAAGGGGAAGCCTAAACGCAGCGATTACCGAAAATTCCGCATCAAAACAGTGGCGGGCCCGGATGACTACGCCTGTATGCACGAGGTTCTCTCAAGGCGCTTTTCGCACGGACTGCAGGAGCGCAAAGACCTTGCCGGGCAGGATATGGGCAGCGAGTTCGGAAGCTTCAGCCGTTTTCCGGATCTGATCCTGATGGACGGCGGCAGGGGACAGGTGAATGTCTGCCTGTCTGTTCTGCGGGATCTGGGGCTTCATATTCCGGTTGCCGGTATGGTCAAGGACGACAATCACAGAACGCGCGGACTGTATTACAACAACGTGGAGATTCCAATTGATGTGCACTCCGAAGGCTTCAAGCTGATTACGAGAATCCAGGACGAAACGCACCGGTTCGCGATTGAGTATCACAGGTCTCTGCGGAGCAAAGCGCAGGTGCATTCACGGCTGGACGATATTCCGGGGATCGGAGAAGCCAGAAAGAAAGCGCTTATGCGCTCCTTCCGATCGATAGAGGAAATCATGGAAGCGGATGTGGAAACGCTTGAAAAGATACCGGAAATTCCAAGGAGCGCGGCGCAGGCGGTGTATGACTATTTTCATGCGGCAGCGCAGACAAGAGTATGATAGTATAAAAATAACGGCGGGTCCGTCGATCCGGCCCGCGGATATGACGGCGGGCACGTGGAAGCGGTCCGCGGAGCGGCAGGAACAGAACGCGGGGGAGGCAGTCATGGCAAGCGTGAAACTGGCGGAAGTCATCGAGAAGGAAAAGCTCCGGAATCTGACACCGGAAATTGATATCTCCGGAATCAAGATCAGACAGCCGGACGTCAACCGGCCGGCGGTGCAGCTGGCGGGATATTTTGAGCATTTCGACGCGATACGAATCCAGATCATCGGCTTCGTGGAGCACTCCTACATGCAGAACATGCCTCTCGAAAAAAAAGAGCGCATTTACAGCAAGATGCTTTCGATGGGCGAGCCCTGCGTGATCTTCTGCAGAGAGCTGACGCCGGATGAAACCTTTGTCAAGTATGCGAAACTGAATAATGTGCCGATCCTGCAGACCAAGCAGTCGACTTCGGTATTCATGGCGGAACTGATCCGCTGGCTGAATGTGCGGCTCGCGCCGAGCATTTCGATCCACGGCGTGCTCGTCGATGTATACGGCGAAGGTGTTCTGATTACAGGCGAAAGCGGTATCGGCAAATCCGAAGCAGCTCTGGAACTGATCAAGCGCGGCCACCGGCTCGTATCAGATGACGTTGTTGAAATCCGCAAGATCTCCGAAGAGACGCTCGTCGGTTCTGCGCCAGACATCACAAGGCACTTCATCGAGCTGCGCGGCATCGGCATTATTGACGTCAAGACGCTGTTCGGTGTATCCAGTGTCCGTGACAGCTCGAACATCGATCTTGTGATTCAGCTCGAAGAGTGGGACAAGGACAAGGAATATGACCGCCTCGGACTCGAGGAGGAATATACGGAATATCTCGGAAACCGGGTCGTCTGTCACCGGCTTCCGGTGCGGCCCGGCAGGAATCTCGCGATTATTGTGGAAGCGGCCGCGGTTAATCACAGGCAGAAAATGATGGGATACAACGCGGCGCAGGAACTGTACAACCGTGTCCAGCACGCACTGCAGACCAAACGGGAAGATGATGACGATGAATGATTTACAGATACTCGCGCGGCAGCTGAAAGAGATTCTCGGAGAAGACAGGGTGCTGTGCCGGGAACCGATGCGGCTGCACTGCTCGTTTCAATGCGGCGGACCGGCGGACCTTCTGGTTTATGTGTCCGAACTGGACGCGCTCCGGAAAACGATCGCGCTTTTACGGGCCGCGGGAGAACCTTTTTACATCCTCGGCAGAGGAACGAATCTGTTAATCGGCGACAAGGGCTACAGAGGCTGTATCATCACGATGACGCGGCAGGGAAGTCTTCCTGTGACGGACACGACAGCGCTTTCGGAAGCCGCGGAGGAGGACGGCAGCGCTTCGCTTTCTGAGGTGCGGACAGAGGGCTGCAGGATCATCGCGGGCGCCGGCGCGTCTCTATCCGCAGCCGCGGGCGAAGCTTACAGAAACGGGCTCGGCGGCCTTGCGTTCGCTGCCGGTATTCCCGGCTCTGTCGGCGGCGGCCTTGTCATGAACGCGGGCGCCTACGGCGGCGAGATGAAGCAGGTTGTGGAGCGGGTCCGGATGCTGCTGCCGGACGGAACGTTCCGGACATTCTCAAAGGATGAGATGGAATTCGGGTACCGGACCAGCGTTCTCAAAAGGAACGGCGGGGTCGCGGTCAGCGCTGTTTTTGCGCTGCAGAAGGAAGACCCTGCGGAAATCGCAGCGCAGATGGCGGATTTCGCAAACCGCAGGAAAAGCAAGCAGCCGCTCGAATATCCAAGCGCCGGCAGCACGTTCAAGCGGCCGGAAGGGTATTTCGCGGGGAAGCTGATTTCAGACGCGGGACTTCGCGGATTTACGATCGGCGGCGCGCAGGTTTCCTGTAAGCACGCCGGTTTTGTGATCAATAGAGACGGCGCGAGCGCGGCGGATGTGCGCGCGGTCATAGAGGCTGTGCAGCAGAAAGTCATGGAGGCGGCCGGCGTCCGCCTCGAGCGGGAAGTAATCTTTCTGGGAGATTTCTGATGAGATTTGTCGTTGTTACGGGAATGAGCGGCGGCGGAAAGGCCACCGCGATCAAGATGCTCGAAGACGAAGGGTATTACTGCGTGGACAATCTTCCGGTGCGGCTGATTGACAAGTTCATGGAGCTGGTCTTCATGCCCGGAAGCGAAATCACAAAGGTTGTTCTGGGACTTGATGTGCGTTCGGACAAGCCTTTCCAGTATGTGGACGAGGTGCTGACAAAACTGCGCCAGCAGGGATACAAGTATGAAATCCTGTTTATGGACGCGAGCGACGAAGTCCTGATCAAGCGGTACAAGGAATCGCGCAGAGCCCACCCGCTTGCGCCGGAAGGCCGCGTAGAGGACGGAATCCGTAAGGAGCGGGAGATCTTAAAGGACATCAAGTCCAAGTCGGATTATGTCATTGATACTTCGAGGCTTTTAACGAGGGAACTCAAGCAGGAGCTGGTACGGATTTTCCAGGAGAACAAGCACTATAATTCTCTGATGATTTCCGTGACATCGTTCGGCTTCAAGTACGGGATACCGTCGGACGCGGATCTTGTTTTCGATGTGCGGTTTCTGCCGAATCCGTACTATATCGACGAGCTCAAGCATCAGACCGGCAACGACAAGCCGGTGCAGGACTATGTGAAGTCTTTCCCGCAGACGAAGGAATTCATGGACAAGCTGGTCGACATGATCACGTTCCTGATTCCCAATTATGTGAAGGAAGGCAAGAACCAGCTGGTCATCGCGATCGGCTGCACGGGCGGCAGGCACAGAAGCGTAACGCTTGCAAACGAGCTGTATGAACGGCTGAAGGACAAGGGAGATTACGGAATCAAGCTGTACCACCGCGACATTTCGAACGGTTAAAGCCATGTCTTTCTCAACAGAAGCCAAAACAGAACTGAACGCACACCTCCCCGCATCCCGCGCCGAAGCGCTGTCGGGGGCCGCGGCAATTCTGGGCTGCATCGGAAGCTATGACACAGACCCGGACGGCAGGACACACTTCCTTCTGCAGACGGACAATCCGCTGCCCGCGATTCGGGTCTTTACATTAATTCAAAAAATAGATAATATTAATCTCGAATTTGTCACAGACGGACAACCGAAGGCATCCGCTTTCCGCTTTTCGATGGAACAGGTGCTGCGGGACGACAAAATCAGGGAATATGCGTTTGCTGCCGGGCTTTGCGATGCGCAGGGGAATCCGCTTTCGGAGACGGGACGTGCGGCGGACGCTGTTTTGCGTTCCCGTAAATGCGTCCGTTCCTATATTGAAAATCTGTTTCTGTGTGTCGGGCAGGTAAGCGATCCGGAGAAGGAATATCATCTGGAATTTGCGTGCGGGCGGGAAGCGCAGGCGGAGCTTGTGCTGGAGCTGCTGCAAACCTTCGGCATACAGGCAAAGAGCGCGCGGCGGAGAAGCCGCTTTGTTGTTTATATGACAGAAGCCGGCAGCATCGCGGATACACTGAACCTGATGGGCGCAAGTGTCTGCGCGATGAAGCTGGAGAATTCCAGAATCCTCAAGCAGGTGCGCGGCGATGTCAACCGTAAGGTGAACTGCGAGACAGCCAATATCCGGAAATCCGTTTCCGCCGCGCAGCGGCAGCTGGAGGATATCCGGTTTCTCATAGATAAGGGCGCGCTTTCCGGACTGCCGGAACCGCTGCAGGAAATCGCGCGCATAAGAGCAGCCCATCCGGAAATTTCGCTGACGGAGCTGGGAGCGCTGCTGGAGCCGCCGGTCGGAAAATCCGGCGTCAATCACAGGCTGCGGAAATTGTCGGAAATTGCCGGGAAAATCAGGAAAGAGACGCCGGCAGAGGAGTAGTCAGAAGGAGCCTGGCTCCGGGAGGACATATTATGATTAAAAAGTCTATGATTATCGCGATCAAAGGAGGGCTTGAAGCCCGGCCGGTTGCCGAACTGGTGCAGGTTGCCAGCAAGTACAACAGCCGCGTGTATATCGAGCTGGGGACCAAGCGTGTAAACGCGAAGAGCATTATGGGAATGATGTCTCTGGAACTGGATAACGGCGATGAAATGACGGTTTCCGCGGACGGAAACGACGAGAATGAGGCGATCGGTGAGATCGAGGCATTTATCACAGGCAATCAGGGCCTGAAATAATTTTAAAAAGACGCTTGCATTCAGCACGTCAACGTATTAAAATGCAACTAATTTCATAAAACAAACCGATGAGAAAGAGTAGTAAGCAGCAGGCGAAATGACAGAGAGCGGCCGACGATGGAAACGCCGTATGGAACCGGATGCCGAATGGACTTTTGAGGGCAGCCCGAGGCAGCAGGAATCAGGAAGCTGCGGTAGGCGCTGACGGGAACCGAACCCGTGATCAATCCGGAGCGCATGATAGTGCGTGCAGAGTGGGCAGCTTAGCCAAACTGAGTGGTACCGCGTTAATTTACTTTGAAGAAGTATATTGGCGTCTCAGGAACAAACGTTCCTGAGACGCTTTTTTATTACAGATGGCCGGTTCACCGGAGCAGGGCGCCCGGAAAGCCTCTCAGGGACAGGCGAAACGCATGTCGAAAGGAGACTATTATGAAAAACAACATGAGAAAGATCACAGCGGCAGTTCTGGCGGCAGGCATGAGCGTGTCTCTCTTTACAGGCTGCGGCTCTTCCGGAAACGCGGCGAAGCAGGACAACGCTTCCACCGAAGCAGGAGCAGCGGAGACTGTGCAGAAGGATGCAGCTGCCGCGGCGACCGAAGCTTCTTCGGAAAGCACAGGGGCTTCCGGCGGTTCCTACAAGGTCGGCATCGTGCAGTTCATGGACCACGCTTCCTTAAACCAGATCACGGAGAGCGCGGAAGCGGAGCTTGACGCCAGGGCGGCAGAGCTCGGCGTAACATTTGATTATAAGGACTATTTCTTCAACGGCCAGGGTGATGCGACCACACTGAACCAGATCGCGGCGGAGCTCAAATCCGACAAGGTGGACGCGGTTATCGCGATCGCGACACCGGCAGCGCAGATTGTGCAGTCGGCATTCGAGGGAACCGATACGCCGATCATTTTCTCGGCGGTCACGGATCCTGTCGGCGCGGGCCTTGCGGCTTCCATGGACGCGCCCGGAGCCAATATTACAGGCACTTCCGACGCACTCAACACGAACGCGATCATGAACCTGATCCTTGCGCAGAATCCGGATGCTTCCAAAATCGGGCTCCTGTATTCCAAGAGCGAGGATGCTTCGAAGCAGGCAATCGAGGACGCGAAGAAATTGCTGGACGAGAAGAAGATTGCTTACGTTGAAAAAACAGGTACAACCACCGAAGAAGTCAGCTCCGCGGCGGATGCTCTGATCGCGGAAGGGGTTGACGCCGTCTTCACTCCGACGGACAATACTATTATGAACGCCGAGCTGGCCATCTACGAAAAGTTCATCAAGGCCGGCATTCCGCACTACGCGGGAGCGGATTCCTTCGCGTTAAACGGCGCGTTCCTTGGCTTCGGCATCAACTACAAGGACCTTGGAAAAGCGACTGCGGACATGACGGCAGATATACTGGCAGGCGGCGCGGATCCGGCATCGACGCCGGTACAGACGTTTGACAACGGCATCGCGACAATCAATACGGATACGGCGGAAGCGCTCGGCTTTGATCTTGCAAAGACGGAAGCGGCGTTCAAACCGTTCTGCTCCGGCATTGTAGAGACAAAGACCGCGAAAGAATTTAACTGAGAAATACCCGGATAGTTTTCATAGAATGCAATGACGGCGCCCGCGCCGGCGCATGAGAGCCGGTGCGCAGGCGCCTTCCACTGGTTTTACGGGGGCATGACACATGGGATTTTTAACACCGGAAATTATACAGACAGCGCTCGAGGTCGGTCTGATCTACGCGCTGATTGCGCTGTCGCTGTTTATCAGCTTCAGTATTCTGAATATCTGCGACCTGTCAACCGACGGCTGTTATACGCTTGGCTGCGCGGTCGGCGCGGTCTGCACGATCGCGGGCCATCCGGTGCTGGGAATCTTTGCGGCGATGCTTGCGGGAGCGTGTTCCGGCTTTGTTACGGCGTTTCTGCAGACCGTCCTCGGCGTTCCGAGCATTCTGGCCGGCATCATTGTGAACACAGGCCTTTATACGATCAACCTCATGGTGATGGGATTTTCTTCCAACCTGTCGATTTTCGGAACGGACACGGTTTTTTCATTGATGGGGGCTCTCTCTTCGTCACCGTTCTGGACCGCGTGGAACCGGCTCCTTCTGCTGCTTCTGATCGTAGCGGTCATTTGTGTTCTGCTGCATCTGTTTTTGCGGACAAGGCTAGGCCTTTCGATCCGCGCGACCGGAGACTCTCTGCCGATGGTGCGCGCGTCTTCGATCAATCCGGCGTTTACGATTACGGTCGGCCTCTGCATATCAAACTCGCTGACCGGCCTCGCGGGGTCTCTGATCGCCCAGTACAACAAGATGAGTGACATCAATCTGGGGACCGGCATGGTGACGATCGCGCTCGCGTCACTGATTATCGGGGAAACCCTGTTCGGCAGAGGCAAGATGTTTGTCCGCATTATCGGCGTTGTGGCTGGTGCTGTTTTGTACCGCTTTATTATGGCTGTTGCGCTCCGGCTGAATGTTCCGACCGAAGCGTTCAAGCTTGTCTCGGCAATTATCGTCGCGGCCGCGATTGCCGCACCCGCCGCGAAAAACATGATCCGCTTCCGGATGAAAGTCAGCGCCGCGAGAAAAAGGCGGCGTGCCGAAGAGAAAGGAGGCAGCGGATCATGCTGAAGATTACGGAAATTTCCAAAACGTTCAATCCGGGAACCATCAATGAGAAGCGCGCTCTTTGCAAAGTCAGCCTGACAATGCAGGACGGCGATTTCGCGACGATCGTCGGATCGAACGGCGCTGGCAAGTCGACGCTGTTCAACGCGATCGCGGGCACCTTTGTGACAGATGAAGGTTCGATCATTCTGGACGGAAAAGACATTACGTTTGAAAAAGAGCACCGCCGCAGCCGTATGATCGGCAGACTCTTTCAGGATCCTCTCATGGGAACGGCACCGCACATGTCGATTGAGGAGAACCTTTCGGTAGCGTATCTGCGGGCTTCTACGGAGAAATCCTCGCTTTTCGGAAAAATCGCGCAGGATTTCACCGGCATTACAGCGAAGGAACGCAAGGTGTTCCGCGAAAAGCTGGCACTGTTAGACATGGGACTCGAAGACCGGATGGAAAATCCGGTGGGACTTTTGTCCGGCGGACAAAGGCAGGCGCTGACGCTTTTAATGGCGACCATCGTGACGCCGAGGCTCCTTCTTCTGGACGAACATACGGCGGCACTGGACCCTGCCACGGCTGATAAAGTGCTGGATCTTACAAAGAAGGTTGTGCAGGAGAAAAACATCACCTGCCTGATGATCACCCACAACATGAAACAGGCGCTGGAGCTTGGAAACCGGACGCTGATGATGGACAGCGGAAGGATCGTTCTGGATATGCAGGGCGAGGAGCGGAAACACACCAGTGTCGAAGACCTTCTGAATCTGTTCGCGAAAAACGCGGGCGCCGCGCTCGACAACGACAGAATTCTGCTTTCGAGCGAAAGGGCGGTTTAGAGCCGGCGGACTGATCCGCACAGGGTGACGGCCCGGGCCCGTGCACGGAAACCTAAAAAAGGCTGTGAAGAACATCTGCTCTTCACAGCCTTTGCGTTATCTTGGGGCAGCTTCCGCGCTGCGCGGAAGTGGTACCCCGGAAAAGGGAGGATGCCAAGTACTTTCGTACTTGGCGTTATTATGAAAAAGTTAGGTTGTATTGCTTGTTGCTATGGTTAGAGTATAGATAAAATAAATGTCGAAACAGTGGTGGACTCTTGAAAAATCATTTAATAATATGTGAACATGTTATGAATAAAAACAAGCTGTGTAAACTGGTCTTTACAATAGAAGAAGAAACCGCGCCTTTTTGCGCGAAAGAGCTGGACGAAGCCGCCGCGGAGCTTTCGGAAGAAGGGCTGGAAGTCCTCGTGATCCGGGCAGACAGTCATGAGAAAAATGCCGCGCGTGTGATACCGTCTTTCGGGAAAGCGTTGTATTTCGCAGACAGCGCGGCGCTTTTTCAAACGCTGTGCTCCCGGGGACTCCCTGCCGCCGGCTATCTGCATGCGGGCAGAAGCGGGGAAAGCTTTCAAGGCGCGTCCTACCTTATCGAAAGACCGCAGGACATAGACCGGGCTTCGTATCAGAAAATCTATGAACGGGCGGCAGGGCTTCCCTGGACGATCGCGGAAACAGACCGATGCCTGATCCGTGAAATGACAGTGGACGATGTGGAGAGCCTGTATCCTCTGTACGAGGACGAACAAGCCCGCCGTTTTTTGAAACCCTTGTGCCCGGATCATGACAAGGAGCGCGAAATCGTAAGGGCTTATATCGAAAAAGTATACGGACTTTTCGGATACGGTGTGTGGGTCGTTATCCGAAAGACAGATGGCGCGCTGATCGGACGCGCCGGCTTTGAGGTCGGCAGGAAGAAGGAGGCGGCGCTCGGGTATCTTTTCCGGAAGGACTGCCGCCGGCAGGGATACGCTCTTGAGGTCTGCGGGGCCGTTCTGCGGTTTGCCCGCGAAGAACTGGGATTTACGGGAGAAGACGGAACGCCGCTTCTGACGGCGTATGTTGAGGAGGAGAATATCGCGTCGAGGAGACTGCTCTTGCGCCTTGGCTTTATGCCGGCTGCGGCTCCGGCTGTACCTTCGCAGACTTCTGCGGATGCCTTAAGTGCCTCACTGCGGGCCTCTGCGGACGCCTTAGGTGCCTCACCGCGGGCTTCTGCGGATGCCTTAAGTGCCTCGCCGCGGGCTTCTGCGGGCGCCTTAAGTGCCTCACCGCAGACTTCTGCGGACGCCTTAAGTACCTCACTGCGGGCTTCTGCGGACGCCTTAAGTGCCTCACCGCGGGCTTCTGCGGATGCCTTAAGTGCCTCGCCACGGGTTTCTACCGACGCCTTAAGTGCCTCACCACAGGCTGATGAGGGCGCCTTGTCCGTGGCGCCCGAGGCAGCCTGTGGTGAGGCATCCGTGGCGCCCGAGGCAGCCTGTGGTGAGGCATCCGTGGCGCCCGGGGCAGCCTGTGGTGAGGCATCCGTGGCGCCCGGGGCATCCTGTGGTGAGGCATCCGTGGCGCCCGCAGTGCCTGCCGGAACCCTGCGCTATGTTTACAGACCAGCCGGCAGGGGAGTACAATAACAGAAAATTCTGGAAGGAAGCAACGCAAATGATCAACCAGCATTACCTTTCCATGCTCGAGCATAAATCCGTGATCCGCGAGCTTGCCGAGTACGCCGGCCGCCGCGGACAGGAAATCGGATATGAGAACGTGTTTGACTTCAGCCTCGGCAATCCGTCAGTCCCCGCACCCGAAAGCTTCAAGAATGCAGCCGTGAACCTTTTGGAAACGATGGAACCGCTTGCCCTTCACGGGTATACACCGAGCGCCGGCAGTCCGTATGTCAAGGAAAAGGTCGCGGAGTCGCTGGAAAGGCGCTTTGGCATCGCGTACAAGCCGCAGCATATTTTTCCGACCTCCGGCTGTGCCGCCGCGCTCGCGCACGCGCTGCGTGCTGTAACGGAACCCGGAGAGGACGTTCTTGTGTTTGCTCCGTTTTTCCCGGAGTATGTGCCTTACATCAGCGATACGGGTGCGAATATCCGCATTGTGCCGCCGGATCTTCCGGATTTCCAGATTAATTTCGAGGCACTGGAAGAAATGCTGACACCTGAAACCGGCGCGGTCCTGATTAATACGCCGAACAATCCTTCCGGCGCGGTATATACGGAAGAGACACTGCAAAGGCTCGGCGATGTTTTGCGGGAGTATTCGAAGGAATTCGGCCATACGATTTTCCTGATTTCGGATGAGCCGTATCGGGAGATTTGTTTTGACGGGAAGAAGTGCCCGTATCCTGCGGCTTTCTACGACAATACCCTGACCTGCTATTCCTTCTCGAAATCACTCTCGATTCCGGGCGAACGTATCGGATATGTCGCGGTGAACCCTGCCTGCGAGCAGGCGGACAAGATGGACCTCATTTTTGCGCAGATTTCGCGCGGGATCGGGCATAACTGCCCCTCGTCCCTGATTCAGCTGGCGATGGCACGGACGCTGGAGGATACGGCGGACCTTTCGGTATACGAAACCAACATGAATCTGCTCTATGACACATTCCGGAATCTTGGCTTTTCCGTTCCCCGTCCGGGCGGAACTTTCTATATTATGCCGAAGGCACCCGAAGCCTCCGCGGAGGCATTCTGCCGGAAAGCACTGAAATATGACCTTGTATTCGTCCCTTGCGAGGGCTTCCATGCGCCGGGGTACTTCCGCGTCGCGTACTGCATTGACACGGAAAAGGTTGAACGCTCGCTCCCTGTCATCAGAAAATTCGTGCGGGAAGAGTACGGAACGCCGGGCAGACGCATCTGATCCTGCAAAACAACACCAACGGAGGTTCTTATGATAGAAATTTTAAAAGCGGCGCTGTTCGGCCTTGTTGAAGGCGTCACCGAGTGGCTCCCGGTCAGCAGCACGGGGCATATGATTCTTTTAAATGAATTCGTGAAGCTGGATGTATCGCAGGATTTCTGGAACATGTTCCTTGTCGTCATCCAGTTCGGAGCAATTCTCGCGGTCATCCTGCTGTACTGGAAGACGATCTGGCCGCTCGGCCTGTACAGGCACCGCAGAAGAACACGCATTATATGGAAGAAAGACACATTGATGCTCTGGGTGAAGACCATCGTCGCCTGTATCCCGGCCGGCATCGTGGGTGTTCTGTTTGACGACTGGCTGGACGCGCACTTTTACAACTGGCTGGTTGTTTCGATTATGCTGATTCTGGTCGGCGCGGCTTTTATTGTCGTGGAAACCGTTTTCAAGGACCGCAAGCCCGTGATCACGGATCTGAAGGATATCGGCTTTAAGGAAGCACTGATCATCGGCGTATTTCAGCTGGTGGCGGCTGTTTTTCCCGGAACATCCAGATCCGGTTCCACAATTATCGGCGGCCTTCTGATTGGTGTATCCCGTACGGTGGCTGCGCAGTTTACGTTCATTCTCGCGATTCCTGTCATGGCCGGCGCGAGCCTTCTGAAGATGGTCAAGTATGGCTTCCATTTCACGGGAATGGAAACCGCGATTCTTCTGACCGGCATGATCGTCGCCTTTGCCGTTTCGGTTATTGTAATCCGTTTTCTGATGGGCTTTATCAGAAAGCATGACTTCAAAGTCTTCGGCTGGTACCGGATCGTTCTCGGAGCACTGGTGATCGCGTATTTCGCACTGATTGCAAGGGTGTAAAACAGAAATTAGTGCGACGTTGTCCTATTAAATAGCAATTGGGAAAAATATACAAAAAAACGCCCTTATTTTCAGTAAACTTTATTGACATCAAATTTGTGTTGTGCTAAATTGATGAAGAGTTGAAATATGATACGCCGTTCCATTACAGCAGCGCGATGGAAAACCTACGGCGGTCAGGAGGAGACGTCTGTAACGATGAGTGAAGGAAAAAAGCCCGTAGCAACCGTGAAGGCCAGTTTCAAGAAGGAGACAGTTCCCGCGGCTGCCGCTCCGGGGACCAAGACAGCAGAAGTGAAGAAGCCTGAAACAAGCAAAGCTGCAACGGCGAAGAAGCCGGTGGCAGGAAATGATAAGAAAGAGGTAACCAAAGTGGAAGAGAAGAAGACTGTTGCAAAGAAACCCGCAGCAAAGAAACCTGCAGTAAAGAAGGAAGCTCCCGCAGCAAAGAAACCTGCTGCAGAGAAGAAAGCTCCCGCGGTAAAGAAGGCCGCTGAAGTTGAGGCAAATGTAGTGCTTCAGTTCAATGGCAATGACTATACGAAGGAAAGACTGCTGCAGTCCGCGAAGGACGTATGGCAGTTCGATCAGGGCAGGGATCTCGCGGACCTGAAGAAGGTTGAGATCTTCGTAAAGCCGGAAGAAGGCAAGGCATATGTACTTGCAAACGGCGAGGAGTCTTACAGCTTCAACATCTGATGACAGACGGCCGGATGCAGGTGCCGACTGAAAATGGAATACAGATAACGGTCTGCCGCGGAGAAGAAATTCTCTGCGGCAGATTTTTTCGTGGTGCTGCCGGCAGCGGGTGCTTCCGGCAGCAGTTCTCAAATTATTTACAATTGGCGCATTGACATCCTTTTATAGCGGTGCTATCTTATGAGCATAGATGTTAGCACTCAAACGAGGCGAGTGCTAACAACAAAGATAAGGAGGAAAGAATGGATCTGCCGGAAAGAAAAATGAAGATTCTGCAGGCCATCATCCGAAATTATCTTGAAACCGGCGAACCGGTCGGCAGCAGAACGATCTCGAAATATACGGATCTGAACCTGAGCTCCGCCACGATCCGCAATGAAATGTCGGATCTGGAAGAGATGGGACTGATCAAACAGCCGCACACTTCCGCGGGACGGGTTCCAACCGATGCCGGATACCGGATCTACGTTGATGAGATGCTGCGGTCACAGCGGCAGGAAGTCTCGGACATGAAGAAGGTCCTTGTGGAGAAGCAGGACAAGCTGGAGTCGCTCCTGCAGCAGGTCGCAAAGCTTCTCGCCGCGAACACCAACTACGCTTCGATGATTTCAGCACCGGCCATTCAGCGTAATAAGATCAAGTTCATACAGCTTTCGCAGATTGACCAGCAGAATATTCTGGCGGTCATTGTAATCGAGGGGAACCTGATCCGGAACACGATGATTCATGTGGATCAGAGGCTGGATTCCAGAGAAATGCTGCGGCTGAACATGCTGCTGAACAGCGCGCTTTGCGGACTGGCAGTTGATGAAATTAATCTGGGGCTGATCACGGAGATCAAGAAGCAGGCGGGCGAGCGCAGGGAAATCGTGGAACATGTCATCGACGCGGCGGCGCAGGCAATCACGACGGATGACAAGCCGAAGATCTATACGAGCGGCGCGAAGAATATTTTCCGGTATCCCGAGCTTTCAGGAGATACGGAGAAGGCCAGCCGGTTTATCAGCGACTTCGAAGAGAAGAAGACGCTTGGCAGTATCGTGCAGGAGAGCCTTTCCGACAAGTCGCAGACAGGCATTCAGGTATATATCGGAAACGAAATGCCGATGGCAGGCATGCAGGACTGCAGTGTGGTGACAGCCACCTACGATCTGGGTAAAGGAATGAAGGGAACGGTCGGCGTGATCGGGCCCAAACGGATGGACTATGACAGAGTCATTGATGTGCTGAAGCAGATTATGTCTCAGCTGGATGATCTGTATAAGAAATAATCGGAGGACATGATGGCAGAAGAGAAGATGAATCAAAACGGCGCGGCAGGAGATGCCTGCATGGATACCGGTCAGCCGGAAACGACCGCGGCTGCCGGAGAGGAAGCGGAGAAGGCCGCGGAAGATACAGAGAGGAAAGACGCTGTGAAAGATCCTTCCGGTGCGGCGGAAGCCGAAGACAAGAAGGAAACGGAAGACAGCAGGAAGGATGCTTCGAAAGAGGACACGGCAGCCGCGAAGGATTCCGGCCGGGGATTTTTCGGGAAGAAGAATTCGAAGGAAAAGGCTCTGCAGGAACAGATTGATGGCCTGAACGATAAAGTGAAGCGCCAGATGGCCGAGTTCGACAATTACAGAAAGCGAACCGAGAAGGAGAAGCAGCAGCAGTTTTCTCTCGGCGAACGGGATGTTATAGAAAAGCTTCTTCCGGTCGTGGACAACTTTGAACGGGCATTCGCAACGGTCGAAGCGGACGACGAGGAAGACGCGTTTGTCAAGGGCATGCGCATGGTCTACAAACAGCTGACCAAACAGCTGGAAGATCTGGGAGTCAGACCGATCGAAGCGCAGGGTAAGCCTTTTGATCCCGAGTTCCACAACGCGGTCATGCAGGCCGAGAGCGATGAGCTCGAATCCGGCACGGTAGCGCAGGAGCTGCAGAAAGGTTACATGTTTCACGACATGGTCATTCGCCACAGCATGGTGAGTGTCGTTAAATAATAGATTCGCAAATTACGGAAGGTACCCGCAGGGTACGGAAACGGAGCAGATATGGGAAAGATTATTGGTATTGATCTTGGTACAACAAACAGCTGCGTAGCGGTTATGGAAGGCGGCAAGCCTACCGTTATCGCGAACAAGGAAGGCGCGAGAACCACACCTTCGATCGTGGCATTCACAAAGAACGGAGACCGTCTGGTCGGCGAGCCCGCAAAGCGTCAGGCTGTTACAAACGCGGATAACACGGTTTCTTCCATTAAAAGAGATATGGGTACGGATCACGGCCGTACACTGAACGGCAAGTATTATTCGCCGCAGCAGATTTCCGCGATGATTCTGCAGAAGCTGAAAGCGGATGCCGAGGATTATCTTGGCGAGAAGGTTTCCGAGGCTGTTATTACAGTTCCGGCGTACTTCAATGATGCACAGCGTCAGGCAACCAAGGACGCGGGCAAGATCGCAGGCCTGGATGTAAAACGTATTATCAACGAGCCTACGGCAGCGGCGCTTGCTTATGGTCTGGATAACGATAAAGAACAGAAGATCATGGTCTACGACCTCGGCGGCGGTACATTCGATGTTTCGATCATCGATATCGGCGACGGCGTCATCGAAGTTCTTGCCACGAACGGTGATACACACCTTGGCGGCGATGATTTTGATAACAGAATCATGCAGTGGATGGTCAGCGAGTTCAAGGCACAGGAAGGCGTTGACATTTCCGGCGACAAGATGGCAATGCAGCGTGTAAAGGAAGCTGCCGAGAAGGCGAAGAAGGAGCTTTCCGCATCCACGACAACGAATATCAACCTGCCTTACATTACAGCGGACGCGACCGGCCCGAAGCATATGAATCTGGATCTTACCAGAGCAAAATTCGAAGAGCTGATCAGCGATCTTGTTGAGAGAACCGCTGTTCCCGTACAGAACGCGATGAGAGACGCAGGACTGACCAATGCCGATATCGGAAAGGTCCTTCTGGTCGGCGGTTCCACACGTGTTCCGATCGTACAGGAAAAGGTTAAACAGCTGACAGGCAAGGAACCTTCCAAGTCCCTGAACCCTGATGAGTGCGTTGCAATCGGCGCGGCGATTCAGGGCGGCAAGCTCAACGGCGATTCCGGCGCGGGCGATGTCCTTCTGTTGGATGTAACACCGCTTACGCTTTCGATCGAGACAATGGGAGGCATCGCGACTCACCTGATCGAGAGAAACACGACGATCCCGACAAGAAAGAGCCAGATCTTCTCGACTGCCGCGGATAACCAGACAGCCGTAGATATCAACGTCCTGCAGGGCGAGCGTCAGTTCGCGAAGGACAACAAGTCTCTCGGCCAGTTCCGTCTGGACGGCATCCCGCCGGCTATGAGAGGAGTTCCGCAGATCGAGGTTACCTTCGATATCGACGCAAACGGTATTGTAACCGTTTCCGCGAAGGATCTTGGAACCGGCAAGGAACAGCACATCACGATTACCGGCGGCACGAAGATGTCCGACGATGAGATCAACAGGGCTGTCAAGGATGCCGCGGAATATGAGGCACAGGACAAGAAGCGCAAGGAAGCCATTGATGCCAGAAACGACGCGGATTCCGCATCGTTCCAGGTTGAAAAGGCACTGAAGGAAGCCGGAGACAAGATCCCGGAAGCTTCGAAGTCTGCGGTTGAGGCAGACCTGAAGGAACTGAAGGACGTTCTTGACAGAACCAAGGATCAGACGGATATCAGCGACGCGGATGTCGATGCGCTCAAGGCAGGCAGAGAGAAGCTGATGAATGATTCCCAGCAGCTCTTCGCGCAGCTTTACAACCAGAATAATCAGGGACAGGCCGGACCGAATCCGGGCGCTGGCCCGCAGGCAGGTCCGCAGGCCGGCCCTCAGGGCGGCCAGTCCGGCAGCGGCAAGAATGACGACGTTGTTGACGGCGATTACAGAGAGGTATAATCAATCCGTAACTTGGCATTGACCAAACCCCTGCTCACATGTAAAATTGGGCATGCCGGCGGCAGCAGTACATGATAAGATGATATGCCCAGGGCGCTTATGTGCCCTGGGTTTCTTTTGATACAGAGCAGCATCACCGTGCGGCGGCAGTACACAGGAAGATCGGACGAGATTATGGCAGAACAAAAACGAGACTATTATGAAGTCCTCGGCGTAGGACGCGACGCCTCGGAAGAGGAAATCAAGAAGGCATACCGGCAGCTCGCGAAGAAGTATCATCCGGATGTGAATCCCGGCGATAAAGAGGCGGAGCAGAAGTTCAAGGAAGCTTCGGAAGCGTACGCCGTGCTGGGAGATAAAGAGAAGAGGAAACAATACGATCAGTTCGGACATTCCGCGTTTGACGGAACCGGCGGCTTCGGCGCGGGCGGTTTTGACTTCAGCGGCGCAGATTTCGGCGATATGTTCGGCGATATCTTCGGCGATATCTTCGGCGGCAGGACCAGAAGCGGCGCGGGCGGCGGCCCGATGAAAGGCTCCAACATCCGTACGAGTGTGCGGATTTCGTTCGCGGAAGCTGTTTTCGGCGTTGAGAAAGATATTACCCTGAACCTGAAAGACCCCTGCCCCACCTGTAAAGGCACAGGTGCAAAACCGGGCACGGCTCCGAAGATGTGTCCGAGATGTCAGGGCAAAGGGCAGGTGATTTATACGCAGCAGTCCTTCTTCGGGACGGTCCGCAACGTGCAGACCTGCCCGCAGTGCCAGGGCAGCGGCAAAATCATTGAAGAGAAGTGTACAACCTGCGGCGGCAGCGGCTACACGACAAGCCGCAAGACCATCCGCGTGTCGATCCCGGCCGGTATCGACAACGGCCAGAGCGTGCGCATCCGCGAGAAGGGCGAGCCGGGTATCAACGGCGGTCCGAGAGGCGATCTGTTAGTGGAGGTGATTGTCGAGCAGGACAGGGAATTCTATCGTCAGGATTACGATATCTACTCCACGGTTAAGATTTCCTACGCGCTCGCGGCACTGGGCGGTTCCGTCATGATTAATACAGTGGACGGAAAGGTCGTCTACGATATCAAGCCCGGCACACAGACAGATACACGTGTACGCCTCAGAGGAAAGGGTGTGCCTACGCTGCAAAACAAAAACGTCCGCGGCGACCACTATGTAACGCTGGTTGTCGAGACGCCGGTCAAGCTTTCCAAAGAAGCGAAAGAGCTTCTGCGGCAGTTCGACGCGCTGACAGGAGATTCTCTCGGCGAGGCGGACCGCGAGGCCATGGCCCAGCAGGAGAGCGAGAAGGAAAAAGAAAAGGAAACAAAAGGGCGCAAGGGCAAGAAGTGGTTCGGCAAGTAATGCCGCCCATGCAGGTTTTGACACGAGCGTCTTTACGGGGCGCGGAACATAGAAGGAGGTTCCCGCATGCGCTGGATGCGATTTCGGATCCGTACAACAACAGCTGCGGAAGATATTCTTGTCAGCTCGATGGAAGACGTAGGCTTGTACGGGGCACAGATCGAGGACCATGTGCCGCTTACGGCCGCCGAAAAAGAGCAGATGTTTGTGGACATTCTGCCGGAAGGACCGGCGGACGACGGGAGGGCTGTTCTGAGCTTTTATCTGCAGGAAGATGAAGACGGCAATCCTGTGATCGAGCACGGCCAAGCAGACAACAGCGCCGCATATTCCGGCGGTTCCCTGCAGAGCGTGCAGGCGGGGCCGGAACAGGAACATGTGACGCCGCAGGAAATGAAGCGCAGAATCGAGGACAAGATCAAAGAGCTCCGGCAGTACTGCGATGACCTTGGTGAGGGAACCGTCCTTGTCGAAGAAACGCAGGATACGGACTGGGCGAACAGCTGGAAACAGTATTTTCATCAGTTCTGGATCGACGATATTCTTGTTTTGCCGTCCTGGGAAGAGCCTGCGGTCAGGGAAATCAAACCGGCGCTGGTCTTTCATATTGATCCCGGGACCGCGTTTGGAACAGGCGCGCACGAGACAACACAGCTGTGCATCCGCGCGATCAGGAAACAACTGACGGACAGAACGCGGATTCTGGATGTCGGGACAGGAAGCGGGATCCTTGCGATTCTCGCTCTGATGCTTGGCGCGCAAAGCGCGGTCGGAACGGATCTGGACCCCTGCGCGGAGCCTGCGATCCGGGAAAACATCGCCGTCAACAAGGTTCCTGCAGAAAAATTCCATTTTATTCTGGGCAATCTTGTAAACGATCCGAAGGTGCAGAAAGAGGTCGGAGAGCAGTGCTATGACATTGTCGCCGCCAATATTCTTCCGGACGTGCTTGTCCCTCTGACACCGGCGGCGGTAAAGGCACTCAAGCCCGGCGGATACTACATTACCAGCGGCATAGTGGACGGCAGAGAACACGAAGTTTCGGACGCGATGGTGAAGGCTGGACTTACGGATATTACAGTTACCAATCAGGGCGAGTGGCACTGTGTTACGGGCAGAAAACCGGTGACGGAGATGTAAACTCCGGAAACTACGCTTTCGGCCAATCGGGAGAAAAATATGCTGCATCTGTTTGCGGATCCTGCGGATATGCAGGACGGGCTGCTGACAATTACAGGCAGCGAGGTGAATCATATCAGGAACGTTCTCCGCATGAAGCCGGGAGACGAGCTGTCTGTCAGCAGCGGAACGGACGCGAAGGAATACCGCTTCGGCATTGAAACGATGGACGCGGAGAAGATTGTCTGCCGCCTGCGCTTTGTCAAGGACAGCGACGTGGAACTGCCCGTGAAGGTCTACCTGTTTCAGGGTATCCCGAAATCGGACAAGATGGACCTGATTGTGCAGAAGTGCGTGGAGCTTGGCGTCTTTTCGGTTATTCCGGTCTCTATGGAGCGGTGCGTCGCGAAAATCGACCCCGCGAAGGCACAGAAGAAGATTCAGCGCTGGCAGAAAATCGCGGAAGCGGCAGCCATGCAGTCGAGACGGCGCGTGATTCCGGAAGTCGCACTGCCGATGACCATGAAGGAAGCCGTGGCGTTTGCGCGTGATAACACCGATGTCCGGATTCTGCCCTATGAACTGATGAAAGAGGACGGCAGTACGAAAGAGCTTCTGGAGAGCATGTGTCCCGGCAGCAGCGTGTCGGTTTTCATCGGCCCCGAGGGCGGTTTTACAGAAGAAGAAGTCGCGGAAGCGAAAGAAGCCGGCATCCTTCCGGTGTCACTGGGAAGACGGATCCTGCGGACCGAAACCGCAGGCATGACCGTGCTTTCGTGGCTGATTTATTTATTGGAAATTTCCTGAAAGAAGGAGCGAATGGAGAAGGAAGTCTATCTGGACAATTCCGCGACAACGAAATGTTTTTCGGAAGCCGCGGAACTGATGAACCGGATTTATCTTACGGATTACGGTAATCCGTCCAGCATGCATCATAAAGGCGTTGTGGCGGAAAACTATATCCGCGGCGCGAAGCAGACGTTCGCGGATATTTTAAAGTGCAGTCCGCGGAACATCTATTTTACGTCCTGCGGTACCGAATCTGACAATCTTGCGCTTATCGGCGCGGCGAGAGCGAACCGCCGGGCAGGGAAACATCTGATTACAACAAAGATCGAACATCCGGCGATTCTGGAAACCATGAAGTTCCTGCAGTCGGAAGGATATGAGGTCACGTATCTGGATGTGGACGAATACGGAAGGGTCGATCCCGGGGCAGTGTACGATGCGGTCAGGGACGACACGATTCTGGTTTCGGTCATGCATACCAATAATGAAATCGGCGCGCTGGAGCCCGTCGCGCAGATCGGCGAAGCTGTAAAAAGAAAGAACCCGGGGACGCTGTTTCATGTTGATGCAGTGCAGGGGTTCGGAAAAGCACTGATCCACCCGAAGAAAATGCAGATCGACCTGCTGTCGGCAAGCGGGCATAAGATCCACTCGCCCAAGGGTGTCGGACTTTTATATATCGGGGACGGCGTCAAAATCCGGAATATCATTTACGGCGGCGGCCAGCAGAACGGCATGCGCAGCGGAACCGAAAATGTCGCGGGTATTGCCGCTATGGCGCTTTCGGCGAAGAAGCTGTATGATCAGCTGGATGAAGACCGGGAGAGACTGTATTCGCTCAAACAGTTTTTTATAGACGAAGTAACCAAGCTGGACGGCGTTCATGTGAACGGACTGCAGGGTACGGACAGCGCACCGCATGTGATCAGCCTCTCGTTTGAGGGCGTGCGCGCGGAGGTGCTTCTGCACGCGCTGGAGGAAAAGGGTATCTATGTCTCTGCGGGAAGCGCCTGCGCGTCGAACCATCCGCATATTTCGGATACGCTGCTGGCAATTCATACGAAAGAGAAACTGCTGGACAGCACGCTGCGTTTCAGCACGTCTGTTTTGACGACAAAGGAAGAGCTGCAGTACACAGCGGACACGCTGCAGGAACTGATTCCGTTCCTTCGCAGATATACAAGACAGTAACAAGGAAACCGTTTCAGGGAAGATTGTCCGAGAAACCGGACAGGAGAAACAGTACATGCGATATCATGCATTTTTAATTAAATACGCGGAGATCGGAATCAAAGGCAAAAACCGTTATCTCTTTGAGGAAAAGCTCTGCGACCAGATTAAGCTCGCACTCAAGCGCTGCGAGGGTAAATTCCGCGTCGCTAGAACATCCGGCCGTGTTTTCGTCTACTGCGATGAGGAGTACGATTACGACGAGGTCGTCGGGAGCCTGAAGCTTGTTTTTGGCATTGTCGGGATCTGCCCTGTCCGTATCATGGATGTTGTGCCGCCCGTGGAGCTCAAAAACGCAGCCGCGGAGTTTTTCGGCGAAGAGTATCCGGACCGGCATCTTTCGTTCAAGATTCATACGAGAAGACTTGTCAAGAATTATCCGATCGATTCGATGGAATGCAACGCGGAGCTCGGCGAAGCGGTCCTGACCGCGTATCCGGAAACCCACGTCGATGTGCATCATCCCGAGGTTATGCTGTATGTGGAAATCCGCGAGAGGATTTATCTGTACTCGCATATCATCCCGGGACCGGGCGGACTGCCGATCGGAAGCAGCGGCAAGGCAATGCTGCTCTTATCCGGCGGCATCGATTCTCCGGTCGCCGGATGGATGGTCGCGAAAAGAGGCATGAAGCTCGATGCCACGTATTTCAACGCGCCGCCGTATACAAGCGAGCGGGCGCTGCAGAAGGTCATTGATCTCGCGTCGATTGTTTCAAGATATACAGGGCCTATTTATCTGCATAACATCAACTTTACGGAGATCCAGCTGTATATTTATGAAAAGTGTCCGCACGACGAACTGACGATCATCATGCGCAGATACATGATGCGCATCGCGGAAACGATCGCGAAACGGACCGCCTGCGAAGCACTGATCACAGGAGAGAGCATCGGGCAGGTCGCTTCCCAGACGACGAGGTCTCTCGCGGTTACGAATGAGGTCTGCACGCTGCCTGTTTTCCGCCCTCTGATTGCGTTTGACAAGGAAGACATTATTACGATCTCGAAAAAGATCGGCACCTTTGACACTTCGATTCTGCCGTATGAGGACTGCTGCACGATTTTTGTGGCAAAACATCCCGTAACCAAGCCGACAGCCGAAGTCATAAGACGGCATGAGCAGAATCTGAACGAGAAGATCGACGAGATGGTACAGAGGGCACTGGACACCGATGAAATTCTGGTGGTGGACAGAGGTCATGTACGCAGACTCAAGGCAAGAGAAGATATGCTGCAGGAAGGACAATAAGAAAAAGCGGGCGTCCCGGTGACCCGGAGCGCCCGCTTCACTTCTGAAAATCAGGAACCTGTGATCCGTTATCCGATGATGTACGGCTTCAAGGTATCCAGAATCTGATCAATGTTCTCCTCGGCATGGATGTTCAGGTCGATAGGCTTGGACAGGTCAAGCGAGAAGATACCCATGATGGACTTCGCGTCGATGACATATCTTCCCGAAACAAGATCGAAATCATAATCGAATTTCGTAATGTCATTGACGAATGCCTTCACTTTATCAATTGAGTTCAAAGAAATCTTTACGGTTTTCATAACAACGCTGCCCTCCTGACCGAAACCTTCCACAGGAACCCCTGTACTTGCTTTTATACTACGTTTTCGCGGTTCAAAAGTCAATGAGGCGCAGATGCAAAAACACGAACCTGCAGGAGAAAATTTTTGTGAAAAAAGCTGCTGTTCATAATCTCGGATGTAAAGTAAACAGCTATGAGCTTGACGTCATGACGCAGAAGCTTCGGGAAGACGGATACGAAATTGTTCCGTTTGATGAAAAGGCGGACGTCTATGTCATCAACACCTGTACCGTGACCAATATCGCGGACAGAAAGTCAAGACAGATGCTGCACAGGGCAAAAGCTCTCAATAAGGACGCGGTTGTCGTGGCCGTCGGCTGCTATGTGGAGACCGATGAAGCCGGTGTCGAACAGGATCCGGCAATTGATCTGGCAATCGGAAACAACAGAAAAGGCGAGATCGCGCAGATTCTGGAAGCGTATTTGAAGAGCCGGGGAGAAGGAGATACTGCGGAAAAGACGCTGAGAGGCACTACGCTCGAAGATATTTCGAAGGCGCCTCTCTTCGAAGATATGCAGCTGCGCACACCCGGCAGAACCCGCGCGGACATCAAGATTCAGGACGGCTGCAATCAGTTCTGTTCCTACTGCATTATTCCTTACGCGCGGGGGCGCATCCGCTCCAGAGATCCTCTCGAAATTCAGGAGGAGATTACGGCGCTTGCGCAGGAAGGAGTGAAGGAAGTCGTTCTGACAGGTATTCATATTGGTTCCTATGGTAAAGAGAAGGGGCTTTCTCCGGATGAGGAGCTTCTTTCGCTTCTTACCAGAATCCAGATGATCCGGGGAATTGAGAGAATCCGTCTGGGATCTCTGGAGCCCCGGATTATGACCGAAAATTTCGTGCGCGGGATCAGCGGACTTTCCAAGCTCTGTCCGCATTTTCACCTTTCGCTCCAGAGCGGAAGCGACAGGACACTGCGCCGCATGAACCGGCATTATACGGCGAAGGAGTATTATGACAGTGTTGTTTTGCTGCGGAAATACTTCGACCGCCCGGCAATTACAACCGATGTGATCGTGGGTTTTCCGGGAGAGACCGAAGAAGAATTTGAGGAGAGCCGCGCCTTCTGTGAAAAGATCGGATTTTATGAGATCCATGTATTCAAGTACTCGGTCCGCCGCGGCACGGTTGCCGCGGGGCTTCCGGATCAGAAGACAAACGCGCAGAAGGCTGCCCGCTCGGATGTGCTGCTTGCCCTGACAAAAGAGCAGGCCGGACAGTACCGCGCAGGCTTCATCGGACAGGAAGAAGAGCTGCTTCTCGAGGAAGAAGTCACTTTAAACGGCGGGCGTTTCTACAAGGGGCATACGAAGCGGTATGTAGAGGGAATTCTGGAAGCGAAGGCCGCGAAACGTCTGGCAGGGGCCGCGGGGATCCAGGACCCCTGCGGAATGCTTGTGCAAGGGACTATGCTCTCCGAAGAAACAGGCACCGCGTGCCTTCGTATGGACCCGGAGAGCGCAAAAGCATTGAAGAGTGAACCCAAATAAGGTAAGATTGTCGGAAAGGAGTATTGCAGTATGAGAAAATACAGCGAAGAAGACCTTGGACATACACAGTATTTCAGAGTAAAGCCGGATGAAGACACCGCGACGAAGAAGGTGCTTGCCGTAGTTTATGAGGCGCTTTCCGAGAAAGGCTATGATCCGGTTAATCAGATCGTCGGCTATATCATGTCCGGCGATCCGACATACATTACAAACTACAAGGGAGCCAGAAGCCTGATTATGAAGGTGGAGAGAGACGAGCTTGTAGAAGAGATCCTGGAGGCATATATCAGGAATAATCACTGGAACGATGCCCGGTAAGGAGCATGCCATGAGAGTGATGGGCCTTGATTATGGCTCCAAAACAGTAGGAGTCGCGCTGAGTGATGCGCTGCTTATGACTGCGCAGCCCAAAGAGACGATCTGGCGGGACCGCGAGGGTAAAATCCGCAAGACGCTGGTCCGGATCGAGGAGCTGATTGATGAATACGACGTCGGGCTGATTGTGCTCGGCCTTCCTCTGAATATGAACGATACAGTCGGAGAGAGGGCGGAGGCGGCACTGGCATTCAAGGACAGGCTGGAGAGAAGAACGTCTGTCCCGGTTGTCATGTCCGATGAACGTCTGACGACGGTTGCGGCGGATGAAATGCTGGATCAGATGGGCATTCCGCCGCATTCGCGCAAGCAGTATATGGATCAGGTCGCAGCCAGTGTGATTCTGCAGGAGTATATGGAGAACCATAAGAAAGAACTGGAAGACATTGACAGAGACTACAAATCTAGAAAAAACGACAAATCAAGAGAAAACAAAGAGTAAAACAGCAAAGAGCAGGACGACAAGAAGCAGGGCGGCAGGAAAAACCGCGAAATCAAAACTGAAAATCATTCCTCTCGGCGGCCTGGAACTGATCGGCATGAACATTACCGCGTTCGAATACGAAGACAGCATCATCGTTGTGGACTGCGGCATGGCCTTTCCGGAAGACGACATGTTCGGCATTGACAGTGTCATTCCCGATGTCACGTACCTTGAGGACAACCTGGACAAAGTCAAAGGCTTTGTCATCACACACGGTCATGAAGATCATATCGGCGCGCTGCCGTATGTCCTTCGGAAAATCAACGTGCCGGTTTACGCGACGCGTCTGACAATGGGCATCATCGAGAACAAGCTGACCGAGCACGGGCTGATGGACACGACGGAGCGCCATGTCGTGCGGTTCGGACAGACGGTCAACCTCGGCAAGTTCCGCGTCGAATTCATCCGCACGAACCACAGTATCGTGGACGCCGCGGCGCTGGCGATTTATTCGCCGGTCGGCACGGTGGTGCATACCGGTGACTTCAAGGTCGATTATACGCCGGTCTACGGCGACGCGATCGATCTGCAGCGCTTCGCCGAGCTTGGCAAGAACGGCGTTCTTGCGCTGATGTGCGACTCCACGAACGCGGAGCGCCCCGGTTACACGCAGTCCGAGCGGACAGTCGGCGTGACGATTGACAGACTGTTCGCGGAGCATAAGGATACGAGAATCATCATCGCGACCTTCGCCTCCAACGTGGACCGCGTGCAGCAGATCATCAATTCCGCATACAAGTACGGGCGCAAGGTTGCGGTCGAAGGCCGCAGCATGGTCAATATCATCGCGACCGCCTCCAAGCTCGGGTGCCTCAATATCCCCGAGAACACGCTGATTGAAGAAGATGAACTGAAAAACTACGCCGACGATAAAACGGTCATTATCACAACCGGGTCTCAGGGCGAGAGCATGGCAGCCCTGACCAGAATGGCGGAAGATACGCACAGGAAGATCAAGATAAAGCCCGGTGATACGGTCATTTTCTCGTCCCATCCGATTCCCGGAAACGAGAAATCCGTAACGAACGTCATTAACAAGCTGCTCGTGAAGGGCGCGGACGTCATTTTCCAGGATGTGCATGTATCCGGACACCCCTGCCAGGAGGAGCTGAAGCTGATCTATTCTCTGGTGCAGCCGGAGTACGCAATTCCGGTGCACGGCGAATACCGGCATCTGATCGCGCAGTCGCGCGTTGTGAAGAGCCTGGGCTATGACAATGATCATATTTTCATCCTGCATACCGGCGATGTGCTGGAACTGGGAGAGCATACCGCGAAAGTAACGGGCACGGTTCCGACCGGTTCGATCCTGGTTGACGGCCTCGGCGTCGGAGACGTCGGAAACGCGGTTCTGCGTGACAGACAGCATCTTGCGGAAGACGGTATTGTCATCGTATCGGCGGCAATGGACGCCGAATCGCAGATTGTGACGGGGCCGGAGATCACATCCCGCGGCTTTGTATACTTAAAGGAAGCGGATGTTCTGATGAACGAAGCGTCGGTTGTCGCGGCGGACGCGATGGACAGGTATCTGCGTTCCGGCAAAAAAGACCGCACCAAGCTCGGTATCGTGATCAAGGATTCGCTCGGCGAATTCTTCTGGAAGAAGACGAAAAGACGGCCGATGATTCTGCCGGTTATTCTGGATGTTTGATGAGGGCGGCGGTACGCTGCCCTTTTCGGGGGACGCAATATGACACCGTACAGAGCTCCTGTCAGGCACAGGAAGAGCCGCTACAATGACCGGCAGGGAATATTCGACTATATTCTGACGGTTTTGAAGTACGTGATTCTGGCAGTCGCGGTGCTTTTTGTCATCAGTTTTTCGCAGAAAGCCTACAGCACCGGCTACCGCATTTTCGCGGAGAGTGCGGTAGATCCCCGCGGGAACGCGAAGATGGTAACGGTTACTGTAAAAGAGGGGATGAGCACGGCGCAGATCGGACGTCTCCTGGAGAAGGAAGGCGTTATCCGGGACGGGGATGTTTTTCCGTATCAGGAGAGACTCTCTTCCTATCACGGTAAAATCCGGCCGGGCTCGTACACGCTCTCTACGGATATGACACCGCAGGAAATCATCAAGGAGATGGCAAAGAGCGCGGAGAGCGGGGGCAAAGATGCCGGAGCCGGCAAAAAGTAAGGAAACGTATGGATATTCAGGAAAACATTCTGACATTCATGGAATCGCTGGATCCGGGCAACACAGATCTCCTGAAAGAAATGGAAAAGGAGGCGCTCGCGGACGGTATTCCGATTATCCGGACGCAGACGCAGAGTCTGATCAAGTTTCTACTGGAAGCCCGGAAGCCGTCTGCTATTCTGGAGGCAGGCACGGCGACGGGCTTTTCTGCGTCACTGATGTATACGTACGCGCCTGAGAACGCGCGGATTACGACGATAGAAAAAGATCCGGAAAGGATACGGAAAGCCCTTGAAAACTTTGCAAAGATTGGCGCCGGAGAAAGAATACAGCTTCTTTCCGGCGACGCGGCGCAGATTTTAAAAGAGCTGGAAGGGCCGTATGACTTCATCTTCATGGATGCCGCAAAGGGACAGTATATTCATTTTCTGCCGGATGTACTGCGGCTGCTTTCGCCGTCCGGCATTCTGTTATCCGATAATATTTTCAAGGGCGGGGAAATTCTGCGCTCGCGCTTTGCCGTACCGCGGCGGGACCGCACGATCCACAAAAGAATGCGGGAATATCTGGAGGCAATTACAAGAGACGAACGGCTCGTAACCGTGCTCCTTGAAGAGGGGGACGGCGCGGCGCTGTCGGTCAGAAAGACGGAATAGAATTTGATGAAAATGACAGCAAAACGAAAACCGGAACTGCTGTGTCCCGCGAAAGACCTTGAGGTTTTAAAGACCGCGGTCGATTTTGGCGCAGACGCGGTGTATATCGGCGGCGAGGCCTACGGGCTCCGGGCCAAAGCCAGAAACTTTTCGCCGGAGGATATGGCGGAGGGCATCCGATACGCGCATAATAAGGGCGCCCGCGTGCATGTCACGGCGAATATCCTTGCGCACAACAGCGATCTGGAAGGCGCTGCCGCATATTTCAGGGAACTGGAAGAGCTGCGGCCCGACGCGGTCCTTGTCGCGGACCCCGGTATGTTTCTCCTTGCAAGGGAAAACTGTCCGGATATCGATATTCATATTTCGACGCAGGCAAACAATACGAATTACGGAACGTTCAACTTCTGGGCGCGGCAGGGCGCGAAACGCGTTGTCTGCGCGCGAGAGCTTTCGATGGAAGAGATCCGGCAGATCCGGGAAAAGGTGCCGGAGAGCCTGGAAGTCGAAGCATTTGTGCATGGCGCCATGTGCATTTCCTATTCCGGCAGGTGTCTTCTTTCGAACTACTTTACGGGAAGAGACGCGAACCACGGCGAGTGCACGCATCCCTGCCGCTGGAAATACGCGGTCGCGGAGGAGTCGAGACCCGGAGAATATCTGCCGGTCGAGGAAAACGAGCGCGGAACATTTATTTTCAACTCCAGGGATCTTTGTATGATTGATCACATTCCGGAGCTGGTTGGCGCCGGCATTGACAGTCTTAAGATTGAAGGCCGCATGAAGACGGCGCTTTACGTCGCGACGGTCGCGCGAACGTACCGGAAGGCGATCGACGATTACTTTGAAAGCGAAGAAAAATACCGCACGAACATGCCCTGGTATCTGGACGAGATCAAAAAGTGCACGTACAGAAGATTCACCACAGGATTCTATTTCGGGAAACCGTCGGAAGAGTCCATGGTCTATGACAACAATACCTATGTCAGCGACGCCGTGTGGCTTGGCATCGCGGAACAGGTCTTTGACGGGAGTCTGTCTGATTTTGACACAGGCGCGAAGGAACAGCAGAGCGGCTGCATCGTCCGGATTACGCAGCGCAATAAATTCTGTGTCGGAGATGAAATCG
Organism: Bacillota bacterium; assembly: GCA_029224465.1. Lineage (GTDB taxonomy): Bacteria > Bacillota > Clostridia > Lachnospirales > Lachnospiraceae > CAG-791. The sequence goes on along the minus strand of JAQXUQ010000027.1, from coordinate 39,334 downwards.
AGATTATGAAGCCGGACGGCCGCGACGTGAGAACCAGAGTCCTTTCTATGATGAACGGAGAGGGCGGGGCAGTTTCCAGCGCGCCGCACCCGCTGGAGACCATTTATGTGCAGCTTTCACAGGAGGCGCAGCCGGGCGATATTCTGCGGACAGCCGCGGCTTCCCGGGAAGCGTAAAGAGCAGGAACAGGAGTGAAAATGGAAGACAGGATCAGACTTGAGGAACTCTATGGCAGGAATGTTTTCACGCTCAGCAAGATGAAAGAGCGCCTGCCCAAAAGCGTCTACCGCAATGTCCTTGAAGTAATGCGGGGCGGCGGGGAGCTCTCCAGAGCCGACGCGGACGTTGTCGCCAAGGCGATGAAAGACTGGGCGATGGAAAACGGCGCGACGCATTACACGCACTGGTTTCAGCCGCTGACCGGCATTACAGCCGAAAAGCATGACGCGTTTGTTGCTTCTCCGGACGAAGACGGGCATATGGTCACGGCTTTTACCGGCAAAGATCTGATCAAGGGAGAACCGGACGCATCTTCGTTCCCGTCCGGGGGTCTGCGTTCGACCTTTGAGGCGAGAGGTTATACCGCATGGGACATTACGTCCCCGGCGTTTCTCAAGGAAGCCGGCACCGGCGTAACGCTGTGCATTCCCACGGCTTTCTGCTCTTACAAGGGGGAAGCTCTTGATAAAAAGACACCGCTCCTCCGCTCGATGGAAGCGATCAACACGCAGGCTCTCCGGATCCTGCGCCTTTTCGGCGATACGCAGGCAAAGCGTGTCACAACTTCGACCGGCGCCGAGCAGGAGTATTTCCTTGTTGATAAAGACAAGGCATTGAAGCGTGAAGACCTCATCTTCACTGGCAGGACACTGTTCGGAGCCCCGGCGCCCAAGGGTCAGGAAATGGAGGATCATTACTTCGGCGTTATCAGGGAGCGCGTCGGAGAGTTCATGAAGGATCTCAATGTCGAGCTCTGGAAGCTTGGTGTTCCCGCCAAAACACAGCACAACGAAGTCGCCCCCGCACAGCACGAGCTGGCGCCGATTTACGAAAACGCGAACCTTGCGACCGACCATAACCAGCTTGTCATGGAAGCAATGAAGCGGGTCGCGGACCATCATAATCTGCGCTGCCTCCTCCACGAAAAGCCGTTTGCGGGTGTGAACGGCTCCGGCAAGCATAACAACTGGTCGCTGACCGCGGACACAGGCGAGAATCTTCTGGATCCCGGAGATTCGCCGGAGCGCAATATCCGGTTTCTTCTCGTGCTCTCCTGCGTGTTAAAGGCAGTGGATACGCACGCGGACCTTCTGCGCCAGAGCGCTTCCGATGTCGGAAACGACCTGCGGCTCGGCGCCAATGAGGCGCCGCCCGCAATCGTGTCTGTTTTCCTCGGGGAGCAGCTCGAAGACGTCGTCAAACAGCTCGTCGAGACCGGCAGCGCGGACAGCCATACCGAGGGCGGCGTCCTGCGGACCGGCGTTTCGACACTGCCGGATATCAACAAGGACGCGACGGACCGCAACCGCACCTCACCGTTCGCCTTCACAGGCAACAAGTTCGAGTTCCGCATGGTCGGCTCCTCGGATTCGATGGCGGGGTCGACGACAACGCTCAATACGATTGTCGCGGAAGCGTTCTGCGATGCCGCGGACCGGCTCGAGAAGGCGGACAATTTCGAGCTCGCAGTGCATGATCTCATCAAGGAGAATCTGACGGAGCATCAGCGGATCATTTTCGACGGCAACGGATATTCCGAGGCGTGGGTGCAGGAAGCCGCACGGCGGGGGCTTCCGAACATTCCGAGCATGATCGAGGCGGCGCCCGCACTGACGACAGACAAGTCCGTGCGTCTTTTCGAGAAGTTCGGCATCTTCACCAAGGTCGAGCTTCTGTCCCGCGAAGAGATCATTTACGAAACCTACGCGAAGACAATCAATATCGAAGCGCTGACCATGATCGGCATGGCGGCCAAACAGATCATTCCGGCCTGCATGAAATACGAGCGGGATCTCGCGAATACGATTATCGCGGTAAAGACGGCCGGCGCTGTTTTCGGCGCGGAGGCGGAAAAACTGCAGCATATCGCAGATAAAATTGACGAGGCACAGCAGGCTCTGGATGCGCTGCGGGCGCTCGAAGAGCAGGCGGGAAAGATCGAACAGGAAAAAGAGCGCGCATTCTTCTACAAGGACAGGGTTGTCCCGGCAATGGCCGCTCTCCGCTCGCCTTGTGATATACTGGAGCAGATTGTTGACAAGGCATCGTGGCCGTTCCCGACCTACGAAGATCTGATGTTCGAGGTCTGAGCGCATCACGGTAAAGCAGATTTCTTTTTTCAGGGGTAGATATGAGAATTATTGTAATCGGCGGCGGTAAGGTCGGTCAGACCATTATCCGGCACCTCAGCACGGAAGGACACGATGTAGCCGTCATCGATACGGACAGCTCCGTTATTACGGATATTACGGACAACTATGACGTCATGGGCGTTGTCGGAAACGGAGCCAGTTATTCGGTTCAGAAGGAAGCCGGCATCGAAGACGCGAATCTTGTGATCGCGGTGACGGACAGCGATGAGCTGAACCTTCTGTGCTGCCTGTTCGCGAGAAAGGCCGGAGGCTGCAACACAATCGCGCGTGTCCGCAATCCTCTCTACAGCAGCGAGATCCGCTATATCAAAGAGGAACTGGGACTTTCGATGACGATCAATCCGGAGTATGCCGCGGCGCTGGAAATCGCGCGCCTGATCCGCGTGCCTTCAGCGATCAAGATTGAGACGTTCGCGCGCGGCCGCGTTGAAATGCTGCAGGTTGTGATTCCGCAGAATTCCGTTCTGGACGGCTGCAGTCTGATGAACATCTCCTCGAAGGTCGGTGTAAATGTTCTTGTCTGCGCCGTCGAGCGCGGTGGGGACGTCATTATTCCGAACGGCCAGTTTGTGCTCCGGCAGGGGGATACGATCAGTATAATCGCGGATCCCTCGCAGCAGCGGCACTTCTTCACGAAGATCGGCATCAATTATCATAAAATCAGCAATACCCTGATTATCGGCGGCGGCACGATTGCCTATTATCTCGCGAAAGAATTAATCGCGGCGCATATTGACGTCAAGATCATCGAGCGGGACGAAAAACGCTGTGAAGAACTGGCGGAGCTGCTTCCGGAGGCAGTTGTGATCGGTGCGGATGCGACTGATCAGGACATGCTGATGGAAGAGGGACTTGACAGCTGCGAATCTTTTGTCACGCTGACAGGTATCGACGAAGAGAATATCTTTCTTTCCCTGTTCGCGCAGCAGAAGAATCCGAATGCAAAAATCATTACCAAAACCAATAAAATTGCCATTGACAGCATCATCGGGCGCCTGAATCTCGGCAGCATGATCCACCCCAAGGACATTACGGCGGAGTATATTCTGCGTTACGTTCGCGCGATGCAGAATACGATCGGCAGCAATGTCGAGACGCTCTACAATATCGTCGAGCACAAGGCGGAAGCGCTGGAATTCAATATTCAGGCGGACGCGCCGGTCATCGGCATCCCGCTCTCCGAGCTCAAAACCAGAGACGATGTACTGATTGCCTGCATCTTCCGCAGCGGCAGAATCATCCAGCCGAACGGACAGAGCAGGATTCAGGAAGGCGACAAGGTTATCGTTGTAACGACGAAGAAAGGTTTTGGCGATATCAAAGACATTCTTGCCTGATTCGCAAGGTACTGTGTAATGCATTATCAGATTGTACGTTATATTCTCGGTATGGTGATGAAGGTGGAGGCAGTGCTTCTGCTGCTTCCGTTTCTTGCGGGGCTTGTATACCGTGAACCGCAGGCTTTCTCGTTCCTGATCATGGCTGCCGTCTCGGCGGCTGCCGCTTTTGTCATGACATTTCATAAGCCGGCCAAATTTGTGTTCTACCCGAGGGAAGCGATTGTCAGCGTGTCCTTAAGCTGGATTCTCATCAGTATTGTCGGCGCGCTGCCGTTTGTTATAAACGGAGATATTCCTTCGTTTACAAACGCGCTTTTTGAGACGATTTCCGGTTTTACAACGACCGGCGCGAGCATTCTTGAAGATGTGGAGGCACTGTCCCACGCGAGCCTTTTCTGGAGAAGCTTCACGCACTGGATCGGCGGCATGGGCGTCATTGTCTTCATGCTCGCGATTGTGCCGATGACCGGCGGATACAACGCGCAGCTGATGCGCGCGGAGAGCCCGGGACCTACATTCGGCAAGCTGGTGCCCAAGGTTAAGGAATCGGCAAAGATCCTGTATCTGATCTATTTCGGCATGACCCTGGTGCAGATTGTGCTTCTCCTGATCGCGAAGATGCCGCTGTTCGACGCACTCTGCATGACCTTCGGCTCGGCCGGCACCGGCGGCTTCGGTGTACGTAACACAAGCGCTGCCGGTTACACAATGCTGCAGCAGGCTATCCTGACGATTTTCATGATCCTGTTCGGCGTCAACTTCAACGCCTATTATTATCTGTACCTCGGCAAGGACAAGAAACAGGCGTTCCAGATGGAAGAAGTGCGCTGGTATCTGATCATCATCGCGGTATCGACGGCACTCATCGCGGTCAATGTCCGCGGCTATTTCTCCTCGGCGTTCGAGGCCTTCCACCACGCGTTTTTCCAGGTCGGATCGATCATTACGACGACGGGCTACAGCACGGTCGATTTTGACGTATGGCCGACGCTTTCCAAAGGAATTCTGGTGCTCCTGATGTTCATCGGCGCCTGCGCCGGTTCGACGGGCGGCGGCCTGAAGGTCTCCCGTGTCATTATTCTGTGGAAGAGCGTACGGCAGCAGGTCAGCCAGTATCTACATCCGAAGTCGGTCAGTGTCATCAAGGTTGACTGCCATACACAGGAAAAGAGTGTTGTGACCGGTGTCCTCGTCTATTTTGCCCTGTACGCGTTTCTGTTTGTAGGTTCCATGTTTGTTCTGATGCTCGACGGCAGACAGGATCTGCTGACGGATTTTACAGCGGTAACCGCGACTTATAATAATATCGGACCCGGCCTTGCAGGCGTCGGACCCGCGAAGAACTTCAACGCTCTGAGTGTACTTTCGAAGTATACGCTGATGTTTGACATGCTTGCCGGCAGACTGGAGCTGTATCCGATGCTGATGCTGTTTGTTCCTTCTGTATGGAAAAAACATTAAAATTATACTTGCATTCATGCTCACAATAACGTATAATACAAACTCGTAGCGACGAAAGACGCCGCTGCGAATATTGGGATATAGCCAAGCGGTAAGGCAACGGACTCTGACTCCGTCATTTCGTAGGTTCGAATCCTACTATCCCAGGCAGATGCGCGAGTGTTCAGCAGGAATGCTGGGCACTCGTTTTGTTTTGCAGAAAAAACCGAAGTTATTCGTAAGCGGAGGAAGCATATGCTGGAACTTGGCAGAAAACAGACCCTGTTCGTTGAAAAGCCCGTCCCGATGGGCGTATTTCTGAAAGAAAAGAACGCGCCGGAAGGAGAGCATGTCCTGCTTCCGAGAAAGCAGGTGCCGGAAGGCTGTAAACAGGGAGATTCCGTGGAAGTGTTCCTCTACAAGGATTCGGACGACCGGCTGATTGCAACCGTACGGGAACCGCTTCTGAAACTGCATGAAGTCGGCCGGCTGACGGTGCGCGAAGTCGGCAGGATCGGCGCGTTCCTCGACTGGGGACTCGAGAAGGATCTGCTTCTGCCGTTTCATGAGCAGCCGAAGAAGCGGGTGAAGGCAGGGCAGAAGGTGCTTGCCGCTGTGTATATTGACAAGAGCGGAAGACTCTGCGCAACGATGAACGTCTATCCGTATCTGCGTACGGATTCTCCTTATCATAAGGACGATGTTGTAACAGGGACCGTGTATGAAACCAGTGACAATTTCGGAACGTTCGTCGCGGTGGATGACATATATTCCGGCCTGATCCCGAAGAAAGAACTGGTGCGGCAGCCGGAAATCGGCGAAAGCGTCAGCGCACGCGTCACAAAGGTCTGCGATGACGGGAAGCTCGATCTGTCCCTGCGGGAAAAGGCTTATGTCCAGATCGAAAAGGACGCGGAGACCATCGAGCGGCAGCTGGATCTGTGCGGCGGCATTCTCGCTGTCGGGGATAAGTCGGACCCTTCGCTGATCCGCAGTCAGCTGCAGATGAGCAAGGCGCAGTTCAAACGCGCGGCAGGACATCTGCTTAAAGAAGGAAAGATCACGGTGGACGCGGAAGAAATCCGCCGTAAGTGATCTCTTTTGAGGAGGCGGCGTCCCGCGGGACACAGGGATCATTTTCTGTGAATATCCACAAAACAAAAGCATATTTCTTGTGGATTTTTTAGCGAATCTGAATTAGAATGAATTCACTAGGGCCTTTCTGTGCGAAGGGCGGATGCGGACAGTACAGATCAGCGAAAAGAGTGCGGCATGATATCAAATCAGGTTTTACAGTCGACAATTGAAGGCATTAAGGAAATCTCCCGCGTGGAGCTCGGGATTATGGACGCCGACGGCAGAGAGGTTGCCGTCACCGCCGATGTTTTCAGGGAAGCGGCACCGGCGATTCCTGATTTTGCGGCATCGGCGGCGGATTCGCAGTCTGCCGGACCTTATCAGTTTTTCAAGGTTTTTGATGACAAGCAGCTCGAGTATGTGATCGTCGTATGCGGAGAAACGGACAATACGCTCATGATCGGACGTATGGCGGCGTTTCAGGTGCAGGGACTTGTCGGCGCGTTCAAGGAACACTATGACAAAGATTCGTTCATGAAGAACCTGCTGCTGGACAACCTGCTGCTCATTGACATCTATGAACGCGCGAAAAAGCTGCATATCAAGGCGAACATGCCCCGCGTCGTCCTGCTGATTGAAGCGGACAGAACCCGCAGCAGAGATAAAGATGTTCTGACAACCATGCAGGAATACATCGGAACGTCGGCGGCGGACTTTGTTACCGCGGTCGACGAAAATGACGTGGTTGTGATCAAAGATGTCCTCTCACCGCAGAAAACCGCGGAGATTGACAAGTTTGCCGCAGATGCGCTGGCCGCTCTCGAGGCGGGCGGTATTGCCGGCACCCGCATTTCCTATGGAACCGTCGTCGGGGAACTCAAGGAACTCAGCCATTCCTACAAGGAAGCCAAGATGGCGCTGGATGTCAGCAAGATTTTCTTTGAGGACAAGAAGATCATCGCGTATAACCAGCTGGGCATCGGAAGACTCATTTACCAGTTGCCGATTCCTCTTTGCAGAATGTTCATCAAGGAAGTTTTCAAGGACAAGCGTCCGGATGAATTCGACGAGGAGACGCTTACCACGATCAACAAGTTCTTCGAGAACAACCTGAATGTTTCGGAAACCTCGCGCCAGCTGTTCATTCACCGCAACACCCTCGTCTACCGGCTCGACAAGCTGCAGAAGAGCACCGGGCTGGACCTTCGTGTCTTTGATGACGCCATTACGTTCAAGATCGCGCTGATGGTCGTCAAGTACATGAACTATATGGAACGGGAGAACCAGTAACCGACTATGGCCAGAAAAACGAAAAGTATTTACGCAGGGCCGCAGGATGAAAAGATCGTCATTTCCCTGCGCGATGTGAGCAAAACATATTCAAAGGAAGCGCCGGCCGTCAGCCACGCGAATCTCGATGTCCGGGAGGGAGAGTTTGTTTTTGTGACCGGGGAAACCGGATCCGGCAAGTCGACCCTGATGAAGATGCTGATCCGGGAGCTCAAGCCCAGCAGCGGGGAAGTCTATGTCCTCGGCTACGATCTCAACAGAATCCGCCATGGCAAGATTCCGCAGTTCCGCCGCAATATCGGCGTGGTCTTTCAGGATTTCCGACTTCTGCGGGACCGGAATGTTTTTGACAACGTCGCGTTCGCGCAGCATATCATTCAGGTGCCGGGCAGGAAGGACATCCAGAAGAACGTTCTGTTCGCGCTCGACCTCGTCGGCCTGAACGACAAGTACAGGAGGAGAACGAACGAGCTGTCGGGCGGAGAGCAGCAGAGGGTCGCGATCGCGAGAGCAATCGTCAACAAGCCCTATCTTCTGATCGCCGATGAGCCGACAGGAAACCTTGACGCCGATACGGCGTGGGATGTCATGCAGTGTTTTGACAGGATTAACAGGGAATTCGGAACGACAATCCTGATTGTTACCCATGACCGCGGCATCGTGTCCAGAATGGGCCGCCGCGTCATTGAGATGAAGAAGGGAGAGATCATTTCGGATACCGGGAGCGAAACGGATTTCTCCGGCAGCTATGACGGCTATGCCGAGGAGAATTATCAGGACGTTGACGCCGATTACAACGATGTGTATTCCGGCGGCGATCCGTATCAGTATGACGAAGAGGACGACGGGTATTAATTTATGCGGACATTTTTCTACACACTGGGACAGGGCATCCGGAACCTGTGGAGAAACAAAGGGTATACACTTGCGTCCATCGCGACGATCGCTGCCTGCCTGTTCCTTTTCGGCCTGTTTTATTCCGTGATTTATAACATTCAGCATATCGTGGATAACGCGCAGCAGGATGTCTCCGTTACGGTTTTCTTTAAAAAGGGAACAACCGAAGATGACATCAAGAAGATTCAGATCGCGGTCAAGGAGCGGCCGGAGGTCGCGGACGTCAAATACATTTCCGCCGATGAAGCGTGGGCGGAGTTCAGCAAGGAAAATCTCGGCGAATACGCGGAAGGGTTCGAGGAAAATCCGCTCGCGGATTCCGCAAATCTGGAAATCTATCTCTCGGATGTGTCGAGGCAGCCGGAGCTGGTCAGCTATCTGCAGGGCCTCGATGAAGTCCGGGAAGTCAACTATTCGGAAGTCGCAGCCAGCACCGTTTCCGGCGCGAACAGCCTGATCGGCTATGCTTCGATTGCGATTATCGTCATTCTGCTCGTCGTTGCGATTTTCCTGATCAGCAATACAGTCGCGACAGGCATCCGCAATCACGAGGATGAAATCCGGATTATGAAGTATATCGGCGCCTCGGACTTCTTTGTCCGCGGACCGTATGTCTTCGAGGGACTGATTATCGGTCTCCTCGGCTCCGCGCTTCCGCTTGCTGCCATTTACGAGCTGTATAAGCGCGCAATTGTTTTTATCGACACAAGATTTCAGATTCTGACACAGCTGCTCAGTTTTGTCTCTGTGCATGAAATCTTCAAAAACCTTACGCCGGTACTGCTGCTTCTCGGCGCAGGCATCGGCTTCTTAGGGAGTATGCTCAGCGTAAGGAAAAACCTGCATGTTTAAATTTGGAAAACCAGCTGAAAAAACATTCCGGCGGTGCGTACTTTTGTGCGCACTGCTTTTTGCCATCTGCGCAGCTTCGCCGCCTCTTGGAGCAGGGGCCGCCGAACTGACAAATGACAGCATCCGGCAGAAGGAGGCTTCGATCGAGCAGAGCAAAAAGGAGCGCGAGCAGATCGAGAGCAACATCAGTGACTTGAAGTCCATCAAGAAAGATCTGGAGTCGTCCAAGCAGAATCTGCAGCAGTATGTGACAAATCTGGACGCGCAGGTCACGACGATGCAGGGGAAGATTGACGATCTCAACCAGAAGATCAGCACGAAGAAGACCGAGATTTCCGAGAAGGAAAAGGAACTTGAAGAGGCCGAGAAACAGCGCGACGATCAGTACGATGTGATGAAGAAACGCATTAAATTCATCTATGAACGCGGGAACGGCTATTATCTTGAAATCCTGATTAAGTCAGGAAGCTTCTCGGATATGCTCAACAGGGCAACCTATGTCTCCATGCTGTCTGACTATGATCAGAAGCAGCTCGAGGAGCTCGCAAAGAAAGCGAAAGAGGTAAGCCTCGCCAAACAGGACCTTGAAGAAGAAAAGAAAACGCTGGATGCTGCCGAACAGAGCGTGCGCACGGAGCAGAACAGCATGCAGTCCCTGATCGCGGACAAGAAGACACAGATCGAGGGCATCTCCTCCGAGATCACGACGAAGGAGGAGTCGATCCGCCAGTATGAGGCAGAAAAGGCGGAACAGGATTCCACGATTGCCGCGCTCGAAAAGGCGGTTGCGGATGAGAAGGCGAAGCTTGCCGAGCAGAACGCGCGGCATTTTGCCGGCGGTGTTTTCACGTGGCCGTGTCCGAATTACTCCTATATATCTTCTGAATTCGGTTATAGAATTCATCCGATTTACGGTTATCAGCGCTTCCACAGCGGCCTTGACATGGCGGCGCCTTCCGGTTCGCCGATACTTGCCGCCGCGGACGGAAAGGTAGTCGCTGCCTCTTATGAGGCTACGATGGGAAATTATGTGATGATCGATCACGGTGACGGACTGTACACCGTTTATATGCACGCGTCCGCTTTGTACGTCTCCGCCGGGCAGGAAGTCAGCGCCGGAACACAGATCGCGGCTGTCGGAAGCACCGGCTCATCGACGGGCCCTCACCTTCACTTTTCTGTCCGCCTGAACGGGCAGTATGTCAATCCGCACAATTATCTTGGAGGCTGATCATGGAAGAAGACAAAAAACGATCCGGCGGAAAACGCTGGTTTTTTCTGGGACTGTTCATCGGCATCCTTGCCTGTCTGATCCTTGTCACAGCGCTTCTTCGAAGCGGTGCCATCACCTTGCTGTCTTCCGGGGAAGCGGAGAACTCTGCCGTCAATGCGAAGTCCATCGCAAAGCTCGAGAATCTGGAACAGGCCATTTCGAAGCATTATTATCAGGCGGATGAAGTGACGCAGGAACAGAAAGAAGACGGCCTGTACAAAGGTCTTCTGGAGTCTCTGAACGATCCGTACTCCGTTTATTACACGAAAGAGGAAGTCGCGAAACTCAATGATATGCTCTCCGGAACGTACGGGGGCATCGGAGCTTATATCTCGCTGGATGAAACCTACAATATCGCAAAGATCGCGGGAGTCATGAAAGATTCTCCCGCGGAGAAGGCAGGCCTGAAGGCGGATGATCTGATTTACAAAGTCGATGGAAAGCTGACGGACGGCATGTCGCTGGACGACGTAGTCGGCCTTGTGAAGGGCGAGGAAGGCACGACAGTGAATCTGACGATCGCGCGCAAGGGAGAAGATGATTACCTGGAAATCAAGGTGAAAAGGGAAATCATCGACGCGCCGACCGTGGATACCAAAGTTCTTGAAAATGATATCGGTTATATCGAAGTCGCCGGCTTCGAAAGCGTAACTGCCGATCAGTTCAGGGAGGGACTCTCCGATCTGCAGAGTAAAAACATCAAAGGCCTGATCATCGACCTTCGGAACAATCCGGGCGGCGATGTCGATGTCTGCGTTGACATGGCGAGACAGATCCTTCCGAAGGGGCTTGTTTTCTACATGGTCGACAGCAGCGGCAAAAAGACCGAATATAAGTGCGATGGCAAAAACGAGCTGAAAATACCGCTTGCGGTTCTGGTAAACGGCAATTCCGCGAGCGCGTCGGAGATTTTCTCCGGAGCCGTACAGGATTCGAAAATCGGTACGCTTGTCGGCACACAGACGTTCGGCAAAGGCATTGTTCAGACTGTGTACTCGCTGACCGACGGCACGGCAGTCAAGATTACGACCGCGAATTATTATACGCGCGGCGGCCATAATATCAATAAAGTCGGCATCACGCCGGACATTGAAGTCAAGCTGGACGCGGACGCGTATCAGAAGGACGGCACGGACACGCAGCTTGAAAAAGCGCTGGAAGTAGTCAGAGCAAAGCTGAAATAATCGCGAAACCATTAACGAAAATACGAAATATGCGAAACGGCTGTACCGGAAACATTATCCGGACAGCTGTTTTATTTTACGTAAATACGAAAACGATTTAAATAAATATGCGGTATAAATTGACGAAGAGGGCGAATTACATATAAAACATGCACAAAATACACCATTTAAATTCGATATTCATAACAAACTTTGGTGATGAACGGCAGAAATTCAAAAAAGGACTTGCATTCCTGTGCTAAAAGAACTATAAAGAAAGTACGAAAACGATTAAGGAACGAGGGGTTCCTGTAAAAGTAATGGAGGGAAATGTTATGAAGAAAAAGTTACTGAGTGTGGTACTTGCTTCGACAGTCGTTGCGGGTCTTGCAGCCGGCTGCGGCTCCTCTAACAGCGCTGCGCCTGCAGCATCCACAGCAAAGGATGAGGCAGCGCCTGCAGCTACACAGGCTGCGACAGAGGCAGCTGCGGAAGCCGCGACACAGGAGACTGCGGCAGCGGACGAAGGCAAGGTGTTGAACATCGAGTGCTGGAACACGGAATTCCAGAGCCGTATCACGGATCACTATCCGGGATATGAGAAGGTGGATGACACAACCGGCAAGATCGGCGATGTCACTGTAAACTGGCACATCACACCCTCCGATAACAATGCTTACCAGAACAATCTGGACCAGGTTCTTCCGGACAACGCTTCAGCAGACGCGGACAAGAGAGTTGACCTGTTCCTGATGGAAGCCGACTACGCGAAGAAGTACGTTAACGCGGATGTTACGATGCCGATCAAAGATCTGGGAATCACGGATGATGATCTCAAGGATCAGTATCAGTACACGAAGGATATTGTTAAAGACAGCAACGGCGATCTGAAAGGCCTGACATGGCAGGCTTGCTCCGCTGGACTGATCTATAACAGAGAGGCCGCGAAGGCAGCGCTTGGCACAGACGATCCCGAGAAGGTGCAGGAAGCGGTTAAAGACTGGGACGCTTTCAAGGCTACAGCCGAGAAGATGAAGAAGGCAGGTTACACGATGTGCTCTGTAAACGACACATACCGTGTATACTCCAACAATGTATCCGCTCCGTGGGTTCAGGACGGCAAGGTTGTTGTAGATGACAATATCAAGGCATGGGTAGATGACTCCAAGGCACTTGCAGACGCCGGTGAAGAGAACACGTTCGATCTCTGGGGCGATGACTGGTCGAAGGGCAAGTATCCGGACGGCAAGGTATTCTGCTACTTCGGACCCGCATGGTTCTTCAACTTCTCGCTCTCCGCGGATGACGCGAAGTCCATCGCTGCAAACGGCGGCTGGGGCTACGTCGTAGGACCGCAGTCCTTCTACTGGGGCGGCACATGGATCGCTGCAGCGAACGGAACCGACAATCCTTCGCTTGTCAAGGACATCATGCTGAAGATGACCACAGATCCCGCGATCATGAAGGAAATCGCGCAGAAGGATGCCGACTGCGTCAACAACAAGAGCGTTCTTACGGAGCTTGCTTCGGATGATTCCGGAAACCTCGCACTGCTTGGCGGCGAGAACCCTTACAAGATGCTCGCGGACGGCGCGGAGAAGGTTGATATGTCCAATATCTCCGATTACGATCAGGGCTGCAATGAAGAGTTCCAGAAGGCTATGAAGGGCTACTTCGACGGAAACTACAAGACCTATGATGATGCTCTTGCGGCATTCAACAAGGCCATCACCGAGAAGTATCCTGATCTGACAACAGACTGAAAGTAATCCGATTCAGCAAACGAAAACTGTGAGGCTGCCTTCGATGCAGCTTCAGGCAAAGGGAATGCAACAGGCAAAAGTGCCTGCCCGCGCAGGCGGACAGGCACTTTTTTAGAGAAACCGGTATGCATACACCGGAGGAAAAAACAATGAACAACAAGAAGAGCAAGGTTGTACAGTACAACCGCTGGGGATATATTTTCCTGATTCCCTTCCTTGTAACGTATGTCATATTTCAGCTGGTGCCGCTGGCAGATACGATCTGGAACAGCTTCTTTGAAAACTACCGCTCCGGACTCAAGCAGATCGGGCCAAACTTCATCGGTCTTGCCAATTACGCGAAAATTCTCTCGCAGGGAGATCTCTGGCAGTATGCCGGCAACACGATGATCATGTGGCTCATCGGGTTCGTTCCGCAGATTGTTGTGTCGCTCCTTCTCGGCGCCTGGTTTACGGATCCGTCTCTTCGCCTGAAAGCGCAGAGATTCTTCAAAACCGTGATCTATCTGCCGAACCTGATTATGGCTTCCGCGTTCGCGATGCTGTTTTTCACACTGTTTTCCGATGGAGGCCCGGTCAATTCGATTCTGATGAATCTGCATATCATCTCGCAGCCGTACCGTTTCTTTGCAAGTGTGGCGGCGAGCAGAATTCTGGTCGGATTCATGCTGTTTATCATGTGGTTCGGCAATACGACGATTCTCCTGATGGCCGGCATGATGGGCATTGACCAGTCTTTGTTTGAGGCGGCCGAGGTCGACGGCGCGACGGCAAGGCAGATCTTCTTCAAGATCACACTTCCGCTCCTCCGCCCGATTCTTGTATACGTTCTGATTACATCTCTGATCGGCGGACTGCAGATGTTCGATGTGCCGCAGGTACTCACAAACGGGACCGGCGATCCCGCGCGTTCGACCATGACCATGATTATGTGGCTGAACAAGCATCTGTACAGCAAAAACTTCGGTATGGGCGGTGCCCTGTCTGTCCTGCTGTTTATCATTACCGGCATCCTGAGCCTTGTAGTCTTTAAGTTCACCGGAACGGATACGGACAAGTGACGGGGAGGTGATGATCATGAAAGAAAAGAAAGAAAACGGCGCAGGTGTCCGCGCAAGACGCGTTATTGCGTACGTGGTGCTGATCCTTCTCTCATTCCTGTGCCTGATCTGGTTTTACATCCTGTTTATCAACGCGACGAGATCCCACGCGGAACTGAGCAGAGGCTTTACACCGGTGCCGAGCACGTATCTGATCAGGAACTTTCAGGGAATGCAGCACAGCACGCAGCCGATTATGCGCGGCATGCTGAACTCTCTGATTGTGGCAGGCACGAGCGCTGTGCTCTGCACTTATTTCTCGACGATGACGGCGTACGCGATCCACGCGTACCGCTTCCGGATGAGAAAGTTCCTGTACACATTTATTCTCGCGGTCATGATGATCCCGACGCAGGTTACGGCGCTTGGCTTCATCCGTCTGATGCTGAAGATGGGACTGATGGACAACTTCATTCCGCTCATCATCCCTTCGATCGCGGCGCCGGCCACGTTCTTCTACATGAAGCAGTACATGGATTCCGTGCTTTCCCTGTCTCTTGTCGAGGCGGCGCGCATTGACGGCGCGGGCGAGTTCCGGATTTTCAATGTCATTGTGCTTCCTCTGATGAAGCCGGCCATTGCCGTACAGGCGATTTTCACTTTTGTCGCGAACTGGAACAACTACTTCACTCCGTCCCTGATTTTAAAGACAGAAAAAATGAAGACACTTCCGGTTCTTCTCGCGGAACTTCGAAGCGCGGACTTTTTAAAGTTCGATATGGGTATCGTTTACATGACCATCGCGTTTTCGATTTTCCCGGTTATCATCGTTTACCTGATTCTATCCAAGCAGATCGTCGGAGGCGTAACGCTTGGAGGCGTCAAGGAATAATAACACTGTATGCTTTAAAACATATTCATTGTTTTTCCTCCTGTAATACCGCGGCTTCCGTGCAATTTCCGCATGGAAGTTGCGGTATTTTTATTTGTGTAGGATAATGGATGGCATGGAAAACACAGCTAAAACAGGTATCGAAATCCTTTTTCAGATCATCCGCATGGTCATTCCTCTTGTGATTTCCTGGGCGGTCGTGCGCGTTGTACTGCGCTCGATGAGCCGGGAAAGACTCAAGGGGAATCTTGCGCTTACGCTTTTGCGGTCGGTCCTTGTTGCGGTGATCTGGGCTGCCGGAATCTTTGCTTCGATGGGGCAGATCGATGCCTTCACGAAGACCTGGGAAACCGTGCTGGCATCCACTTCGGTTGCCGGCGTTGTTTTCGGTCTTGCGGCGCAGGACACGCTCGGGAATGTTTTTTCGGGAATATCGATGACGCTCGGATCATCAAGGCCGTTCAGCATCGGCGACAGAATCCAGATCGGTGATTCGGAACCCGGCTACGTTGAGGATATCACGCTCCGCCATGTGGAGATCCGGACGTATTTCAATGAACGGATCTATATACCGAATGCCATGGCGGCGTCATCCAAGATCATCAATTTCACGAAGGCGGAAGGATATTCGCATACGATTGACGTTTCGATCGCGTACGAGTCCGATATCGGCAAAGCCATCGGCATCATGAAGGATGTGATTGTTCACCATCCGAAGTATCAGGGAGACGGTGAGCCGTCCGTTCTGTGTAAGGAGGCCGGTGAATCCGGAATTCTTCTTCGCGGCGTCGTGTCCACAGGCTCGTTCGCGGACAATCCGGGAGCCTGCTCGGACTGCCTGATGGAAATCATCCGGCGGTATGCGGAGGAAGGCATCGAGATACCATACAACAAACTGGAAATTGTGAAGCTGCCGGAGAAGAACGGCAATCTGGCGGGGTGCTCCGGCACTGCGGGAGGCAGACATGGGACTGTTTGAAAAGAAAGTGACCATATATAAGAAAAAAGACAGCGCGACCTTTAAACAGATCAGAGATGTTCTGAAGGAAGCCGGTTTCAGGGGCGTGCGTGCCAGCCATTATTCCAATGATTATGTGGCGGCCGGCGGGTGCGCTGCCAAGCTGGACCCCAGAGATTTCGGCGGGGGCGGAAAGATCGACCATGACATCTATTTCATCGAAGTCCGGGAAAGCGACAAAGAGGCGGCGCTCGAAGCGATCCGGAAAGCCGGCCTTGTGACGGTTGTCGATACTTCTGCGAGCGTTGACAGAGCCGTACAGATCATGAACGAGAAAAAGAAAGAAGAGGCGGATGGACAGATTCATTCTTCATTCTGAGTATCAGCCGACCGGCGATCAGCCGCAGGCCATCCGGGAACTGGTGGACGGCTTCCGCGCCGGCAATCAGTTCGAGACGCTGCTGGGTGTCACGGGCTCCGGCAAAACATTTACCATGGCCAACGTCATCGCCGCGCTGAACAAGCCGACGCTGATCATTTCACACAATAAAACGCTGGCCGGACAGCTGTACGGAGAGATGAAGGAGTTCTTTCCCGAGAACACGGTCGAATACTTTGTTTCCTATTACGATTACTATCAGCCCGAAGCCTACGTGCCGCAGTCGGACACCTATATTGCCAAGGACTCGGCGATCAATGACGAGATCGACAAGCTGCGTCTTTCGGCGACGGCGTCGCTTTCGGAGCGCAAAGACGTGATTGTCGTTGCCAGCGTCTCCTGCATTTACGGCCTCGGCAGCCCGGATGAATTCAAGGGAATGTCCATATCGCTGCGGCCCGGCATGAACAAGGACCGCGACGAGGTTATCAAAGAGCTGATCGCGATTCAGTACAAAAGAAACGATCAGAATCTCCAGCGCTGCAATTTCCGGGTGCATGGAGATACGGTTGAAATTTATCCCGCGCAGGGCAGTGAATATCTGATCCGGGTCGAGTTCTTCGGAGATGAGATTGACAGGATCACCGAGGTGGAAGCGCTTTCCGGGAGAGTGCACGCGCAGCTGCAGCATGTCATGATCTATCCGGCTTCGCACTATGTTGTGCCGCAGGAAAAAATCAACAAGGCCTGTGACAATATCGAAGCGGAGCTCAAGGAAAGAATTCAGTATTTTAAAAGCCAGGACAAGCTTCTCGAGGCGCAGAGGATTTCGGAGAGGACCAATTTTGACATCGAGATGATGCGGGAGACAGGCTTCTGTTCCGGCATCGAAAACTATTCGAGGCATCTGAATTTCATGCCGCCGGGAGCGGAGCCGCTTACGCTGATGGATTTCTTTCCGGACGATTACCTGATTATCGTCGATGAGTCGCATATGACGATACCGCAGATCGGCGCTATGTACCACGGGGACCGGAACCGCAAGCAGACGCTCGTGGACTATGGCTTCCGGCTTCCGTCGGCGCTCGACAACCGGCCGCTGAATTTCAGTGAGTTCGAGAGTAAAATCGATCAGATGCTGTTCTGTTCGGCAACGCCCGGTAAATATGAAGAAGAGCATGAGCTGCTCCGCGCGGAGCAGGTGATCCGCCCGACAGGGCTTCTGGATCCGGAAATTGACGTCCGCGGAACGGCCGGTCAGATTGACGATCTGATTTCGGAAATCCGGAAGGAAGTTGCGGCGAAGCACAAGGTGCTTGTCACAACGCTGACCAAGAAGATGGCAGAGGATCTGACAGATTATCTCGCCGAAGCGGGCATCCGTGTCAAGTATCTGCACTCGGATATCGATACGCTCGAGCGTTCGCAGATCATCCGGGATATGCGGCTGGACGTTTTCGACGTACTGGTCGGCATCAATCTTCTGCGGGAAGGTCTGGATATTCCGGAGATCACGCTGGTCGCGATTCTGGACGCGGATAAGGAAGGGTTCCTGCGTTCGGAAACGTCGCTGATCCAGACCATCGGAAGAGCCGCGCGCAACAGCGAAGGTCATGTTATAATGTACGCCGACACGGTCACGGATTCGATGCAGAAGGCAATCGACGAGACAAGGCGCCGCCGCGCGATTCAGGAGAAATATAATGAAGAACACCACATCACGCCGCAGACTATTCACAAGGCGGTCCGCGATCTGATCGCGGTGACCCGGGAAGTTGCGCAGGAGCAGGTTCGCTTTGAAAAGGATCCGGAGTCGATGTCGTACGACGAGCTGAAGAAGCTTATTGCGAAAGTGGAAAAACAGATGCGCGCGGCAGCGGCAGACCTCAATTTCGAAGCGGCCGCGCAGCTGCGTGACCAGATGGTGGAGCTTCGAAAACACGCGCTGGAAATTGAAAATGAAGGCGAACACAAGTGATACAGACAGGCGGCGGCCGCAGATTCTGCAGCCGCCGCCAAATAACGTGAAAGGATACTATGGCGGTTAAAATTCAAAAGCCCGATTACTGGCCGGCGCTGCGGCAGGCAGAAGAAGCGGCGCAGGGACAGACCAGAAAGGATGAGCTGCGCAGAAAAAAGATCAGCAGAGAGGACTGCATCCGCATCCGCGGCGCCAGAGAACATAATTTGAAGAACGTCAGCGTGGATATTCCCCGCAACGAGCTGGTTGTTCTGACAGGCTTGTCCGGATCCGGAAAATCTTCTCTCGCGTTTGACACGATCTACGCGGAGGGGCAGAGACGCTACATGGAGTCTTTGTCTTCCTACGCGCGGCAGTTCCTCGGCCAGATGGAAAAACCGGACGTTGACAATATCGAAGGACTTTCGCCGGCAATCTCAATTGACCAGAAATCGACAAACCGCAATCCCAGATCAACGGTCGGAACGGTTACGGAGATTTATGATTATTTCCGGCTTCTTTACGCGCGGGTTGGAATTCCGCATTGCCCGAACTGCGGCCGCGAGATCGCGAAGCAGACCGTCGACCAGATGGTGGACAAAATCATGAACCTGAAAGAAGGCGCAAAGATACTGGTACTTTCACCGGTTGTGCGCGGCAAGAAAGGCCGCCACGAAAAAGTGCTCGACAGAGCCAGAAAGGCCGGTTATGTCCGCGTGCGGATCGATGGAAACCAGTATGATCTTTCGGACGAAGAAATCACGCTCGACAAGAATATCAAGCACAACATTGAGATTATCATTGACCGTCTGATTGTCAGAGAGGGGATTGCGAGGAGATTGACGGACTCTCTGGAAAACGCGCTTTCTCTGGCGGACGGTCTCGCGCAGGTGCAGGTCGTGGACGGGGAGCTGCTGCAGTTTTCCCAGAATTTTGCCTGCCCTGTCTGCGGCATCAGCGTTCCGGAAATCGAGCCGCGGAGCTTTTCGTTCAACAATCCGTTCGGAGCCTGTCCGGACTGCGCCGGCATCGGCTATAAGATGGAGTTCGATGAAAAGCTGCTGATCCCCGATCCGTCGCTTTCAATTAATGAAGGTGCGATTGCACTGCCGGGCTGGCAGAGCGCCATGAAGGATACCAGCTGGGCGAACGCGATGTTTGTGGGCTTGTCTGAAAAATACGGCTTCCGCATGGATACACCTTGGGAGAAGCTGCCTTCCAATGTCCGGGACATTATTCTGCATGGTACGCCCGAGGAGTTCGAAATCCAGTACAAGAGCCAGAGCAGCGTCCGGAAGGTCACTTACCGGATTACCTGGGAAGGGCTGATCGAAAATTCGTACCGCCGTTATAAGGAAGCAAGCGACCGGGTCAAAATAGAGTACGAAAAATTCATGAGCATCAGCCCCTGCAAAACCTGCGGAGGTAAAAGGCTCCGCAGGGAATCGCTGGCAGTTACGGTCGGCGGGGTGAATATTTATGATCTGACTTGTTTTTCCATCAGGAAACTGCTGGACTTTCTTGAGGAGCTGCGGCTTTCGCCCCAGCAGCAGCTGATCGGAAGCCAGATTTTAAAAGAGATCAGGGCGAGAGTCTCCTTCCTTGTCGATGTGGGACTGGATTATCTGACGCTCGCGCGGGCAACGGCAACGCTTTCGGGGGGCGAGGCGCAGAGAATCCGGCTTGCGACGCAGATCGGCTCCGGCCTTGTCGGCGTCTGCTACATTCTGGATGAGCCGAGCATCGGTCTGCATCAGAGAGATAATGACAAGCTTCTGCGGACGCTTAAGAATCTGCGCGATCTGTGGAATACGGTGATCGTGGTCGAGCACGATGAAGACACGATGCGCGCCGCCGACTATATTGTCGATGTAGGTCCCGGCGCGGGCTCTCACGGAGGCGAGATCGTCGCCTGCGGAGCCGCGGAGGAAATCATGAAAAATCCGGCGTCGGTTACGGGACAGTATTTGTCCGGGAAACGTTTCATTCCTGTGCCGCAGGTTCGCAGGAAACCGACCGGCTGGCTGAAAATCCGCGGCGCTGCGATGAACAATTTAAAGCATATCGATGTCGATGTGCCGCTCGGCGTTCTGACACTCGTGACCGGTGTTTCGGGCTCCGGCAAAAGCTCTCTTGTGAACGAAATTCTGTACAAGCAGCTGGCGCGCGATCTGAACCACGCGCAGGTTACCGCGGGGCCGAACGACGGCATTGAGGGAATAGAGCAGCTGGACAAGGTTATCGACATCGACCAGTCGCCGATCGGGCGCACACCCCGTTCCAATCCGGCAACCTATACCGGTGTTTTTGATCTGATCCGCGCGCTCTTTGCGGGGACGCCGGACGCGAAGGCGAAGGGTTACAGCAAAGGACGCTTTTCCTTCAATGTAAAGGGCGGACGGTGCGAGGCCTGCGGCGGTGACGGCATTATCAAGATTGAGATGCATTTCCTGCCGGACGTCTATGTACCCTGCGAAGTCTGCGGCGGGAAACGCTATAACCGGGAGACGCTGGAGGTCAGATACAAGGGAAAGAGCATTTTTGATGTGCTGGACATGACGATCGAGGAAGCCGTGAAGTTCTTTGAAAATGTACCTTCGATCCGGAATAAGATCCAGACGCTCTATGACGTGGGCCTTGGCTATGTCAAGCTGGGGCAGCCTTCGACCGAGCTTTCGGGCGGTGAGGCGCAGAGAATCAAGCTTGCGGCCGAGCTTTCCAGAAGAAGCACGGGTAAAACAATTTACATTCTGGACGAGCCGACCACAGGCCTTCATTTTGAGGATGTGCGCAAGCTCACCGAAATTCTGCAGAAGCTTGTGGAAGGCGGCAACAGCGTGGTCGTGATCGAGCACAATCTGGATGTGATCAAAACCGCGGATTACATCATCGACATGGGTCCGGAAGGCGGCGATGGCGGCGGGACCGTTGTCGCGTGCGGAACGCCCGAGGAGATCGCGCAGTGCCACCAGTCTTACACCGGATATTATGTGCGCAAGATGCTGGACAAAGCGAAAGTTATCTAAATTTTATGCAGAACTCTTTGAAAAGTGAAGAACGGTAGTCTATACTATTAACGCATGGCATTTTCATGCGCGCGGCATGTCCGCGTTCGGTTTAAATTTTGTCAGATCATGAGGAAAGCGAATGCAGCATTCGGATATCGGAATTGACTTGGGAACAGCCAGTGTTCTGGTTTATATCAGAGGAAGAGGCGTTGTGCTGAAAGAGCCCTCTGTCGTAGCGTTTGACCGTGATACCAACAGAATCAAGGCGATCGGAGAAGACGCGAGACTGATGCTCGGCCGTACGCCCGGAAATATCGTAGCGGTGCGTCCGCTCCGGCAGGGGGTTATCTCGGATTATACCGTCACTGAGAAGATGATGAAGTATTTCATCCAGAAGGCGGTAGGTAAGAGAACGTTCCGGAAACCCCGCATTGCCGTCTGCGTCCCGAGTCAGGTAACCGAGGTCGAGAAGAAGGCTGTGGAAGACGCGACATTTCAGGCGGGCGCGCGGGAAGTTTATATCATTGAGGAACCGATCGCGGCCGCGATCGGCGCCGGAATTGATATAGCCAAGCCGTGCGGAAATATGGTCGTCGATATCGGCGGCGGCACGACCGACATCGCGGTCATCTCCCTTGGAGGCACGGTGGTCAGCACGTCCATCAAGGTAGCCGGCGATGATTTTGACGACGCGCTCGTGCGTTACATGCGGAAGAAGTATAACCTTCTGGTCGGTGAACGTACCGCAGAAGATATCAAGATCAAGATCGGAAGCTGCTATCCGCAGGCGGAAGAGGAGTACATGGAAGTCCGCGGCAGAAACCTTGTTACGGGTCTTCCCAGAACGATCAAGGTTTCTTCCTCCGAGACCGAAGAGGCGCTGAAGGAATCCACCAATCAGATTGTGGAGGCCGTGCACAGCGTCCTTGAGAAAACGCCGCCGGAACTTGCGGCGGATATCGCGGACCGCGGCATTGTCCTTACGGGCGGCGGATCGCTCCTGAACGGTCTGGAAGAGCTGATCACCAGCAAGACCGGCATCAGCGCCGTTACAGCAGAGGATCCGATGACGGCAGTCGCGATCGGCACCGGCAAGTATGTGGAATTCATTTCCGGTTCCGCCGGTATTGACGCCTGAGTTCCATATATGCAGCGGTGCCCGGAGATTCGGACACACGCGTTATCTTTACTGATTTCTTCCGGGATGCCGGCGCAGTTCTCCTGCGGCCGGGTCCCGGTTTTTCCTCATTTCTTCTGATCCCGCCGCCGGAGCCTTACAGGGAAGGGGCTGTCTATACGTTTCATGGAGAATTATCAGGGATATATTTCACAAATTATCTATAGAAATGCCGAAAACGGTTATACGGTTTTTGAAGTCACGGGAGAAGAAGGACCTGTGACCTGTGTCGGTTACCCTGCGCAGATTTCGGAAGGGGAGAGCTGCAAGGTGACGGGAGAGTACACCGAACATCCGATGTACGGGCAGCAGCTGAAAATTTCTTCCTATGAGCCGTGCGCACCGGAGGATGACGCCGCTGTTTTCCGCTATCTGTCTTCGGGCGCTGTCAAAGGGATCGGAGAGTCTCTCGCGAAGAGAATTCTGAAAAAATTCGGCAGCGACACCATGCGCATCCTCGACGAGGAGCCGGAGCGCCTTTCGGAAGTCAAGGGAATCAGCGAGAAGATGGCAAGATCCATCGGTCTGCAGATTGCCGGCAAGAGAGAGAGCCGCGAGGCAATGATGTTTCTTGGAGAGTATGGCATTTCCACCCGGCAGGCGATCCGGATCTGGGATACCTACGGCATGGAGATGTACGCGATTCTGCGGGAGAATCCGTACCGGCTTGCCGAAGATATCGGCGGGATCGGATTCGCGCGGGCGGACGAGATCGCGCGGAAGGCCGGCATCCTTCCGGATTCGGAATACCGCATCCGGAGCGGCCTTCTGTACATTCAGAATGCGGCGCTTTCGGAAGGGAGCACCTGCCTTCCGAGACAGTTTCTGCTGCAGAGGGCAGTCGAGCTGCTGCGGGTGCCGCAGGAAGCCGTCTCTGTGCAGCTTGACAATATGATTGTCCTCAGGGAACTGTACCTGAAGAAAAAGGACGGGGTGGAATTCATCTATTCCTCGTATGCCTATCACAAGGAACTGCGGATCGCGAGGCTCCTTTTTGATCTGGACGCGGCGCCGGTCAGAGAACTTTGTGACGACGAGCTGGACCTGCGTATCCGGGAGCTCGAGGAAAAGGAAAACCTGCATCTGGATGAGCGGCAGAAAGAAGCGGTGCGGCTTTCGGCGCTCCGGCCGCTCCTTCTGATCACAGGCGGTCCCGGCACCGGCAAAACAACGACGATCAACACCATCATCCGGCTCCTGATTTCATGCGGCAAGGCGGTGGTCCTGGCCGCGCCGACAGGGCGCGCGGCAAAGCGCATGAGCGAAGCCACCGGCTTTGAGGCAATGACAATCCACCGGCTGTTAGGGTATAAGGTAACCGGGAACGCGCAGATGGAGAACGAGGCGGAGGGGTACCGCTTCGAACATGACGCTTCCGACCCGCTGGAAGCGGACGCCGTAATCATTGACGAAATGTCCATGGTCGACCTCTTTCTATTTGAGGCTCTTCTTTCTGCCCTGAAACCGGGAACGCGGCTGATTCTGGTCGGTGACGCCGATCAGCTGCCGAGCGTGGGACCCGGACGCGTGCTCGGCGACATGATTGCCTCGGGCGCGTTCCGCACGATTGTTCTGAACAAAATTTTCCGCCAGGCGTCGCAGAGCGAAATCATTATGAACGCGCACCGCATTATTGGCGGGGAGCCGGTTGTCCTGGACAACAAGGGAAAGGACTTTTTCTTTCTGGAACGCAGGGACCCGATGGTGATCTACAAGCATACCGTACAGCTTCTGCAGGATTATCTGCCGAAGTATGTCGGCTGCGCAAAGGAGGAAATCCAGGTTCTGACGCCGATGCGCAAGGGAGCGCTTGGCGCGGTGCGGATGAACGAAGTGCTGCAGAGCGTGCTGAATCCGAAATCCGAAGGAAAGCAGGAATATACCGCGCACGAAGTTGTTTTCCGCGAAGGGGACAAGGTCATGCAGACGCGGAACAATTATCAGATGGAATGGAAGGTGCAGGGAAATTTCGGCATGGCGCTGGAGACCGGCGCCGGCATCTTCAACGGAGATTTCGGAAGAATTCTGGAAATTGACAGGCAGGCGCAGATGATGCGGATCTGTTTTGACGAGCAGCGTATGGTCGAGTACCCGTTTTCGGATCTGGACGATCTGGACCTTGCCTACGCGATTACCGTTCACAAATCGCAGGGCTCGGAGTATCCGGCAGTCATCCTGCCGCTCCTTCCGGGGCCGCCGGGGCTGTACAGCCGCAATCTTCTCTATACGGCAATTACGAGGGCGCGCAGCTGCGTCATGATTCTCGGCAGCAGGCAGTGCGTGATGAATATGGCCGCGAATACCAGTCAGTATACCCGGTATACGGGGCTCGCGGACAGAATCAGGGAGGTTTATGACGCCGCTCCAGCTTGTGACTGATATGATCTATCCGAGGCGCTGCCCCGTCTGCGACAGGCCGGTAAAGCCGCCCGGCGCTTTGATCTGCCGGGAATGCGCGGATGTGCCGCTGCAGGTGGAAGGAAGGGACGGGAAAACCGCACTCTGCGCGAAATGCGGGAAACCGCTGGCAGATCCGGGACAGGAATACTGTCCGGACTGCGCGCGGCTGCCGCATCTGTATGACAAGGGCTGTGCTGTTTTCCGCTACCGCTCTGTTTCGGGAGCGATCTACAGGTTTAAATATGAGGGCAGGCAGGAATATGCCGCCTGGTTCGGCAAGGTGATGGCGGACAAACTTCTGCGCGCGTTTCCGGAAAAGGAACTGATCGAGAGGTACGGGAAGCCGCGCCCTGATTTGCTGGTCCCGGTGCCCGTATCGAAGCAGCGCATGGCGCAGCGGGGGTACAATCAGGCAGCGCTGCTTTCGAGGGAAATCGCGAAAAGGACAGGTATAGCGTGCAGAGAAGATGCGCTCGTAAGGAGGAGGCATACGGCGCCCCTTCGCGGCATGAGCTTTTCGATGCGGCAGCGATGCCTTGAAAGCACTTTCCATGCCGCATCAAATGATGTAAAATCAAAATTGATTGTGCTCGTCGATGATATCTACACGACCGGCGCTACAATTGACGCCTGCAGCGGGGAGCTGCTTTCGGCGGGAGCGCGCGGCGTGCTTTTCATCACGCTTGCAATTGGAGAAAGCCTTACATGATCAATGAACAGCGCGTCAGTCTGATGACGAGAATGGAAATATACAGAAAGCATAACGGACGCAGGGACGAACGGATCAGCGCCTATTTCATGGGAGATTATCTGGCAAAACAAGTGCTGCTCTCGGTGATCTGCGCAAGCGCGGCTTTTCTTCTGATTGCCGCAGTGTATGCTCTTTACAACTTTGAGGATCTGATGCTGTCTGTATACAGCTTTTCTCTGTCCGGTCTGGCCGGCAGGATCGCGATTGCCTACGCGCTCTTTCTGACCGCGTATATCGCGGTGACCGTCATTGTTTACACAGGCCGTTACAGAAGAACGCGCCGGCGCCTCGAGCGCTATTACGACGCGCTGGACCGGCTGTCCGAATACTATGAGCGCGAAGAGGAGTTATAACCCGCATGGCATCCCTTCTACAGTTCCGGGAGAAACTGATCTCCTTTTACAGACAGTATGAGAATCTCGTCAGTATCGCGCTGAAGTTCCTTGTCGTTCTGACGGCGGTTCTTTATATCAACGGCAGAATCGGATATCAGAAAACGCTTGCCGGCGTACTGCCGGCGCTGATCATTACGCTTTTATGCACGCTTCTTCCCGCGGGAGCGGTGGCGGGCATTCTCGCGGTGATGATTGTCGTTCACCTGTATTCGCTGGCGGTCGAGGCGGCACTTGTCGGCGGCATTCTGCTTCTCCTGCTGCTGCTTTTGTATTTCCGTTTTGCCCCGGGAGACACGATGCTGCTTCTTCTGTATCCTCTATGCAGCATGGCCGGGACACCGAATGTACTGCCCGTTGCCGGCGGGCTTTTGTATTCTCCGGCTTCCGCGCTGACGGTTTCCACCGGCGTCATCATCAACTCGTTTATAACGTTCGTAAAGGCGAATGAAACCGCGATCGCGGCAAAGGCGGGGGATGAGGACCTGATCGCGAGGTTCCGGTTTCTTCTCGACGGCCTGCTGCAGAACAAGGCGATGCTGATTACAATCCTTGCTTTTTCCGCGTCCGCGGTGTGCGTATATATAATCCGGAGACTTCCGATCCGCTACGCGTGGTACGTCGCGACGGCGGCGGGCTGCGTTCTGCAGCTGATCATCATTACGGCGGGAGAGCTGCTTTACGACGCAGGCATTTCGGTCGGCGCTTCTTTCCTCGGCGTGGTTCTCGCGGCGCTTATTTCAGCTGCCATTACTTTCTTTGCGTTCAATCTGGATTATTCCGCGATTGAGAACACGCAGTTTGAGGATGACGATTATTATTATTATGTCAGAGCGGTGCCGAAGGTGCTCTATACGGAACCCAGCCGCAGCGTGAAGACGATCAGCACATCCAGAAACGCTTACGGAATGCAGGATGAGAATTCCTACGCGGATCAGGACGCGCCGGAAGACGATTACGGTCAGGACGAAGAGGACAACGCCGGCTTCTAAGCCGGCCGGTACTCCTTCGGACAATTTTTACGGGAAGAACGTATGCAGATTTTACAGACGATTCTGTTCGGGTATCTTAGAAAAGTTCATATTCCAAGCGTACGCTGGACAGATATCGTCGAGATACTGATCATTGCGTTCCTTGTCTATCACATCATGCTCTGGGTGAAGAATACCAGGGCATGGTCGCTTCTGCGCGGTTTTGTCGTTATTATTGTATTCATTTTCTTTGCCGCCGTTTTCAACATGACGACGATTCTGTGGATCGTCCAGAATGTCATGAGCATCGCGGTGATCGCGATCGTAGTCATCCTGCAGCCGGAGCTGCGCAGCGCGATGGAGGAACTTGGCCGCAAGAACCTGATTGCCAGCCTGTTCCGGATTGACAGCAGAACGCCGGACGGGCTTTATTCCGACCATACGATTGCGGAGATCGTGCGTGCCTGCACGGATATGGCGAAGGTGAAGACCGGCGCGCTGATCGTGATCGAACGGAAGACTCCTCTTAATGAATACGAGAAAACCGGCATTGACATCGACGCGGTTGTGTCCAGTCAGCTCCTTGTCAATATCTTCCAGAAGAATACGCCGCTCCATGACGGTGCGGTTCTGATCCGCAGAGACAGGGTCGTTTCCGCAACCTGCTACCTTCCGCTTTCGGACAACAAGCTGGACAAGAATCTCGGAACCAGACACCGCGCGGGCGTGGGAATTTCCGAAGTGACAGATTCTCTGACCATTATTGTATCGGAAGAAACCGGACAGATCAGCGCTGCTTACCGCGGGACGCTGGACCGGAATCTGGACGCGTCCATGCTGCGCGCCAAGCTTGTAGAGCTGCAGAACAAGCAGGCCGCCGATGACCGCCGCGGAATTATCCCGCCGTGGAGGGGCAGAAAGAATGAGCAGTAAACGGCCTAAAATTTTCGAGAATATCGGACTGAAGCTGTTTGCGCTGGCTTTTGCCATTGTACTATGGCTTCTTGTCACAAATATTAACGATCCGGTATCGCGCATGACAATCAGTAATGTGCAGGTGCGGCTTCTCAATACGGACCTTATTACGAAGCAGGGAGATGTCTACAGCGTGCTCGATGACTCGGATGTTGTCCCTGTCGTCACGGTGACAGCCAAGCGTTCGATCATAGACGCGCTCGATAAGGACGATATCGTGGCTACCGCGGATGTCAATGATCTGTCGAGCCTTGACACTGTTGAAATCCGTTTTTCGTCCTATAAGTTCAATAATGAAATCGACAGCATTGAAGGCAGCACCGAGAACGTGAAGCTGAGTATCGAGAAGAAGCTGACATCAACCTTCACGCTCAAAACGGCAACAGCCGGAAAGCTGGCTTCCGGGTACGAGCTGGGAAGCGTGACGCCGGAGCAGAATCAGGTGCGTGTGTCCGGCCCGCAGTCGGTTGTCTCCTCGATTTCCGAGGCAACCGCGACGGTTGATATCAGCGGCGCGACCGGTTCAATCAGCACATATTCGGATATCCGGCTGCTGGATTCCTCCGGAAACCCTGTTGATACGCAGACGCTGACGATGAACATCAATTCCGTCAAGGTCAATGTTGTCGTCCTTCCGGTCAAAACAATTCCGGTCCAGGTCACAACCAGCGGAACGCCGGCAGACGGTTACCTCGCAACCGGAAAGATTACAACAGACCCGGAGACGGTCAGCATTGCGGGCAGGAGCTCTGTTCTGCAGACGATCGACAGCCTGCAGATCCCCGGAAGCGCGGTCGACATTTCCGGCGCGGACAGTGACGTTACCCGCACGGTTGACGTTTCCGGTTTTCTGCCGGAAGGCGTAACGTTTGAGGACAGTGGTTTTGACGGAAAGGTGCAGGTTACGGTTGGCATTGAACCCGCGCAGGAAGCGGATGTGGACGTGAAAATCAGCAGCGTCAGCCTCAACAATGTGCCGCAGGGATATGAGGCGAAGATCCTCTCGGTGAATGACGCAAGCAAAACTGTGACGGCGTCCGAAGACGGCTCCTTTACGCTGCGTTTCCGCGGCCTTGCCGCGAATATTGACGGGATTCGCCTCGATACGCTGCAGCCCGGCGTGGATATCGGCGCTCTGACAGCGGATAAACAGGCGGAAAACCTTGCCGGTAATTATACCGCCGCAGTGGCGGTCACACTGCCGGAAGGCGTAACCCAGACGAATACGGCGTCCGCGCAGATCCGCCTCGAGAAAAAGAGCGGTGATTCTTCTGAAAACGAATAACGATTGTCTTTGATAATCTGATAAATATTGATACTGGAGGGATTTTTCCGATGGGAAGAATTTTTGGTACGGACGGTGTACGCGGACTCGCGAACAAGGAACTGACCGTTGAGCTTGCCATGAGACTGGGCCAGGCAGGAGCGTATGTGCTCTCGAAGAAAAGCGGCGAACAGCCGAAGATTATGGTCGGCTGCGATACAAGGCGCTCCGGCGATATGCTGGCGAACGCGATCATGGCAGGTGCCTGCAGCGTCGGCGCAAACGTCATTTATCTCGGTGTCCTTCCGACCCCCGCGGTTGCTTACCTTGCGAAAAAGCATGGCGCGGACGCCGGCATTGTCATCTCCGCATCCCACAATCCGATGGAATTCAACGGAATCAAGTTCTTTGACGGGAACGGCTTTAAGCTGCCCGACGCGACCGAAGACGAAATCCAGGCGCAGATCGAAAGCGGCCTGAAAGACGTTGTTTTTCCGACAGGATCCGGTGTTGGCAGTATAGAATACCGTACGGACGGCTGGAAAGAATATACGGATCACGCGATTGAAACCGTGCCGGTAAAGCTTTCCGGCATGAAGCTGGTTGTGGACACGGCAAACGGCGCCGCATCCCTTTCGAATGTCACGGCGCTGCAGAAACTCGGTGCCGAGGTCATTCCGATTCACAATGATCCGAACGGCATCAATATCAATAAGGACTGCGGCTCGACGCATATGGAAAGCCTGCAGAAGGCAGTGCTGGAAGAGCATGCCGATATGGGACTTGCTTTTGACGGCGACGCGGACAGGTTCCTTGCGGTGGACGAAAAGGGCGCCGTGGTCGACGGCGACAAGATCATGGCGATTGTCGGCTGCAGCATGAAAAAGCACGGTACGCTCCGGCAGAATACGATCGTTGTGACCGTGATGTCAAACCTCGGCTTCTTCAAGATGGGAGAGGCGCATGGCATCAACGTCGACAGGACAAAGGTCGGCGACCGCTATGTTCTCGAGCATATGAAGGAGATCGGCTCCAATATCGGCGGTGAGCAGTCAGGCCATATTATTTTTCTTGATGACAATACAACGGGCGACGGACTTCTGTCCGCGCTGCATCTGCTTGCGGTCGTCAGGGAAGAAGGAAAGCCGCTTTCGGAGCTTGCCAAGGTCATGAAGAAGTATCCGCAGGCGCTTGTCAACGCGGCCGTGCCGAACGATAAGAAAGATCATTACAGGGATTTCCCGGAAATTGTGGCCCGGATTGACGCGCTGGAAGCGGAGTTCTCCGGGAACGGGAGAGTACTGATCCGCCCTTCCGGTACAGAGCCTTTAGTGCGTGTCATGATCGAGGGGGAAGATCAGGCCGTCATTCAGAAAAAAGCCGAAGAGCTTGCCGGATTCATTGAAAATGAGATGAATCTCTGATAACATTATTAAACCGTACGCCGGAAGACCGCTTAACGGCAGAGGACGGCGGCAGGAAAGGTAGGTGCAGGTAACTGTTATGGTAAGTCAGAAAGTCATGATCAAGAATCCGACCGGGCTGCATCTGCGGCCTGCAGGCATCCTGTGCAAGGACGCGATGGAGTTCAAATCTACAATTACATTCCGGTTCAAAGATACTACGGCGAATGCGAAAAGTGTTCTGTCAGTCCTCGGAGCCTGTGTAAAGTCAGGCGATGAGATCGAGCTCGTCTGTGATGGTGAAGACGAGAAGGAAGCACTGGCGTTTCTTGTAAAGGCGATTGAAAGCGGCCTCGGAGAATGAAACGTCCATATGACAGCGCAGGCAGAGCCTGCCCGGCAGACTGCCGGGCAGGCTTTTTGCAAAGGCATAAAACCTGGAGGAGCACATTATGTTAAATTATCAGCGCTACAGAAAGAATCCGGTCATGCGTTTCCCGGAGAGGGAGTGGCCGGAGAAGGAAATCACGCAGGCACCTGTATGGTGCAGCGTTGACCTGCGGGACGGGAATCAGGCTCTCATTGATCCCATGGTGGTCAGCGAGAAGCTGGAAATGTGGAAGCTGCTCATGAAACTGGGGTTCAAGGAGGTAGAGGTAGGCTTCCCAGCCGCCAGCCAGATTGAATACGATTTTCTGCGGAAGCTGATAGATGATAACCTGATTCCGGATGATGTCACCGTACAGGTTCTTTCCCAGTGCAGAGAGGAGCAGATTGACCGGACTTTTGAGGCCATTCGGGGCTGCAGCCGCGCGATTGTGCATATCTATAATTCGACTTCGACGCTGCAGAGAGACGTTGTTTTCCATATGAACCGGGATGAGATCAAGGCGATTGCTGTTCAGGGAACGGAGTGGGTAAAGGATAGAGCGCAAAGTTTTCCGGGGAAGATCATTCTCGAGTACTCGCCGGAAAGCTTTACTGGAACGGAGCCGGATTACGCGGTGGAGGTCTGCAACGCGGTCATAGGTGTCTGGCAGCCGGATCCGGAAAATCCGATGATTATCAATCTTCCCTCAACCGTTGAAATGAATACGCCGAATGTCTACGCGGACCAGATCGAATACTGCTCGAAGAGACTGGACAGAAGGGACAGCGTGATTTTGTCGGTGCATCCGCATAACGACCGCGGAGAAGGCGTTGCTGCGACAGAACTTGCGCTCCTCGCCGGCGCGCAGAGAGTCGAAGGGACGCTTCTTGGAAACGGCGAGCGGACCGGCAATGTCGATATTCTCAATGTCGCTTACAACATGTTTTCACAGGGCATCAACCCGAAGCTGAATATCGAGAACATACGGGAGATTATAAGGACCTGCGAGCGGCTTACGAAGATGAAGGTGGATCCGAGGCATCCGTATGCCGGCAAACTTGTTTTCACGGCCTTTTCCGGATCTCATCAGGACGCGATCAACAAAGGCATGCAGGCGATGCGCGAGCGCGGAGACAACATCTGGCAGGTACCGTATCTGCCGATCGACCCCGCCGATATCGGAAGAGAATACGAGCCGATCGTGCGCATCAATTCTCAGTCCGGCAAGGGCGGCGTAGCCTTTGTCATGGACACGTACTTCGGCTTCAAGCTGCCGAAGGCAATGCAGCGTGAATTCGCGGACGTCATTCAGGCAGAGTCGGAGAAGGAAGGAGAAGTCGCGCCCGAGAAGATCATGGAAGCCTTCCGGGCCGAATATCTCGACAGAAAAGAACCGCTCCATTTCAGAAGGCTGCAGGTTGTCGATCTGTCCAATGACAGCGAGACGCAGTTTGATACACAGGTAACCGTGCGCTATACGGACGACGGCGCGGAGCATGAATTCACGGCGGTCGGCAACGGACCTCTGGACGCTGTGAAGAGAGGACTGCTGCAGAATCTGGGAATCGATGTCCGGATTCTGGACTACGAGGAGCATGCGCTGAAATCCGGCGCGGACGCGCAGGCGGCTGCCTACATCCATCTGATGGACGCGGAAACCGGAAGGACCACGTACGGCGTAGGTGTTTCCTCGAATATCACAAGAGCATCTGTACGCGGCATCTTCTCGGCACTGAACAGGCTTTCGCTCGGATCGAGGGAAAGCTTCCACAATTTCTGACCGCGGAAGAGGCACTGCTATGACAGAACTGGAGCTGAAAGTCAAAGCGTTTATGGAGACGACGCCGTTTCTTATGGAGAACGGCATCGTGATTGACGAGGTTACAAAGGACGGGGCCGTTCTGCGCTGCAAGGTGCGGGACAATCAGAAGAATCCGTACGGAATGATTCACGGCGGGCTCCTTTTTACGATTCAGGACTGCTGCTGCGGCGCAACGGCGCGCGCGGACGGAAGAAGATACGTCACGCAGAATTCGACGATCAATTATCTCTCCTCCGGCCGCGGCGGAGAGATTACCGCGCGCAGCAAAGTCATTAAGCGCGGGCGTTCCAGCTGCGTTATCGAAACCGAAGTTACGGATGAACAAGGGAGGCTTTTGTCGGGTGCGGTGACGACAATGTTTTGCCTCGGTGAGGATCAGCAGTTTCGGGATGAAGGGAACCACGGCCCGGATTGACAAAACACCGCGGCACTTTTAAGATGGAAAGGCACTGCCGGTCAAGGGACCGCACATGGCGCGCGGCGACGACGGAGACAGGCTGACAAGGAGAGATTATGGCAGATCAAAAGAAACTGGTTGCTGAAGTGACCTCAATGGACGAGGACTTCACCCAATGGTACACGGATGTCTGTATCAAGGCAGACCTCATCGCTTACTCGCAGATCAAGGGATTCATGGTGATCAAACCGTACGGATACGCGATCTGGGAGAACATGCAGCAGCTTCTGGACAAGCGCTTCAAGGCTACAGGCGTGCAGAATGTCTATATGCCGATGCTGATTCCCGAGAGCCTTCTGAAAAAGGAAGGCGAGCTTGTGAACGGATTCGCGCCGGAAGTGGCATGGGTGACGCAGGGAGGCACAGAGCCGTTAACCGAAAGACTGTGCGTACGTCCGACATCGGAAACCGTATTCTCGGATTTCTATAAGGATGACGTGCATTCCTACCGTGATCTGCCAAGACTTTATAACCAGTGGTGCTCGGTTGTCCGCTGGGAGAAGGAGACGAGGCCGTTCCTGCGCTCGAGAGAGTTTCTCTGGCAGGAGGGGCATACGATTCACGCAACCCGGGAAGAGGCCGAAGAGCGTACGCAGATGATGCTGGATGTCTATTCGGATTTTCTGGCAGAGGATATGGCGATCCCGACGATCAAGGGACAGAAGACCGAGAAGGAGAAGTTTGCCGGCGCCGAAGCTACGTATACGGTAGAGGCAATCATGCATGACGGCCGCGCGCTGCAGTCCGGCACCAGTCACTTCTTCGGGCAGAAATTCTCGAAGGCGTATGATATTACCTTTACGGATAAGGACAACCAGCTCAAATACGTATGGCAGACATCCTGGGGCGTTACGACCAGAATGATCGGCGCCATGATCATGGTGCACGGGGACAACAGAGGACTGGTGATACCTCCCAGAATCGCTCCGGTTCATGTGGATATCATTCCGATTCAGCAGCGAAAGGAAGGCGTACTGCAGAAAGCGTACGAAATCCGTGACATGCTCTCCGGCTTTAAAGTCAAGGTGGATGATTCTGACAAGAGCCCGGGATACAAGTTCTCGGAGCAGGAAATGCGCGGCATTCCGCTCCGTATAGAAATCGGCCCCAGAGACATACAGAACAACATGTGCGTCATCGTCCGCCGGGATACCTTCGAGAAGACCGAGTGCCCGATTGAAAAGGTGGCGGAGACGGTTTCTTCGCTTCTCGAAACGGTGCAGAACGATATGCTCGAAAGGGCGCGCAGGCATCTCGAAGAGGAAACATTTGAGGCGAAGACTCCGGAGGAATTTGCGCGTCACTTTGAGAAGCAGAACGGATTTGTCAAGGCAATGTGGTGCGGAGACCGCGCCTGCGAGGACAAGATCAAGGAGAAGTACGGCGTCACCAGCCGCTGCATCCCGTTCGAGCAGGAAAATCTGTCCGGAACCTGCGTCTGCTGCGGCAAGCCTGCGAAAAAGATGGTCTACTGGGGCAGAGCGTATTGAGCTCCAGTGTTAAGGAGGCATATATGAACATTCTGGTGATTAACTGCGGCAGTTCGTCGCTGAAGTATCAGCTGATTGACAGCATCACGGAGAAGGTGCTGGCCAAGGGTCTGTGCGAACGCATTGGCTCGGAGGGATCCTGTATCACGCACACGCCGACGGGCGGAGCAAAGCGGACTGAGGAGATCCCGATGCCGGATCACAGCGCGGCGATCAAGGCGGTCATCGACCATCTGCTGGACCCGGAGGTGGGTGTGATCACCTCCCTCTCCCAGATCGGTGCTGTCGGACATCGTATCGTCCACGGCGGAGAGCGGTTTAACAAGGCAGTTCTCATCAACGACGATGTGGTCCGCGCCATCGGCGATGTCTCGGATCTTGCGCCGCTCCACAACCCGGCGAACCTGACCGGCATTCATGCCTGCGAAAAGCTCATGCCCGGGGTGCCGATGGTCGCGGTGTTTGATACCGCGTTCCATCAGACGATGCCGCCGGAAGCATATCTGTACGCGATTCCGCTGGAATACTACAAGGACTACAAGGTCCGCCGCTACGGCTTCCACGGCACCAGCCATGATTATGTCAGCCAGCGCGCGGCGGAGATTCTCGGCAAGAAGCGGGAGGATCTGCGGATCATCGTCTGCCATCTCGGCAACGGCGCCTCCGTCACGGCGGTGAAGTACGGCAAGTCCATCGATACCACGATGGGACTGACCCCGCTGGAGGGCCTCATCATGGGCACCCGCTCCGGCGACATCGATCCCGCGATCATCACCTTCCTGATGGACAAGCTGCACTGCTCGGCACAGGAAATTTTGAATATTCTGAACAAAAAATCCGGCATGCTCGGTCTGTCCGGCGGCATTTCCAATGATTTCCGTGACCTGACAAAGGCGGCAGCCGAGGGGAACAAGGACGCCGAGACGGCGCTTGAGGCCTATGCGATCCGCGTCGGCAAGTACATCGGCGCTTACACGGCGGAGATGGACGGCGTGGATGTCATCGTCTTCACCGCGGGTGTCGGCGAGAACGACGGACCGATGCGCAAGCGGATCTCCAATTACACGGAATTCCTCGGCACATCGATTGACGAGGAGAAGAACAAAATCCGCGGCGAGGAGGTCATCCTCAGCAAGCCCACGGACAAGGTCGTCACCATGGTTGTCCCGACCAACGAGGAGCTGGCAATTGCGCGGCAGACGCTTGCGATCGTCGAGGAAGAGGACAGAAAGAAGATCTGACGGACCGCAGGAGCCCGCGATGCGCTGTCAGGGATGCGTAAGCCCGGGGATTGTGCCGGGAGAGCGCCGATGCGAATCCGGCGCGGCAGGAAACCGCGCGGGATGGTGGAGATGCGGGAAAATGGTGCATGGTTCTGGTTGTTTGGGAGTAGCTGTTTGCAGAATTATCACATCAGTCTGCCTGAAAAAGTAAATAAAATTCTGACGGTCCTGCACGACGCCGGCTACGAGGCCTTTGCGGTCGGCGGCTGTGTTCGGGATACCATGCTGGGGAAGGTGCCGAATGACTGGGATATCACAACCTCAGCGCACCCGGAGGATGTCAAGCGCCTGTTCCGCCGGACGGTGGACACGGGGATCCAGCATGGGACGGTCACGGTGATGCTGGGCAGCGAGGGATTTGAAGTCACCACCTACCGGATCGACGGGGAGTATGAGGACGCAAGGCACCCGAAGGAGGTTACCTTCACCTCGAGTCTCCGGGAGGATCTCAGGCGGAGAGATTTCACCATCAATGCCATGGCTTACAGCCCGCAGAACGGACTGATCGATTATTTTGACGGGCTCACGGATCTGCGGCGCGGCGTGATCCGTGCGGTCGGAGATCCGGAGGAGCGGTTCCGGGAGGATGCGCTGCGCATCATGCGGGCGGTGCGCTTCTCGGCGCAGCTCGGCTATCACATCGAGGAGAACACGAAGCGGGCGGTGCAGGATATGGCGCCGAATCTCGCCAAAATCAGCGCGGAGCGGATCGCCTCGGAGCTGACCAGACTGCTTGTCTCGCCGCACCCGGAGGAGCTCCGGACGATGGTGGAGACAGGAATCACGGCTGTGATTCTGCCGGAGCTTGACGTCTGTATGGAGACGCCGCAGCACAATCCGCACCACTGCTATTCGGTCGGAGAACACATCATCCATGCGGTGGCGGCGGTCCGGGCGGATAAGGTTCTGCGGTATACGATGCTGTTTCATGACCTCGGCAAGCCGGCCTGCCACACCCGGGACGAGCAGGGGATTGATCATTTCAAGGGACATGCGGCAGTCAGCGCAGACATGGCGCATGCGATCATGAAGCGTCTGAAATTCGATAACGAGACGCTGAAGCAGGTGGAGACGCTGGTCCGCTATCATGACCTTGCAATGGAGGAGACGTCCCGCTCTGTGCGGCGCGGCATCGCGAGGGTGGGGGAGGACCTGTTCCCGCTGCTTCTGGAGGTGAAGATGGCCGACGGCGCGGCGCAGAGCGAGTACCGCAGGGCGGAAAAACGCCGGAAGGTAGAGGCCTGGCGTGCCATTTATGAGCAGATTCTGCGGGATAAAAGCTGCATCAGTCTCCGTCAGCTGGCAGTCAGGGGAAGTGACCTGATTGCAGCCGGAATGAAGCCGGGACCGGAGATGGGAGAAGTGCTCCATCAGATGCTGGAGGATGTGCTGGACGAGCCGTCGCACAATCAGAAGGAATATCTGATGCGGCAGTATTGTCCGGGTGGCGGAGCCGGGGAAGAAGCCAGATAATTTCCCGCAGCGCTTATATTCAATCGATCTTGATGCGTTACGATGTGTTACGCGGCCGCCCGGGGGAAAACGGATAGTTTCCCACAGCGCTTATGTTCTGCTTGACACGGACACACCGGATGTGCCTAAATGAGCTGAGAGCGCAAGCTATCAGAGTAATAGCGAAAAGTTGAGCGTCGTGTGCAAAACAGGCGGTATGCCTGGAAAAAAGGAGGAGAATTCCTATGAAGTACGTATGTGA
Organism: Bacillota bacterium; assembly: GCA_029224465.1. GTDB lineage: Bacteria > Bacillota > Clostridia > Lachnospirales > Lachnospiraceae > CAG-791. The sequence goes on along the minus strand of JAQXUQ010000027.1, from coordinate 1,161 downwards.
TATCTGTGGATGGACCTATGACGAGGCTGAGGGACTTCCGGACAGCGGAATTGCCGCAGGAACAAAGTTCGAAGATCTTCCGGCGGATTTTGTCTGCCCGGTCTGCGGTGTTGGCAAGGACCAGTTCAGCCCGGCTGACTGATCAGATGGGCCCTCTGACGGGTGGATCAAATACCCGCATGACATCGCCAGAAATGGCGGAAAACGGCGCAAACACGCCGTTTTTTATTGACAAAACGAGGGCCAGCGGCTATAAATAGAGTAGATGTCCGGCGGAAATGCCGGACGGAAGAACAACGAAATTTCAGGAGGAAATACCATGAATAAGACAGAACTGATCTCTGCTGTTGCGGAAAAGGCAGGACTTTCCAAGAAGGATTCTGAAGCAGCGGTAAAGGCACTGGTTGAGACAGTGACTGAGGAACTGAAGAAGGGCGAGAAGGTTCAGCTGGTTGGCTTTGGCACATTTGAGGTTTCCGAGAGAGCAGCCCGCGAGGGACGCAATCCGCAGACCGGCAAGGTGATGAAGATCAAGGCTTCCAAGGCTCCGAAGTTCAAGGCCGGCAAGGCTCTGAAGGATGCCATCAACTAATGGATGCGTTCTGTTGACTGCGCTTTGCACAGCCACATGGATACGAGTGACAGACAGCCCGGGAAGCAATCCCGGGCTGTTTGTGCAGGCGGCGGATGCCATACCTGAGCGGAATGAATTATGAGACTGGATAAATATCTGAAGGTTTCCCGCCTGATCAAGCGGAGAACTGTGGCCAATGAGGCCTGTGACAATGGAAGAGTCCTCCTGAACGGGAAAGCAGCCCGGGCCTCTGCGGAGGTTAAACCGGGGGATGTCATAGAAATATCGTTCGGGAATCGCAGCACGAGAGCAGAAGTGCTGCGTGTTCAGGAGACCATCCACAAGGAGGATGCCGGAGAAATGTTCCGGTATCTTTGAGGAAGACAGATTGTGCAGAGAGCAGCGGCAAGGCGAAAACGGAATAGAGGACGCTCCGGCAGCTTGATTCTGATTGCGCTGGTGGTGCTTCTGATGGTGATTGTGATCGGGTATAAGGCCCTGGGGTTGAAGGAAACCCTGGATGCAAACAGCCAGAAGGAAGCGGAGCTGCAGCAGCAGCTCGACGACGAGAACAAACGCGCGAAGGA
>JAQXUQ010000026.1 GCA_029224465.1 Bacillota bacterium | reverse complement strand
AGCAGGCCGGAGCGGCGGCTCACTTGCTCCTGCTGCCTGCGATGCAGAGCAAAATGTCATTGCTGCTGATGGCATGGTAGTTAGATCAAGTATGGAAATGGCTTGTTCTGCGCTCAAATTCCATCCGGAGGGTGAAAATTTGTCTGAGGAAGGACAATTTCACAAACAGTGATACATTTTGCGGAAAGAGTGCTTCTCGGCCTGCCATCCCAACAAGATTTTTCGCAGACAGGAGGAGGCAGACGTACCGCGGCAGGATTTTTTGTTATACTGAAACTACCTGACCATTTCCGATGGTAGTCTCTAAGCAAAAAGGTTTTATCAATGAGTGATAACGTCCACAACAAAAACGAAGCCGGAAATTATATCTGGAACGCCATCGGCGGCATGTTGAATGCGGGTCAGTCGGTGCTTGTTCTGATCATCGTTACAAGAGTCTGCGGTCTGGAAGCCGCCGGACTCTATTCGATTGCTTTCGCGACCGGCAACCTGTTTATGTATCTTGGCAACTACGGCGTGCGGAATTATCAGGTTTCAGACGTGGATGAGAAGTTTCCGTTCCGCAGCTACGTCCTGCACCGCCTGCTGACGGTAGGCCTGATGCTGCTGGCGGCAGCGGTCTACTGCGCGTACAGCCTGCTTCGCGGCAGTTATTCCCCTGCCAAAACAATGACCGTCGCAGCCATGTGCCTTCTAAAATCCATCGACTGTCTGGAGGAAGTGCTCGAAGGCAGACTGCATCAGAGAGGAAGACTGGATCTTGCCGGCAAAATGATGACTGTCCGCCTTCTTGTCAGCATCGGCGGCATGCTTGCTGTCCTTGTGGCAACAAGAAATCTTCTGACTGCAACGAACGCCGCCATTATCCTTGCGGCAGCGGCGGTCGTTCTCATGGCGGCGGCCTGCAGGAAAACGCTGCTGCCGCTGCAGCCGGCGCCGTGTGCAGCCGCGAAGAACACAGGCGCGGCAGCATCCCCTGCTGCCCCGGCAGCACAGGCTCCGGAACCCGCCGCAGGTATTGGAAACGCCTCCACGATACCGGCGCCTGCCACCAGCGTCTCCGCCGGATCCGCCGCCCGCCGCGGCGGCTTTCGCGATGCGGCAGTGCTGATGCGGGTCTGTTTTCCCGTGTGCGCCGCGAATTTCCTGTCCTTCTATCTGATCAACGCGCCGAAATACGCGATCGACGCGGCAATGAACGAGACGGCGCAGGCGCAGTATAACTTTATCGCGATGCCGGTCTTTGTGATTCAGTTGCTTGGCATGTTTGTGTATCAGCCGATGCTGGTACGCATGACGCTTTCATGGAACAGCGCGGATAAGAAAAGCTTTCTGCGGGATTTCCTGCAAATTACGGCGGGACTTCTGATCATTGCGGCGCTGTGTCTGGGCGGAGCGTATGTTCTGGGGATTCCTGTTTTGTCCACACTGTACGCAACGGATCTTTCCGCTTTGAAACCGGAGCTTCTATGGATTCTTGTCGGCGGCGTTTTCCTTGCGATGAACGGCTTCTACAGCGCCGTACTGACATTAATGCGCGAGCAGAACAGGATTCCTGTCACGTATCTTGCAGGGACAGTGCTTTCTCTGATTCTGACGCCGCGCTTTGTCGGAAGCCGTGGCATTATGGGAGCAGTGATTTCGTTTGTACTGATCATGGCGATTGTCTGCGCGCTGCTTTCGGCACAGTTCGCCGCGGCATATAGAAAGCATCCTGCCGCCGCCCGCGCATCGCGTTAACGCCAGCCCCGGCGCCATGCCGCTCCGCTTGGCGCGCCGCGCAGAACGCACTGCCGCCGCGCCGCCCGTACCGCACATTAACATTGAGAAAGCGCGGAAAATACGTTACAATTCATTAGTTATACATTGTCCGGATTACTGTAAAGGAGTTACTCCATGGTCTTCAGCTCCATGACCTTTCTCTGGCTCTTTCTGCCGCTCGTCTTTGTACTGAGCCTGATTATCCGCAGGCCGCGCCTGCAGAACTATCTCCTGCTCGTCTTCAGTCTGTTATTCTATGCCTGGGGAGAGCCGGTATATCTGTTTCTGATGCTGTTTTCCATTCTGATGAACTGGGTTTTCGGACTCCTGATCGAAAAGAGCGCGGCACACAAAAAGCTGTTTCTCGTACTGGATATCATCGGCAATCTGGGCCTTCTGGGCTACTTCAAATACACAAACTTCATTCTGGATACGATCCGGCGCCTTCTGCCTTCCGCTTTCGTGCCGGAAACGCATATCGCGCTTCCGATCGGCATCAGCTTCTTTACGTTTCAGGCCATGAGCTATGTGATTGATCTGTACCGCGGCAGATACAAGGCACAGAAGAATCTGTTTCATCTGGCACTGTACATTTCTTTCTTTCCGCAGCTGATCGCGGGCCCCATCGTGCAGTATAAGGACATCGAAGATCAGATCATGGACAGAAAGCGGACGCCGGAGAAGATCGCGGGCGGTATCCGCAGATTTATCTACGGCCTCGGGAAAAAGGTGATTATTTCGAATCTTGTCGCCTCGTCTGTGGATAAACTGTTCGCACTTTCACCGCAAAACATGACCGGCGCGATGGCATGGACCGCAGCCATACTCTATACGCTCCAGATTTATTATGATTTCTCCGGTTACTCGGATATGGCGATCGGCCTCGGACGGATGTTCGGTTTCGAATTTCTCGAAAACTTCAACTATCCCTATATTTCAAAGTCGATCCGCGAGTTCTGGAGGCGCTGGCACATTTCGCTTTCCTCGTGGTTCCGCGACTATGTCTATATTCCGCTCGGCGGCAACAGAAAAGGCGAAGTGCGGACCTATATTAACAACATCATTGTTTTCTTCCTGACAGGACTCTGGCACGGCGCGAGCTGGAACTTTGTCGGCTGGGGACTGTACCACGGCTTCTTTATCATCATCGAGCGTCTCGGTTTTGGTAAGATCTTAAAGAAATCGAAGGTGCTGGCCACGATTTATACCGCGCTTGTCTTCATTATCGGCTGGGTGTTCTTCCGCGTAACGAGCGTGCGGCAGGGCTTTGCGATCGTCTTCCGGATGCTTTTACCGTGGCGTTATACGGTATCGCAGGGCGCGGCGCTCGGGACGATGGTCGGCACGCAGACGGTTCTTGCCGCGATCGCGGGCATCATCGGCTGCGGTATTCTGCAGCAGATCTTTACGCTGGGCAGGCTGAAAAACATCGCGGACCGGTGGAAAAACAGCATCCCCGAAGCGGTTTATCTCGCGGCGGTGATGTTTTACAGTATTCTCCTGCTCGCAAACAACACGTATAATCCGTTTATCTATTTCCGGTTCTGAGAAGGCTCCGGCAAACAGTGAAACACAAGGCGCAATGCGCGGAAACGACAGAACATGAGAAAAACAGTTCAGGCATTCTACATAGCCATCTTTACGGCGGCAATCCTGCTGCCGGTGCCGTTATACAAGGTGATCAAGCCTTACATCGACACGAACAATTATGAAAACAGAGAGCTCGCGCCGCGGCCGGCGCTGCAGCTGAACGCGGAGAGCATCAGCAGCTTTCCTTCGGACTTCGACAGCTGGATGTCTGACCATCTGCCGTTCCGGAACCAGCTGCTTTCTCTGAACGGGATGATCGACTACGATGTTCTGCACAGCTCGTCGTCGGACACGGTCATTGTCGGAAGAAAGGGCTGGCTGTTTTACAAGGGCGCGCAGGTGAACAGCGAAGATCCGGTCGCGGATTATACGGGAACGAATCTGTTCACAAAAGAGCAGCTGGAGACCATCGCCCGCAACATGAAGGAAGCGCAGCAGCTTTTAAAGGAGAGGGGGAGCGATTTTGTGATCTTCATCGCGCCGAACAAGGAGCGGGTTTACAGCGAGTACATGCCGCGCTCTTACGGCGCGCCGGCGAAGGAAAACCGGCTTTCCCAGGTGACTTCGTACCTGCGGGAACACACGGACATCCCGGTTGTGTCCTGCATGGACGATCTGATGGAATACAAAAAAGCGCATCCGGATACGCCGGTCTACTTTAAATATGATACGCACTGGAACGATCTGGGCGCGTATATCGGAACGCGCGCGCTTGCGCAGACGCTCGGATATTCGATGCCCGACCCGGACGATGTTGCGATGACCGACCTGAAGACCGGCGACTTTGATCTGGCCAGAATGCTGCATCTTTCCAGAGAGCTGGACACGGATCATGTCTACAAGCTGACCGGATATTCGAACCATACGATTATCAGCGAGAAGGGCGAAGACGGACGGCAGTACCGTTTTTACAATCCTGCCAACGACGGAGAACACAAGAAACTGGTGATCATCGGCGATTCGTTTTCCATGCTGCTCTCCCCGTACGCGGCGAGCATTTATAATAATACGTTTACGACTTATTATTATGATTATCAGTACGAGATGCTGGATCAGGAGTCGCCCAATATCGTCGTCTATGAAACGGTGGAGCGGTATCTCGGCAACATGCTGAACTTTTCTCTGGTAGACGGCATCGGAAAGGAATGACGGACGGGTATGGATAAAATTGCGGTGTTGATTCCCTGCTATAACGAGGAGAAGACGATCGAAAAGGTTGTACGGGACGCGAAGAAGGCGCTGCCTTCCGCGGTGATCTATGTCTACAACAACAATTCGTCGGACCGGACCGCGGAGCTTGCGGAAAAGGCCGGAGCGGTCGTCCGTCATGAGTATATGCAGGGCAAAGGCAACGTCATCCGCAGAATGTTCCGCGAGATTGATGCGCAGTGCTATATCATGGTGGACGGCGACGACACGTATCCTATGGAAGACGCGCCGAAGATGGTCGACCTCGTGCTTTCAAAAGGCAGCGACATGGTCGTCGGCGACCGGCTTTCCTCGACGTACTTTACGCAGAACAAGCGTCCGTTCCATAACTTCGGCAATTCGCTCGTGCGATCCTCGATCAACCGGCTGTTCGGCAGCAGCATCAAGGATATCATGACCGGCTACCGGGCTTTCAGCTATGATTTCGTCAAAACATTCCCCGTCCTTTCCACCGGCTTCGAAATTGAAACCGAGATGACGATTCACGCGGTCTGTAACAACATGCAGATCGACAATGTCATTATCGAGTATCGCGACCGTCCGGAGGGCAGCGTTTCCAAGCTCAATACCTTCGGCGACGGCTTCAAGGTGCTCGGCACGATTTTCAATCTGACAAGAAACTATAAGCCGTTTGCGTTCTTCGGCTTCTTTGCGGCGATTCTGGCGTTGATTTCTGCTTTGTTCTTCATCCCGGTTTTCCGCGACTACCTGACGACAGGACTTGTGGCAAAGTTTCCGACGCTCATTGTCTGCGGTTTTGTCATGATGGCAGCGATTCAGTCGTTTTTCTCCGGCATGATTCTTTCGAACATGCAGAAGAATGTGCGCCGGGAGTTTGAAGTGCAGAGAAATCTGCTGCACAGGGATTATGTGGAAGGTTTAAAGGAAATGGAGGAGTGCAAATGACGCGCGGCGGCGCGCCGCAGGGCGCGGCGGCTTCTGCCCGGGAAGCGCAGAGCGCCGGAGCGGCAGCTTCCGGGCGCGCGGCGCGTGATGCCGGCGCATCGGCCCGCAGCGCCTGCGAAAAGCCTTTCAGGGTGGCCGCCCTGTGGCCGCTGTGGCTGACCGGTCTGTTTTTCGCCCTAGCGGCGCTTGTCTATCTTGTAACCGGAGAAAACGCAAGAATCGCGGTTGCCGACAATCTGGACCTCTTTCAGGCGCAGTATCAGATGATGAAGAACACCGGAACGTTCTTTGCGCGGGACGCGCAGGTTCCGATGCTGCACGGCGTAACGAGGGACGATCTGCCGGGAGACTGGCAGCTGACAGGGTTCCTGTACGCGTTTCTGCCGTCGTTTACGGCGTACATTGTTCTGTATTTCGTTAAAATCGAGATTGCAGTATTGTCGTTCTGCCTGCTTGCCATCCGGCTGTGGCAGGACGGCGTTCTGGACGGCGCCCGCCCGCGTGCGGCGCACGGCGCCGCGGAAGCATCGTCCGCGGCGGGGCCGGCTGCCGCGCCCGGCAGGGCCGCGGCAAAGAAACAGCTGACCGCCTGCGTCAACCTGGCGCTCCTTTGCGGCTTTGCGTATGGCGCGCTCTGCCTGTTTCCTGCTTTCGGAATCAGCTTTGCCTCGATCCCGCTTCTGATCTGGCTGGTTCTGCAGTTTTGCCGCGAACGGAAGAAGAGCCGCGCGGCACTGTATCTTGCGGGCATTTTCGCGTATCCGTTCCTGTCGTATTTTTCCTACTTCGGGCTGTTTCTGATCGCGTATCTGTGCGTTGCATGGATCTGGAGCTCGGCAGCGGAAAAGCGGCTGAACCACCGGCTGTTCTTCGCGATCATCGCGCTCTCCGCGGGCTATGTTTTCTTTGAGAACCGGCTGTTTGCCTCAATGCTGTTTTCCAAAGAAGCGACGATCCGGCAGACGATGAAAATCGCGTCGATGACCAGGCTGCAGATTCTGGATCAGATGAAGCAGTGCTTTCTGACAGGCGGCGCGATGCATGTCACCAGTGTTCACGCAAGGCTGGTGCTGCCGGTCTGCTGCGCGTACTTCATCATTTTGAATGCGGGATGCATTCTGCGAAAGGATTTCCGCAGAATTTTTCACGATGTGTTTAATCTGGGCGCGCTGCTACTGGTTTTTAACTGCTTTGTCTTCGGGATCTACTACAGCGAAGGCGCAAGAGAGCTGGTTTCCCGGCTGATTCCGCCGCTGACCGGCTGGCAGTTCGGCAGAACCAATTTCTTTAATCCGTTTTTGTGGTACGGTCTGTTCTTCATCGCACTGTACCGGCTGTATCTGTGGACGGCGCGCCGGTACAGCGAAGTACAGACGCAGCCCCTGCAAGGTATCGGAGGGCGCGTTTGCCGGAGCCGGCTTTTCCGGAATGGCAGTTACCTGCTCGCGCTGCTTGCGGTTCTGATCGTCCTTCTTACGCCGGTGCCGTACAACGACCTGTACCATACGGTGCACGCGCAGCTGAATGCAAAGCTTCGCGGCGTGAACGAACAGTCGCTTTCCTACAGGGAGTTTTATTCGGAAGACCTGTTTGAGAAAATAAAGCAGGAGACCGGCTATCACGGCGAATGGTCCGCGGCCTACGGACTGCACCCCGCAACGCTCGAGTATAACGGGATCGCGACGCTGGACGGGTATCTCGGCTTCTACGCGCAGGATTATAAGGACCGCTTCCGGAAGATCATCGCGCCGGCACTCGACAAACAGCCGGCTTCCAAAGCCTATTTCGACGACTGGGGCGCGCGCTGCTATCTCTATTCGGGAAGCAGCATGGTGACTGTGGAAGCAGTCCGCAGTCCCGAAAGAACGAAGGAGCCGCTGGACATGGATGTCGCAGCCTTTCAAGCGCTCGGAGGAAGGTACATTTTCTCGCGGCTGGAGCTTACGAACGCGGAAGAAAAGGGGCTTTCGCTCCGCGGAAAATACAGCATGGAAGACACCTCGCCTTACACCATTTATGTATACGAAGCGCGCTGAAGAGCTGCGAAGGCTTGTGCCGCAGCCGCAGTGTCACGCGCTTTGCAGAGTAAAGTTGCATTATGAGTACATTGATCCGATTTCTGGGCTTTCTTGTGTCCGCGGTGATTCTGCCGGTTCTGACAGGACTGCTGCCGGTCAGTTTTCTGCCCGCCGACAAAAGAGAATTTCATCTGCTGGTTCCGGCCGGATACTTCACGAGCTTTGCCTTGTTTGAACTGACAGGGCTCCCGGTATTATTTCTGACCTGGGCCGGGAACTTCAAGCTGCTTGTCATTCTGTACCTTCTTTTCAGCCTTGCGGTCATTGCCGCCGGAGCGGTCCGCTGCGCGAAAAGCGGCGGGATCCGCATGCCGCACGGAATCCGCATTCTGCTGACAAGGATGGGAAAACTGCAGGGGAAAAAGGCACTCGTCGGAGAAAAGGAAGCCTTCCTGTTCTGGCTGATCTTCCTTGGCATCCTCGGCGTGCAGCTGTATATGGCGCTTACGCGCGCTTCCTACGACGGCGACGACGCCTATTATGTCGCACAGTCGCTGCAGGCCTACCAGACCGGCACGATGTACAATTATGTGCCGTATACAGGCGTTTCGACAACGCTGGACGGGCGCCACGCGCTCGCGATGATTCCGATGTGGATCGCCGCGGTCTCGAAGCTCTGCAGGACACACCCTACAATTATCACGCATACGATGCTGCCGCTCATCTTTCTTGTTTTTGCGGATATCTGTCTTTACAGCGCCGGGAAAGAACTGCTTGTCATGGAGCCGGAACTCGCAAAGCGCCGGATGCTGCCGGCCATGATGATTCTCTTCGCGCTGCTGCAGATCTTCGGGAACGTCTCCATCTATACGCCCGAGACCTTTCTGATGATGCGCACATGGCAGGGCAAAACAGTTTTCGCGAACATGATTCTGCCGTCCCTGTTCTGGCTGCTGCTCGTTCTCGCGCACCGGTCGGAGGGCATGGAATACGAAAAGGACAGCTATGGCCGTTTTCCGTATATTATGCTGGTGCTTGTCAACATTGCCTCGGGTTTCTGCACCTCGCTCGCACCGGTGCTCTGCACGGGACTGCTCCTTGCGGGAAGTCTGTTTCTCCGGATTTTCCTGCAGCAGAAGAAGGTATTCGGAAGAGTGCTCCTTTGCTGCATCCCGAATATCCTCTATTCGCTGCTTCTGGTCTTTCTGATGCTGCCGGTGCTCGGAGGAGGTGCCTGATGAATCCTTTGACGACAATCAACATCATACTCCAGTATGAGGGCTCGGGATTTATCCTGCTTCTGTATGCGGCGGCTTTTGTTCTGCTATTGAAAAACGAGACAGACAGAGGCAACAGAGTCCTGTTCGGCTACCTGCCGCTCGCGCTGTGCGTCCTCTTTCTGCTTCCGCCGGTCCACGGGATCTATTCGAAAATTGAAGGCTCCGATACGTATTACCGCCTGTTCTGGCTGCTGCCTGCCGGGACGACGATTGTTTATGCGGCTGTGCGCACGTTTGCCGACCATCTCCGGCGCATGCTGATTCTGATGGCGTTTCTGATCATGCTGTGCGGCAGCAATGTCTATGAGAACCGCAATATCGTGAAGGCCGAGAACCGGCTGCACATTCCGCAGGCGGTGCTGGATGTATGCAACACGATTACCAATGATACCGGGGGGAAGCCCGCAATGGCAGCGATGCCCTCGGAGCTGGTGCAGTTTGTGCGGCAGTACGACACCAGAATCATGATGCCGTACGGCAGGGAGATGCTGATGCCGGCGTACGCGAATTATTACAATGCCGTTTATGCCGCGATGGAGCAGTCGGACCCGATCGACGCGGGGCAGCTGGCGGAAGCAATTACGCAGTACAATTGCCGGTATGTTGTCATCAACCGTTCGCGGCATGTGAAGGGCGATCTTGCCGCGGAAGGACTCGAGCTGGTTTCGGAGCTGGACGCGTATCAGATCTGGAGAAATCCGGAAGAGAAAGACACCGATATCCATATGTCGACCGAAGAGGTCAAAGAGTAGCGCTATGCCTTTTACGTACGAAAAACAAACCGCCCGTGACGGCTCGGAATATATTGAGATCACAGGCCTTCAGAGCCGGCAGAGCCGTGTCAACGTGCCGGACGCTCTGGAGGGTCTGCCGGTCAGAAGCATCGGAAGCCACGCGTTCGCGGAGCGTTCTTTTCTGCGGGAGCTGATCGTGCCCGCATCGGTAAAGACGCTCCGCTCGTTTGCGTTCTACGCGTGCCACAATCTGGAGCGGCTTTTTCTCCATGATACGACGGACGACTATTATGACGGCGTCATCCGGCAGTGCACGGGACTGCGGCAGATTACGATCGAAGGGAGCGGAGAGAATTTTGTCCTGATGAAGCAGATGCTCGCCGACGTCGACATGGCGCTGCGCTTCCGGCTGCTTCTTGGCGGAAAGGAAATCCGCCTGACCTTTCCCGAATATGTCAGCGAGGCAAGAGAAGACACGATGGCAAGAGCGATCCACTTTTCTACATGGGGCAGCGGCATTGCCTACAGGGAGTGCGTCACGAAGAAAAACATCGACCTTGCGGGATACGACCGGCTTCTTCCGCGGCTGACCGACGATGACTTTGAAAGCGCGGCGGAAATCGCGCTGGACCGGCTGATGTTCCCGGAAGGACTGCTTGCCCCCGCGGAAAAACAATACCGGGATTTTTTACGGGAGAGGCCGGCGCGCGTTTTAAAACTTCTGATTGAACAGGAAGACGTGCAGGCGGTCTCCTTCCTTTCGGCAGAAGGACTGATCGGGAAAGCGGCGCTGGAGCCTTCTCTTTTGCTCGCATCGCGTCTGGGGGAGAGTGAAATCTGCGCGGTCCTGATGGAAGAGAAGAAGAAATATGGAAGCGGCGGGACTGTTTTGACGCTGGGAGACTTTGACTTTTGAATAAGACACATGAAGCGCTCCGGGTTCTGGGCGAAAAAATTCTGAATAACACGCGCACACAGCTCTATCTGTCCATGCACTTTCTGGGGCCGGCGCTCGGAAGTCTGTCTTATACCATGGATGTCTCCACTTTTTCGGTCGGTACGGACGCGGCGTATATCCGCTACAACCCGAACTGGCTGCGCGAGATCTATATCGAGCGGCCGCGCGCTCTCTCCCACGCGTACATGCACATGCTGATGCACTGCCTGTTCCGGCACATGTTCGCTTATAAGGATTACGCGGACAAGGACCTTTACAATCTGTGCTGCGATATTGCGGCCGAATCGGTGATCGACTCGTTCGCGATGGACTATGCCGCGATTGATGACATCATCACCGATTTCCGCGCGTCGGTGTACGACCGGCTCGAAAGGGAAGCCGGCGTTCTGACGGCGCAGAGGCTCTATCAGTATTTCCAAAGTCAGCACCGCGATCCGGTCTATGAAATGCAGCTCGCGCGGGAGTTTGTCCGCGACGATCACAGCTTCTGGGCGAGGCTTCAGGATGATGACCGGAACGCGCCGCAGGGAAATGCGCAGCCGCAGGGCGCAGGCAGCGGCAATGCGGAAAAACAAACCGCGCCGGAAAACAACGATAAAAAACCGGAAGACCGTGGCGGCCGCGGCGGCGCGCTGCAAAGAGTCCGGGAAGAAGAGTGGATGAAGAACGCGGAAAAGCTGCGCGCGGAGCTCCTGATCGGAAAGAAGGCAGGGAAGGAAACCGGCTCGCTCCTTCGAACGCTCACCCTGCAGGACAGAAAGCGCACAGACTACAGGGAATTTCTCCGGCGTTTCCGCGTGCTTCGTGAGGAAGCGGCGGTCGATATGGATTCCTTCGACTACGGCTTCTACAATTACGGCATGCAGCTTTACGGCAACATGCCCCTGATCGAGGAAAACGAGTACCGGATCAGCAGGAAGATTGAAGAGCTCGCGATTGTGATTGACACCTCGCAGTCCTGTCAGGATACGCTGGTGCAGCAGTTTCTAAACGAAACGGCGTCGATCCTGTTCACCGGGGAGACCTTTTTCCGGAAAGTGAACATTCATATCATCGAGTGCGACGATCAGGTGCAGAACGATGTCGTGATTACAGACACGCGCCGGATGGAGGAGTACGCGAAGCATTTCACGGTGAAAGGCGGCTTCGGAACTGACTTCCGTCCCGCGTTTCAATATGTGGAACAGCTGCGCAGAACGCATGTGCTGCAGAATCTCCGCGGACTGCTATATTTTACCGACGGCTTCGGTATCTATCCGAAGAAAAAGCCGGACTATGACACCGCGTTTGTTTTCTGGAAAGACGAAGAACTCGATGACACAAAAGTGCCTTCCTGGGCACTGAAGCTGTATATATGAGGATGACCGATGAATATTAAAGAGGCAAAGCAGGAAATCATCAACACCGTGCGCGCCTACACGCAGCGGGACGAAACGGGAGCATACGAGATTCCGACCGAGCGGCAGCGCCCGATTCTTCTGATCGGACCGCCCGGTATCGGCAAAACAGCAATCATGGAACAGGTAGCGCAGGAATGCGGTATCAATCTGGTCGCTTATACGATCACGCACCATACGCGCCAGAGCGCGATCGGTCTGCCGTTTATTACCGACAAGAGCTACGGCGGCCACCCGTACAAAGTGACCGAATATACGATGAGTGAGATCATCGCCTCCGTGTATGATCAGATCGAACAAAGCGGTGTGCAGGAAGGCATCCTGTTTCTTGACGAGATCAACTGCGTCTCGGAGACGCTCGCGCCGACGATGCTGCAGTTTCTGCAGTACAAGACGTTCGGAACGCACCATCTGCCGGAAGGGTTCCTGATTGTGACCGCCGGCAATCCGCCGCAGTACAATAAGTCCGTGCGCGATTTTGATATTGCGACGCTCGACAGAGTCCGGAAAATCAATGTGGAGGAAGACTTCGACGCGTGGAAGGAATATGCTTACAAGGCGGGCGTCCACGGCTCCGTGATTGCGTATCTGGATATCCGGCGGGAGAATTTCTACAGGATCCGCACGGATATCGAGGACCGGTATTTTGTCACGGCAAGAGGCTGGGAAGATCTTTCGAGGATACTTCATGTTTACGAGAAAACAGGCCTTCCTGTTACCAAAAACCTGATTGTCCAGTATCTGCAGGATCCGGAGATTGCGGGCGATTTTGCGGACTATTACGAGCTGTACAACAAGTACCGGAACGTGTACAGAATTCCGGATATTCTGGAGGGCGCTTATCCGGAAAACACAGAGAAGATCAAGAATTCGCCGTTTGACGAGAAGCTCAGTCTGATCAGTCTTCTGATCGACAGCCTGAACACGGATTTCCGCCGCTGCGCGGAAGAGCTTGCGGTGCAGAAGCTCCTGGTCGGTAAACTGCAGGGGCTTGCAGGCGCGTTAAAGAGCGGTGCGGACGCGCTCTCGTTTCTGCAGGGGACTGCCGCGGATGAGAAGGCGGAGATCGAGCGCGGCAGCAGGACAAAGATGCTGGAGCGCGGGAAGATCCGCACGATGAAACGGATGATTGCGGCTCTGGAGGAGATGGAGAACGCGCTTACGCTGGACAGAGCGGGAAGAGAAGAAGATCCGCGGGCGGATTTCCGGCTGGTCAAAGCTTTCTTTGACAGGAGAGAGAAGCGGCGACAGGAAGAGATCGTAAAAACCGGTGACCGCCTGACACACAGCTTTGCGTTCATGAGCAGAACTTTCGGTGAAGGGCAGGAGATGGTGATCTTTCTTTCCGAGCTCTCGGCCGGCTATTACAGTCTGCAGTTTGTCAGCGAGAACGGGAACGAGGCGTATTACAAGTACAATAAGCTGCTGCTCCTTGGGAATCAGGAGGATGCGCTGCGGCAGGAGGCACTGCAGCTTTCCGAGCAGGCATGAATCTAGGTAATAGTATTTTTGACAAAGTATCTTTATATCTGTATATTTGGTATATTAAACAAATGCAACACTCTACTCTTGAAGTAATCAAAAGGGGGGTCTTATGCTACACAAACGATTTATAGCGAAAATATTGGCGATACTCATGTTGTTCAGTCTAATTCCTGCAAACAGCTTACCAGTCTATGCGGAACCTGTTCCTGCAGAGAGCATGGTGACGGATAATGCTGAGAGAGACGAGAACGCAGAAGAAGTCAGCGAATCTGACGCAGACGCTTCCATGAAAGAGATTAAAGAAGCTGTGGAAGACAGCGGAGAGGCTGCTGCAGAGGACAAGTCGTTGGATTCCGCTGAGGCTGCAACCAGCGCGACTGAAGAAGAGGATACTGCGGATACTGCAGGCACATTTCAGTCAGAAGAAGATACAGAGGCCGATTCAGCTCTTGCAGCGACAGAGGCGGCTACGGAGGAACTTGTTCTGCACAGTGATCCGGAAGAGACTTACCCGGCTTTTTCATACATATATGATGATCCGGACAGCAATGCAGAAGTGAATATTGGAGCGCCGGAGGGCGCTTTCCCCGAGGGCATTCAAGTACAGATCAAACGTGTCTCTGCAGGCAAGATTCTGGATGCAATCCGCAAGGGTGCGGAAGCAGATGCAGCCAATCTTTCGGCAGACGATATTGTTGCCTACGATTTTGACTTCTATAAGGGCGATGAGCACAATCTGGAGCCGCAGAAGGAAATTACAGTCACTTTCCGGAATCTTTCTCTGGATGAGGACGATACGGTTTCCGCTTATCATTTGAAAAATACGAATGCGAATGCAGAGAAGGTTGTTGTCAGCGACATTAATACGGAAGACGGCATGGTTGAACTGAAAGCGGATGCATTCTCGATCTATGCGATCGTCAGTACACCAGCGGCAGATACCGACGGTAAGATCTGGATCGACGATGATGACACGACAACGTATGGAACGATCAATGAGGCAGTAGCGGCAGCATCCAATAACGCGACGATTCACATCAAAGGCAAATTTGGTGAGAATGGCAGCGCGGCAACCGGTGCGACGATCACCAAGAACATTACCTTGGATGTTGCCGGTGATACAACTATGACCGGCAACGGCAGTGCGAATGGAATCACGCTGACTTCCGGCACGAAGATTCATGCCAGCAATGGAAGTACCTTGACCATGACCAATTTTAGTACGGCTTTCATTGTCAATAAAGGTGCAGAGATCAACGACGGAACCTACGTATTCAGGGACAACCAGTCCACGACTCGCGGCATCTATATTGACGGCAGAGTAATCGGCAGCACGAATCGTGACAGTGTAAAGATCACGGCGGATGACAAGTATGAGACGAACTTTTATTCCGGTAATGCCACCTTCGAGAACGCGACACTGGATATCACTTCGCAGACTTGGACATGGAAAGACGCTGTAAAACTGAATATGAAGAATGCCGCCATGACACTCTCGGGATTTGGGCAGGGCTTCTACGTTGATGGAGGATCTTCTATTATTAATTCCTACCTATATATGAAGGAGCCGGGGCTTAGATATGGGTTTTTACCATGGGGGCGCACGGGTATGACCTTCCAGAACGGTGCTTCGACCGTCAAAGGATCTACCATCCGTGCGGATTACGGCTCCAACGCAGGTATCTCCATCGGCCTGGGTAATTCTAATACAACGATGACATTCGAAAACAGCACTTTGGATTTCCGAAATGGCGGCGGCAGCTCAGGAGTCGGCGGAGCAGGCGGACTTAATGTCAACAACGGAAACATCACATTGAGCAATACCACAATCAAGGGCAATGGAGATAACAGTGGTGCACTGTTCGGTGCGCAGACCAATGGCACGATCACGCTGACCAATAACAGTACAGTTGAAACACCGGCGTCCCGTAATGCAGATAACGGTCTCGGTCAGACGGGGACAAACTATGTGGTAACCGGCGGATCTCATCGGATTAAATATTCGAGTACATATTATGGCAGTTCTGCTGACCGGCCTGCAATCCCGACCAACGGAGCGGCAAACGGCAATGAAAAGCTTGACTATGTCACGCTTGCAGACAAATCTGTGAACAATGTGACTGTCCTGAATAAGCAAGGTTCAACTTACAATTATGCTGTCAATAAGGCCTCCATTGACGGAGAGAAGCATATCTGGGCACCGACGGCAACGGTTACCTTCAAGGTAAATCCGGATACAGAGAAGTTTGACGATGGATCAACAGCGGATAAGACATTCGCAACGGTTCGCGGCAATCAGCTTGCACTGGCAGCGAAAGTACAACGCAGCGATAATGACATAATCACAAATAGTTCTTTCCCGGGAACACCGACGAACACAGACAGCGCAAAGAAATTCCTTGGTTGGTATGTTGAGGGAACCAATACAGCGTTTGATACATCGGCGCAGGTGAAGGAAGATATTACCGTAGTGCCGAAATGGACTTCAGTTCAGGTGAAGGATATTACACTTCACGATATTTCACTTTATGGGGATATCCTTGCTAACGGCAACACGGAGCATGACACCGTAATGGAAATCGCTCCCGCTTCGACGCTGACCTATACCGGCAGATTGTATGTATCGCCGGTTCAAGACCAGATCAATACCATGAAACGGAACTTCCAGCAGCAGGGCGGAGATGTTAATGGTATTACGACCAAGGATATCAAGAGCACCTTTACGGCCAGATTAACCTTCCCGACCGAGCTGACGGTTCCTGCTGATCCGACGGCGACTCTCTCAAATACCAATGTGTTTGAGATTACCGGTACGGAGAAGACTGGTAACAATGTCACCGTGACAATGGCTTTAAAGAAGGACTACAAGAAATTTACCGATCTGTACAATGATATCATAAGTCTTCCTCAGACTTTAGATGTCAACATTTCTGGTGTTCAGCTCGGAAATGGCGGTAACGGTACCCAGTACACGGTAAAGGGCGAGGTTAAGGGAATATTTACGGGTACGGCAACGGCAGATAACGGAGCGGATGTACGAAACTATGATTTTAGCTGGAAGGGTGTACAGCTTCCTTCCGGTAAGGATGCAACACAGGCCGCAGACGATAACAATACCATTCAGCACACGATCAAAGTAGTTGTTCCGGAAGATCTGGTTACATTCCAGGACAGACTTGCGGGTGACATTCTGATCGGGGAAAATACTGAGCACGATGCTGCAATGGATGTGAATGCAGACGACGATTTGACATTTACGGGAAGACTGGATGTGGCATCCATCAAGCAAAAAATCGACTCTATGGCAAATAACTTTGCGGATCAGGGCGGAAATGCAGATGGAATTCAGACTAAAGACATCGAGAGCACATTTACCGCAAAGCTATCCTTCCCGAATGAGTTGATGGTTCCGGATACTCCGACAGCCAGGCTCACAGATAACAAACTGTTCAAGATTAAGAGTGTCACAAAAACAGGCAATACTGTTGCAGTGACGATGGAACTGATAAATAAGAACTATACAATGTTCAAGGATCTGCGTGCGGATGTTACAGCCGTTCCGGATATTCTGAATGTTGATGTTCCCGGCATCAAAGTTGCGGATACGGTACAGGATGACGCACTGTACACTGTAAAAGGTGAGGTAAGCGGAACCTTTACGGGTACAGCAACGACAAGCTCCGGTAATCACATTCGGAAATATAACTTCAGCTGGACAGGAGTGCAGACACCGGACGGCAGAGATGCCATTCAGGATGCCCACAATGATCCCGACAGTATTCAGTTCACAGTAAAAGCACATAAGCCGACGCAGATCAGCTTTGAGGAAATGCTTCCCGGAGATATTCTGATCGGAGAAGATACCGGGCACGATGCTTTACATGAAGTTAGCAAGGGAGATACACTGACATATACGGGAAGACTCTATGTTCAGCCGGTTAAGCAAAAAATCGAAGCGTTAAAGTCCAGGTATACCGGCAACACAGATAATATTTCGACAAAAGACATTGAAAGTACTTTTGTAACCGAACTGAGAATTCCGGACGGGCTGATAATTCCGGAAACAGTCACAGCGACACTTACAAGGAATGATCTGTTTGAGATTACAAATGTAATCAGAGGGAACAATGTGATCAAGATCACCATGTCCCTGAAGAAGAAGTATAGTAAATTCACAGATCTTTTTAATGATGTGGAAGCAGTTCCTGTTGTTTTAAATGTAGA
The DNA here is from genome assembly GCA_029224465.1 of Bacillota bacterium. Taxonomy (GTDB): domain Bacteria; phylum Bacillota; class Clostridia; order Lachnospirales; family Lachnospiraceae; genus CAG-791. The sequence continues at coordinate 56,416 of JAQXUQ010000026.1, read as the reverse complement.
TGTTCCGGGAATCAAGGTTGCGGATTCTAATGCGGCAGCTGCCCGGCTTACCGTTATAGGAACCGTTACCGGCACCTTCGCCGGAAAGGCAAGTGTTCCTTCCGGGAAGTCCGAATTATACGATTTTAAGTGGACAGCAGTGCAGTGTTTGGATCCGAATGGACAGGATTTTATTCTGAATGGCGATATCAATAATAAGACGATTCAATATACTGTGAAGGTAAAAGAGCTTACAAAACCGAATACAAGCGAAAATCCGAGTTCCGGTTCCGGCAGTGAAAGTGGGCAGTCTTCTTCAAACAGTACGTCTTCCAACGGCAGACCGACATCTACGTCTGAGCAGCCGTCTGTCATCCAAACGATTGCTGCAGCGATAGCTCCGATTTTCGGTGCTCCGGACGTCAGACAGCCGGCAGACATCCAGACAGGTATTACGCCGGATACAGGTGATCATTCGCATCTTGCCGTATGGTTTGCTGTGATGACTGCCTCAGCTCTTGCACTGGGCGTTGTCATTCTCAGGAGACGGCATTGCAAACGATCAGTTTGAGAAAACAATAAAATAACATGATGGCATAGCAAAAGCCGGATGGGAGAAATCTCATCCGGCTTTTTTAAGAACTAAGTATGATATGGAAGTCAGTTTGTAAGCACAGGTTAGTGGGTTTTCATGTTCAGTCCGCAGCCCCGAACAGGCTGTCCGCATAGCGCACCGACGCCATCGCGTCCTTCCCATAGAAATCCGCGCCGATCTTGTCGGCATATTCCTGCGTCATGACGGCGCCGCCGACCATGACCTTGCAATCCGGCTTTGCCGCGCGCAGCTGCCGGATCGTTTCTTCCATGCTGACGACCGTCGTGGTCATAAGAGCGGAAAGCCCGACCAGCTTTACATCTTCCGACAGCGCTGTTTCCACGATCTTTTCCGGCGGCACATCTTTTCCGAGATCAATCACATCATAGCCGTAGTTCTCGAGCATAACCTTGACGATGTTTTTACCGATATCATGAATATCGCCCTTGACCGTAGCGAGAATGATCTTAGCCTTATTCTTCTGCGGCGTGCCGGACATCGACTCCTTGATGACGGCGAAAGCCGCCTTTGCGGCTTCGGCGCTCATGAGGAGTTGGGGCAGGAAGACCGTGCCTTTCTCAAAACCCTTGCCGACGACATCGAGCGCCGGAATCAGTTCTTCGTTGATGATGTCCAATCCCCTTCTGGTTTCCAGTGCCTGCGCGGTCGCCTTTGCCGCGCTCTCTTTCACACCGTGTTCGATGGCGGTAAAAAGCGCCGAGGAAGCGCCGGCGTTGGCCGGAGACGCATTTCCGGAAGAAGCGCCGGCTGCGGCACCGGAAGAAGCTGCCCCGGACGGAGCCGCCGGCTGCCCCGTGCCACCGGAGAACCGTTTTGCCTCCGGAACATAGCTGCCGCACCGTTCAATAAAAGTGCCGCAGTTGTCATCCAAACCAAGAAGCGCGCAGGACGCATAGAACGCCCGCATGGCCGGTTCGTTTCCGGGATTGATAATCGCGCACGAAAGGCCGTTTTGCAGCGCCATGGTCAGAAACGCCGCATTGACGACTTCCCGTGCAGGGAGCCCGAAGGAAATGTTCGAAACGCCGAGAATCGTATGTCCGCTGAGTTCATCCCGCACGCGCCGGAGCGTTTCGAGGGTGACCAGGGCGCCTGCCGGATCGGAGGAAATCGTCATGGCAAGACCGTCGATGACGATATCTCTGCGCGGAATACCGTAATGATCCACGGCCTCATAGATTCTTCGCGCAACCGCGACTCTGCCGTCCGCGGTCTCCGGAATGCCATGCTCGTCGAGCGCCAGAGCGACGAGAACGCCGCCGTATTTATGTACGAGCGGCATGACGGTCTCGATGGATTCTTTCTTGCCGTTCACTGAGTTGATCATCGGCTTCCCGTTATAGTACCGGAGCGCCTGTTCAAGCGCGTCTTTATCGGTTGTATCGATCTGGAGTGGCAGTCCCGTGACGCCCTGCAACCTTGTGACGACAGTCTTCATCATGGCCGGCTCGTCGATTCCCGGAAGCCCTACGTTCACATCGAGAATATCGGCGTGCTGTTCTTCCTCGGTCAGTCCCTCATTCAGAATATAGCCGATGTCGTTATCGCGCAGCGCCTGCTTGAACTTCTTTTTGCCGGTCGGATTGATCCTTTCGCCGATGATGACCGGGCGCTTACCGATCCGGACCGCGCGGGAGAAGGAAGTGACATAGGTTTCCCCATTCTCCTGATACTCCGGCAGGCGAAGGACATGCCCTCCGCGCACTTTCTCAATCAGACACCGGATGTGGTCCGGCGTTGTACCGCAGCAGCCGCCGAGAACGCTGACACCCATATCGGCGATCTCTTCCATGCAGGAAGCGAATTCTGCAGGCCCCACGTCGAAGACCGTCTGTCCGTTTTCCGTTCTCGGAAGTCCCGCGTTCGGATTGACAATCACGGGAAGGTGCGAGCAGGCGCAAAGACGCCGGATAATCGGGAGCATCTGTTTTGGCCCGAGAGAGCAGTTGACGCCGAGCGCGTCGACGCGAAGTCCTTCGAGCATGGAGACGACCGCTTCTACGGGAGCGCCGGTCAGCAGCTGCCCGTTCTCGTCGTAGGTCGTTGTCACAAAGACCGGCAGATCACAGTTTTCCTTCGCGGCAAGAACAGCGGCCTTCGCCTCGTAAGTGTCATTCATTGTTTCGATCAGAATAAGATCGGCGCCGCGCGCCGCGCCGATGCGGACGACTTCGCCGAAAAGGCTGACGGCGCGGTCGAAGGAAAGATCGCCGAGCGGCTCCAGAAGCTTCCCGCTGGGGCCGATGTCGAGAGCGATCGCGGCGTCTTCCCTGCCGGTGCGAAGACGCGCCTCTTTCGCAAGGTCCACGGCGCTTTCGACGATTTCGCGCAGATTGTCCGGATACTTCAGGGCGTTCGCGCCGAACGTATTCGTATTGAAAATATCACAGCCGGCCTTCAGATAGCCACAGTAAAGATCCAGAATGTCTTCTTTTCTTGTCAGATTCCACAGTTCCGGCAGTTCGCCGCCGCGCAGCCCTCTGGACTGCAGAACCGTCCCGGTCCCGCCGTCGCAGAACAGAAATTCTTTTCCGAGAAGATGCATAAAATCGCGCATGTGATTGACCTGCTTTCTTTTGCATGAGATATCGTCAGGAGTCTCTGCGGTACGGACAGTCTGCAGAGGAGGAGCATGCTTCACACCCCTGCAGACTGCAGTTTTTCTCTGTGCGGGAAAGCCCGATGAGTGCCGTCACGGATTTGCTCGGTGTCATCAGGCAGCTGTCCGAGAGACTGACCGCGATATTCCTTGTGATGTCCAGAACCCGGAAGAGGTCTTTTTGATATTGCAGGGAGAGGTCTCCGTAGCCGGGAGAAAACCGCGGCCTGCAAAACAGTCCCCTTGCAGCCGCCTCCTCCTTGATTTTGAAGTTCACTTCATCGCAGACAGCTTCGACGTAAGCCGCGCCGGCCGCCTGATAAATCGCGGCGTCGAGCATCGAAGTAATTTCGCTTCTTCTGATTAGAAGATCGACACCCTGTCCGATTGTTACCGCCATCATGCAGAGCTCGCTGCAGCCCCGGACGTTTTTGTAAAGGTTCGCGGAGTGCAGAAGGACATCGCCTGCGAGAATCTCGTCTTTCGCGGGATAGGAGAGCGGAAAGTACCGGTAAACGCTCCGCGGGGACGAAACAGACAGGAGCCTGGAAACGCATGACTCGATTCTTTCTGCAACTTCCGCCGAAGGTGCGATGCCCCGGTAGCCGAGGTAGCGATAGATTTCTTTTCTCGGAATCTGTGTCATCGAAGGATCTCCGATAGGCTGTTCATTATGCCTGCCGCGATTTCGGGCTTGTTCATGGAATACACATGAATGTGCGTCACACCGTTTGAAATCAGGTCGATGATCTGTTCGGTCGCGTAGATGATGCCGGCCTGTTTCATTTTGGCGGGATCGTCACCAAACCGGTCAACCATCATCCGGAAACGCTGCGGAATCGTGGCTCCGGAGAGGGAAACGCTGCGCGCAACCTGACGCCTGTTCGTGATCGGCATGATGCCGGGCAGCACCGGAACCTCGATGCCCTTCTCGCGGATGCGGTAGAGGAAGTTGTAGAGCGTATTGTTGTCGAAAAACATCTGCGTCGTCAGAAAATCGACGCCCGCATCCACTTTTTCCTTGAGATGCTGAATGTCTTCGGACGGGCTTTCACACTCGACGTGTCCCTCCGGATAGCAGGCGCCGCCGATGCAGAAAGAGGAATCGTGCGACTTGATGTCATAGATCAGCTGGGAAGCGTGATCGTAGTCGAAAACCGTGCGCCCCTCCTTCGGAATATCCCCGCGCAGAGCCATGATGTTTTCGATGCCTTTTTCCCTGTAGATATGGATCATTTCCGCCACATGCGCGCGCGTGGAAGAAACGCAGGTCAGGTGGGCGAGCACGGTGGTTCCGTATTTATTCTGCAGATCTGCAGCGATAGCGGCCGTGTTTGCGCTCGTTCCGCCGCCGGCGCCGTAGGTCACGCTCATGAAGGAAGGCGAGAGCGCCGCGATTTTACGCGCGGCTTCTTCGACCTGTGCGTATTTGTCGTCTGTTTTGGGCGGAAAGACTTCAAATGAAATCGTAACTTCGTGCCGGTTCAGAATGTCGATGACTTTCATAATGCTTATCCTTTCCCTGCGGGGAACTTTAACTGCCGCTGACCATCAGGCTTCCGGCGTCGTACTCGTCGTATTTGTTCTGCAGGACCTTATACACAAAATGGTCCGCGATCTTCGTGCATCCCTTTTTGTTCAGATGGATGGAATCTTTCAGATACTTTTTGTAATTGCTATCGTTGACCGAACCGTAGTAATTGTCGAGGAAGGAGACGCTGCAGTCGCCGCAGGTGTCATAGGCGAACTGCCAGTACTGGATGAGCGTTCCGTTGCCGAGGTCGGTTGTGCGGCCGTCCTCGCTCTTTCCGTTCTCTTCTTCGTGCAGCATGTACGTAGGCGACATAAAAACAATCCGCACCCACGGATACTTCTCCTGCAGCAGCTTGAAGGAGCTGCGCAGCGATCCGACATAAGTGACAAGCTCGTCCTTGTTGCCTTCGTTGTAGACCGGGCGTTTGTTCTGGTAGTCGCTTGCGTCATACATGATGGCGATGATGTCGACTTTGCTCATGTCCGTGTTCTTCAGGGTTTCAATCGCGGCAGCGTACTGCGGGTTGTCTGTGTGGAACTTTGCGACGTTCTCCAGAGAGCTGTAATCCTGCAGTGAAATCGCGTAGGAAACGTAAAACAGATTGAAAATGTCATCCATGTCTTCCTGCGAATCGGTCTTGTAGCTTGCGTTCTGACAGGTGACTTCGGAGCCGGGAAACGCCGCGTTGATGACGGTCGCGTTGCCAAGCGAGGCGATCTGCCCCGCAAGACCGGACTTGCCGGTGTCGTCCGAGAACGGCGCGTTGCCAAGCGCGAGAATCGTTGTTACGCCGTCGTCTTCATGCCCTTTCAGCTTTTCCTCCGGCAGAAGAACCATGTTGTCGTTGACTTCGACAAGATATTTTTCCTTCTGCGAGGTCGTCGGCAGGAGAGCGTTATCGCCGCGGCTCCAGACATAGAAGCGGATGCCGGCGGCCGCAGCGACAGCGACGATGACTAGAGCCAGCAGAACGTGCAGATTGACGCGCGGGCGCTGTTTTCTTCCCCCCGGCTCCGTATCCTCTTCATCCGCGCCCGGTTCGTCCATGTCCTGTTCGCCTTCGCCCGGTTCCTCGTCTCCCGGGTCTGCCGGAGACCGGCGCGCCCCGGCTCCGGCGGCCGGAGCGGCGACGGTGTCTGTTTTGCCGGCCTTGTCTTCCTCTTCTACCAGCGATGTGCCGATAATGACGGGAACAGGGGACGTATCTGTCGTCACGGGAAATTCCTCACGGGAAATGCCCCCGGTTCTGGCTTTTTGTACCGCGCCTCTGATATCTTCATCGAGCGTGGTATGATCCGCGCCCGAAGTTTCCTGTTTCTCTGCAAGAAGGTCTTCAATGGAATATATTTCCAGTCCGGAAGGATTACCGTCCTGCCTTTTTCTGTTCGCCATTCGTTTCCTCTCTGTGTCAGAAATTTCCGAATTAAATACGTGATTCCCAATATAATACAATAGAACAGGGCAAAAATCCACGCCGGCCGTACTTGTCGTATATGTCCCGCAAGGGTATAATTCCTACATATTATGGTCATTTTGCACAGGGGCATACTGCGCCCTTTTGCGCTGCAGGACAGGAAAGTTACAGGGGGATGCATGGCGACAGAACAGAACAGGCGGGATGCAGATGAAACCGGCGGTTTTCTGGATGAGACAGCATCTCTGGAGGACACCGGCTTTCTGGATGATACAGATGTGATAGCAACCGGTTCCTTCGGGGAGGAGTCTTTTCTGGACGATGAAGTCCCGGAGGACAATGATGGCACCCTGAAGGACCACGCTCCCGCGGCAGCAGAAACGCTGCGGGAATATGACGATGATGAAGAAGATCCAGCCGCGTACGCGGGTATGACGCAGTTCCGGCAGGATGCTCCGGCGCGGGAGATGGCTCCGCTGCCCGGAGAGCCACAGGAAGAAGAAAAAGGCAGACGCCGCGGAACCCTGCTGAACTGGGCCATCGGCCTTACAGCAGTGGCGATTGCCGGCGTCAGTGTGTACCTTGGAATCCAGATCAGCGGCACACGGAAAATCGCGGCCGCGGCGGCTTCTTATGCCTCGATCGGGCAGAGCCTTGAGGGCATCCGCGTGATCGGCGGCGATAAATTCGAACAGGTGGCGAAGGCCAGACAGCAGCAGGATGCGCAGAAGGCTATGGAAGCGCAGCAGAAGAAAGAAAGAGAGGAACTTCTGTCAAAGGCGGGAACAATTCCCGTCAGTTTCACGCTGTCCACCATTCAGAGTGATATCAAGGTCAAGATCCGCAGGGACGACAACGGCTCTCTGATCTCCGGCGTTCCGTTCAAGATCAGTGTCGCGAACGAAGCCGGCAAAAAGACAGAGTATGAAGATGACGATCAGGACGGCATCATTTACAGGACGGGCATTAAAAACGGCAAGTATACGGTGACGCTCGAACCGCTTCTGGATACGGACAAGGTCATCGCGGATACCGATCCGCTGCCGGAAGATTTCAAGCTGTATTCAAAGTTCAAGATTCCCGAAGAGCCGCAGACCATTGCAGTCACGGACAAGATCGCCTACAAGAAAGTCGATGTTGCGGACGAAGTCAAGTCAGAGTCGCAGGTCAACGTCGCGAAGGAAGATACCGCGCGCAACGATACGGTCGTCGAGAGTAAGATTCAGGATACGGTCGAATGGGTGGAATCGACAAAGACCGAAATCACGGATGACGACGGCACCGGCGTTGTCACAGCGGAGGACGGCTATCAGGAAGTGCAGAAAAAGGATGTGCCGGACCCTTCGCTCAAGGCTTTTACAGGCAAGATCAGCGGAAATTTCCGCAGGCTTTCGAAAGAGCTTCCCGCAGCCGGAGCTTCAGAGGAAGCCGGAACAGGCAGCACCGGCAGCGGCGATGCCGGAAGCGGCACGGCAGGCAGCAGTGAGAGTGCAGTGGCGGGCAGCGGCGACAACGGAGAAGGCTCTTCTGCTGCGGGTACATCCGGTAGTGAAGGAAGCGCTTCGGCGGGCAGCACGACCGGGAATACATCCGGCGGGACGGCGGACAGCAGCGAAGGCGGCAGTACCGGGAGCGGCACGGCAGGCAGTTCCGCGGGAACCCAGACAAACGGCAGCGAAGGCACCTCCGCAGGCGGCACGACAGGTACGCAGGCAGGACAGACAGGCAGCAGCGAAGCGTCTTCCGCGGCGTCCACCAAAGACACTTCCGGAGACGGAAAGGACAGGCCGAAGAAAGAGTACAAGCTGACGATTCCCTCGGAAATTACCATTGCTGCCGGTGATAAAACCGAAATTACGGCCGCGGTAGACGAACCGTACGCGACGCAGTTTGCCTGGAGCAGGCCGGATGCTTCGATCGCACAGATCAGCTCAGAAAAGGGCAAGCGGATCACGGTCACAGGTGTCAAGGCAGGAACTTCGGAAATCGTGGTAACCGCGGGCCTTGCCGATCCGGACGCGGATCCGAAAACGCTGACCGGCACCATCAAGGTTACGGTCACAGAGAAGAAAACGAAGGCTTCGGTTCAGCTTTCTCCTGCCGCCGTAACACTGGCGGCCGGTAAGACACAGCAGCTTTCGGTTACGGTCAAAGGAGAAGACGGGAAAACTTCAAAAGATGCGGGCCTTGTCAGTTTCAAGAGCGCGGATGAAAAGATCGCGTCTGTTTCGGACAGCGGCGTGATCACCGCAAAGGCGAAAGGCACGACGACCGTGACGGCAGAGCTTCGCGCGGACGCGAATGTCCGGGTGGATGTACAGGTCAAAGTCACGGAAGGAGCGGTGCTGCCGCTCAAAGACAAGGACGGGAACCAGCTCTACGTCAAAGACGGCGATTCCTACCGCGAAGCGACGACAGCCGACTACAGCAAATACGATATCTTTTACCGCAAGGGCAAGGTGGCGAAGAGATACCGTTATACCGGCTGGCAGACGCTGGACGGGCTTACGTATTTCTTCGACAAAACAGGAAAGCCCGTCACCGGAACACAGATTATCCAGGGTGTTTCCTATTCGTTCAACGGCGACGGCGTTTTAAACGGCAGCGACAGCCGGCTCGGCATTGATGTTTCTACATGGAACGGACAGATCGACTGGAGTCAGGTCGCGCGCTCGGGCGTCTCCTACGCGATTATCCGCGCGGGATACCGGGGCTCTTCGACCGGCGCGCTGATCCGCGACTCTGCGTTTTCCAGAAATGCTTCCGGCGCCACCGCGGCAGGTATCCGCGTCGGAATCTATATCTTCTCGCAGGCAACGAATGAAGCGGAAGCCGTCGAAGAGGCTTCCATGGCCGTGCAGCTGGCTTCCGGCTATCATGTCAGTCTTCCTATTTTCATTGATGTCGAAGGATCGGGCGGAAGAGGCGACCGCGTCAGCGTGGCGCAGAGAACCGCGAATATCGCGGCCTTCTGCAGGACCGTTGAAAACTCGGGTTACAAAGCCGGCGTATACGCGAACAAGTCGTGGTTTACGCACAATATCAATGTCGGCGCGCTGACAGGTTATCATATCTGGCTCGCGCAGTACGCGGCGAAGCCGACCTATACCGCGAGCCGCTACGATATCTGGCAGTACAGCTCGAGCGGCCGGATAAACGGCATTAAAGGGAACGTCGACATGAATATGTTTTACCGTGCGTACTGAACCGCGGGATATGCTATACTGTATACGGCTTTTTGCGGCTTTTGATCAATCACAGGAGGAATTCTGATTTGAAAACATATCTGGTTACAGGCGGCGCCGGCTTCATCGGCTCCAACTTTATTCATTACATGCTCGGCAAATACGGGGATTCGATTGAAATCATCAATGTCGACAAGCTGACGTATGCCGGCAATCTGGAGAACCTCAAAGATGTTGAGGACCTTCCGAATTACCATTTCGTGAAGGCGGACATCTGTGACAAGGATGCGATTCGTGCTGTTTTTCATGCTTATGACGTCGACAGGGTCATCCACTTTGCGGCCGAGTCCCATGTCGACCGCTCGATCAGGGAGCCGGAGCTTTTTGTAAAGACGAATGTCCTCGGTACCGCGAACATGCTCAACTGCGCGAAGGAAGCCTGGGAGCTGCCGGACGGCTCGTTCCGCGAGGGGAAGAAGTTCTGCCACGTTTCGACAGACGAGGTTTACGGCTCTCTTCCCGAGGATCCGGACGCGTATTTCTATGAGACGACGCCCTATCAGCCGCACAGTCCTTACAGCGCTTCCAAGGCGTCCTCGGACATGCTGGTCAAGGCGTATCATGATACCTACGGCTTCCCGATGAATATCACGAACTGCTCGAACAATTACGGCCCTTACCAGTTCCCGGAGAAGCTGATTCCCCTGATGATCAACAATGCGCTGGCGGGCAGGAAGCTTCCGGTTTACGGCGACGGCAAAAACGTCCGTGACTGGCTGTACGTCGAAGACCACTGCAAGGCCATTGACCTTGTATCGGAGAAAGGCGTCAGCGGCGAGACCTACAATGTCGGCGGCCACAACGAGAAGCAGAATATCGAGATCGTAAAAACCATCATCGAGGTGCTGCGCGAGGAGCTTTCGGATGACGATCCGAGGAAGGCAAATGTTTCCGAAGATCTCATCGAATACGTCGAAGACAGAAAAGGGCATGACAGAAGATACGCGATCGCGCCGGACAAGATTCATAAAGAGCTGGGCTGGCTTCCCGAGACCATGTTCCGGGAAGGCATCCGGAGGACGATCAAGTGGTATTTTGACCACATGGACTGGATGGAGCATATAACGTCCGGAAATTATCAGCAGTATTATGAAAAGATGTACGGCGACAGAAAGGTGATCGGGTAAGCCATGAAAGGTATAATTCTTGCCGGGGGTTCCGGCACAAGACTGTATCCTCTGACAAAGGCAATCTCCAAGCAGATCATGCCGGTGTATGACAAGCCGATGATCTATTATCCGCTCTCCACGCTGATGCTTGCGGGAATCCGTGAAGTGCTGGTCATTTCGACGCCGAGAGATCTGCCGGTTTTCGAGGAGCTTTTAGGCGACGGCTCCCAGCTCGGCATGTCCTTTTCCTACAGAGTACAGGAAAAGCCCAACGGCCTCGCGGAAGCATTCATCATCGGCGCGGATTTCATCGGAGATGACGCGTGCGCGCTGGTCCTCGGCGACAACATTTTCTACGGCCAGAGCTTCTCGAGAGTTCTTCTGAATACAAATGCGCGCGTATCGAGAGAAGGCGGAGCGACAATCTTCGGCTACTATGTCCGCGACCCGAAGGCGTATGGCGTTGTCGAATTCGACAGGGACGGAAAGGCGGTTTCGATCGAGGAAAAGCCCGAGCATCCGAAGTCCAATTACGCGGTTCCGGGCCTCTACTTCTATGACAATGATGTCGTGGAAATCGCGAAGAACGTCAAGCCTTCGGCCCGCGGCGAAATCGAAATCACGAGCATCAACAACGAGTATTTAAGACGCGGAACACTGCGGGTGGAGACGCTCGGAAGAGGCTTCGCGTGGCTGGATACCGGCACGCACGACCAGCTGCTGGATGCGGCCGACTTTGTCGCGGCTTTCCAGAAACGGCAGGGACTGTATATTTCCTGCATCGAAGAGATCGCGTACAAACGCGGCTTTATCGACAGAGAGCAGCTGCTGAAGCTCGCACAGCCGCTTATGAAGACAAATTACGGCAGGTATCTGTGCGACATCGCGAACGGGCTTTGACGCGGACGCGCGCCGCCCGCGCGGACCTCGCGGCGATGAACGGCGGACACGACGGGCAGGGCAGACGTCCGCGCCGAAACGGACTTCAGGAAAAATTTAAGGAGTAACAGTATATTATGGGACAGATCAGTGTGGAAAATGACTGCGGCGGCATCAGGGGACTCAAGGTAATTACGCCTTCCGTCCATGGAGACGACCGCGGATATTTTATGGAAACGTATCAGAAAAAGGATTTTGAGGAAGCGGGCATCGACTGCGAGTTCGTGCAGGATAACCAGTCGTCCTCCAAGAAGGGCGTGCTCCGCGGCCTGCATTTCCAGATTCAGTACGCCCAGTCCAAACTCGTGAGAGTCGTGAACGGAACCGTCTTCGATGTGGCGGTAGATCTGCGCCCCGGTTCGGAAACGTTCGGCAAGTGGTTCGGCGTTGTCCTCAGCGCGGAAAACAAGAAACAGTTCTTTATCCCGAAGAATTTCGCGCACGGCTTTCTTGTTTTATCGGACGAGGCGGAGTTCTGCTACAAGGTGGATGATTTCTGGCATCCGAATGATGAAGCGGGCATTGCCTGGAACGATCCTGGCATCGGTATCGAATGGCCGCAGGTTACAGGATCCTATGACGGAACTCCCTGCGCCGCAGGCTACGCGCTTGGCGACGGAACGCCGCTTACGCTTTCCGATAAGGACCAGAAGTGGGCCGGCATTGCGCAGTACAGGAAGGAAAGAAATCTGTGATCCTGCGGGACGCGGACGCACTTATGGATAATAAATTACGAAACAGGAAAAAATGCATCCTTCTGCTCGTCTGGCTGGCCGCCGCGGTGTTGTTCTGTATCCTCATTCTCCACAACAATCCGCTGGAAGATCCGGATACGGCGCGCCTCAAGAAAATTTCGGGAAGTCTCCTTCTCGGCCTCGGCACGGTGCTGTTTACGGCTTTGTACGATAAAATCACACAGCTGCCGCAGGAGCTGTACCAGAACCGTCGGCTGATCTGGCGGCTTTCGCGCAACGATTTCAAGAAACGTTACGCCGGTTCCTATCTCGGCACGATCTGGGCGATGGTGCCGCCGGTTGTGACGGTCATCATGTACTGGGTTGTTTTTGACAGGATTTTCGGTTCCGGACCGCAAAGGACCTCCGCGGGAATTGAGGTGCCGTATGTTCTGTTCCTGACGGCCGGCCTTGTGCCGTGGTTTTTCTTCTCCGACGCGGTAACGGGCGGGATGACCTCCCTTCTCGAATATAATTACCTCGTCAAAAAAGTGCTGTTCAAAATCAGCGTGCTGCCGATCATCAAGATCACGGCGGCAATGTTCGTGCATGTCGGCTTTACTGCCGTGCTGCTTCTGATTGCCTGGTTCTACGGTTATCCGCCGAGCGTGTACTGGCTGCAGCTGCTGTACTATTCGTTCTGCGAGTACATCCTGATTCTGGGGCTGTCCTATGCGACGTGCTCGATCGTGGTGTTTTTCCGGGACCTGCAGCAGATTGTGGGAATCATCATGCAGGTCGGCATGTGGGCGACGCCCATTCTCTGGAACATCAACATGGTTCCCGATAAAGTGAAGTGGATCATCAAGCTGAATCCGATGACCTATATCGTGGAAGGCTACCGCATGTCGGTATACGGCCACGAATGGTTCTTTACGCACTTTTATTCCAGCACCTATTTCTGGATCGCGACATCGCTGCTTTTTGTCATTTCGTCGCTGATCTTCAAGAAGCTCAAGCCGCAGTTCGCGGATGTAATGTAAGTCTATGCAGGATCGGAAAATCGCGATACAGGTATCGCATCTGAAAAAGAAATATAAACTGTACGCGCATAACAGAGACCGCGTCATCGACGCGCTCGGCCTTTCGAGGAAGCCGCGCTACACCGAACACATGGCGCTCGACGATGTCGACATGACGATCTACAAAGGCGAGACTGTCGGTATTATCGGGACGAACGGCTCCGGAAAATCGACGATCTTGAAGATCATCACGGGCGTTCTGACGCCGACTTCCGGAGAAGTTAAGGTGAACGGGCGCATTTCCGCGCTTCTGGAACTGGGTGCCGGCTTCAACATGGAGTACAACGGTATTGAGAACATCTATCTCAACGGCACGATGATCGGCTTTACCGAGCAGGAAATTGAAGCCCGGATGGATTCGATACTTTCGTTCGCGGACATCGGCGAGTATATCTATCAGCCGGTCAAGATGTATTCCTCCGGTATGTTCATGCGCCTCGCGTTCGCGGTCGCGATCAACATCGATCCGGAAATCCTGATCGTGGATGAAGCGCTTGCGGTCGGGGATGTTTTTTTTCAGGCGAAATGTTTTCACAAATTTGAAGAATTCAAAGAGCAGGGCAAAACAGTCCTGTTCGTCTCCCACGACCTCTCGAGCATCAGCAAATACTGCGACCGCGTGGTCCTTTTAAATCAGGGGCACAAGCTCGGCGAGGGCGATCCGAAGGAAATGATCGACATCTACAAGCAGGTGCTGGTCGGCCAGTATGACCCGGATGCGAAGAAGGAAAACGCCAAGGTGCCGGAGCGTGTGAACAAGGTGCCGGTCAACAGGGAAACGCTCGAGTACGGATCCCTGAAAGCCGCGATTGTCGATTACACGATTCTGGACGACCGGGGCAATCCGAACTCGACGATCATGAAGGGCGCCGAGTGCACGTTCCGGATGAAGGTGCGCTTCAACGAGGATATAAAGGCGCCGATTTTCGCGTTCACGATCAAAAACAAGTACGGCGTCGAGATCACCGGCACCAACACCATGTTCGAAAAGGCGTTTCTGGAGCCGGTCTCCAAAGGGGACGTCAAAATCATTTCCTTCCGGCAGAAAGTCGACCTGCAGGGCGGGGAATACCTGATATCATTCGGCGTGACCGGCTATGAAGGCGAGGATTTCACGGTTTATCACAGGCTCTATGATGTCATGAACATGACCGTGGTATCAGGCAAAAACACGGTCGGATACTACGACATGAATTCAAAGGTGACAATTGAAGATGCAGGAAGCAGGCAGCAGAACTGAAAAAATCGGACAGGTGACGCTCGATTACACCTACTATCCCGGCGAGGATTATTACTGCGACGGCGCGGTCGAGGACGAGATTTTGGAGATCGTGAAGAACAACCCCGCAGAGCGCTTCGAGGAAATCATCCGGGAGAAGAAGAGCTGGCCGGTGCTGTATCACCTTTCTTCGATCCGCGGTAATATCGTGGACTGGATTCCGTTTACCGGAAACGAAAAGGTTCTCGAGATCGGCGCGGGACCCGGCGCCATCACCGGCGTTCTCGCGGAGAAGTGCGCGCAGGTGACCTGCGTGGAGCTTTCAAGGAAACGCTCTCTGATCAATGCGTACCGCCACAAAGACTGCGGTAACGTCAGGATCGTGGTCGGCAATTTCGAGGATATCGAGCCGCACCTTCCCTGCGACTATGACTATATCTTTCTGATCGGCGTATTCGAGTACGCAGGCAGTTATATCAAGGCGGAGGACCCGTTCCGTGAGGAGCTCCGCCGCATTTCCGCGCACCTGCGGAAAGCGCCGGCCGGGCGCATTGTGATCGCGATCGAGAACCGGCTGGGACTGAAGTATTTTGCGGGCTGCAAAGAGGATCATTCCGCGCGTTATTTTGACGGGATCGAGAACTATCCGGCAGACCACCCCGCGACGACGTTTTCAAGACCCGCGCTCGAAAAAATCCTGCGCGGCTCGGGCATGAACGAATACTCGTTCTATTATCCGTATCCGGACTACAAGTTCATGAGCAGCATTTATTCCGACACCCGGCTGCCGGACGGGAGCGAGCTGACCGACAACATCCGCAATTTCGACATGGACCGGCTTCTTCTTTTCGATGAGCATGAAGCCTATGAGGGAATAACGCGGGACGGACTGTATCCGGTCTTTGCCAATTCGTTCGAGGTTATCGTAGGAGATCCGCTTCCGGTTTCCTACGCGAAGTTCTCCAATGACCGCGCGCCGCGCTACCGGATCCGGACAGAGCTTCTGGAAAATCCGCGCCGGATTCTCAAATATCCTCTGACGAAAGAGGCACGGGATCATGTCAGAAGAATGGCGGAGTCGTATGAGAAGCTGCGGGCACGCTTTGAAGCGCGGGAATGTGATGCCGCGGATGAGAGCGGACAGAAACCTTCAAGGTCCATCCGGGTCGCCCCGTGCAGGCTGATGGATGACGGCAGCGTATGTTTTGACTACGTGCAGGGAGAACCGCTTGAAGCGCTGCTGGACGCGTGCCTTACAGAGCAGGACAAGGACGGGTTCCTGCGGCTCATCGAAGAATACAGGGAGCGCCTGTCCTGCAGGGAAAACCTTCCCGCGGCAGATCAGGACATGACCTTCGCGAATCTTCTGGTTGACGGAGACTCCTGGACCGCGGTGGACTACGAGTGGGAAACGGACCGCTGCATTCCCGCAAATGAGCTACTGTACCGGGCGCTTCTTTTGTACAGGCTGGAAAACAAACGCCGCGCGAAGGATCTGGACGCGCTGCTTGGCGAAGACTTTGCCGAACGGATCTGCGGCTTGACAAAGAGCGGAGCGGAGCACCTTATGGAAGAGGAACGCCGGTTCCAGATGGAAGTGACGGGCGGCATGCAGGCGCTCGGCGATTTCCGCGCGCAGACCGGCACGCAGGTCATTATTCCCGCGGAGCTGCAGACGAAGGAGCAGAAAGAGCGGGCGGCGGGAGAGAAGCAGGAACAGGCCGGTTCCCTGACAGCGGTCCGTGTGTATTACGACACCGGAAAAGGGTATAATGAAGACGAGGCGTACTTTGTCTCCGAGCGTTATGAGGAAGAAGGGATGATCCGCTTTGCTGTCCCGGTACAAGGCAATGTGCGGCGTCTCCGCGTGGATCCCGCCCTGTGTCCCTGCGTCGTACTTCTTCGGGACGCGGTCATGATGGCGGAAGACGGAACGGTGCTTGCGGATGCCGGCGCGTTCCGGAGATCTTTAACAAGCAACGCGGTGACAGAACAACCGGCGCTGGTTTTTGCGACCGATGACCCGAACATGGAGTGGGATATAAAAAAGCTGCGCAGGAGAGAGAATTCTGCGAAGACGCGTTTTGTTCATTTCACACTGCAGATGTGCGGACTGCCGTCCACAATGGCGGCCGCCATGCGGTAAAGCAAAAGGAGTGTAAATGCTCAAGCAGGCAGTTAAACAGTATCTTCAGCGCAAATACGACGCAAGGTACGAAAACGAACTTCACGAAAAAAGCGATATTTACGCTGTCTGGTATAAATATCACTTGCAGGACCTGGACCGGCAGCTGGTCGAAAAGGACCATACGAGGGGCAAAGCCTTCCGTGTGGAAGTTGTCAGATACTCGCACCTTCGAAGCTATATTCTCTCCGGCAAGGTGGACTGCGACATTATTATCGCCTGCGAGGACGACGGGACACTTGCCCGCGGAGCGGAGACACTGATCCGCGATTATTTCGCGGAGAACCCGCTGATCAACATGGTTTACGGCGATGAGGACAGACTCGATGAACACGGCCATCTGACCGATCCATGGCTGAAACCGGACTGGTCGCCGGATACATTTCTCTCCACTTTTTACTTCGGCAGCATCTTTGCGATCAGGGCAAGCGAGCTGATGCTGATCAATCCGGGCGAGCGGACCGCGGCCGCGTTCGAGTCAAGAGCGAGCATCGCCGCGGACAGCGAGGAAGAAAAGGAAGCGGCTTCGGCGGAACTGGACGAGCGTATGCGCTCATGGATCTACGGGAGCCTGTGCCTGAAAATCGCGCAGGCCGACGGCGGATTTTCCAGAAGAAACGCGGGCAGATTCCCGATCGGTCATATTCCGGAAGTGCTGTTTCATGCGTCCAGGAAGCTGACGCCCTGGGACAGCAACCTGATCCGCGGGTCTCTGACAGGGCGCTTCAGCGACGAATCCGCTTCGCAGCGGCTCGTCAGCATTATTATCCCCAGCAAGGATAATCCGAAAGTGCTGCTTGACTGCATCAAGTCCATCGAGGAGAATACCAAGTCCTCGCCTTATGAAATCATTGTCGTCGACAACGGCAGTAATGAGGAGAACCGCGCGTGGGTCGAACGGACGCTCCGGGTACACGGGGAAAAAGACATCGGCGGCTACGAGTATGTCTATGAGCCGATGCCGTTCAACTTCTCGAAAATGTGCAATCTCGGAGCACGGCATGCGAACGGGGAGCTGCTGCTTTTTCTGAACGACGATATTACGGTCGCGAAGCCGAACTGGCTTTCCTATCTTTCGGAGAAGGCAAAGCTTCCGTATGTCGGCGCAGTCGGTACGAAGCTTTTATATCCGAACTCGGATATTATCCAGCACGCGGGCGTTGTCAACGTGCATGCCGGCCCGATTCACAAGCTCCAGTACTGCAGCAATAAGGAAGTACATTATTTCGGATTCAATAAAGGCGTCCGGAATGTGATCGCGGTGACCGGCGCGTGCCTGATGGTGCGGGCGGAAGTCTTTGAGCAGGCGGGCGGCTTCGACGAGGAGCACTTTGCGGTTGCCTTCAATGATATTGACCTGTGCCTTAAAATTTTCGAGCTCGGTTATTACAATGTTGTCCGCAACAACATGTATCTTTATCATCATGAGTCGCTCTCCAGAGGAGACGACAGGAAGGACCAGATCAAATCTCTGCGGCTTTCCGGGGAGCAGGAAGCGCTCCTGAAGATGCATCCGGCGCTCTTTGAACGGGACCCGTTTTATCACCCGTATCTGGACCAGGATCCCGCGGTCACAAGATTCCGCGTCGCGGCCGAGGACGCGAGCCTGCGCCATCCGGAGTATGTGACGCCGCAGCTGGTCACCAGCAAGATAAAGCCCGAGTGGACCGATCCCGTGCTGCGCCTCGGCGTTGAATTCGCGAACAGTCTGGACCGGTGGCTGACCGGCCCGTACGCGCTGCATCCGATCATGGAAGGACAGGGATACTATATCAAGGGGTATTCGTTTGTCATCAATGCGGATAATGCCGTATATGAGCGGAAGATTCTTTTAAAGAACGAGCAGTCGGGCGATGTATTCTCACTGCCGGCGCGCAGCATGTACCGCGAGGATATTGCCGCGAATCTGACGGATCAGATCAATGACAGGCTGACCGGCTTCGGCGCGGTGATCACTTCCGACGCGCTGCCGAAGGGAAGCTACCTCGTCGGCATGCTGGCGGACGACCGCACATCAAGACGCA
The DNA here is from genome assembly GCA_029224465.1 of Bacillota bacterium. GTDB lineage: Bacteria > Bacillota > Clostridia > Lachnospirales > Lachnospiraceae > CAG-791. The sequence continues at coordinate 37,797 of JAQXUQ010000026.1, read as the reverse complement.
ATATCGTGAACTGGTCGGATGTTACGCTGACAGTAAAGTGAGGCTATGGATACACAGAACAAAGACGAGATAAAAGATTATAAAGAAGCCTACGAGAAGGAACGGGCGAAGGCTGCGTTTCTTCTCGAACGGGTGGCGTCGCTCGAGGATCAGGTGGATGATCTGCAGTTCAAGCTGGACCGTATCCACAACAACGGACTCTGGAAGGCGTCGAAGCCCGCGAGAGAGGTGTATCATTTTGTGCGGCGGCAGGCGGACCGCATCCGCAATCAGGGGGACGCGAAGGGCGTCCTCAAAAAGGTGCAGTACAAAATCCGCGAAAAACAGGCCGTTAAGGGATATGGAACCGCAAGCTTTCCGGACAAAGAAGAGCGGGAAAGACAGGAAAAGGAATCGGCGGCTTTTCAGAACCGCGTCCTGTTCAGCATTCTTGTGCCGCTGTACAATACGCCCGAAGAGTACCTGCGGGACATGCTGGATTCGGTTTTAAACCAGACCTATGACAACTGGCAGCTCTGCCTCGCGGACGGTTCGGACGATGCTCACGCTTATGTCGGAAAGGTTGTCGCCGAATACAGAAGCCGCAGTGAAAACCTCTCGAAGAGGATTGCATATAAGAAGCTCGATAAAAACGGCGGTATATCCTACAATACAAATCAATGTCTCGCGCTTGCGGAGGGAGATTACATCGCGCCGTTTGACCATGACGACTACCTGCACCCGTCTGTTTTGTACGAGTACGCGAAGGTCATCAACGAACAGGGCGCCGATTATCTGTACTGCGACGAGACGACGTTCCGGGAATCGAACCTGAATCACTTTGTGACGATTCATTTCAAGCCGGACTACGCGATTGACAATCTCCGGGCGAACAATTATATCTGTCATCTGTCCTGTTTTGACCGGAAGCTTCTGGAAGGAGAAGAGCTCTACCGCAGCGAGTTTGACGGCTCGCAGGACCACGACATGATTCTGCGGCTGACGGACAAGGCACGCAGGATTGTGCATGTGCCGAAACTCCTGTATTATTGGAGAAGTCACGCGGGTTCCACCGCGGGAAATATTGCCGCCAAAACATACGCGATCGACGCCGCCAAAGGCGCTGTCGCGGATCATCTGCGCCGCCACGGCTTTCGGAATTTCAAGATTACCTCGACGCGCGCGTTTGAGACGATCTTCAAAATCACCTATGAGATTCAGGGTGATCCGCTGGTCAGTATTGTGATCGCGAACAGGGATCACGCGCAGGATCTCAAACGCTGTCTGACCTCGATCTTTGAAAAATCGACCTACGAGAACTATGAAATCATTATCGTCGAAAACGGCAGCACGCAGGAAGAGACGAAGCGTTACTACAAAGAAGTGACGGGCGGACCATACAAAGACCGCGTATCTGTAGTAGAATATAAATACGCGGAAGGCGAAACCTTCAACTATTCGCGCATTAACAACTTCGGTGTTTCAAAAACGCGCGGGGAATATATCCTGCTTCTGAACAATGACACGGAAGTGATTTCGCTCAACTGGATCGAGGAACTTCTGATGTACGCGCAAAGAGACGATGTTGCCTGCGTCGGCGGCAAGCTCTATTATCCGGACAAGACAATCCAGCACGCGGGAATCGTGATCGGTCTTGGCGCGCACAGGACGGCAGGGCATGTGCATTACCGGCAGCGGCGCGAGAATCTGGGCTACATGGGGCGTCTTTGCTACGCGCAGAACATGAGCGCGGTGACCGGCGCGTGCCTGATGGTGAAAAAGCGCATTTATGACGAGCTGGGCGGCCTGGACGAGACATTTGAAGTTTCTCTCAATGATGTTGACTTTTGTCTTCGCTGCCGGCAGAAGAACTATCTGAATGTATTTACTCCGTTCGCGGAGCTCTACCATTATGAATCGCTTTCGCGCGGTTCTGATGTGGAGGATCCGCACAGCGCGAACGCGAAACGCTATGACAGGGAAGCGGAGCACTTCCGTGCAAAGTGGAAAGAGGTAATCGAGAAGGGCGATCCTTACTACAATCCGAATTTCACGCTGGACAGAAGTGATTTTTCACTGAAAGTACAGGATTAAATGTATCAGGGAGGTATGACACATGCTGGAAAGAGTACAGAAGCAGCTGAATTACTGGCTCACGGATCCGTATTTTGACGAGAAGACCAAAGAGGAACTGCGGTCTGTGCAGGGGGACGAAAAGGAAATCGAGGACCGTTTCTACAAGGACCTCGCTTTCGGCACGGGCGGCCTTCGCGGCGTGATCGGCGCCGGCACGAACCGCATGAATATTTATACGGTCCGCAAGGCGACGCAGGGACTTGCAAACTATATTTTAAAGAACGGCGATCCGAAAAAGGGCGTCGCGATTTCCTATGACTCGAGAAGAATGTCGCCGGAGTTTGCGAAGGAGACGGCCCTGTGCCTTGCGGCAAACGGCATCAAGGCATACCTTTCCGATACACTGCGTCCGGTTCCGGAGGAATCATTCGCTCTCCGCTATTTTGGCTGCCAGGCAGGTGTCGAGATTACGGCTTCTCACAATCCGCCCGCATATAACGGCTACAAGGTTTACTGGGAAGACGGCGCGCAGGTAACGCCGCCGCACGATACCGGCATTATTGCGGATGTCAACGCGGTGACCGATTACAATGATGTCCGGACTATGAAGGAAGAGGACGCGAAGGCGCAGGAACTTCTTGTCTATTTCGGGAGTGAAGTCGATGACGCCTATATGGAAGCGCTCAAGAAACAGATTATCCATCCCGATGTCATCCGTGAGATGGCGGACGATATCCGGATCGTTTACACGCCTTTCCATGGCGCGGGCCTTGTGCCGGTAACCAGAGTCCTTTCCGAACTCGGCTTCAAGCATGTCTATGTTGTGCCGGAGCAGAGAGATCCTGACCCGGATTTCACAACGCTCGAATATCCGAATCCCGAGGACCCCAAAGCGTTCAAGCTTGCGCTTGCGCTCGCGAAGGAAAAGGACGCCGACATCGTGCTTGCGACCGATCCGGACGCGGACCGTCTCGGCATTTACGCGAAGGATACGAAGACCGGCGAGTATATGGCCTTCACCGGCAATATGTCCGGCATGCTGATCGGAGAGTATATTCTGCGCGAGAGAACAAAGACCGGAACGATGCCGGAGAATCCCGCGTTTGTAACGACGATCGTAACGACGAACCTCGCAAAGGCGGTCGCGGAGAAATACGGCCTGCACTATGTGGAAGTTCTGACCGGTTTTAAATATATCGGCGAGCAGATCAGGCTCTTTGAAGAGCAGCATTCGTACAATTATGTCTTCGGTCTGGAGGAGTCCTACGGATGCCTGCCCGGGACGCATGCGCGCGACAAGGACGCACCGGCAGCCGTCATGATGCTGTGCGAAGCGGCTGCTTTCTATAAGAAGCAGGGGCTGACGCTCTGGGATCAGATGCTCCGCATTTATGAGGAGTACGGTTATTACAAGGAATCGCAGCTTGCGATCACGATGCCCGGCATGGACGGGGCAAAACAAATCGCGGCTCTTATGGACAAGCTCCGCGCGAATCCGCCGAAGCAGTTCGCGGACTGGAAGGTTGTGCAGTTCCGTGACTATGAGACCGGAAAGACACTGGACCCTGCTTCGGGCGCGGAAGGAACGACGGGACTGCCCAAGTCCAATGTCCTTTACTTCGAGCTGGACAAGGACGCCTGGTGCTGCGCAAGACCTTCGGGCACGGAACCCAAGATCAAGTTCTACATGGGCGTAAAGGGAACCGGCCTTGAAGACGCGGCGAAGAAAAACGAAGAGCTTACGGATGCGGTAAAAGCGCTCCTTTAAAGGTAACGCGGCTTATGTCTTTTCTAGACGATATCCGGAAAACAATACGATACGCGGGGCGCAACGGCCTCGCGGACACATTTTACGCGGCCAGAGAACGGCTGCGGGAAAGAACCGGCACTTCATATTCCTATGAGGCGCCGGCTCTTGCCGATTTGGAGAAACAGCGTTCCGCGTACCGTGCGGCGCTGGAAGACGCGAACATTCATCTGCCCCTCATCAGTTTCCTCGTTCCACTCTATAATCCGAATGAAACGTTTCTGCGTGAGATGCTCTCTTCGGTGCTCGGGCAGACATTCGGCAACTTCGAGGTGATTCTTGCGGATGGAAGTGATCCGGACAGCAGCTCCTCCGGGGAAGCCGGATTCGGGACTGTGGCAGAAAAGATTGCAGACTCTTTTGAAGACGGACGCATTCACTACTACCGTCTCCCGCGCAACGGCGGCATTTCGCGCAATACGAACGCGGCAGCCGGGCACGCTGCCGGAGATTATATCGCGCTGCTTGACTACGATGATCTTTTAACGCCGGACGCGTGCTGCGAAGTGACGAAAGTGCTGATGCGGAAGCAGCCGGAGATCGTTTATACCGATGAAGACAAATGCGATGAGACGGCGCGGCATTTCTTCGAACCGAATATCAAGCCGGACTTCAACGCGGACTACCTTCTGACGAACAATTATATCTGTCATCTGTTTGTGATGAAGAGGGAGCTGTTCCTCGCGCTGCGGCTTCGCAGCGAATACGACGGCGCGCAGGATTATGACCTGATTCTCCGCGCACCCTGGTCCTGTGTCTGCCATGTGCCGAAGGTGCTTTACCACTGGCGCATGCACAGGGGATCGACAGCCGGAAATCCGGACAGTAAAAACTATGCTTATGAAGCCGGAAAACGCGCGCTGGAGAGCTATCTGCACTCCTGCGGCATCACCGCGGACGTCGCGGAAGGCAGGCACAGGGGCTTTTACAGCGTGACCTACCATCCGGATATCTTTACCGCGAGGCCGGACGTGGGCGCCGTCGGCGGCAAGGTATTAAACCGGAAAAACAGGATCATCGGCGGCATGATGCAGGAGGACGGCACGGTTTGTTTTGCCGGCATGCATGTGATGGAGAGCGGACCCGCCCACCGCGCGGATTCGGTGCAGGACGCGGCGGCCGTGGATGTGCGCTGCATGCAGATCCGGGAGGAGCTGCGACCGCTCTACCAGACCGTTTTCAATTCGGAATATGAATCGCATATCATGAAAAAGGGAGACAGAAGAGTCCTGACCCTGCAGTCGCTGGAATTCTGCCGGCAGGCAAGGAACATGGGGTATCTGGTGGTCTTTGATCCTTCCATGACGCGGAAGGTGGAGTAAAATGGGAATATCGAAAACGGGTCTCATCACTGTTGTGATACCGAATTACAACGGGCTGCAGTATATTGAAGACTGCATAGATTCTCTGCTTGCGGGAACTTTTGTGCCGAAGATTATTGTCGTGGACAATCATTCCACGGACGGAAGCTGCGAGAGCGTCAGGGAGAAGTATCCGCAGGTGCTGCTTTACCGGCTGGAAGCCAATACCGGCTTCTGCCACGCGGTGAACTGCGGGCTGCATCTGACGAAAACGCCGTATGTGATTCTTCTCAACAATGATACGAAGGCCGATCCGCGCTTCGTCGAAGAGCTGTATACCGCGATTGTGCAGAATCAGCGGGCATTCAGCGCACAGGCAAAAATGCTGTCTCTGAAGGACCCTGCAGTGATCGACGACGCGGGCGATCTGTACTGCGCGCTCGGCTGGGCATTTGCCAGAGGCAAGGCCAGGAGCAGGGACCATTATAATACAGCGGGCGAAATTTTTTCCGCCTGCGCAGGTGCCGCGATTTACCGCATGTCGGTTTTTGACCGCATTGGTCTGTTCGATGAGCGTCACTACTGTTATCTCGAGGATGTGGACATCGGCTACCGCGCCGCGATTTACGGTTACAGAAATCTGTACGCGCCGAAAGCCATTGTCTATCACGCGGGCAGCGCCTCCTCCGGCTCGGTGCACAATCCGTTCAAGGAGTCCATGGCGTCCGGCAATAATGCGTATCTTCTGTATAAAAACATGCCCGCGCTCCAATACGTGCTCAATGCGCCTCTCATCGGGCTCGGCAGGCTGATCAAAGAGACTTATTTCAAGAGAAAAGGGCTCGGAGAGGCATACACGCAGGGGCTGCGCCGCGGGAAATATCTGAAGGAAATGGCGAAGGAACGGGATCTTTTTCTTTCGGCCGGTCTTCCTTACCGCAAAGACAGCATATGCGAAGAAGCGGCAATTGACGGTAGTGAAGAGCTGGATCATATCCTTCCGCTGTACATTGGCGGAAAAGTGCCGTTTGCGTTTTCGAACCTGCCGAATTATCTGCGCATTCAGGGACAGCTCTGGATGAACTGCGCAAGGCGCCTGAAGGACTGAGCGCCGCTTATTCTAAACCGGAAGGAATCTGCAGGCAGCTGCCGGCAGTGGAACAATAAGGCATGATCAAGGACAATCAGATCTTTTTCAACAGAATGCACGTCGTGCTGGACGGGATGGTCGTCGCCGCAAGCTTTATGCTTGCCTGGGCCATCAAGTTCATGACCCCGTGGGCAGACACGACACCCGGTGTGACGGCGCTGCCCGCGCAGACGTACTTTTCCGCGCTCTATTTCATTGTCCCCGGCTATCTTGTCCTGTATTCGATCTATAATCTCTATTCATCCAAGCGCTCCACCAGAATCCGCACGGAAATCTGGGGGATCATAAAAGCCAATACCGTCGGCATCGCGATTGTCATGGTGGCTTTCTTCCTGCTCAGTACAAGATACAGCAGGGTTGTCAACTTCTCCCGTACCTTTATTGCGCTGTTTTATCTGATCAATATGACGCTGACCATCCTGTACCGCTATCTGGTCAGAAAGACGCTGTATTATATCAGAAGAAGAGGCAATAATCTCAAGCACATGCTCCTCATCGGATATTCGCGCGCGGCGGAGGCATATCTTGACAGAATCAGCGCGAACGCGCAGTGGGGCTATGTCGTGCATGGCATTCTGGATGACCATGTGCCGCGCGGGACTACCTACAAAGGGGTCAAGGTTCTCGGCACGCTCGACAATCTGCAGTACATTCTCCCGGAAAACAAACTCGATGAAATCGCGATCACGCTTTCACTGACCGACTATGAAAAGCTCGAAGGCATCGTCGATCAGTGCGAGAAATCCGGCGTCCATACCAAGTTCATCCCGGACTATAATTCGCTCTTCCCTTCCAAACCGTACACTGAGGACCTGATGGGACTGCCGGTCATCAACATCCGGTATGTCCCGCTTTCGAATACCTGGAACGCGCTGCTAAAGCGCCTTGTTGATATTCTGGGGTCGATTTTCTGCATTGTGCTGTTCTCTCCGGTGATGATTTTCGCGGCGATCGGTACAAGATGCAGCAGCAAGGGCCCTGTCATTTACAAGCAGACCAGAATCGGTCTCCACTCCAAGCCGTTCACGATGTATAAGTTCCGCACGATGCGCGTGCAGAGCCCGGAGGAAGAGAAGAAAGGCTGGACGACGCGCGGAGACTGCCGCGTCACGAAGTTCGGCAGCTTTCTCAGAAGAACGAGCATCGATGAGATGCCGCAGTTTTTCAATGTGCTGATGGGGAAGATGAGCCTTGTCGGACCGCGGCCGGAGCGTCCGCAGTTTGTCGAAAAGTTCAAGGAAGAAATTCCAAGATACATGGTCAAGCATCAGGTCCGCCCCGGAATCACCGGCTGGGCACAGGTCAACGGCTACAGAGGAGATACGTCAATCCGTAAGCGGATTGAGTATGACATCTTCTATATCGAGAACTGGAGCCTCGGGCTTGATTTCAAGATCCTGTTTCTTACCATTTTCAAAGGTTTCGTCAATAAAAACGCGTACTGAGAGGCGCGGCGGCAGGCCCGCCAGACAAAGGCTGCTGCCGTGTTTTTTCTTTTTGTTGCCATATTCTTGCAGTAGCGATAAAATAATGGGACGTGTGTTTGTTTAAAGACCTATATTTGGAGGGAACATGTCCAGGCGAAATAACAGATATAACGATCCTTATGATCGTTATGACGCATATGACGACGGCTATGGCGCGGACGGCTATGATGACCGTTATGACGATGGCTATGGCAATGCCGGATACGACGACGGCTACGGCGCGGACGGCGGATATCAGGACAGCTATGATGATGACCGCTACGACGGCGCTTCCGGCGGAAGATACGCAGATGATGACGAATACGGCGGCCGCTATGACGAGCGGTATGACGAACCTTACGATGACCGGTATGACGACGGGTACGAGAGCCGGTACGATGACGGGTATGATGACGATTATAAAAGACGCACGAGTGCAAAGAGCCGAAAGGCCGGCACGGCGCGAAGGAACGGGAGAGACTCAGGAAGCGGCAGGAACAGCAGAAAGAAGATTATCCTCTTTATCGTTGAAGCCGCGGTTCTCGTTCTCGTAATCGGCATCCTGTACGCGGTCACACAGCTTTCCAAGGTCGGCAAGGTCAATCTGCAGGACGCGAAAATCGAGCAGAACGTCAGTGATGAAGCGAAGGAAAGCGCCGAGAGCGGCGCCATGAAAGGCTACCGCAACATCGCGTTCTTCGGCGTGGACTCCACGAAAGGTGAGCTGAACAAGAATACACGAAGCGACTCGATCATCATCTGCTCGATCAATCAGGAGACCGGAAAGGTCAAGCTGGTATCGGTATACCGCGACACGTATCTGAATATCGGAAACGATGTCTACAATAAATGCAATGCGGCTTACGCGCAGGGTGGCCCCGAGCAGGCAATCAACATGCTCAATGAGAATCTCGATCTGAATATTACGGACTTTGTCACGATCGGATTCGGCGGACTGACCGATGTCATTAACGCGCTCGGCGGCATTCAGATCAATGTCGAGGAAGACGAAATCTCGCACCTGAACAACTACCAGTCGACCATGGCGCAGGAACTCGGAATGAAGTACACCGAGGTGACGCAGCCGGGACTGCAGACACTGGACGGACTGCAGGCGACGGCGTACTGCCGCATCCGTTACACGAGAGGCTGGGATTACAAACGCGCCGCAAGACAGCGCGCGGTCATTTATGCGACTGTTGATAAGGCAAAACAAGCCAATGTCTCGCAGCTTACCGAAATCATGAACAGCGCGTTCAAGGAAATCTATACCTCCATGGACGTTTCGGACATGGTCAAAGATGTCAGCAATATCGCAAATTACACGGTGGAGGCGGAAGACAGCATCGACACCATGCAGAACGGCTTCCCGCAGGAAAACCTGCGGATTCAGGCGAACCTGGGAGGCGCGAAGGGAGACTGCGTCATTCCGGAAACGCTTTCCGAAAACGTAAAGTGGCTCCATCAGTTCCTGTTTGACGACAGTGCTTACGATGTTTCCGACAAGGTGGATCAGTACAGCAAGGTCATTGAATCGGATACTTCCGGAGCACAGGCGGAGCAGATGACCGATGCCGATCACGTATGACGCCTGCGGCAGACAAAACAAAGATCATCCGATATCAAATCTTACGGGGAGAGCCGGCGGGCTCTCCCTTTTTGCCGCGGGGCGGCAAGATTGCGGCTGCGGGACTGTTTTGCTATAATGAATAAATTATGGAAAATGTAATAGATATCGTCCTTGTGACGTACCGGCCGGACGGACGGCTGCTGGATATCCTTCGGATGCTTCACAGGCAGAAGACGCCGCCGCGCCGGGTGCATCTGATCAATACGGAGAAGAGTCTTTTTGACGAGACGCTTTCGGTACTTGGAACGGACGAACAGAAACTGTGCAGGCAGTACCCGTTTCTTGATATAATACATATCAAAAGGCAGGAGTTCGATCATGCCGGAACGAGGAACCTCGGGATGCGCCGCTGCGCCGGCGCGGACTTTGTCTGCATGATGACGCAGGACGCGGTACCTGCGGACGAAATGCTTCTTTCCGCACTTGCGGGAGGTCTTTCCCAAGACGAAAAGACCGCGGTGGCTTACGCGAGGCAGCTCCCCGCGGAAAACGCTTCGGCTGCGGAACGCTTTTCGAGGAGCTTTAATTATCCGGAGAAGTCCTCTGTAAAAACGCAGAAGGATTTCGAACGTCTCGGCATCAAGACGTATTTCTGTTCGGATGTCTGCGCGATGTACAGAAAGCGGATCTTCGACGAGCTCGGCGGCTTTTCGGAGCCGGCGATCTTCAATGAAGATATGGTTTATGCGGGAACGGCGCTGCAGCACGGCTATGCCATCCGATATGAAGCGGAAGCCGGAGTTGTGCATTCTCATAATTACGGGGCGATGACGCAGCTGCGGCGTAATTTTGATCTTGGCGTATCGCAGGCGGATCATCCGGAAATCTTTCAAGGTGTAAAGAGCGAAGGCGAAGGCGCAAGATATGTCCGGGAAACACTCGCGTATCTTCGGAAGAATGGAGCCGGCCGTGAAATTCCGGTTTTCCTGTACCGGTGCGCGTTCCGCCTTACAGGATACCGGCTGGGGAAGGCGTATCAAAGACTCCCCGAATTTGTGCGGCTCCATCTGACGGCGAATAAAGAATACTGGAAGAGATCCGGGAAAACCGTGAGCCCGGGAAACGGAAAATCATAAATGAAAGGGCAGTGAAGGCTGCCGGTTTGTAAATACGGATACTGGAGAAAAATTATGTGCGGAATTGTCGGATATATAGGTAAGAAACAGGCGGCACCCATCCTTCTGGACGGTCTGGGAAAGCTCGAGTACAGAGGGTATGATTCTGCGGGGCTGGCTGTGCGGGACGGCAGCGGCGATTTTGAAATCGTGAAGGCGAAAGGAAGACTCAAAGTTCTCTGCGAGAAGACGAACGGCGGCCTTTCCATGTCCGGCTGCTGCGGCATCGGACATACAAGATGGGCCACGCACGGAGAACCTTCCGAAAACAATGCGCATCCGCATATCAGCAATGACGGCTCGGTCGTCGGTGTACATAACGGAATCATCGAGAATTATCAGGATGTCAAGGAGAAGCTTCTCCGGCACGGATATAAGTTTTATTCGGATACGGACACCGAGATTGCGATTAACCTGATCGAGTTCTACATGCGCAAGTACAATCTGGGACCGGTTCACGCGATTACGCATACGATGATGCGTGTGCGCGGCACGTATGCCCTTGCAATCATGTTCAAGGATTATCCGGGTAAGATCTTTGTCGCGAGAAAGGACGCGCCGATGATCATCGGCGTCGGAAAGGGAGAGACTTTCCTCGCTTCCGATGTCCCTGCGATCCTGAAATACACGAGAAAGGTGTACTATATCGGCAACCAGGAAGTCGGTGTACTTGAAGCGGACAAGGTTACCTTCTACAATATCGACCAGGAAGAGATCGAGAAGGAACCCGTCGAAGTGACCATGGATGCCAAGGCGGCAGAGAAGGGCGGGTATCCGCACTTCATGCTCAAGGAAATCCACGAGCAGCCGAAGGCCGTAAAGGATACGATCAATTCCGTCGTCAAGGACGGCAAAATCGATCTCTCCGCTTGCGGCATCACGGATGAAGAGCTGAAGAGCCTGCGCTCGGTCTATATCATCGGCTGCGGCTCGGCATATCATGTCGCGGTGGCGACCCAGTATGTCATCGAATCGCTTGCCCGTGTGCCGGTCCGTATTGAGCTCGCGAGTGAGTTCCGTTACAGGAATCCGATTGTTCCGGACGGCACGATGGCGATCGTGATCAGCCAGTCCGGAGAAACCGCCGACTCTCTGGCCGCGCTTCGCCTTGCAAAGGAGCTTGGCATGAAGACGCTCGCGATTGTCAATGTCGTCGGCTCCTCGATCGCGCGGGAAGCGGATCATGTCTTCTACACGCTGGCAGGGCCGGAAATCGCGGTCGCGACTACAAAGGCATACAGCACGCAGCTGATCGCGGGATATACCATCGCGGTCCGGATGGCGTATGCGCGCGGTGTTATTGATGATACAAGATACGCGGAGCTGATCACGGAAATTATGGCACTGCCGGAGAAGATTTCCCGCGCACTGGATGATAAAGAGAGAATCCAGTGGTTTGCAGCAAAGTTTTCGAACGCGCAGGACATTTTCTTCATCGGACGCGGACTGGACTATGCGATCTCTCTTGAAGGCTCGTTAAAGCTCAAGGAAATTTCGTACATTCATTCCGAAGCGTATGCGGCAGGAGAGCTCAAACACGGCACGATTTCCCTGATCGAGAACGGAACTCTGGTTGTCGGCGTACTGACACAGCCTTCTCTGTTTGAAAAGACCGTCAGCAACATGGTTGAAGTCAAGAGCCGCGGCGGCTATCTGATGGGACTGACAACATACGGAAATTATAATATCGAAGATACGGCTGATTTTACGGTCTACATTCCGAAGACGGATCCGCTTTTCGCGACCAGCGTCGCGATCATCCCGCTGCAGCTGCTGGCATACTATGTCAGTGTGGCAAAAGGACTGGATGTCGATAAGCCGAGGAATCTGGCCAAGTCCGTTACTGTTGAATAATACGGCGCGCGGCGGTATCTGCGCAATGTGCCGGAGCTTTCCGGCACCAAAGGTGGCAGGATGGAACTGAAAGTTACGGGAGAAGGGGCAGAGAGCTACGAGGAGGTCATGCTGATTTACAGCGGCGCCCTCAAGCAGATCAATACGAAGCTGGAAATCCTGAATCAGGAATTCCAGCATGTACATAATTACAATCCGATTGAGCATATTAAATCCAGAGTCAAGACACCGGGCAGCATTGCGGCCAAGTTGAAGCGTCACGGATATGAGGTGACCCTCGCGAACATGGTCAAATACTGCAACGATATCGCGGGGATCCGGGTCATCTGTGACTTCACATCGGATATCTACAAGATCGCGGACATGATCAGCAATCAGAGCGATATTCATGTGCTTGCGATCAAGGACTACATCGCGCATCCGAAGCCGTCGGGATACAAGAGCTACCATATGATTGTCACGGTGCCGGTCTATCTTTCTGACCGCATCGTGGATACGAAGGTGGAGATCCAGATCCGTACGATCGCGATGGATTTCTGGGCTTCTCTGGAACACAAGATTCAGTACAAGTTTACCGATGTGCCGCAGGGCATCGCGGACGAGCTTTTAGAGTGCGCCAACATGGTGTCGGCACTCGACGACAAAATGCTGTACCTGAATAACGAGATTCAGGAAATCAAGGTAGAAGAGAAAAGAGAACGCGGCGGACGGCAGACGTAAGCCTGCAGGAAAGCCCGTAAATGAGGAGTGCCCGGGTACCTTGCGGCACCCGGGCTATTATGAAAAAATTATCTGTCTGCCTGTCTTATGTTTGATTGTAATATAGCAGAAAGATATGAACGTTTTGTGAACACAACGTGAATAATTAAGTATTATCTACAAAAACGTTGTTTTGCACAAAGAAAAATTAGATATATTGTACATATTGATCGGAGCCGGGGGCTGTGCAGCTCCGTTGTAAAAACGAAAACCGGATGCTATCATGGAAGATGATCCGGCGTTCCATGCAGGCGGGGAACGGAATTTCTGAAAGGAATCGAAAATGAACGAAGAGTATTTTCGCAGTGATTATTACGCGGGCGGTACAGAACGGGCAGATGATATGATCCGGGCAAACGGCGCTGCGGAGGCAAGAGAAGCAGAGCACCTGCGCAGTACAGCAGCGGAATATTCGAGCGAGATTGAAGAGCTCAAGAAGCTTTATGAGAAGAACAGCGCTCTTGTCGAGCAGCTTCGCGCGATGAATGAAGAGACAACGCGCAGCACCTTAAAGAGCGTGCAGGATGCTTCTGCGCAGATTACGCAGAGCGCGGCTTCCTTCCGTGATATTGACCTTGCCGGCATGCAGCAGCAGATCGCAGCATCCGTAGAGGATTCCAGAAAGACAATTGCCGATCTTATGCAGCAGTCTGATGATTTCGCACACAAGGAAAATGTCCGCGTATACCGCAATATTCAGGCGGCAACCGATCAGCTCCTGCAGAAGCAGACGCAGGAACTCAAAGACGAGATCGAAACTTTGAAGGAGCAGCTGACACCGAAGAAGCAGAAAGTCTCCGCGGTCTCCGTTCTTACGCTGATCCTTGTCATCCTGTGCCTTGCTTACGAAGTCCTTGATTCTTTCGGCGTCATCAGCATGCTGATCAGGATGATCATCGGCGGCTGACGGCAGCGGCGTATGGAAAGATTGATCCACAGAATTACAATACGTTTTCTGGCTGTGTCCATGTTCGTACTGGCCTGCAGCCTTTTTTTTGTGCCGCAGTTCACGCCGCCGGGGCGGGCAGGCAATAATTCCTACCGGGTCATTTTAAACGGCACGGAAGTCGGGACGCTCGGCAGCCGGCAGGACGCGCTTTCCTGCCTTCGGGAGGCGCGCCGGGAGATCGCGCATACAAGCGATGATATGATCTTCATCGACGCAAAGCTTGAGGTCAAGGGAGAGAATGTCCTTTTTGGCGCGCTCGATGACAACAGCACGGTCATCGGCAACATGAAAAAGGTGCTTTCCGACCACGAGCAGCTTTCCCTGACGAAGTGTTATACCATTAAAATCGGTGAATACACAGTCAATATGCGTTCGGCGGAGGACGTTGTTTCTCTGCTCAAAACTGTTTTGTCCAAATATGATGCCGACAACACTTACCTTGTCAACCTTGTGAAGGATGACACGCGGCAGGTGAATGTCTATACGCCGCAGGTTCTGACGCAGGTAGAACAGCAGAAAAACGCAGAGAAAGCAAAAAGCTTTCCGGCAGCCGGCATTGACGAATTCATGTCTGATGTGTTCAGCTCGGTGCAGCCCTCGGTTTCCCAGAATTTCGATGATTACAAGCTGGGGCTGCAGTCCATTGACTTCGGCGAAGCCGTGGAAATCGGCGAAGCCTACATGCCGCAGAACCAGATCGCGTCTCTGGACGCGGCGGTTCAGGATGTGACCGGGGAGGTTGCGAGAAATCAGATCCATGAGGTGCAGCAGGGCGATACGCTTTCGGGAATCGCGGAAAAATACGGCCTTACTACAGACCAGCTGATCGCGATCAATCCGATTCTGTCAAGCGAGAATTCAACGATCCGGCCCGGCGACGAACTGACCGTGACGGTGGCGGAGCCGAAACTGTCCGTCATCTACACGATGCAGGAATATAAGGAAGAGGACTATACCGCGGACACGATCTACAAGGATAACGATTCCTGGTATACGACGAAATCGGTGGTTATTCAGGAACCTTCGACCGGACACCGGAAAGCGATTGAGCTTGTCCGCTATAAGGACGGCACGCAGATCGCCTCTGAGATTGTCATGCAGCAGACCACAGTGGAAGCCGTGCCGAAGATTATCGAACGAGGCACAGTGAACCCGCCGACCTATATCTGGCCGGTTTCCGGAGGGTATGTCACATCTTCCTTCGGCAGGAGAAAACAGCCCAAGGCCGGGGCGAGTACGAATCACCCGGGCATTGATATCGGTGTTCCGATCGGTACTTCGGTCAGCGCGACGAGCGGTGGAACGGTCATTACCGCGGGCTGGCAGTCCGGATACGGCAATGTTGTATATATCCAGCATCCGGGCGGACTTGTATCCAGGTACGGGCATCTGTCAAGGATTCTCGTAAAGACCGGGCAGTCCGTTTCCCAGGGGCAGAAGATCGCTCTTTCGGGCAATACGGGCAACAGTACCGGACCGCATCTGCACTTTGAGATGCGTATGAACGGCGTGGCAGTCAATCCGCTCGGTTATGTAAATCGTTGACAGATAATACATGGTAAGGTATTCTATATTCGCTTTTTTTGGAAAAAACAAATTCAGGAGTTCAGCATGGAATATTATGTCGTGAAAGGCGGCAGCCCGCTCTCCGGCGAAGTCGAAATTGCCGGCGCGAAAAACGCGGCGCTTGCGATCGTGGCGGCTGCAATCATGGCAGATGAGCCTGTCACCATAGAAAATGTTCCGGATGTCAGTGATATCCGCGCGCTGGTCGGAGCGATCAGCGACATCGGCGGAGAAGTCACCCACCCGGAAAGACATACATATGTAATTAACGGGGCGAACATCAAGGATGAGCCGGTCGACAACGAGGCAGTCCGGAAGATCCGCGGCTCGTATTACCTGATCGGAGCCCTCCTCGGTAAGTACCGCAAGGCGGAAGTGGCTCTGCCCGGCGGCTGCAATATCGGCCTGCGTCCGATTGACCAGCATATCAAGGGGTTCCGGGCTCTTGGCGCGAACGTCTCGGTTGTGCCGCCCGGACATGTGCGCGCGGAAGCGTCCTGCCTTGTCGGCAGCCATATCTATATGGATGTCGTTTCCGTCGGCGCGACCATCAATATCATCATGGCTGCGATTATGGCGAAAGGGAATACCATCATCGAGAACGCCGCGAAGGAGCCGCATGTCGTTGATCTTTCGAACTTCCTGAACAGTATGGGCGCGAAGATCCGCGGCGCAGGAACCGATGTGATCCGTATCCGCGGTATCGAAAAGCTGCACGGGACAAACTACTCGATTATTCCGGACCAGATTGAGGCAGGAACCTTTATGTATGCCGCTGCCTGCACGCGCGGAGATGTCACGATTACAAACGTGATTCCCAAGCATCTGGAATGCCTGACCGCGAAGCTGACCGAGATCGGCTGTGAAGTTACGGAATCGGATGATTCGGTCCGGGTCGTCGCTTCCAGACGCCTCGAACATACCAACGTCAAAACACTGCCGTACCCGGGGTTTCCGACTGACATGCAGCCGCAGATCAGTGTTCTGCTCGGCCTTTCCAAGGGAACAAGCATTGTGACGGAGAGCATTTTTGAAAACCGTTTCAAATATACGGATGAGCTGGCCAAGATGGGCGGCAATGTGCGTGTGGAAGGCAATACCGCGATCATTGACGGCGTGGAGAATTACACCGGAGCGAAAATTACGGCACCGGATTTAAGGGCCGGCGCGGCGCTCGTTGCCGCGGCGTTGGCTGCGCGCGGTTACTCCGAAATTTACGATGTCCACTATATAGAGCGGGGATACGAAGATTTTCCGGAAAAGCTCCGGAGCCTCGGTGCCTGCATCGCGAAGGTTTCCAACAAAGACGAGGAGCGGCGGGCGATCAACGGATTCAATATGAAAATCGTCGGATAAGGCATCGCCGGATGAAGATTGCCGGAAAAGCCGCCGCCTGCGGCGGACATCCCTCTTTACAAATCCGCTTTCGCGTTATAGACTTAATTTTGTAATTCAATAACGAGTATTTTTCAGGGCAGGGTGCAATTCCCTACTGGCGGTAAAGTCCGCGACCACAGCAGCAGTGCTGTCTGTGCCGACCCGGTGAAACTCCGGGACCAACAGTGTCGACTGCAGTGCAGTCCAAGTCTGGATGGAAGAAAAATAATCACCATTATGATGAGTGGCTGCCCTGTACGTATATTCTGCGTGCGGGGTTTTTCTGTTGCGGCGCCTGCCGCAGCCGAAGACTCCATCTGCAAAGATGGGGCGCATGGTTTCACCCTTACGTGATTATATCCGGAAAACGCTCGGAGAGTCATTGAAAAAGGAGAGAAAACCATGACAGAAATCACAGAAACAAGAAATCCGGTCCGTAAGAAATCTTCGATTACCGTGCGGTATATTGCGGTGACGGGTGTTTTGTCCGCAGCTGCGTTCGTCCTGCAGCTGATTGAGATACCGCTCCCGTTTATCATGCCGGCCTTTATCAAGTTCGACTTTTCGGACCTGCCGGCGCTGATCGGCGCCTTCGCTCTCGGACCTGTCTGCGGCGTTATCATCGAGCTGATCAAGAACATTCTGCACGCTGTGCTGGCAACAGGTTCCTTCGGTGTGGGCGAGCTTTCGAATTTCATTCTCGGCGCGGTTTTTGTGGCCGTAGCCGGCAGCATCTATAAGCGGAACAAGACAAGAAAGAACGCGATTATCGCGGCGGCGGCCGGCGCGCTCCTGATGGCGGCGGTTTCGTTCCCGTCGAACCTTTTCATCGTATATCCGGTCTACTATAATTTCATGCCGAAAGATGTTATCCTTGCCGCGTATCAGGCGATTTTCCCGGGCGTCAAGAGCATTGAACAGAGCCTTCTTCTGTTCAACGTGCCGTTTACCTTCGCAAAGGGCATGATGGATGTGTTCGTCACGGTCCTCGTTTACAAGAAGATCTCGGTGGTGATCAAGGGCAGGTAATTCCCGCGGCAAACTTTACAAACTACGGTCAGACAGAGTAAGATTAACCCGTTCACGGAGCGAAATGGCAGCCGCGAACGGGTTTTGTTTATGAAAGGGAGCATTGGGTGTTAGAATGAAACATTTTGAATCGAACAGTGCGGAAGACACCTATCATATAGGAAAAGAGCTGGGTGAAAAGGCCGAAGCCGGACAGGTTTTCGCACTGGACGGAGACCTTGGCACCGGCAAGACGGTTTTTACCAAGGGCTTTGCCAAAGGTCTGGGCATTCGGGGGCTGGTGAACAGTCCGACATTTACGATTCTGCAGATTTATGAGGACGGGCGGCTTCCTTTGTATCACTTCGACGTTTACAGAATCGAAGAGCCGGAGGAGATGGACGAAGTGGGCTTCGATGACTACGTCTACGGAAACGGCGTCTGCATGATCGAATGGGCGGATCAGATTCGTGAAATTCTGCCGGAGAAGACGCGGACGATCACGATCCGGAAGGACCTGTCGAAGGGGACCGATTACCGGGATATTACGATCACGGACGGGCCGGAGGAACGGAAGGAGAACGGATGAAGATACTTTCGATCGAAGCGTCCGGCCAGGTGGCCGGTTGCGCGCTTGTTACAGACGGTGTTCTGACCGGAGAATACAGCATCAATTTCAAGAAGACACATTCGCAGACGCTGGTACCTATGCTGGATGCGCTGCGCCGCATGACAGAGCTGGACCTTCTAACGCTGGACGCGGTCGCGCTCACAGAGGGTCCGGGGTCATTCACCGGACTCCGGATCGGCGCCGCGACTGCCAAGGGAATCGGACTCGCGCTGGATCTTCCGCTGATTCCGGTGCCGACCGTAGACAGTCTTGCGTTCAATCTGTACGGCACGGACGCGCTGGTCTGCCCTCTGATGGATGCCAGACGTTCTCAGGTTTATACCGGCATCTATGAAGAGAAAACAGAACCGGTATGTCTGCTTCCCGCCTGCGCCGGGCCGGTGACGGAGGTCATCAGCCGGCTGAACAGTCTCGGCAGAGAAGTCATCTTCCTTGGAGATGGCGTCCCGGTTTACCGTGAGCAGCTGCGGGAAGGACTGCGCGTTCCGTTTTCGTTTGCGCCGGCGCATCTCTCGCTCCAGAGAGCCGCGTCGACCGCCGTTCTTGCGGATCTTCTATATAGACAAAAGGGCGATGCCTGTTATGTAAACGCAGATGATTTCCGTCCGTTGTATCTTCGCAAGTCACAGGCGGAGCGGCAGAGAGAAGAAGCGGAAAAGGCGGGCGAGATGGAAGCGCTGGCAGCAGGCCGCCTTGTAAAAGAAATGGCCTTGAAGAAGGAGACCATGGAGGAAGATGCGAGATGACGCCGGCGCGTTCGGGGGTTCTGCTCCGCAGACTCCTGCCGGAAGATGCGGAGGCGGCCGCGAATGTCGAAAGGGCTTGTTTTTCCGTGCCATGGTCCGAACGGGTCTACCACGCGACCCTGCTTCTTCCTTACAGCTATTACTATGGCGCGTTCCGGGGCAATGAGCTGATCGGAACCGCGGGACTGCAGATTATCGCGGGAGAAGGCGAGATTTCGAATGTCGCGGTCCTTGCCAAGGCGCGCCGCCGCGGAATTGCGGGCGATCTTTTAAGGCTCGCGCTTTCGAATGCGCAGGAGTTTGGCATTTCTGACTTTACACTCGAAGTGCGGGAAGGAAATACGGCTGCGCTTTCCCTGTATGAGAGCTTCGGCTTTCAAATTGAAGGCCGCCGCAGAAACTATTACACGAATCCAACGGAAGACGCGCTGATTATGTGGCGCCGGTCCAAGAGGAAAATTTGAAATGATTGATGTATGTTTACTGGGAACCGGCGGCATGATGCCGCTCCCTTACAGATGGCTGACGTCGCTCGCGCTTCGCTATAACGGCAGGACGATTCTGCTCGACTGCGGGGAGGGAACCCAGATTGCGCTGAAAAAGGCGGGCTGGAGTCCGAACCCGATTGATGTGATTTTATTCACGCACTATCACGGGGATCATATCGCGGGGCTTCCGGGCATGCTGCTGTCGATGGGCAACGCGGACCGCACCGAACCGGTTCTTCTGGCAGGACCCAGAGGCCTTGAGAAGGTCGTCTCGAGTCTTCGGGTCATTGCGCCGGAACTGCCGTTCGAGCTGCGGTATAAGGAACTGACGGAGAATGAAGAAAGCTTTCCGCTTCCGGACGCTCCGGAGCTGCACATTACCGCGCGGAAAGTGAATCACCGGGTGACCTGCTACTGCTACAGCTTCGAGCTTGGCAGGCAGGGACGTTTTGACGCGCAGAGGGCAAAGGAGCTTTCGATTCCGCTGCCGTTCTGGTCGAGGCTCCAGAAAGGCGAGACTATTGAAGACGGCGGCCGTGTGTATACGCCGGATATGGTTCTGGGGCCTGCAAGAGAAGGCCTGAAAGTCGCGTACGCGACCGACAGCCGCCCGTGCGGGAACATCGTGAAGGCTGCGGAGGGCGCGGATCTGTTCATCTGCGAAGGCATGTACGGGGATGAGGAAAAGCTGCCGAAGGCAAGGGAAAAGAAGCATATGACCTTCCGCGAAGCCGCGGAAATCGGAAAGGCCGCGCAGCCTGCCCGCATGTGGCTGACGCATTTCAGCCCTTCTGAGACAAGGCCCGAGCAGTTCCTTTCCGGCGCGCAGAAGATCTTTCCTCCGATTTCCTGCGGCAAAGACGGGCGGAGTCTGACGCTGAACTTTAAAGACGAATAAGGAAGCAGATTATGGCAAAAGACATCACGATTCTGGGAATTGAATCCAGCTGCGACGAGACGGCCGCGGCCGTAGTTGTAAACGGGAGGACGGTACTGTCCAATGAGATTTCCTCTCAGATTGACATACATACATTATACGGCGGCGTCGTTCCCGAAATCGCTTCGAGAAAACATATCGAGCGCATCAATCAGGTCATCCGCAAGGCGCTGGAGACTGCCGGAAAAACGCTGGACGATCTGGACGCTGTCGCGGTAACCTGCGGCCCCGGACTCGTCGGCGCGCTGCTGACCGGCGTGTCGGAGGCAAAGGCAATTTGTTTTGCGCGGGATCTTCCCCTGATTGGTGTTCATCATATTGAAGGTCACATCAGCGCGAACTACATCGCGGCGCCGGAGCTGGAGCCGCCGTTTATCTGCCTTGTAGTTTCCGGCGGCCATACACATCTTGTCATTGTCAAAGACTACGGCGAGTATGAGATCCTCGGCCGCACCGAGGACGACGCTGCCGGCGAAGCTTTCGACAAGGTCGCGAGAGCGGTCGGCCTCGGATACCCGGGCGGACCGAAGATTGATAAGGCGGCGAAGGAGGGAAATCCGGATGCGCTGCACTTCCCGCGCGGCAAGGTGCGGGATTCGCGCTACGACTTCAGCTTCAGCGGCCTCAAGTCCTCGGTCCTCAATTATCTGAATACCGAGAAGATGGCAGGACATGAGATCTCCGTGCCGGATATCGCGGCCTCGTTCCAGCAGTCCGTTGTCGATGTACTGGTCAGTCACGCGATGGAAGCGGTGGATGCGTATCATTATAAGAGCTTTGCTCTCGCAGGGGGCGTCGCGTCGAACAGCGCGCTGCGGGCTGCCGCGAGGAAAGCCTGCGAGGAGAGAGGTGTCCGGTTTTTCTGTCCGCCGCCGGTTCTGTGCACGGACAACGCAGCCATGATCGCGTGCGCGGGGTATTATGATTTCATGAAGGGAAAGCGCTCAGGATATGACCTCAACGCCATGCCGAACCTTCCGCTTGAATAAGGAGAAACTATGACTTCTAAGCCTTCGACCGCCATTCTGCTGGCTGCCGGAAAAGGAACAAGAATGGGAAGCGGTGTCCGCAAACAGTATATGATGCTGTGCGGGCAGCCGCTTCTTGCGTATTCACTTCGCACGCTGACAGATAGTCCTCTCATTCAGGACATCGTCATGGTCATACCGGACGGAGAGGAGGCTTATATCCGGCGGAACATCACTGCCCTCATCCCCGGCGCCGAACAGAAAATCCGTGCTTATGTGCCGGGCGGGAGCGAGCGCTATGCCTCGGTCTATCATGGCATCGAAGCGATTACGTGGCCGTGCGGATATGTTTACATTCACGACGGCGCGCGCCCGTTTCTTGATGAGGAGACGCTCGAACGGCTTTTTGAAACCGTATCACAGGAAGGAACCGCGGTCGCGGGTATGCCCAGCAAGGACACGGTCAAGATCACGGACGATACGGCACATGTCGCGGATACGCCGGACCGCCGCAGGGTGTGGCTGGTCCAGACGCCGCAGACTTTCGATTACGCATTAATTAAAACTGCCTATGAGAAGCTGTTTTCTCATATTGATGACCTGAAAAGTCAAGGAATTTCGATCACGGATGACGCGATGGTGGTGGAGCAGATGCTGCACCGCAGGGTCCGCCTTGTCGAAGCGTCATACCGGAACATCAAAGTCACGACGCCGGAGGACCTTCTGGTCGCGCAGGCTTTTATCAGAGACAGAGGGTAAACGGCCGGGAGAGAAAGCATGTCATTTGTTCATCTGCATACCCATACAGAATACTCGCTTCTGGATGGCTCCAATAAAATTACGGAATATGTCCGGCATGTGAAGGAACTGGGCATGAACGCGGCCGCGATCACGGATCACGGCGTTATGTACGGAGTCATCGATTTCTACAAAGCCTGTGAAGCCGAAGGCATCAAGCCGGTCATCGGCTGCGAAGTGTATGTTGCGCCGGGGTCGCGCTTTGACAGAAATGTCGGAGAAAATTCGGAGCGCTATTATCACCTGATCCTGCTTGCCGAAAACAATCAGGGCTACGCCAACCTTTCTCACATCGTCAGCCGTTCCTTTACGGAAGGATATTATTACAAGCCCCGCGTGGACTATGAGCTTCTGGAGCAGTTCCATGAAGGCATTATCTGCTGCAGCGCCTGCCTCGCGGGCGAAGTCGCGCGGGACCTCGCGCGCGGAGATAAAGCTTCCGCGGAGAAAGCGGCGCTCCGCTACGAAAAGATCTTCGGAAAGGGAAACTTCTTTCTGGAGCTGCAGGATCATGGCCCCGATTATCCCGAGCAGCAGACGGTCAACGCAGGTCTTTTAGAACTCAGCCGCCGGCTGGATATTCCGCTTGTCGCGACCAATGACTGCCATTACACCTACGCGGAAGACGCGGAGGCGCATGACATTCTGTTGTGCATCCAGACCGGCAAAAAGCTTTCCGACGAAAAACGCATGCGCTATCCCGGCGGGCAGTTTTATGTCAAGAGCGAGGAGGAGATGCGCGCGCTGTTTCCGTATGCGCAGGAAGCCTGCGACAACACGCAGAAGATCGCGGACCGCTGTAATGTCACGATCGAATTCGGCAAAACAAAACTCCCCAGATTCGACGTCCCCGCAGGTTATGATTCGTGGACGTATCTGAACAGGCTCTGCGATGAAGGCTTTGCGAAAAACTATCCGGACGACGACGGAACGGTCCGGAAACGCCTTGACTACGAGCTTTCGGTTATCCGCAGGATGGGGTATGTCGATTACTTCCTGATTGTCTGGGACTATATCAACTGGTCCAGAGAGCATGACATTGCGGTCGGCCCGGGGCGGGGCTCCGCGGCAGGCTCTGTCGTATCTTACTGTATCGGCATTACACAGCTTGATCCCATCAAGTATGACCTTCTGTTCGAGCGCTTCCTGAATCCGGAACGTGTGTCCATGCCTGATATCGATGTGGACTTTGAATACGAGCGGAGACAGGAAGTCATTGACCATGTCACACAGAAGTACGGCAAGGACAATGTCGTACAGATCGTCACGTTCGGCACGCTGGCGGCCAAAGGTGTCATCCGCGATGTAGGCCGCGTCATGGACCTGCCGTACAGCTTCTGCGATTCGATCGCCAAGATGGTGCCGAACGATCTCAAGATGACGCTTTCGCTCGCGCTCACGCAGAATCCGGAGCTGAAGAAAGCCTACGATTCAGATGAGCGCGTGCATCTTCTGATCGATATGTCGAAAAAGCTGGAAGGTCTGCCAAGACACACCTCAATCCACGCAGCCGGCGTCGTGATCTGCGCGGAACCCGCGGAAAATCTGATTCCGCTGCAGAGGGCCGCCGACGGCTCGATCACAACGCAGTTCACGATGACAAGAGTCGAGGAGCTGGGGCTTCTGAAGATGGACTTTCTGGGTCTTCGGACACTCGGGGTCATCAAGGATGCCGTCCGCATGGCGAACGAATCGATTCGGAAAGCCGGCGGTGCGTACCCTTCCTATGAGCCGGCCGTCGGACCCGCCAGAACAAAAATCACCGAAAACCCATGCCCTGTCCCGATTGATATCGACAGGATCTGTATGGAGGACGCGGGTGTTTTTGCCTCATTGGGAACAGGACATACAGACGGCGTGTTCCAGCTCGAATCCGGAGGCATGCAGAGCTTCATGAAGGAACTGCGTCCCGGGAGCCTTGAAGATATCATCGCCGGCATCGCGCTGTACCGTCCGGGGCCGATGGACTTCATACCGAAGTACATCGCCGGCAAGAAAAGCGGGGGGAATGTAACCTATGATACGCCGCTTCTGCAGCCGATTCTGCAGCCGACCTACGGGTGCATCGTCTATCAGGAGCAGGTTATGCAGATTGTCCGAAATTTGGGCGGCTACTCGTTGGGCCGCGCGGATCTTGTGCGCCGCGCGATGAGCAAGAAGAAAGAGCATGTCATGCAGGAGGAGCGCCGGAATTTCGTGTACGGCAATCCCGCGGAGAATGTGCCGGGCTGCGCCGCGAAGGGAATTGACGAGAAGACGGCGAACCATATCTTCGATACGATGATCGACTTCGCGCGCTATGCTTTCAACAAGTCACACGCGGCGTGCTACGCGGTGGTCACTTATCAGACCGCCTGGCTCAAGTATTATTATCCGACCGAGTTCATGGCTGCGATCCTGACTTCGGTCATCGATTTTCCGGCCAAGGTCGCCGGCTACATCCTGACCTGCAGGAGCCTCGGCATCCGTATTCTGCCGCCGGACATCAATGAAGGCGAAGCCGGGTTTTCGGTAGCGGACGGCGCGATTCGTTACGCGCTGACCGCGGTCAAAGGCGTCGGGCGTCCTGTTATTGACGCGATTGTAAAGGAAAGAAACATGAACGGCAGTTTCCACGATCTGCAGGACTTCATCGCAAGGACGCAGGGACTGCAGGTCAGCAAGCGTGTCATTGAAAGCTTTATCAAGGCAGGTGCTTTCGACTCTTTCGGGGTCACGCGCAAGCAGATGATGAGCGTATACATCCGGATGGTGGATGAGCAGCAGGCAAGCGCGAAAAACAACATGGCCGGTCAGCTCTCCCTTTTCGATCTGGTGCCGCAGGAGCAGAAGCATCAGTTTGAGATCACCTATCCCGAGATCGGCGAGTATGACAAAGAAATGCTGCTTTCTTTCGAGAAGGAAGTACTGGGCATTTATGTCAGCGGGCATCCGCTCGAAGAGTATGAGGCGCTCTGGAAGGGGCATATCACCAACAAGGCGACGGACTTTTATTATGACGCGCAGGGAAGTCCGGACACCGGCCGGCCGGACACAGCGCCCTCGGCATCTCCGGGAGATGCGGAGCCGGGCATGCAGCTGCGTGACGGGCAGGACGTTGTCGTCGGCGGCCTGATCACGGATATCCGCATCAAATACACGAAAAACAATCAGGTCATGGCATTTGTAACCATGGAGGATCTGACGGGGGATCTGAGCGTAACTGTTTTTCCGAAAAGCTACGAGAAGTACAGTCCGGTTCTGAAAGAAGATGCCAAGATCTTCGTGCGCGGCCGCGTTTCGCTGCGCGATGAGCAGAATGCCGAGGTACTGTGTTCCACAATAACGCCGTTTGATGACGTGCCGAGGCGCCTTTGGATCCGGTTTCACGATATGGAGGCCTATACTTCGGCGAGCGCGGAACTGCTGCGGATTATCGATGAGTACGGCGGGCGCGATCAGGTTGTGATATATGTGGAAAAACCAAGAAGCCGCAAAGTCCTGCCGCCCGGACAGGGCGTACGCGCGGACAAGGCGCTGCTGGATCTTCTCCGGGCGCGGTTCGGTAACGGAAATGTGACACTGGCATAGGGGACGGCTTTGTTTTAAAATAGAATAAATATGTCTTCCGCACAGCGCGCAGATAACAGGCGCTTCCCGGAAGACGGGCGATGAAATGTCTTCCGCACAGCGCATGGCAATGGAGCGTCCTGCGGCAGACGGCGATCGAAAGGAGACAGCGATGGCTGATAATAAAATTCATACGGTAGGAATTCTGACCAGCGGCGGCGACGCGCCCGGAATGAACGCCGCTATCCGCGCGGTAGTCCGTGAATCGATCATCAACGGCATGTCGGTCAAGGGCATCCAGAGAGGTTACACCGGCCTTCTGAACGAAGAAATCACCGACATGGACAAGCACAGTGTTTCGGATATCATCCAGCGCGGCGGCACGATTCTCGGAACGGCCAGATGTGAAGAGATGAAGACGGAGGAAGGGCAGGCGCAGGCAGCTGAGATCTGCAAAAAGTATGGTATTGACTGCCTTGTCGTCATCGGCGGCGACGGATCTTACCGCGGCGCGCTTGCGCTTTCAAGACATGGAATCAACGCGATCGGCATTCCCGGAACCATCGATCTGGACATTGCCTGCACGGATTATACGATCGGCTTTGACACCGCGATCAATACGGCGATGCAGGCGATTGATAAGGTGCGGGATACTTCGTCCTCGCATGAGCGCTGCAGCATCATCGAAGTTATGGGCAGAAACGCGGGATATATCGCTTTGTGGTGCGGCATTGCCAACGGCGCCGAAGATATCCTGCTTCCCGAAAAGTATGACTACGACGAACAGAAGATCGTCGACAACATCATCAATAACAGAAAACACGGCAAGCGCCACCACATCATCATCAACGCGGAAGGCATCGGCCATTCCACGTCTATGGCGAGAAGAATCGAAGCCGCAACCGGCATCGAGACAAGAGCCACAATCCTGGGATACATGCAGCGCGGCGGCTCGCCGACGACGAAGGACCGTTTCTACGGCTCGATCATGGGTGCTTACGCGGCGGACATTGTCGCGCAAGGCAAGCGTAACAGAGTCATCTCCTTTAAGGGAGGCGAGGTCGTTGACATCGATATCGAGGAGGCTCTCGCGATGCAGAAGACGATCCCCGAGTATCACTACAGGATCAGTCAGAACCTCTCCAGATAAATGTCTCTCACGCCCCATGCGAAGCGGGGGCGTGGAGACGCAGCCGGTCTGCGGAGCGGAAATTATGGAAACTATTATGTCTGCTGCCAATTCAAGAATCAAACGCCTCTGCGCCTTGCAGCAAAAGCCCAGAGAACGCCGTAAGGAAGGTGTTTTCGTTATCGAAGGGCAGCGCCTATGCCAGGATACGCCGGAGAAATTTCTGCAGGAGTTCTATATCACGGAAGAGCTTCTTGCGGAGGTTTCCGGTAAGGCATCGAGCAACAGCAGGATTTCTGACCGGATCAGACAATGGAACGAAAAAACCTTTATTATTACAAAAGAAATTGCGGCGCGAATCTCTGACACACAGACGCCGCAGGGTATTTTTGCGGTCGCGGCCCAGCCTTCGTATACGAAAGAGCAGATTCTTGATTTCCACGATCCGCTCTACCTACTTACGGAGGACATCCAGGACCCGGGAAACCTCGGAACCATCTTCCGCACAGCGGAGGCAGCCGGCGTTTCCGCGGTGATCATGAGCCGCGGGACAGTTGATGTTTTCAACCCCAAAACAATCCGCTCCACCATGAGTTCCCTCTTCCGGATGCCTTTTCTGTATGTGGATGATCTGTGCGAAGAAATCCGCATTCTCCGGCAACGGGGCGTCCGGGTTTATGCCGCGCATCTTGGCGGCAAACGGATCTATACGGAACCGGATTATACCGGGGCTTGTGCTTTTTTGATTGGAAATGAAGGAAACGGACTGCGCGAGGAAACCGCGCGGCTTGCGGATGAGAAGATCATTATCCCGATGCAGGGACAAATCGAGTCGCTCAACGCCGCGATGTCGGCGGGCATTCTGATGTATCAGGCAGCCATGGAAAGGAGATCCAGATGGTAATCGGCTTTATCGGACTTGGAAATATGGCGAAGGCAATCATCGGCGGAATTCTGGGGCAGCAGATTGTGCATCCTGAAGACATCCTGGGTTCGAGCGCCACACAGGGAACCATGGATGCTGTTGCCAAGGAATTCGGAATCAGGACAACGTCTTCCAACAAAGCTGTCGCACGGGAGGCGGACATTCTTATTCTGGCTGTAAAACCGGTTGTTCTTCCGGTAGTGCTTGAAGAGATCATGGATGATGTTGATGAGAATAAGCTGATTATCAGCATCGCAGCCGGCAAAACAACGAAGTGGATCAGCCAGTACTTCTCAAAGCCGGTAAAAATCATCCGCTGCATGCCGAATACTCCGGCGCTTGTGCAGGAAGGTTGTTCCGCGATCTGCAGAAATGAAAATGTCTCGGATGAGGAACTTGCCACCGCACTGTCCCTGATCCGAAGCTTTGGCATGGCGGAAGTCGTCAATGAAAACCTGATTGACGTAGTCGGCGCGGTGAGCGGATCTTCGCCGGCGTTTGTTTTTATGTTCATCGAGGCACTCGCGGACGCGGCGGTCAAGGGCGGCATGCAGAGAAAACAGGCCTACCGTTTCGCTGCGCAGACCGTGATGGGAAGCGCGAAGCTGATGCTGGAGACCGGACGTCATCCTGCGGAGCTCAAAGATATGGTCTGCTCACCGGGCGGAACTACGATCGAGGGCGTTGAGGAGCTGAAATCAGACGGTTTCACCGGAGACGTCATGAAGGCAATTGATGCCTGTATTGATAAAACCAGAAAGTTATAATGAATGTGTAATGTGATGCCGGCGGGCTTGGCCTGCCGGCATTTTCTTTGTTCACGTCTGCCACAATATACATGTGCATCGCCGCCGCGCGGCGGAGCGGTCCGCTGGCCGGTGCATGTCACCGCGACTTGCTTAATGCAATATGCACCGCGCCGCGCGTACAGCATGGAAAATTCAAGACGAAACGGCGCGGCGCGGGCGTATTGCCTGAAAAACAGTGAAATCTATGCAATACGCGCCCGCGCCGCAAATCCGTCTTGAAAAATCTATGCAGCAGAGCAAGCCGCGCGGATATTGCATAGAGCGGCGGAAGGAATCGCCGCGCGCACATTGCTGTTCGCGGGCATTGCCGCCGCGCGGCGCCCCACATCTATCTCGTAACCTGCAAAAAGCCTATCTCACTCCCTCAAAAGTCAAAACTTGACAAAATTATTACACAGTGATAGAGTACAACCAATTTGTTGTAACAAATACGTAACAAATTGAAATCACGATTTAATAATCAGGAACAGAAAACAAATGAGAGCGCTTGCGAAAGCCGCTATCATTTGCAGGAGAGTGAATGAAGCTTACAAAAAGTATTACAGTTAAAACCTTTGCACTGATGGCAGCAGCCGTCTTCACCGTGTCGAGCCCGCTCGCCGTTTTTGCGGCAGATCAGACTTCCATGAATGATCAGGCAACAGAAGCGGCGCAGAAGTTTTATCGTGCGGCACTTGAAGCAGGCAATGATGAAGACACAGCCATGAAGATCGCGCAGGACGCGGTTATCAAGACCAAGAAGGCAATTGTTCAGAAAAAGGCGGAAGACATTTCGGACGGAACGGTTTCCGATGAACTTACAGAGGAGGAAAAACAAATTCTGGACGAAGTCATGAAAGAAGATACCGCGCAGGACGCGGCGGCAGCAAGTACAGAATCCTCTGAGACGTCCGCAGCAAGCACGCAGAGCGGCGCTGACCTGCAGGCACAGGCGGAAAGCCAGAGCGATGCCGCACTCTATCTCTCGCAGGCAGCCGCGCAGGCGAAGGACCTGCAGGACACGGCGGCCACAGCCGGCACCGAAGCTGCTTCCGCGGCCAGCACCGAGGCAGCCGCTGCAGCCGGCACGGAAGCGGCGACCGCAGCCAGCACCGAGGCAGCCCCTGCAGCCGGCACGGACGCGGCGACCGCAGTCAGCACCGAAGCGACGACCTCAGCCGGCACCGAGGCGGCCCCTGCGGCGAGCACTGAAGCAGCCGCCACAGCGACGGAAACAGCCGCTGCGCAGGCACAAACCCAGCAGCAGATACCGGCCGCTTCTTACCAGGCAGCGCAGGCGCTGCAGGCACTGCAGCAGGTTCAACTGCAGCAGGCGCAGGCCGCTGCACAGGCAGCACAGGCTGCCGCACAGACGAATACAGCAGCGTCTGCTTCCGACCGTGAGCTTCTCGCCGCGATCATCTACTGTGAAGCAGGCAACCAGAGCCATACCGGAAAAGTCGCGGTTGGCAATGTCGTTATGAACCGTGTTAACAGCTCGAAGTTCCCGAATTCGATTTCTTCGGTTGTTTATCAGAGAGGACAGTTTTCACCGGCGGGTTCCGGATGGTTAAACCGTGTATTGAGGAGAGGCACGATTCCTGCCGACTGCTATGCCGCGGCTGACGAAGCGCTCGCGGGATCGAAGCCGGTCGGGGGTTCCGTCTTCTTTATGCGCAGGGAACTGCATTCGAGCGGAACCATCATCGGAGCACATTGCTTCTGGGGAATGATGTAACAGCCGGAAAGCTCTGCGGCCGCTGCGTCTTGATGGCGGACATCGCCGACATACTCAAATATCAACAGATTCCTTTTGGACGCCGCACGGCTTTAAACTGTGCGGCGTCCGCTTTTTAAGTTTCACGGCGCCCGCTTTAAGGCCGTCAGCGGCTTCGCTTGCTTGCAAGGTGTATGCGATTGTTTTAAAATACGCTCAATGAAGAGTGGCGATGAGACTTCGAAGCAACGCGATCAGAAGACTTCAAAAGGCACAGCATAATTTCCTGCAGCACAAAGGAGGCACGACATGAGCGTTAACCTGAAAGGCAGAGATTTTCTGAAACTTCTTGATTTTTCAGCAGAAGAAATACAGTATCTTATAGATCTTTCGGCGGATTTCAAGGATAAGAAGAAAAAAGGAATTGCTGTCGACCGCCTGCGCGGGAAGAATGTCGCCCTGATTTTCGAGAAAACAAGCACGCGCACCAGATGCGCATTTGAAGTCGGCGCGCATGATCTCGGCATGGGTACGACTTATTTAGATCCTTCGGGCTCCCAGATCGGTAAGAAAGAGTCAATTGCGGATACAGCCAGAGTCCTTGCCTCCATGTTTGACGGTATCGAATACCGCGGCTTCGGACAGGACATCGTCGAAGAGCTCGCGAAGTATTCCAGGGTTCCTGTCTGGAACGGCCTGACCAACGAATTCCATCCGACGCAGATGCTTGCGGACCTTCTGACGATTCGTGAACATTTCGGCCGTACCAAGGGGATCAGACTGAGCTATTTCGGCGACGCAAGATACAACACAGGAAACTCGCTGATGGTTCTCGGGGCGAAGATGGGAATGCATGTGACCTTGTGCTCGAACAAAAAGTACTTCCCGGACCCTGCACTGGTCCGCCGGTGTGAAGAGCTTGCCGCGGAAAGCGGCGGCTCTGTCCGCCTTACGGAAGACCCCTCGGAGGCCGCAAACGGGGCGGATGTTTTCTACACGGATGTCTGGGTTTCGATGGGAGAGCCCGACGAGGTATGGCAGGAGAGAATTCACGATCTTCTCCCGTACCGCGTTACAGCAGAGCTTATGCAGCCTGGCAGTGCGGACGCGGTTTTCATGCACTGTCTGCCTGCGTTCCACGACCTGCATACCGGCATCGGTGAAAAGATTCATGAAAAGTACGGCCTTACCGAGATGGAAGTGACGGACGAGGTTTTTGAGAGCGGCAGGTCGATTGTTTTTCAGGAGGCCGAGAATCGCATGCATACGATCAAGGCGGTTATGGCGGCCACACTGGGCTACGAAGCGTAAATGCTCCGGCGCCTGCCGCTGCATCAGTCTGTGAAGGGGAGATGCGGCTGCGTCAGGCCGCAAAGAGTAAAGAGGAAATCAGCATGAAGGAAAAAATCCTGCAGATGCTCGAAGAGACAGATGGTTTTGTGTCCGGACAGCAGCTGTGTGAAGCGCTCGGCGTGTCCAGAACCGCTGTCTGGAAAGCGATCAGCGCGCTCCGGACAGACGGATATGAAATTGAAGCCGTGACAAACCGGGGCTACCGCCTGCACGCTTTAGAAGACGCTGATGTCTTCAACGGCGTTGAGATCGAGCGCCGGCTGCGGACGAAGTGGGTGGGGCGGCCGCTGTTTTGCACGAAGGAGACCGGCTCCACCAATAACGACATTCAAAAGCTCTCCGACGAGGGATACGGAAACGGTACGCTTTGCGTTTCGGAAAAACAAACCGCAGGCAAAGGCCGCCGCGGCCGCACCTGGATTTCCCCGTCCGGCGGTAATGTATATATGAGCATTCTGCTCAAGCCTTCGATCAACCCGGACAAGGCGCCGATGATGACATTGATTATGGCGCTAGCGGTTTTCAAGGCGCTCGAGAAGCAGGAAGCGCCGGCTGGCGTGCGCTTTGGCATCAAATGGCCAAACGACGGCGTTGTGTCGGTTGACGGCGGCAAAACATACAAAAAGATTGTCGGCATCCTGACAGAGATGCGCCTCGAAGACCGGGAGATCAAAGACATTACTATCGGCACGGGACTCAATATCAATATCAGCGCGGTTCCGCCGGAAGTGCGGGACACGGCGGCAATCATCTCGGACGCTCTGGGGCGCCCGCTCTGCCGCGCGGCGCTGGTCGCGGATATCTGGAACTGTTTTGAAGAGGACTATGAGAAATTCCTCGCCGCCGACTCTCTGAAACCGCTGAAGGCAGACTACGAGCGGGGACTGGTCAACGCAGGAAGGCGCGTGCGTGTGCTCGATCCCAAGGGTGAATATGAGGGCACAGCCCTTGGCATCTCGGAAACCGGAGAACTCCTGGTGCGGACGGATGATGACAAAATCATCCCCGTCAGCAGCGGCGAGATCTCCGTCCGCGGCGTCATGGGATACGTTTGAACGGCAAAACAGAAAGGACAGTATGTCAGAATACGCAAAGAGAACTACGATTTACACCAATATTGACAGCGACGATGACACGGACGCGGCAGCTGCGCAGAGGCACTACCGCGTTGTTTTATGCGGCTCGAACGCTTATGACAAGAAATACTACATCAACCCGAAATTCAGCGGCCTCCCCGAGACTGTCAAGGAGGAGCTGCGCATCATCTGCTGTCTGTTTACGGAGGAGGTCGGCGGTGTTTTTACGGTGAATCTTACACCGGGCGGAGAAGTTGTTCTGGAATCCGAAGCGGACGAGGACGATCTGCTCTACGACGACATCGGCTGCGGCCTTTTAATCCGGCAGGTCAGAGACAGCAAGAAAGAGCTGTTTGATTCTCTTTCGATCTATTTCAAGGTGCATTTCCTGCATATGGACCCGTCAGAGCTGCTCGAGGAAGACGCGCTCGCACCGGAGGAGGACCGGGAAGATGCCGGCCGGAGAGAGGAACGCGGCGATGATTACCACAAGGAAAGCACTCCGGAGGAGATCGAATAACGATGCGCTGGCAGATAGGAAATGTAACGATACCGAACCGGACTGTACTCGCGCCGATGGCCGGCGTGTCCGATCTTCCGTTCCGTCTGCTTTGCAAGGAGCAGGGCGCGGGACTTTCCGTCATGGAAATGATCAGCGCGAAGGCTGTTACTTTCGGCAACCGCAAAACAGCGGAGCTTGCGCGCACTCTCCCCTCCGAGGCTCCGGTGGCACTGCAGATTTTCGGCCATGAGCCCGAGGTGATGGCAGAGGCTGCAAAAAGAATAGAAGACTGGGAATTTGACATTCTGGACATCAACATGGGGTGCCCTGTACCGAAGATTGTGAATAATCAGGAGGGGTCTGCTTTGATGAAAAATCCCGCGCTGATTGAAAAGATTGTCCGCGCCTGCGTCCGCGCTTCTTCAAGGCCTGTGACGGTCAAGATGCGGCGCGGTTTTGACTGCAATCACATCAATGCCGTGGAATGCGCAAAAGCCGCGGAAGCCGGCGGAGCCAGCGCGATTGCCGTTCATGGAAGAACACGCACACAGATGTATTCCGGCGAGGCGGACCGCGAGACCATCGCCGAAGTAGTACAGGCTGTCCGCGTCCCCGTCATCGGCAACGGCGATATCAAGGACGGACCGACCGCAAAACGGATGCTGGACGAGACCGGCTGCGCGGCCGTCATGGTCGGGCGCGGTGCGCAGGGAAACCCGTGGGTATTCGCGGAAATCAACCATTATCTGGAAACCGGAGAAGAGCCTGGCCGCCCGTCCAGACGGGAAATCGTCCAGATGATTGAACGTCACGCGCAGCTGATGCTGCAGTACAAGGGGGAGAAGCAGGGAATTCTCGAGATGAGAAAACACGTCGCATGGTACGTGCAGGGATTCCCGGGCGCTTCGAAGATCCGTTCAAGAGTTAACACCGTGACAACGTTCAGCGGGCTGGAGGAGCTTCTTTCGAAGGAGTTTCCTTACGCGTAAAACAAACGCGGTGCTGCCGCATCATCACAGCGCGGAAGACGGTACCGGCAGGCCGCTTTGCTAATGCACGGGCGGTCTGCCGCCCGGTTTAAATTGACATGGATGCGGATTATGGATATAATTGTAGGCCATGAGTTTGGCATATTGCATCCGGTTAATGCATCGTCAATAAAAATTTTTGTAAATACAGGAGCGGTTATATCATGGCAGAAGCAGCAAAAACAGTTATTACCACAGCAGGCCTCAGGAAAATCGAGGACGAGCTGAATGACCTGAAAGTCAACAGAAGAAGAGAAGTGGCTGAAAAGCTCAAGGACGCGCGTGCGCAGGGCGATCTGTCCGAGAACGCCGAGTACGACGCGGCCAAGGATGAGCAGCGTGAAATCGAGGCACGTATTTCGCTTCTGGAGGAAAGACTCAAGAACATCGAAGTTGTTGACGAAGGAGAAGTTACCCTTGACAAGGTCAGCGTAGGCTGCCGGGTAAAGGTACATGATATCGTTGACGACGAAGATCTCGCGTATACGATTGTCGGCTCGAGCGAGGCGAACAGCCTGCAGGGCAAGATTTCGAACGAGTCTCCGGTCGGCAAGGCTCTGATCGGCGCCAAGGTCGGCGATACCGTCAATGTGGATACGCCGGCAGGAACCTTCGGCTACAAGGTGCTTGGCATCGAAAGAGGATAATAACTGCAGAGCGGCCGTATTAAAAGAAAGACTGGCCACAGAGAGGCCGTTATAACTGCAGTCCGCATCAGGGGAGAGGAAAATGGCAGACAATCAGAACAACCGGAATCAGAGCGCGTCTTCACAGGATGCGGGGCAGCTGAAAAAGGTCAGAATGGAGAAGCTGGCCGCGCTGCAGGCTGAGGGAAAAGATCCGTTCAAGATTACAACTTACGACCAGACGTATCACACGCAGGAGATCAAAGACAAGTTTGAAGAACTTTGCGGAGAGCAGGACGCCGAGGGTAATTATACGAAGGAGCCTGTGACCGTTTCGATCGCCGGCCGCATGATGTTCAAGCGTGTGATGGGAAAAGCTTCGTTTGCCAACCTGCAGGACCGCGACGGACGGATTCAGATTTATGTCAGCCGCAATGATCTGGGCGATGATGCTTATGCCGGCTTCAAGAAGCTGGATATCGGCGACATCATCGGTGTAAAGGGTTTTCCGTTCCGCACGAAGACCGGCGAAATCTCGGTGCATGTCAAGGAACTGACACTGCTGTCCAAATCGCTGGAACCCCTTCCGGAGAAGTTCCACGGACTGACAGATACAGATACCCGCTATCGTCAGAGATATGTCGATCTCATTATGAATGAAGATGTCCGCGAGACCTTCAAAATGAGATCCAGAATCATTCAGGAGATCCGTACGTTCCTTTCAGGGCGTGATTTCATGGAAGTCGAGACGCCGATGCTCGTTGAAAACGCGGGGGGCGCTGCGGCAAGACCGTTTATCACGCATTATAACGCGCTCAATGAGGACAGAAAGCTCCGCATTTCTCTGGAACTGTATCTCAAGCGCCTCATTATCGGCGGTCTGGAGAGAGTGTATGAGATCGGGCGTGTTTTCCGCAATGAAGGTACAGACACGAAGCATAACCCTGAGTTCACGCTCATGGAGCTGTATCAGGCATATACCGATTATAACGGAATGATGGAGCTGACCGAGTCCATGTTCCGCGATGTCGCACAAAAGGTCTGCGGTACGACGCTGATCACCTACGGCGGAAAACAAATTGATCTCGGAAAGCCTTTCCGCAGGCTGACCATGGTTGACGCGATCAAGGAAGAGACCGGCATCGATTTTGATCAGGTTTCTTCGGATGAGGAAGCAAAGGCTCTTGCGAGAGAGCGCGGCATCGAATTTGAAGACCGCCATAAGAAGGGGGATATTGTCAATCTGTTCTTTGACACTTACTGTGAGGACAAGATGATTCAGCCGACCTTCATTATGGATCATCCGGTTGAGATTTCTCCTCTGACCAAGAAGAAGCCCTCCGATCCTTCCAAGGTGGAACGTTTCGAGCTTTACATCAACGGCTGGGAGATGTGCAACGCGTATTCCGAGCTCAATGATCCGATTGATCAGAGAGAGCGTTTTGCCGCGCAGGACGCGCTGGCGGCGGCTGGTGATGAGGAAGCGAACCATACGGATGAAGATTTCCTGCACGCGATGGAAATCGGCATGCCTCCGACCGGTGGTATTGGTTATGGTATAGACAGATTATGCATGCTGCTCACGGACAGTGCTGCGATCAGGGATGTTCTGCTGTTCCCGACACTCAAGTCGGGCAGCAAGTCCGATGCGCCTGTCTCCGGAGAGAAGGAGACGGCAGGGGATAACAGCGGATTCTTCACACCGAACGACAGCATTGACTTCTCAAATGTGAAGATTGAGCCGCTCTTTGAGGAGCAGGTGGACTTTGACACCTTCAGCAAGTCCGATTTCCGGGCAGTAAAGGTGAAAGAATGCTCTGCAGTTCCGAAGTCCAAGAAGCTTCTGAAGTTCGTCCTGGATGACGGAACCGGCACGGACCGCGTGATTTTAAGCGGAATTCACGCATATTACGAGCCGGAAGAGCTGGTTGGCAAGACCCTGATCGCCATTACGAATCTTCCGCCGAGGAAGATGATGGGCATCGACTCCTGCGGCATGCTGCTGTCTGCCGTGAACAATAAGAAGGACAGCGATGAGGAAGAGCTCCATCTTCTGATGGTGGACAACCACATCCCGGCCGGCGCAAAGCTGTATTGATTTACATTTCAAAAACCTTCAAGGCACTCCTTTTCAGAATCAATCTGAGAGGGGGTGCCTTTTTGCGTGTAAACAGCAGGAAAAAAGGTCGGTAAGAAGAACTGAAAGAAGAATCAGCGGGATCCGGATGCGGATTATCAGGAGGGCGGATAGATCCTTCTCTTTGAGAAAAGGCAAAGTGAGAAGTATTCATTGTCCTGCTGGGCGCTCTATGGTATGTTCGACTTGTAGGAGCAGTCGCCTGAGGTCACAAATTGCGACCTCAAGCTTTGAGAGATTGCAAGAGCCGTGATCACGAGCGTGGTAAATGATTCATAGTCAGCGTAAGTGAATAGAGAATCATGCAGGGGGGTAAATGAATATGTCGTTAAAGGAATCCTGCATTATCCTGGACCTGGTAA
>JAQXUQ010000025.1 GCA_029224465.1 Bacillota bacterium | reverse complement strand
GTGATTTTCTCATATGGAAGTCCAAGTTCCTGATGAAGGATCTCCATGGTACGCGGAGAACAGAAGCCTGCCTGACAGCGTCCCATGCCTGCTCTCGTTCTGCGCTTGACGCCGTCCAGGGAGCGGGCGCCGAGCGGGCGGTGGATCGCGTCCAGAATTTCTCCTTCGGTCACGGATTCACACCGGCAGATAATTCTTCCGTATGCTGGATTTTCCCGGATCAGCTCATTTCTCTCCTCAAAGGAAAGAGAGGCGGGATTCAGAATTCCCTTTCGGGTACCGATCCAGTTCTCCTTCCGCTCCGGTTTCATCTTCTCCTCCAGCAGCTTTCTGACATATTCTCCAATCGCAGGACTCGAGGACAGGCCGGGGGATTCAATTCCCGCGCAGTCAATAAAATGAGGCGCATCCTCTACCTCTCCGATGATGAAATCATGGCCATCCTCATGAGCTCTGAGTCCGGCAAAGGAGGTGATTACCTGGCGCATGGGTATATTTTTCACGCTCTTCGCGGCTTTTTCTATGATCTCGTTCAGACTGTCCGCCGTTGTATTTGTACCTTCTTTGTTCTCGATATCCTGGGCATTCGGGCCGATCAGCAGGTTGCCGTGAATCGTAGGCGTTACCAGAACACCCTTGCCCATTTTTCCGGGCTGTGCGAAAACCGTGTGAGATACATGATTTCCGGCTGAATGGTCAAGCAGGCAGTAGCTGCCGCGTCTCGGGGTGATATGTATTTTCCTGGCGCTTACCATATTGTGGAAGACATCCGCGTAGACGCCTGCCGCGTTGACAAGGTACCTGGTCCGGTATTCTCCGTTGCAGGTGCGGATCTTCCAGATTCTCTCTCCGTCCGGCTTCAGGTTATCCGCTTCGATTTTTTCCACCTCAGTATTGAAGAAAAAGTCAACGCCGTTGACGTTTGCGTTTTCCGCCATCGCAATATTCAGAAGAAACGGGCAGACAATTCCGCTTGTTTTTGCATGGAACGCGCCTACCACATCGTCCGCGAGATTCGGCTCAATGGCGAGGGCTTCCTTCCGGCTCAGAATTTCCATGCTGTCGGCGCTTAGACCGTTGGCGATTCCCCGGTCATACAGTTCCTGAAGTCCTCCAAGCTCCTCCGGGTCTGTGCAGACCACAAGAGCGCCGTTTCTGCGGAACGGCACATCAAGATCAGCGGCGATCTTATCCATCATTTCGTTACCGCGAACATTCAGCTTAGCCATCATGCTTCCTGTCGCCGCATCAAAACCGGCATGCACAATCGCACTGTTGGCCTTTGTTGTGCCGCAGCAGACGTCTTCTTCCTTTTCCAGCACACAGATATTGAGTCTGTATCTGGAAAGCTCCCGGGCAATCGCGCATCCGCTCACTCCCGCTCCTACAATGATCACATCATACAGCATCGTACATTTAACCTCCTGATTTCTGGACTTCTGACCTGCAGGGACCCCCGCAGGCAGCAGGGAAAAAATTTACGGATTTTTCTCCGCGATAGCGAGCTGCAGGCCACATCCGGCCGTCCAACATTCGGATGCGGCCTGCAGCTCGCTATCGCGACGCTCGCCGCACACGAATACTTCGCATTCGGCTGCGGCTCACTGTTCGCGTAAAAAAGAGTCAGCACATAAACAGTACGATGTACTGTTCAGCGACTGACTCATTGTTCTCCAGCTGCAATATTAGATTTGACTATTCACTCTTCCGGAATTCATCGAGGTCTGTCAACAGGGATCGCCGCGCTACCGGCGGTACTTTGACCTCTGAAATCCGAAACTAAATGTATTGTAACACATCTTTCATCGTTTGTGTGTTATTTATCCGTTAATTTTTTTACCGGTTACTGATATTCAGTAATAAACCATACATTACATCGTGCCACAAACTGTATAAGCTAAGGATTGCTCCGTGCTTCGCGCTCTCGCAATCCTGGAACTCTGACATCTGCTACGCAGCTTCCGGACCTTGCAGCGGGAAATGCTGAGGATGTTGCTTTTCTTCTTATTATTTCGTATACTGTCTTTATTGCGCAGAAGTTGTGACAGTGAGATAACCCGTGAAACACGATTGAATCGGTCGGAAAAACCAAAGATTTCAGAGCCAGCAGCTGATGAAAATGTTTTGTCAGCTGCCCACAGCCTGAAGCGAGTGGGCTTCCGCCTGCAACAAACGAAAGGATTTTATTTATGAAAATTGCAGTTACTTATGATAACGGAAATATCTTCCAGCATTTTGGAAGAACAGAGAATTTCAAGATTTATACCGTTGAGGACGGACGGATCGTGTCGA
>JAQXUQ010000024.1 GCA_029224465.1 Bacillota bacterium | reverse complement strand
GAAAGACTGATACACTGGGGCTTTTTCGATTTAGCCACAGCATACCAGTCTGTGCACGTCAACTGTTGAAACCGCCGTGTACCGAACGGTACGCACGGTGGTGTGAGAGGACGGCGGCTAATCACCGCCTCCTACTCGATTGGCGCGCCCGGCGGCGAA
The DNA here is from genome assembly GCA_029224465.1 of Bacillota bacterium. Taxonomy (GTDB): domain Bacteria; phylum Bacillota; class Clostridia; order Lachnospirales; family Lachnospiraceae; genus CAG-791. The sequence continues at coordinate 66,358 of JAQXUQ010000024.1, read as the reverse complement.
TTACCAAGACGCAGAACGGGATATGCGATTTATGTGATTTCACCCTCAGGTTTGGAGAATCCCGGATCTGGTGAATACTTCAAAATTAAAAAAAGAGAGTGCGGTTTGCGCCGCACTCTCAGCCCGGTAATTATCTGATGTTTTTCTTTTTCAAATGAACAATGCCTGTCACGAATAATCCGGCAGAAGCAATCATGGAAAGGAACCATAAGTACAGATTGCCTGTATCGCCTGTCTGCGGCCTGTCGGATATCTTCTTTTCTGCCACGGCGTTTGCAGCATGGTTAACAGTTGCCTGCGTAACAGAACTCATATCGGCACCCGGTATATTCGGAGTGTCCGGTGCAGTCGGAGGAACCGGCGTGTTCGGTGCACTCTGAGTGCTCTGGCTGACTGGAGCGGCAGTCGTGACCGGCGTGTTCTGCACATCCGCGTTACCCGCTGCACCCGGCGTGTCCTGCGCGTCCTTTGTGTCTGGCGTACCCGGCGTGACCGGATTATTCTTTGGCGTCGTTTCTGTAAATTGCGTGGTCAGCATCACCTTATCAGCCTTATCATCTTTCGCATTGACATCTCTGCCAGCTGCATCCTGCATGGCCCCCCAGACGTAAGAAACGTTGCCCTTAACTCTGTTATGACCAACATCAGCCTTCATGTAACCGACTAACGTACCGTTGATGGAACCCTGCGTAGTGGTTTTCGTCTCCGTATCGGTTTCCGTCGTTGTGCTGTTTCCTGTCGCCGAGTGGAACAGCACATCTTTCAGCAGAAGACGGATCTTTTTAGCGGAGGATGTGATCAGCTGCTTCAAATTGCCGAAGGTGCTGGTATCGTATGTTGTGCCATATTCAGCGTCAGTATGGTTGAAGTTTTCCTTAACGCCGTTCTCTCCGTAAAGCTTTTTGCTCGAATTGTCGTAGGTGGTATTTTGCGTGTTCATGTGTGTCAGGTCCAGATCCATGAAGATCGTGACCTTATCCTTGGCAAAGGTGGAGTTGGCGTAGTTGATACGGTAAATCAACGGGGCACCGTCTGCGGAAGACAGGATGTAGTGCGCCTGCGCATCTTCTAAAGAGGCAGGAACATAGAATTCGCCGTTCAGGTCGCTGCCGAATGTGAAAGTCGAGCGAAGGCCTGTCTCCAAATTGTTTACGTATACAGCCTTGGCCGCGTTGGCACCTCCATATGTGTCGCTCAGCATATTGCCAGACTCTTCGATTGAAGTGTGGATTGCCGATACATCGAGGTCAGCCTTGATATCATGCCAGGAATCCTTCTTCACATCGTGTGCAGCATCTTTGGTGGTGTCCCCCTCGATAGACATGTCACCCTTTACGACGAGGTCTCCGGCCTTGACATCTCCTAAGCCGGTGCCCTGAAATTTTGAAGATACGTCGCCAAGCGTTTTATCGCTATTGGCGTCTTCGGGCGTGATCGTGGCAGTGCTGTCAGCGAGGGGAATTTCCATGCCCCAAATGGTCGCATTAGCCTTATAAGAGATATCCGAACCCTGTTTATCATCAGACGGAGCCGCTGCATTGACGTTGTTCGGAGCGGTTGTTTTCTGATCTACGGCAGGTTCTTCAATACCTTTGCTTGTTTCCTGCTGTGGCGCGGGCTGGCCATCTGTGTCAGCTGCTGTTGACTCCGGAGACTGCTCCTTGGAAACGGAGGATTCTTCAGCGGGCTCAGAACTATTCGCAATCTTGCTATCCTCTACATTGACTTTTGACGGCGTAGCGACTGCAGCTACGTTTACGGTGCGAGCATTTGCAGCATGCTCATCAGACGCAGGGGTGTTTTCCGGAACCACGGTCTGTTCACTGGGAGCGGATTCTGCCGTCTGCTCGCCGGGATCAGATGCTGCAGGCTGCTCACCGGGAGCAGAGGATACAGTTTGTTCTTCGGGAGCGGATTCCGCAGCCTGATCGGTGGAAGCAGACGCTACAGGCTGTTCCGTGACTGCGCTGTCTGCGGCAGCACTGACTTCGGTTTGATTCGTTTCCGAAGTGGTTGTTTCTGCCGCCATTACTGTCGCCGGGGCAGATAAACTGGACGCAAGAAGCACCGAGAGCGCCAGAGAGCCCATTCTCATTTGCTTTTTATTCATAGTCACCTCCGTATGTAGTGCTTATACTCTTTTGGATACAGCATATGACCATACATGATATCAGAAAATTGCCTGTTTTCCAAGCATATGAAATACATGCCATACTAATGCAGCGCATACTATATCCGGCTTTTCCAAAGATTGCGGAATGATATTCGGGAGAAAACAGTCGGATATCAACTCCGCAGCTGTTGCCCGTGTTGTTTTCATTTCATTTTTTGAAACTGGCGAAGACGTTAAATCGTAATTGCCCGGAGGAAATGCATATCTTTTTTACATGTGACGGCCAGGAAAGAGGAGGGAAAACTTGTTGTCAAGATCAATTAGCAATAAAACTGAAAAGTTCCATCAGTAGTAGAATTGAATTTGATCAAAATATTGCATCAACTTTTGTAATACAATCTGATGCTGCGATTCTATGATGCGCATGGATATTTCTCAGAGTCTTAGTCGGAATATTTGAATTATTGTTAGCCAGAAGGCACTTGCCTGATCGGGTAATCCAGATCTTTGTTGCATTTGGCTGCGGGCTTCCCTCTGCAACATGAACGTGTACCGGCTCAAGTGGATCATTTTCATTTGTCCAAAAATAAACCCAATACGATCCGATTTTAAAAACCGGAGGCATTCTGAAATCCTCCGTCTTTTGCAAATTCGATAATCAGATTAGCCGAATTTTCAATTATTTTCTGGTAGCCGGCAATATCCTCCTGTGTAAATCCAAAGATATCTTCCCACCGATATTCCGGCAAGATACAGGTCGCGTGATGAAAACCATCTTTGGCGTCTGCTTTTTCGATGTATACTTTCACTTTACCTTGCTCAAGCATTTGTGAATGAACGATTTCGGTTCCATCGTCTAAAGTTAAGAATGGATACATCATAGTAATCACCTCAAGTTGTCCTTCAGATATTATTGTTTTGCCCTGATTATACAAATGAACTTGCATAAACTCAAGGAAACAACCTCAAGGAGTCTCACATCCTCTCTTATAGAAAAATTCAGGTTGATCCAATGCAATACCGCCGTCTCTTTCGGATTTGCATAGATAATCAAAGACGTTTTGAAAGACGCGGAGCATATTGCATAAACTTGAGCCAAATCTATGCAATACAGCTCCGAGTGATAGAAATGTCTTGAAAATTTCATGCCGGATGAGTCAGCGGCTGCGTATTGTATGAAGCGGGCTTTCATCTCGGAACACGCAGCGCCGCGTTCCGGACCGCTACGTTTGCTCTTGTGAAGTGAGAGGGGACAGCCGGTTTTTTCCGCTCCCGTTTTTATGAAAAACAAAAGCTGGAAGGACCATAAAATATCCACAAAAACACCGCCAATATTTCTACTTGGTACAAATATGGAACAAATGGTATTATTACGGCATAAAAATGACAGGAGGACCAGTGACCATGACCCTTGAAGAAATGCGTGAGAAGAAAAAGGAACACGGATATTCCCTGGAATACCTGGCAACCCTTTCGGATGTGCCGCTCAGCACGCTGCGGAAGATCTTCAGCGGGCAGACGAGGAGCCCCAGAAGAGAAACCATGGAACGGCTCACGGCTGTTCTGCAAGACCGGCGGAGTTCCGGCGGAGATGTAAAATACGGAAAAGGAACGGAATATGCCGCTTCCAAAGTGTATGAGAACAAGCCCGCATACGCCGCTGCTGCCCGTGAAATTCCCTATACGGGTGAAGACATAGAACAGGGCAGGTATACGATTGATGACTATCTCGCACTGCCGGAAGAACGGCGGTGCGAACTGATTGACGGTGTTTTTTATGATATGGCAAGCCCGCTTGTTGTGCACCAGCTGATTGCAGGTTACCTGTATTACCAGCTGATGAGCTGCGCGGAGAAATCGCATGCGCAGTGCCGGCCGTACATAGCGCCGCTGGATGTGCAGCTGGACAAAGATAACCGTACGATGGTGCAGCCGGATGTGATCATCTGCTGCCATGAAGAGCAAGATTCCGGCGGGCGCATTTTCGGCGCCCCGGATTTTCTGGCAGAAGTGGTTTCTCCGTCGTCAAGGCAAAGGGACCGCTTCATCAAATATCTGAAGTATAAGAATGCCGGTGTCCGCGAATACTGGCTGATCGAAACGGAGCGGATGGAAGTTATTGTGTACTCCTTTGATAAGGATGACGAGATGCATTTATACAGTTTTGATGATGATATACCCGTTGGAATTTCAGAAGGGAATTGCGTGATCAGCTTTCGTGAGATAAAACAAAGAGTAGCGGCACTAAACGAGAAAGGCAGAAATGCGGAATGAGAACAGTTTCTAAAATCATCAGGACATATTCCGGACTTGCGGACATACCTTCCGGCACATCTTCGACAAAGGTCACGGAAGGCTGTCTTGTGCTGGAAGGCGGCGCATGGCGCGGCATCTATACGGAAGGCGCGCTGGACTATCTTCTGCAGCAGGACATCAATTTTAAATCCGTTATCGGTGTTTCAGCCGGCGCCATGAGCGGCATGACTTACATGTCCGGCCAGATCGGCTGGGCTGCGAGATTCAACCTGAGTTTCCGCAGAGATCAGGATTACTGCGGCTTTGGCGCAATGAAACGGGACCGCGGGATCACGGGATTTTCGTTTGTTTTTCAGGATGCCGCGGATAAGTACGGACTCGATAAGGAAAGAATCTGTGACCCGGGGCGGCTCTTAACGGTTGTCGCAACAGACTGCAGGACCGGAGAGGCACATTACTTCACATCCAGAAACTACGAGCGGCTCGCGAAAATGGTGCAGGCTTCGGCTACGGTCCCCTATGTTTCGCTGCCGGTCATGATCGACGGCGTCCCGTATCTGGACGGCGGCATTGCCTGCAACATTCCTTTTGCATTCGCAAGAAACGGCGGATTCCGGAAAATCGTTGTGATCAGAACGAGGGACCGGAGCTTTTCCAAGGAACCGAAGGAGCACAGGAAGCTGAACGAAATTTTCTACCGGCAGTATCCGAAGATCTGTGAACAGCTGGAGAACAGCGGCAGACGATACAACGATGAGCTGCGCTGCCTCGGCGAGCTGGAGGAAAAGAGAGAGGTCTTTGTTCTTGCACCGTCCCGGCCTCTGGACATCGGCAGATTCGAATCGGACATGGAAATCCTCGGAAAGATCTACTGGCTTGGTTATCATGACATGCAGGCGCATTTCGACGAACTGAAGGCTTATCTGGAAAAGTAAAGGATGCTCATATGAAGGAAATAGAGAATGCAGCGGTGATCGGCATGGGTGCGCTCGGCATGCTGTACGGCAGCCGGCTGATGACGACGCTAGGCAGGGACAATGTAAAGTTTCTGATGGACAGCGGGCGTCTGAAAAGACATAGCAGCGATACTTATACGGTGAATGGGACTGCGGTCAGCTTTACCATGGAGGACGCGGCGCTTGCCGGGCCGCAGGATCTGGTGATTCTTGCGGTGAAATATCCGGCACTGCAGGAGGCTCTCCGTGAAATGGCACCGGCAGTCGGCGGGAACAGCATTCTGATGTCGGTTATGAACGGGATTACCAGCGAAGAGGAGATGGCGGAAAAATTCCCGCGCCGCCAGATCATCGGGTGCGTCGCGATCGGAATGGACGCGATGCGGGAAGGCACCAGTCTTCATTATACAAAAGCCGGAAGACTCCAGATCGGTGCGCTGGAAGAAGGACAGGAAGAGCTGGTGCGCAGAACCGCGGAAGTTTTACAGCGAAGCGGAATTGCATGTGAAGTAACCGATATCCGCCGCGCGATGTGGAACAAATTTATGCTCAACGTCGGCGTCAATCAGGCGTGCACCGCTTATGAGACCGACTATGGTCATGTGACAGCGGAAGGGCCGATCCTTCACGAAATGGAAGAAGCAATGCGGGAGGTTCTGCGGCTGGCAAAGGCGCAGGGCGTGCAGCTGACAGAGGAAGATCTTTCCGAATGTATCCGGCTTGAGAAGACGCTCTGCCCGGAGAGCTATCCGTCCATGCGGCAGGATATGGTGGCCGGTAGAAAGACCGAAGTCGAAATGTTCGCGGGAACGGTAATCCGGCTAGGAAAGAAATACAGGATACCGACACCGGTGAACGGGAAGTACGCCCGGATGATCCATGCTATGGAAGCACGGCTGCCCGAATAGAGAGGGCGGCTGAAAACCAGTTTTCCGGGAGCCGCGAAGGCAGATCTTTAACGGACAAAATAACCTGCAAGATCCGTGCCGCTTTCCCGCTTGAGAAGAAATTTTCCGAGAAACTTTGAGAATACGGCGGCACCCTCCGTATTCATATGGCCGACATCTTTGTACTGCGTGGATGCAACAGACAGGAGTGATGCGTCAATACAGTTGAAGTCATAGTAGTCAAAGCCTTCCGCCCGGAACAACTGTGTCAGTGTATCTTTCATTGCAAGATAGTCTTTCGCGCGATAGATGTTCAGAAAGTTCAGCGACGGAAGAACAACCGGTACCAGATCAATTTGATGATCCTTACAGAACCTGCAGATTTCCAGCAGCTCTTCCCGGTTATCCTGCGTGAGCGTCAGCGAGTGGAATGCGGTTGCAGTCTGGTCCCACGAATCTGCTTCTTCCCAGCTGACAAAATGAATGGACTGGTTTACCACTTCTTTTGAGGGCTCAAAGCCGGTAGCGGTTCTGTGTCCTTCCGGATTCAGAACTTTCCTCTGCATCTTTTCCCGGACATTCAGCCGGACATCCGTGCTGCGGTTATAAATCCAGGGCATGAAGTATGTCAGGGAAGCCGGTTTGCCGAAAAATGCGTCCGAGGTTATAAATGAGAAGGCATCGGCCGCCCGCTGCGGGAAAGCTTCCATTTTCCCTTTTGCATGATAGAAGCTTTCGTCCGCCCGGAAATTTGCGGAGCGTTCTGTTCCAAGGACCTCAAGGTCGATGACAAGGACGGCTCTCCTGATTTTATGGTCGCTGTACGCTTTCTGAATTGCGATTTTTGAGTCATGCAGAGACTGCATGTTGGTGCCCATATTGTAAGAACGGCTCCCGGAAGTCTCATCCACGTCTTCCGGAATGATGCCGGAAAGCGCCTGACTCGTACCCGCGTAGACGGTGTCCATATCGCCGAATGCGGCATAGCCCCGCCACATTTCTTCCGAGGAGCTTCGATACGGCTCTACCAGAAAACAAAGAAGACAGTTGGTTGTAATCAGGGCGGCAAGAAGCAGCAGAAACGTTAGGCTTTTTCGCCGCGCACGCCCGCGTTCCGGGGGCAGGGAAGTATTTGTTTCAGAAATTCGCATACAGAAAACCTCCTGCACTCGCGGTAAATACAAACGAACTGAAGATCAGCATGATGACCGCATAGCATAAAACAGGACGAAGGAGAACGCCCCTTTGCTGCAGCAGAATGAACGGATCACCGCCGCGCTCACGGATGATACTGTCCAGAAACAGAAGGACCAGCGCTGCGGCCGCGATTACAAAACCGCCGAGGGCGGCAAAACTTCCGCCGCCCGGTGTGACGATCCTATCATGGAAAGCCTGCGCGAAGCGGCCGGCACCAAAGCGCAGGAATGTTGCGCGGAAAGCCTGCAATTCATTCGCCGCTGTATAAATCCTGTCAAAATACCAGCCGATATTGACGATTAGAAATGTCCGCAGGATCCGGAATACATGGAAGCCCCGGGAAGTTTCTTTTACGCCAAGTCTGTTACCAAGTCCCTTCCAGAAAGGGGAGGTGAGATCCGAAAGGGCAATGACAATACCGTTATACAGCCCCCAGAAAACGTAGTGCAGCTGCGCACCGTGCCAGATACCGACAACAAAGAACACAAGAATATTGGCGATGCCGGCAGGCAGCACCCGCCCGAAATGGCGGCCGAAGTGCTTCTGGCACCATTTGCCGAAGCTCTGCATCGGTTTTGTAAGCGCGAAGGGGTAGAAGAGATAATCTCTCATCCACGCGCCGAGGGAGATATGCCAGCGGCGCCAGAAATCCCCAAGGGAAACGCTGAAGTACGGCTGCCGGAAATTCAGATCCAGCTCGATGCCGAAAAGTGCGGAAACGCCGCGGATAACATCGATGCCGCCTGAAAAGTCGGCATATTGCTGCGCTGAATATAACAGGATGCCGAAGACGACAAGGCTTCCCGGCACGGTCTGCATATCTCCGTCCAGGATCGAAGAAACCGGGGCAGAGAGCATGTCGGCAATCGCGTATTTTTTCATCAGTCCGAACAGGATCAGATAAATCGCCCGGTCTGCTTTTTCTCTGTCCGGGCGATGCTCTCCAAGCAGCTGGTCACGCAGCCTGTCATAGCGGCCGATCGGCCCCTGCAGAAGCTGCGGAAACCAGGATACAAACAAAAGGAAGTGCGCGTAGTTTTGCTCTGCCGCGTATTTTCCCCCGTAGATATCAATCAGGTAAGATACGGACTGGAACGTATAGAAAGAAATACCCAAAGGCAGAATCAGAGCGCCGGCGCCGGTCCCGGACGGAAACAGCGCATTCCAGTATTTCAGATACGCGAGTATGCCGAAGTTGATCAGAAGACCCGCTGTCAGAATCAGGCGTTTGCATCGGAGCAGCTTTGCGCGGCGGAGATGTTTTACTTCCTTTGAGAGAGCTTTGTCTTTCCGCAGCGCTTTCATTCTTGCGTTGGTGACAGACAGCAAAAGCCCGCAGACATAAATTGTGAAAGATGTCAGCAGGATGAACAGGATATGGATACCGCCGCAGATCCAGTACATGAGAAGACTGGCCGCCAGCAGCAGAATCCACTGAAAGTGGCGAAGGCTCTCCCTGCACGCAGGCAGTCCGTAAAAGGCCGCCAGCAGCGCACCGGTAAAAAGAATATATTGAAGGGACAGAAGGTCCATACTTACCTCACAGTTTGTAATCGGTCTGTTGCTTCACCTATATTAACACAGGAAGAGCATAAAATCGGAAGGCAAATGCGGCGGACATCGAAGTAAAAACTTAAATCCTGTTTAGAATTGTCAGATTACATGGCACGTATGATATTATACTGATTATAATGTCTGCGCGGCAGCAGGCGCCGGCTTCCCACCGCCGGAGAGCATCGCGCAGCAGCGGAGGAGAAAATGAAAGCGGATAAATACCGGATCGATGGAACAAAGAAATGCCATTTGGAAGAACTCCCGACAGACAGCAGCAGGGATGGCGTAACCAAAGCGGAGATTCTGGAGAAGTTTGAGAAGAATCTTGCGGAAATGAGCGAGCTGCAGAACAGGTTCTATGCCTGCAAAAAGGAAGGCGTCATTCTCGTGCTGCAGGCTCTGGACGCGGCGGGCAAGGACTCGCTGATCCGCCATGCCGTAAGCGGCATGAATCCGCAGGGAGTGCGGGTCACCTGCTTCAAGCGCCCTTCGGAGGAGGAGCTGGCGCATGACTACCTCTGGCGCGTAAACAAAGCGCTGCCGGCGCGCGGGGAGATCGCTGTTTTTAACCGCAGCTATTATGAAGATGTCATCACGGCAAAAGTGCTGCATCTGAAAGATACCTATCAGATGTCGGAGCGGATACTTTCACAGTCCGAAGAGGACTTCATTGACCGTAGAATCCGGCAGGTCAGGAATTACGAGCAGTATCTGTACGAGAACAGCTACCGTGTCGTCAAGGTCTTCCTGCATGTTTCGAAAGATGAGCAAAGGGAACGTTTTCTCGAGCGAATCGACCGGGAAGACAAGAACTGGAAGTTCGAGTCCGGCGACCTCGACACCCGCGAGAAGTTCGATGAATATATGAAGACGTTCGACGAAGTCATTTCGAAGACGGCTTCAAAAGAGGCACCTTGGTATGCGATCCCCGCGGATGACAAGTGGTACACGAGATATCTGCTGACGGAAATTCTGCTGAATGTCATGAGGGAAACGAAGCCCTCGTATCCGGAGATGCCGGCGCAGGAGAAGGAAAAGCTGATGCAGTGCAAAACAACACTGTTGTCCGAAAAGGGCATCTCTCCGGATCTTGTCGAAAAGGAAGAAGCTACGAAGATCAGCGGTACAGGCAAGCCGGATCCGGCAAAGTATATCGATCTGAATAAAAACGGCCGCAACGATTATACCGAGGACGGATGCCCGAAGACTCCTGCGAAGACGGCAAAGCAGAAGAAAAAAGACAAGAAGCACAGGAAAGACAAAAAGGACAGGAAAGGGAAAGATGCTGCCGGCGGATACGAGAAGATCGCCGACATCGACTGACAGGTAAGTTATGTATTATACTAATGTACTCGAGCTTCTGGAAAAGGAAGCCGCAAGGCGCGGGGACAGTCCGGCGTTCGGAGATCCCGTGCAGGACATCAGTTTTGGCGAGCTGCTTCTGGCGGCAAAAAAGGCAGGAACCAGACTTGCGGGACTGGGCGTCCTTCCGCGGAAGCCGGTGGCATTCTATATGGAAAAGAGTGTGCCCGCGGTGTGCGCCATGTTCGGCGCCGTCTATGCCGGCGGTTTCTACAGCTTCATTGATGTGCGCCAGCCTGTGGCGAGAGCGCAGAAGACGGTGGATGTACTGGCTCCGGCAGTCATGATCACGGACCGTTCGGAATATGAAAAAGCGAAGAGCCTTTCCTTTACAGGCAGGCTGATCTGCGTTGAAGATTTTATGCAGGAGCTTGAGGAAACGCAGCCGGATGAAGCAATGCTTTCAAAGATCCGGGCGCAGGCAACGGACCTTGATCCTCTGTATGTGAACTTCACGAGCGGCTCGACCGGAACCCCCAAGGGCGTGGCGGTCGGACACCGGAGCGTCCTCGATTTTATTACCTATCTGACGCAGATCTTCGGCATCCGCGAGAGCGACGTGCTTGCCAATCAGGCGCCGTTTGATTTCGATGTATCGGTCAAGGACATTTACAGCGGCCTGATGACCGGCGCGAAAGTGCAGATTATTCCGAGAGAATATTTCAGCGCGCCGACAACGCTGATGGATTATCTCTGCGAAAAGAAGGCAAGCGTGCTGATCTGGGCGGTCAGCGCGATGTGCTTTGTCTCCATCATGAACGCGCTGGACTATAAAACGCCGGAGACGGTGCGCCTTGTGATGTTCAGTGGAGAAGTCATGCCGGTCAAGCAGCTCAATAAGTGGAAGCAGTATCTTCCGGACGCCGTCTATGTGAATCTTTACGGTCCGACCGAAATCACCTGCAACTGCACTTACTATGTGCTGGACGGAAAGAAGGAATATGCGCTGACGGATATCATTCCCGCGGGGCGCGCATTCCCGAATGAGAAGGTTTTCCTTCTGGACGAGGAAAACCATGAAGTGACGAAAGAGGAGAGCGCCGCGAACGGAACCGAGGGAGAAATCTGTGTTGCCGGTACCTGCCTTGCCCTCGGATATTACAAAGACCCGCTGCGGACAGAACAGGTCTTTCTGCCGAATCCGCTGCAGAAGGATTATCCGGAAATGATGTACCGGACCGGCGACATCGGCCGCTATGATGCGGACGGAAATCTGATTTATGTATCTCGCAAAGATTTTCAGATCAAGCATCTGGGGCACCGCATCGAGCTTGGTGAAATTGAGGCGGATACAATGGCCAGAGACGGCGTCAGCCGCGCCTGCTGCATTTATGACAGCGACAGGAAAAAGCTGATTCTGTTTTATACCGGAGAAAGAGACAGAAAGGAACTTGAAGAGGAACTGCACGGCATCCTTCCGCCGTTCATGCTTCCGAACAAGGTCATCGCGCTCGAAGAAATGCCTCTGAACAAGAACGGCAAAATCGACCGCCACGCGCTGGAGGATATTTATCGTGCTAAATGATGTTTTACTGGGAGAACTTGCGCGGCAGTATGGTACGCCGACGTACGTTTTTGATGAATCCGCGCTGGAAGAGCGGATTGCCGCGGTCCGTGAGATTTTCGGCGCCGATATCCGTCTGTGCTATTCCATCAAGGCGAATCCTTTTCTGATCCCGGCGGCGCTTGAAAAGCTGGACCGTCTGGAAGTGTGCAGTCCCGGCGAACTGGATATCTGCAAGGCACTGGGTGTGCCCGGTGCGGATATTGTATATTCCGGCGTGTATAAATCGCCTGCCAACTGCGATGAGGCGGTCGGGTATCAGGAAACCGGAGCCGGCATCTACACGGCGGAGTCCGCGGGACAGCTGCAGTTTCTGGAGGATGCCGCCCGCAAACAGAATGTGACAATTCCGGTTCTGCTGCGTCTTAGCAGCGGCGCGCAGTTCGGTATGTCGAAAGAGGACCTGCTGGATCTGATTTCGAACCGGGCGTCGTATCCGCATGTGCAGCTGGAGGGCGTACATTATTTCGTCGGCACGCAGCGGAAAAACAAAGGCCTGCACAAGCAGATCGAAGAGCTGGAAATGCTCCGCAGCCTTTTTGAGGAAGTGTGGCGGGATCTGGGCTTCCCGCTGCGAAAGCTCGAGTACGGGCCGGGGCTTCCAGTGCCGCTTTTTGAAGGGGATGACTTCTCGGATACGCTGGCGCCCGCAAGAGCGCTTGCACCGGTCCTGCAGAGCGTCTGCTCGTGGGCGGAGCTGACGGTTGAGATGGGCCGTTTCCTTGCAACCGAATGCGGATATTACCTGACAAAGGTTGTGGATCAAAAGAGTGCGGACGGAAAGAACTACGCGATCACGGACGGCGGCATCAACCATGTGAATTATCTTGGTCAGATCATGGGTATGAAAGTGCCGGTCATCCGTCATCTGAAAGAGGAGCCGGAGAAGAGCGGGAGCGAAGCTCTCCGCGAAGATACAAAGACCTTTGCCATCTGCGGCTCTTTGTGTACGACCAATGATGACCTGGTACGGTCCGTGGAGATGCGGGGACTTGCGACAGGAGATGTACTCGCGTTTACGAACATCGGCGCGTACTCGGTGACAGAGGGAATTTATCTGTTCCTTTCTAGAACAATGCCGCGAATTGTGTTATATAATAAGAATTCGAGTCCGCGTCTTGCGCGTGATTTCGTGGAAACGAGTCCGCTCAATACAATTCACAGTTAAGCCGGACCTGATACTGGAACAAAGGGGCGCGGGGGAAACGGGACCGCGCTGTTTTGACGAAAAAAAGTTAAGGAGCATTACTATTATGGAAGAACTGATTTCAATCCTTCAGGACATCAAGGACGATGTGGACTTTAAGAACTGCACGACGTTAATTGACGACGGAATTCTCAATTCCTTCGACATTCTGCAGATCATCAGCGCTCTGAATGACGCCTATGACATTTCGATTCCCGCGTCTGAAATCGTGCCGAAGAATTTCAACAGCGCATCGGCGCTCTACGCCATGGTGCAGCGGCTGCAGGAAGACTGAGAACAGGCATAAAGACACGCATTGAGGAAACGTTATGAAAAAGGAATTGTCCAAGACATACGATCCCGGACAGATTGAGGACCGTCTGTATAAGAAGTGGGAAGAAAAGAAATATTTCCACGCCGAGGTGGATCACAGCAAACAGCCGTTCACCATTGTCATTCCGCCGCCGAATATCACCGGTCAGCTGCATATGGGACACGCGCTGGACGAGACCATGCAGGATATTATCATCCGCTTCAAGAGAATGCAGGGATATAACGCGCTCTGGCAGCCGGGAACGGACCACGCGTCCATCGCGACAGAAGTCAAGGTCATTAATGCGCTGAAGGAGCAGGGCATTACCAAGGCGGACCTTGGAAGAGAAGGCTTCCTTAAGAAGTGCTGGGAATGGCGGGAAGAGTACGGCCACAGAATCGTGACGCAGCTCAAAAAGCTCGGATCTTCCTGCGACTGGGACCGCGAGCGTTTCACAATGGATGAGGGATGCAACCGCGCCGTCACCGAAACGTTTGTGCGGATGCATGAAAAAGGATGGATTTACAAGGGAAACCGTATCGTCAACTGGTGCCCTGTCTGCCATACTTCGATTTCCGACGCGGAAGTGGAATACAAGGAACAGGCAAGCCATTTCTGGCATATCAAATATCCACTGATTGAAGAGGACGGGACCGTCAGCACGACGCAGTTCCTCGAGTTCGCAACAACCCGTCCGGAAACCATGCTCGGCGATACCGCACTTGCGGTCAACCCCGAAGACCCGCGTTACAAGGACCTGATCGGCAGAAAGGCAATGCTGCCGATTATGAACCGCCCGATTCCGATTGTCGGCGACGAGCACGCGGACATGGAAGAGGGAACCGGCGTTGTAAAGATTACGCCGGCGCATGACCCGAACGACTTTGAAGTCGGCAAACGGCACAACCTGCCGGTCATCAACATCCTGAATGATGACGCAACCATCAATGAGAACGGCGGCAAATATCAGGGTATGGACCGGTATGAGGCAAGAGAAGCCATCGTCCGCGAACTCGATGAGATGGGACTGCTCGTCGGTATCGAAGACCTGACGCACAATGTCGGAACGCATGACCGCTGCGGTACCACGGTGGAACCGATGGTAAAGGAACAGTGGTTCGTGAAGATGGACGAGCTGATAAAGCCCGCGGTCAAGGCGGTCGAGGACGGCGAGATCACGCTGATTCCGGACTCCATGAAGAAGACCTACTTCAACTGGACGAACAATATCAAGGACTGGTGTATCTCCAGACAGCTCTGGTGGGGCCACAGAATACCCGCCTGGTACTGCGATGACTGCGGTGAGACAATTGTCGCGAGACAGGCGCCGCACGTCTGCCCGAAATGCGGCAGCACGAAGCTGCATCAGGACCCGGACACACTGGACACCTGGTTTTCCTCGGCGCTCTGGCCGTTCGAAACGCTGGGCTGGCCAGAACAGACCGAAGACCTGAAGTACTTTTATCCGACCGATGTTCTGGTCACCGGCTATGATATTATTTTCTTCTGGGTTATCCGGATGATTTTCTCCGGCTACGAGCAGATGGGCGAGCGTCCGTTCAAGACAGTTCTGTTCCACGGCCTTGTCCGGGATTCTCAGGGAAGAAAGATGTCGAAGTCGCTTGGCAACGGCATTGATCCATTAAAGGTCATCGACGAGTACGGCGCGGACGCGCTTCGTATGACGTTAATAACCGGGAACGCGCCCGGCAATGACATGCGCTACTATCCGGAACGTGTAGAAGCAAACCGGAACTTCGCAAACAAGGTATGGAATGCTTCCCGCTTCATCATGATGAACATGGAAGACGGGGATGAGGCAGATCCGCAGGTTCTTCCGCCTTCGCTCGCGCCGGAAGATAAGTGGATTCTGTCAAGCTTCAACGATGTTGTCCGCTCGGTTACTTCCAACATGGAAGAGTATCAGCTCGGCATCGCAGTCCAGAAAGTCTATGACTTTATCTGGGGTGAGTTCTGCGACTGGTACATCGAGATGGTGAAGCCCAGACTCTATCTGACGGATGACAGGGCATCGAAGGACGCTGCACTCTGGACCCTGCAGACGGTGCTGATCGGCAGCTTAAAGCTTCTGCATCCGTATATGCCTTTTATTACGGAGGAAATCTTCTGCAATCTTCAGAGCCGCGAAGAGTCGATCATGATTTCGAAGTGGCCGGAGTGGAGAGAAGATTTCAACTATCCGGAAGAGGAAAAGGCAGTCGGCCTGATGAAGGACGCGGTTACCGAAATCCGCAAGATGCGTACGGAGCGGGGAGTTGCTCCTTCCAGAAAAGCAAAGGTTTACCTCGTTTCACAGGATGCGGAGATCAGAAGAATCTTCGATGAGGACCGGCTGTTCTTTGAGCGTCTCGCGGGCGCGTCAGACGTTGTCCTGCAGGAGAACGCGGAAGGAGTGCCGGAAGGAGCGGTATCGGTCATTCTTCCGTTCGCGACCTTCTTCCTGCCTTTGCAGGATCTGATGGACGTTTCCGCCGAGATCGCGCGCCTTGAAAAGGAGCTGCAGCGCCTCGACGCGGAGCTTGCAAGAAGCGAAAAGATGCTTGGCAATGAAAGATTCCTTGCCAAGGCTCCGAAGGCCAAGATCGAAGAGGAAACCATGAAGCAGCAGAATTACCGCCAGCAGCGGCAGGCGACCGCGGATATGCTGGAGCAGATGAAGAAGCTGCAGTAACATGAAAAGAGCGGCAGACACGGCATAAATGCCGTCCGCCGGAATCGAAGGAAATGATGTACCGGGTGCGGAGCTGCTGCATCCGGTACTTTTATAAGCATGACTGCGTACGAAGAAGCCGTTCAATACATCGAAACAATTCCTTCCTTCACGAGGAAGCATACTGTCCCTGTGGTCCGGGAATATCTTCGGAGCGCGGGACTTCTTTCCTTATGGGATAACAAACCGTTCGTAATTCATGTCGCGGGGACAAACGGAAAGGGCAGCACCTGCAACTATATTGCGCAGATTTTAAGGGAGCAGGGGTATCATACCGGCGTTTTCACATCGCCGCATCTGATTACACCGCGCGAGCGCATGACGTTTGACGGGCAGATGATTTCCGAAGCGGCGTTCGCAGCATGTTTTGATAAAACGCGGAAGCTGTGTGAAAGATGGAAGCAGCTTCATCCTTCGTATTTTGAGTTCCTGTTTCTGCTCGGTCTTTTCTGGTTTCAGAAGATGAAACCGGAATTTTTAATTGTTGAAGCGGGAATGGGCGGCCTGCAGGACGCGACAAACGCGCTGCCGGTCACAGACCTGTCTGTGATTACAAGTATCAGCGAAGATCATCAGCAGTTTCTCGGCAGAACAATCGAAGAAATCGCCGCGCAGAAAGCGGGAATTCTCCGTGAAGGAGGGGCATGCGTCTGCGCAGCCGGAAAAACAAAGACTTTTCCGGTTATCATGAAAGAGGCAAAACGTAAAAACTGCGCGGTTTTCCGTGTGTTTCCGGAGGATATACAGGCCCGGAGAGACTTCCCCGGGGGCATTGATTTTTCGTACACTTGCCGTTATCATGGTAACGGTCAGCCGGAGACTTTGCAGAACAGGAAGGACCCCGCGGAATTTATAACACCGGAAATTGAGAACCGGAACGGAAATCAGCCGTTTGAGGTCCGCGCGAAGCTGCGGACCGGAGCGCTCTATCAGGCGCAGAACGCGGCTCTTGCGGTTATGGCATGCCTTGCCGTGGAGGAGCTTTCCGGCGGACGTTTCCGGATAGAACCGGAGAGCATTACGCGCGGACTTTCCGACGGACAGCTTCCTTGCAGGATGGAGCAGATTCTGCCGGGACTTACGCTGGACGGCGCGAACAACCGGGACGGCATCCGGCAGCTGCTGCGCAGTCTTAGCACTGCCACGGAAGGCGAAACGGGAGGACCGGGGAGCTATCTTGTTTTCTCCGCTATGAAAGACAAGGATTACCGCGGAGAACTGGAGGACATTCTGAAGAGTCCCGCGGTAAAGGGAGTTCTTCTGTGCCCGATGGAAGGTGGCCGCGCACTTCCTGCAGGAGAGCTGCTTACTGCCGCGAAAGAGGCGGCTCTGGAAAGCGGCCTGCCAGAGCAGCTGCGGCTGACAGACGGTGTTGAAGACGCGGCGGCGCAGGTCCTGCGTCTGCTGCATGAGCATGAGCAAGTTGTCGTAACCGGCTCGCTTTATCTTGCCGGTTCGTTCAGAAAGTATATAAAGGAGCATTACCGTGATCAATTTTGACGAAGAACTGAAGAAATATCATCCGAGCCTCGAGCTCGAAGACGCGGAACAGGCGATTTACAATCAGGATATGAAAGACATGGTAGATGTCATGCTCAAAATGACCAAGGACGGCGCATTCGGGACGGAGAGCTCCAAGCAGCATTGACGACCTTCGGCGGACCGGGCGTCGCGCCGGATCTTGCCGGCGCAGTTGAATATTCTGACAGAGGATTCCTATGTATTGTTATAAATGCGGCTGCGAGCTTACGAAGTCGAATCATTGTCCGAACTGTGGGATAGACGTAACGCAGTACAAGAAAATTATATATACTTCCAACTACATGTATAACACGGGCCTGGAAAGAGCGCAGGTCCGTGACCTTTCCGGCGCGATTGAAGCGTTGAAACAGAGCCTGTGGTTCAACAAGGACAATCTGCAGGCGAGAAATCTGCTGGGACTGTGCTATTTTGAAATCGGGGAAAGCGTCGCGGCTTTCAGCGAGTGGGTCATCAGCAAGAGCATCAATGACAAACGCCTGCACGAAAAGGATAACCTCGCAGACACTTATCTGCGGATGTTCGATGAAGGCTCACAGATGGTTGCGAACATCACGGCGGCAATCAGGCGCTATAACCATGCGCTTGAATGCTGCTACACCGACAATCTGGATGTCGCAATTCTCCAGCTCAAGAAGGTGCTGCAGCTCAATACGCATTATCTGCGCGCGCGGCAGCTGCTTGCGCTTTTGTATATTGAGAATCACCAGTGGAGCCGGGCGGAGAAGGAGCTTCGCAAGTGTAAGCTCCTTGACGCGAACAACACGACGACGCTCCGCTATATGAAAGAGGTGGAGGCGAAGCTTTCACCGGAGCAGCAGGGGAAAAATCTGCCGGACCGTAAAAATGAAGGCAGGACAAAGAAGGAGATCAACAAAGCAGCCGGCATTGTCAAATATGAAGAGGATAACGAGACGATCATCCAGCCGATCGGGACCAGAACGCCCGGCGTGGACGGCTTCCGTTTTCCTTCGGCACTGACAGGCGGCATTATCGGCCTGATTATCGGCGCGGCGGCAGTCGCTTTTCTGGTCATGCCGGCCAGAGTCGAGACCGTGCGGCAGCAGAGCACGACGCAGATGCAGACAGTCAGCGAAGAGCTGGACAAGCAGAAGGCGGCCGCCGAGAAGCTGCAGGCGCAGGTCGATAAACTGAATAAATCAGCCGGCGGGAATACGGCGGATATTACGAAGGAGCAGCAGACGAAAATCAACGCGCTGCTGAATACAGCCGCCGCGTATCTGAAGGACCCCAAGGACAGCGAGACCATCGCGGCCGCCTTCGCGGATACGGATCCTTCCACGGCTACCGAAGGTATGTCGACGGAGTATACGGCGCTGTATAATGCGCTTTACCCGAACATCAAGGATATTCTGCTGGACCAGTACTATCTGGCAGGCGCGAAGGCTTATGAGGCGGATGAGCCGGACTATGCCGCGGCAATCAAAAATCTTACGCTTGCCGTGAAGTTTGATGATCAGAATAATCCGAGCAAATCGTACCCGCAGATGCTCGCTTATCTCGGCCAGTCGTATTATAAGAGTTATGAGGCGGCGGATGAGAAGACAAAGAGCGGCGAGATGAAAGACTACCTTTCGAACGCGAAGGCATATCTCGAGAAGCTCGTACACGACTATCCGAAGTCCGATTACGCTGCGGACGCGGAGAAGACACTGGCGCAGATTCCGGAAACCGTAACCGCGGCGAAGATCTTCGCTTCAACGGATGTGGAAGAAGATACTTCGGAAAAGGCAAGAGAGAGCGCGGCGTCGCCCGAGGTGTCTGGAACAGCCAGATCGAGTACAAGCGCGGGACAGAACACTGCATCGCAGACGACAGCGGATGCGGGACAAAACAATGCTGCTGATAATGCGGCAGCCGCAAACGGTGCGGATCAGACCGCGGCAGCGCAGAATCAGAACACCGCAGCGCAGGATCAGACCGCAGCAGCAGCGGCGCAGCAGGCAGCAGCAGCGGCAGCGCAGCAGCAGGCAGCAGCGGCAGCGCAGCAGCAGGCAGCGGCACAACAGGCAGCGGCAGCACAGGCGGCAGTGGCGGCACAACAGCAGGCCGCAGCAGCGGCGCAGCAGCAGGCAGCGCAGGGCGGTCAGTGAGGAAAGTGTAATGAAGCTGCGGTATAACTGCGCAGCAGGTGCAGGGCACGACAGGGGCATGCTGAAGCAAAGACGCGGCCTAGCGGGGATGCATCGCGGACGCGGAAGGCACTGGCTTCCCGGAATATAATAGATTTATGAGGCGAGCGGATAGGGAACAAAGAGAAACTATCCGCTCGCTTTGCAGGTGACAGGCAGCAATATGCAGAACATTGTTTTACTTTCCAGCACGGAGTTTATTTTCCGTTTTCTTCCGGCAGCGGCAGTGGTTTATCTGCTGACGCCCGTAAAATACAGGAATATGGTGCTTTTTCTCGAGAGCATCCTTTTCTACGCGGCGGGGACATTGAAATTTACGGCGGTGCTTCTTGTTTTAACGCTGCTCAATTATCTGCTCGGCAATCAGATGTTCACATGCAATTATCTTACCGTCTGCGGGGAAAGCGATGATTCGACGGACAGAAAGAAGAAAGTCAGTCTGATCCTTGCGGTTCTTCTTGACGCGGGCGTACTTACGGCCTTCAAGGTCCTCGCACTGGCAGAAGGCGCGTCATGGCTCCCGCTTGGCATTTCGTTTTACATTTTCAAAATGATTTCCTACCAGGCGGACATGTACACGGCGCGTATCCGCCAGCGGCCGCCGTTTTCCGCAGCCGCGGCATACTTCACGATGTTTCCGCAGCTTACGCAGGGACCGATCATGCGCTACAATGACGGCTTCCGGAGAAAGGGCCTTCTGCGGAAACCGCGGCTTGAAAGCTTTGAAGACGGGCTTGTCTACATTACGCTCGGCCTTTGCATGAAGGTGCTGCTTGCGGACAGAATCGGGATCCTCTGGAACGAGATTGACAAGATCGGGTACGAGAGCATCTCGACGCCCCTCGCATGGCTGGGCGCTTACGGGTACACCTTCCGGCTGTACTACGACTTCTGGGGATATTCACTGATTGCGGCAGGCTCCGCGATGCTGCTGGGCTTTGATTTCATCGAAAACTTTCACCACCCGTACGCGGCGACAGGGATCGGCGATTTCTACCGCCGCTGGCATGCGACTCTGGGGGCGTGGTTCCGGGACTACATTTATATTCCGCTTGGCGGCTCGAGGTGCGGAACGGCCGGCACGATCCGGAATCTTCTGATTGTATGGCTGATTACCGGGCTCTGGCACGGCGGAACGTTCAACTTCGTCATCTGGGGTCTTGTGCTGGGACTGATGATTATCCTCGAAAAATTTCCACTGAAGAAACTGCGGGAGAAGGCGCCTTTTCTCGGAAGAATTCCGGTACTTGTTATCATCCCTCTGACCTGGGTGATTTTCGCGATCCCGGATCTTCCAAAGCTCGCTGCGTATTTTACGCGGCTTTTTCCGTTCTTCGGGGCGGGCGCCGGAAATCCCGCGGATTTTCTGCGGCTGTTCCCGGTTTACGCGCCTTTGTTCGCCGCGGCAGTTGTGCTGTGCGTCCCTGCTGTTTTTGATGCGATTGTACGTTTCAGAAAATCAGTGCCGGTCGTGCTGCTTCTTGGCGCGGCATTCTGGTATTGTGTGTATTTTATGGTGACCTCGGGCGGAAATACGTTCATGTATTTCTCGTTCTGAGTGCTTTCTCGGAAAGGAAATGGCTCTGCCATCTGGAAAATATAGAAGATGTGGAACTTTATCAAAAAGGCGCCGCTTGCTTTTGTACTGCTTCTTGGCGCCATCGTATTTACGGTCATCGCTGCCGTGGGGCGGACAACGGCTTATTCGCAGTATGATCACGATCTAAAAAAAGAGCCGGAGCTCTCGCTTGTCTTTCGGGGACTCCATGACGGGGTGACACCGGTGGACGCGCTTCTTAGAAGGCAGCATACCTCCGCTTCCTCCAAAGATGTGGAAGCGATTCTCGGCAGGCAGAACGAAGAAGAGTCTGCCATGGCGGCGACAGAGCAGCAAGAGGCTTCTGCTGCAAAGGAAGAACCGCAGGAAGGCGGCACGCAGGAGGAACAGACACCGGAAAAGGCGCAGGAGGAAACCGCGAACGCGGCCGGCGATCTTACCATTCCGGACGGCGTCAACAATCCGGTTGTGCAGGCCGAAGACTACGGCAATATGGACAGGCGGTTTCTGGCTCCGGAGGGGACAGTTTTTCCGGCGCAGACAGAGGGAATCTTCGCGCCGGACGGTACCTATTACAAGCTGCAGCAGGTCGATGATTCGTATTTCTCGGACGCTTTGTTCATCGGCGATTCCAGAACCGACGGGCTGTACACTTACGGCAACATGAGCGGCAAAACAACATTTTTCGCCAAAGACGCGCTCTCGGTCTTCAAGGTCTTCGATCTGGAGATACCGTTTCATACGCCGGACGGGCAGACGAGAAGCGCGAAGCTTCTGGATGTGCTCGGAGAAAAACAATACCGCAAGATCTACATCTGCATCGGCGTAAATGAGCTTGGCATGCCGACTACGGTCGAATATTATAACAAGTACAAGGAGCTGCTCGAGGTTGTGCGCAAGCTCCAGCCGGATTCGATCATCTACATTGAAGGTATGATGCATGTGACCGAAAAGTACGCAAAGAGCAGCAGCGTATTCAATAACACGAATATCGTGGAGAGGAACACAGCGGTATCTACACTGGCGAACGGCCGTGATATCTTTTATATTGATATGAACAGCGCGGTCTGCGATGAAAACGGAAACGTCCGCCCGGAGCTCTCCAACGACGGCGTGCATCTGACCGCAAGCTCGTATGAACTCTGGCACCAGTTCCTTCTGCAGAACGCGATCGTGCGAAATGCAGACGACTGGAAAGACGCGGAAAACGAGCAGTGAGGAGAAGAAATGCGGGAAATGGAATTCAAGATGGAACGGCCGGGCCTTCTGCATGAAGGAGACAAGGTCACGGTCTCCGAGGGTGTGCTGCCCAGCAACTATTATTATACAATTGATCCGTCCCTTGCGATGAGCGGCAATGTTCCGTTTAATCAGAGAATGCTTGCAAGGGAAGGTGTTGTGAAGAAGATTGAGCATACAGACCGGGGATACTATGTCCTCGCGGAATTTGATGAGTGAGCATTCAATGAATACACAGGACAACCGGAACGGACAATACGATCAGGGAATCGCGGGAATCCGCCGTGGGAGCGCCGGAATTCCTGCAAGGAACGCATTCTTCTGCTTTATGGCGGCCTTCATCTGGGGCACCGCGTTCGTCGCGCAGAGAGTCGGCGGAGAATACATGGGGCCGTTCACCATGAACGGCTTCCGGGGGCTTCTGGCATTTTTCGTGCTGCTGCCGCTCGTACTGCTTCGCAAAAAGGCAAGGAAAGAGCGGGAACAGGCAGGAGACCGCAATCTGGAACCCTACAGCTTTAATAGAACCGTAAAGGGCGGCATTTTTGTCGGTCTGATCCTGCTTGCCGCTTCCACGCTCCAGCAGATCGGCATCATGCAGGTGGACGTCGGTAAAGCCGGGTTTATGACGGCGCTGTACATCATTATTGTACCGGTCCTTTCCTTCTTTATGACCGGACGCGGAAGCGTCCGTGTTTTCACTGCCGCCGGACTTGCCGCCGCAGGCCTGTATTTCCTGAGCTTTTCATCTGCGGAAGGCTTTGCGCCGGCGGATCTGATGCTGCTCGGCTGCGCCTTTGCCTATTCGATGCACATCCTCTGCATTGACCATTTCTCAAAAGGCACGGATGCGGTAGAATTATCCTGTATCCAGTTTCTTGTCAGCGGACTTGCCGGAACCCTGATCAGTCTAATCGCGGAAAAGCCCGTACTGTCTTCGTTTGGAATGGCGGGGTGGCTTTCCCTGCTTTACGCGGGTGTCTTTTCAAGCGGCGCCGCATATACATTTCAGATTCTGGGGCAAAAGGGAGCTGATCCCGCGATCGCTTCCCTGATTCTTTCGCTGGAATCCGTAATCAGCGCGGTTTCGGGCTTTGTGCTGCTGCATCAGGTCCTGACCGGAAGAGAAGTCTTCGGCTGCGCGTTAATGTTCGCGGCGATTGTTCTGGTGCAGCTTCCCGCCCGCGGGAAGCTGCAGGTACCGGAGGAGAAACATTCATGAACGTACGCAAAGTCATCTGCACACTGACCATCAGCTGCCTGCTTCTTGCCGGCTGTGCCGAGGAACCCGCGGTTTCGGGAACACCTGCCGCCGCGGCAAGAACTGCACAGCAGGCGCTGAAAGCCGGCAATTATGAGAGCGCTGTCTCGAATTATCAGACGCAGATCTCGGCCGGCCTTGATGTAGAAGGCGGATACAGAGGGCTTGGCATCGCGTACATGGGTCAGGGAGATTATGAAAAGGCGGCGGACGCGCTCGAGAAGGCGCTCGAATACGCGCCGGCCATCCCGGGCCCTATGGAATATGATATTAACTATTATCTCGGGTCTTGTTTTTACAAACTCGGAAAACTGGATGACGCGAAAACCGTTTACGACGCGATCATAGGCCTGCGCCCGAGAGATCCGGACGCTCTTTCAATGCGCGGCACGATTCTGATGGCGCAGAAAGATACGGACGGGATGATGGCGGATTATAAGAAGTCCATGGAAGCGGATCCGGAAAACTATGACCGCCTGGTGCAGATCTACCGGAAGCTTGCGGAGAACGGTTATGACAAACAGGGGAAGGAACTGATTGAGGAAGCGCTCAAGGCACGCGGGAGTTCGATGAGCGACTACGATAAAGGCCGCCTGTCTTTCTATGCCGGAGACTATGATACGGCGAAAACCTGTCTGGAAAAGATTCCGGACAAGAACAACTGGAACGTGACGATCCTGCTCGGCCAGACGTACGAAGCCCTTGGAGACTATAATTACGCGACCAGCGTCTATGAGACGTATCTGAAAAAGGATACATCGCACGCGCAGGTATACAACCAGCTGGGGCTTTGCCAGCTGCAGCAGGGGAAGTATCAGGACGCGCTGCAGTCTTTCCGGCAGGGGCAGACGCTGAACGACGAGACGATGAAGCAGAGCCTCGCATTCAACGAAATCGTGGCGAACGAGTATCTCGGGAACTTCCAGCGTGCGTCGGTCCTGATGGCGGATTACGTCAAAACATATCCGGGCGACAACGCCGCCAGACGTGAATATGAATTTCTGCAGACAAGGTGACAGCAGCTCCTGCGCGCCCGAAAAAACCCTTGACAGAGAAATGCATCTATGATAGTTTATTATCGTATGTGAGGCGCGTCCTTGCATAAGACATCAAGCAGAGTTTCCACTCTCACCTGGCGGCACGGTTTTAAGTTCGCTTCCAGAGTTCATTACTTGCTTCCGGCCCGCTGAGCTTATTAACCGGCGATGCAGGGAAGAGTTTGAATTGACAGTGGCTGCGATGGCTGCGGTCAATTTTTTTATGCGCTTGCAGCAGGCCAGAGGTCCTGCGAAGTGCGCAAGACGGACGGGCGGTGTCCTGTCCGGCCATTACGGGAGGGCAATACCATTAATACGAGAAGCAGCAGACACGAAGTTCCGATAAACAATCAGATCCGGGACAAAGAAGTGCGCGTTGTCGCGGAAGACGGGACCCAGCTCGGTGTCATGGACACCGCGGAAGCTTTGAGAAGAGCCGAAGAAGCGGGGCTGGATCTGGTTCTGATCGCCGCGGCGGCCAATCCGCCGGTCTGCAGGATCATTGATTACGGCAAATTCAGATACGAGCAGCTCCGCCGCGAGAAAGAGGCGAAGAAGAAGCAGCATGTTGTCGAAATCAAGGAAATCCGTCTGTCACCGAATATCGATTCGAACGATATGACAACCAAGGTCAACAACGCCAGGAAGTTCCTGACAAGAGGAGACCGCGTCAAGATTACGCTCCGTTTCCGCGGACGCGAGATGGCGCATATGGGAGCCAGCGTTCATATCCTGACAGACTTCGCGAATGCCCTTGCAGACGTAGCAGTAGTGGATAAGGCACCGAAGGTTGAGGGAAGAAGCATGTCCATGTTTCTGGTCCAGAAGAAGTAAGCCGCAGGGCTTGTTTTGACAGACCGGCACGAAAAGGCAGAAGCCGAAAATATCTCAGGAGGTCAATGTTATGCCTAGTATGAAAACCAACAGATCAGCTGCAAAGCGTTTCAAGCTCAGCGGTAATGGAAAGCTCATCAGAAATAAAGCGAATAAGAGCCACATCCTTACGAAGAAGACAACAAAGAGAAAGAGAAATCTCAGAAAGCCCGCTGTAACGGATGCGACGAATGTAAAGACGATGAAGAAGATCATGCCTTATCTTTGACCGGATGGCACAGATTCGGGACGTTTAGAGAATTGAAGGAGATTTGAAATGGCTAGAATTAAAGGCGCATTAAATGCCAAGAAGAAACATAACAGAGTTCTGAAGCTTGCCAAGGGTTACAGAGAGGCAAGAAGCAGACATTACAGAGTTGCCAAGCAGTCCGTTATGCGTGCGCAGAACTCCGCGTTCGCAGGCAGAAAGCTCAGAAAGAGAGATATGAGATCTCTCTGGATTTCCCGTATCAACGCGGCTGCAAGACTGAGCGGACTTTCCTACAGCCAGCTGATGCATGGCCTCAAGGTTGCCGGCATTGACATCAACAGAAAGATGCTGGCCGAGATGGCTGTTAACAACGCGGCTGATTTCGCGGCACTTGCCGAGACAGCGAAGAAGGCGCTTGCCTGATCGTTTCACCGGTAAAGAATACAGAGTAAAGGCAGAGTAGTGCTTTCGGGCGTGCTCTGTCTTTTTTTGCGCCGTGAGATGGAGAAAGCACTGCCTGCCGGAGAAAAACTGTTTTACAGAAACAGTTTATTGTGGTACAGTGATAAACAACTAAACAAATGCAGTGAGGAGCATCATGATGAAAAAACAAATTCTGGCAGGACTTATGGCTGTTCTCCTTGGCGCGGCGCTGGCAGGGTGCGGCGCGAAATCAGGATCCGCGCCGGCGGACAGTGATGTGGATTACATTAAGGGGAAGAAGACGCTGATTGTGGGGATCACGGATTTTGCCCCGATGGATTATAAGGATGATGCCGGCAACTGGATCGGTTTTGACGCGGATATGGCGAAGAAGGTCGCCGAAGATCTGGGCGTTGAAGCGCAGTTTGTCGAGATCGACTGGGACAACAAGATCCTTGAGCTCAACAACAAGAGCATTGACATTGTCTGGAACGGCATGACGCTGGTCGATGAAGTTAAAAAGTCAATGGAGTGCACGAATCCCTACTGCAACAACGCACAGGTTGTCGTACTGCCAAAGGATAAGGCGGATCAGTACAAGGACGCGGAGAGCATGAAGAGCCTGCACTTCGCGGTGGAAGCCGGATCAGCCGGTGAGGATGCCGCCAAAGCCAACGGCTTTGATTATACGGCGCTGACCGCGCAGGCGGATACGCTGATGGAAATCAGCGCCGGAACATCGGATGCTTCGATCATCGATCTGTTAATGGCGGGCGCCATGATCGGCGATGGAACCGATTACCCGGATCTCACCCATACACTGGAACTGACAACCGAGGAGTACGGCGTCGGCTGCCGCAAGGGCTCGGATCTTGCCGCCTATATCAACGATGCGTTCAAGAAGTATTACGCGGACGGAACCATGCAGAAGATCGCGGAAAAGTACGGCGTGCAGGACGCGCTGGTAGAACAGAAGTAAGACGCCGCAAGACACCTGGAGAGATACATGTTCTGGACAGTTACATTATCTTTGCTTGAAGGGTTCCTCGGAACTTTCAAGCTGTTCGCGCTGACACTCGTCTTCGCTCTTCCTCTCGGACTTTTGATCAGTCTGGGTTCGATGAGCAGGGCGCGTGTCCTGCGCTATCCCATTAAATTCATCATCTGGATCATCCGCGGCACGCCGCTTCTGCTGCAGCTGCTCGTCATCTATTACGGGCCGGGCATCCTGCTGAAATCAAATGTATGGGGATCCGGGGACAACGGGCGCTTTATCGCGGCGCTCGTTTCTTTTGTGATTAACTACGCGTGCTATTTCGCGGAAATTTACCGCGGAGGCATTCAGTCGATTCCGGTCGGACAGTATGAAGCCGGACAGGTCCTTGGCCTCACGAAGGGCCAGATTTTCCGCAAAATCGTATTGCTGCAGGTGATCAAACGCATTGTCCCGCCGATGTCCAACGAGATCATCACACTTGTAAAAGACACGTCGCTCGCGCGCGTAATCGCGGTCTATGAAATTATCTGGAACGGACAGTCGTTCATCAAGAGCGCGGGCATCATCTGGCCGCTGTTTTACACAGGCGCGTTTTATCTTGTATTCAGCGGACTCCTGACCCTGCTGTTCGGTTACATTGAAAAGAGACTGGATTACTTCCGCTGATAGACACAATACGAATGAAGGACTTTACATGACAGCAAGCACACCGATACTGGAAGTCAGAGATATCAGAAAGAATTTTGAGGATACGCAGGTGCTCAAGGGCATCTCGTTTACGATGCAGGAGGGGACCGCGCTTTCGATCATCGGCTCCTCCGGCAGCGGCAAAACAACGCTCCTGCGATGCCTGAACTTCCTGGAAACGCCGGATGCCGGCTCGTTTCTGATCAAAGGGGAGACGATCTTTGACGCTGCGCGGCAGGAGAAAGATTCGGAGGAGGAGATCCGCAGAAAGCGCCTGCATTTCGGCATGGTCTTCCAGCAGTTCAACCTGTTTCCGCAGTATACGGCTCTCGAGAATGTCATGCTCGCGCCGTCGGTCGCCGCGAAGGCTCGCGGCAGCGCCGACCTTTCCGCGATCAGAAAGCATGCCGAGGAACTGCTCGATCAGATGGGGCTCGCCAACCGCATGCAGAATTATCCGCACCAGCTTTCGGGCGGACAGCAGCAGCGGGTCGCGATTGCGAGGGCGTTAGCGCTGCATCCGGATATCTTATGTTTTGACGAGCCGACGTCCGCACTGGACCCGGAACTTACGGGAGAGGTGCTCAAGGTGATTCGTTCGCTCGCGCATAACCGCACAACGATGATCATTGTCACGCACGAAATGACCTTCGCGCGGGACGTTTCGGACCAGGTTATCTTTATGGACGACGGCGTCATCGCGGAGCAGGGAACGCCCGGGGAAGTCTTCGGGAATCCCAGAAACGAGCGGACGAAGCAGTTCCTTGCCAGCTGCAGCGGCGTATGAATGGCGGGCAGCGATCGGGTGCCTGCGGCATTGATTTCCTGCCGCCAAAACGGTATTCTAATTACGTCAAAACACGTGGCCTCTCGATCCGCAAGACACGGATAGATGCATACCGGCCCGTGTAACTATTATTGAGCAGCGGAGGATTACAGCTATGGCGGGGAAATATGCGTTCGGCATCGACCTTGGCGGTACGACAGTCAAGGAAGGTCTTTTTAATGAAAAGGGAGAGGTTCTCGAGAAATGGGAGATCCCTACGAGAACGGAGGAAAACGGCAAGAATATTCTGCCGGATATTGCAAAGTCTCTCAAGGATAAGATCAAAGAGAAGAAGCTGAATCCTTCGGACATTCTGGGAATCGGCATCGATGTGCCGGGACCTGTTCTGGACGGCGGAATCGTCAATAACTGCGTCAATCTCGGCTGGGGTGTCGTCAATGTGCCGCAGGAGCTTTCCGGCATGCTGGGAGGCATTAAGGTGGAAGCGGTCAACGACGCGAACGCGGCGGCGCTCGGGGAGCAGTGGAAAGGCGGCGGCCGCGGATTCAGGAGCATGCTGATGGTGACGCTCGGAACCGGCGTCGGCGGCGGCCTCATCATTAACGGGAAGATTGTAAACGGTTCGCATGGCGCAGGCGCGGAAATCGGACATATGCCGGTGAATCCGCATGAAGAAGAGACCTGCGGCTGCGGCAAGAAGGGCTGTCTGGAACAGTATTGCTCGGCAACGGGGATTGTCAGAATCGGGCGCAAAAGGCTCGAAAAGACAAAGAAGTCAACCATACTGGTCAACAACGAGGACCTGAGCGCGAAGAAGATCTTTGACGCCGCGAAAGAAGGCGACGAGGTCGCGAAGGAAATTGTCGAAGAGTTCGGAGAGATCCTCGGCAGGGCGCTTGCCAATATCACGGCGGTCACGGACACTGAGGCGATTGTCATCGGCGGCGGTGTTTCCAAGGCAGGTGAAATTGTAACGGACGTGGTGTCCAGATATTACAAGCCGAACGCGTTTCACGCGTGCAGAACCTGTGTCATCAAGCTTGCGGAGCTTGGCAATGACGCGGGAATGTATGGCGCGGTCAAGATGGTACTGTAATTTAATATTGAGAAAGCGGAGGCGGGCTGTCGCAGGTGCGTGCGGCGGCCCGTTTCTTTACGGGAGACAAGTAGCCCTCCGCTTCGCAGCTGCTCGCACGAAACGGGAGGCAGGCAGCCCTCCATATCGAAGCCGTCGGCTCGATATGGGAGGCAATCAACAATTGCCCAGATACACAGCAGATAACTGTTCCCGCGCGGCAGCAGCGAGCTGCCGGATCGTACGAACCGGCAGCGCTTCCTCTTTCATCCGGAATGCCGGGAAATAGCGGGTGACATGGAGCGGAATTGTTTTGCCAAGCGAAATTTCCAGATCGTGAATCCAGGCAGCTTCCCTGCGCATTTGTTCCATACTGTCACTGATGCCGGGCACGATCAGAGTCGTCAGTTCCACATGGCATACTGCTGCGGACCGCCGGATAAACTCGAGTGTCATCTGCAGATTGCCGCCGAGAACACGGTGGTAGATCGTTTCATCAAAAGTTTTCAGATCTATATTCATCGCGTCGATGTAAGGCAGAATTTGTTCCAGCACCTGCGGCGAGGCGGTTCCGTTCGTTACAAGAACGTTCAGCAGGCCTTCTTTATGAATCAGAGCTGCCGTGTCGCGCACAAATTCCCAGCCGATCAGAGGCTCGTTATACGTGAAGGCAATGCCGATATTCTGCTGCGGAACGAGGTGCTTTGCGAGTGCTGCCAGTTCCTCGGGCGAAGTCTGTTTCGCCGGGAAGGATTCGTCCGCCATGGATATCTCGTGATTCTGGCAGAACGGGCAGGAGAGGTTGCAGCCGAAGCTTCCGACCGACAGCACATGCATTCCCGGATGAAACTGCGCCAGCGGCTTTTTGCTGACGGGATCGAGCGCAAGCGAAGTCACCTTCCCGTAATTGGTGCATACGATCCGGCCACCGATGTTCGTCCTTGCACGGCACATCCCGGTTTGGCCTTCTTCAAGTTCACATCCGTGAAAACAAACCTGACATTTCATGAATTGCTCCTTCCCGGTTCTTAGGTGAGCCGCCTCGCGCATGGCGGCGGCAGATCGCTTTGCAGCGCCGCGGCGGCACATCCTTTAATGATGGCGGATGACTTCGAACCGCTGCAATGTCACATCCTTTTCGGAAGGATTTATGCCTGCCTTTTGCTTTGCAATGCGGATCTGCTGATCAACTGAGTCAACACCGTCCAGATCCGGAAGCAGGAGACCGCGCCGGGCACCTTTGCTGACAATGACGCCGTAGCGGTGCACATCCAGTTTCTCCGGTCCGTCAATGTTTTCTGGTTTTCCAAGAACATCTACCGACAGTTCAAGATACGGGAGCTCGCGCCGCGTTACCGGGGAAAAGCGCGGATCTTCCGAGCAGGCGCTGACCGCATTCTGAATGATTTCTTCGGCGATATTTCCCCGCGTAGGAAGAATTGTTCCGATACAGCCGCGCAGTTCGCCGTGTTCATGGATCGAAACAAATACACCGGCGCTGTCTGAAAGAAGCGCGCCGGAAAGGGGATGTTTCGCGGCTCCGCAAATGGCCGCGTCCCCTGACACGGCTGGAATGATCCCTTCCCGCACAAAGCTTTCGATGGTAAAGCGCGCGAGCGACGTCCATGGATTTTCCTCTTTGCGCGCGCTTTCTGTACGCGCGTGCTCCGACTGCAGCCGGATATCAAGAAAGCGCCGCGAACTGTCCTCTCCGCAGTCTTTGAACGTGCAGACACCGTATCCGACGCCGGTGACATCCTGATGGGAAAGCACCTTCGCCTCGACACTGCGGCCGTCGAGTGCGCCTGCCATGATGACGAAGCTCCGGTGGCCGCATTCTGCTGCTTTTTCAAGGAATGCAGGCGCAAAGTCAAACAGCCCGCCAAAACAACCCCCACCGCACACCTTCATAACCTGCTCATCGTAGGCAGGGCCCTCCTTTGCGTAGCCATACGGACCGTACGACTTGAGCTTGTGGGAGAGATCTCCGCTTGCGACATATACGGCGCGCCGGCCCAGATTTTCCACAGCTTTCCGGATCAGCATGCCGAAGTGATAGTGGTCTTCGAGGGAAAGTCCGGAAAGTCCGATGCGGATGATCCGGAAAGGCGGCCTGCGATTTGCGCTCTTGATGTTTGCGGTGGTATCGGTGCGGGATGTTTTGCCGCAGTCAGAGGACTGCTGTCTGCCGGATGCCCACTGCCGGTGCAGAAAATAAAGAGGGACCATTGTGCCGTGATCCAGAAGAGGATCGCGTTCGCCGAGGATGCCCGCGGGAAAGCTCTCCTGATCCGCGAGACGGCAGATTTCCTGCACTAATTCGGTGTCATATTCTTCGTAAAAACAAACGTCCGGCGCGCCGAAAGCCGAAAGATTTCCTCGGGCGGACGGTCCTTTGGAAATGTGGAAATAATCCCGGTACATTGTGCTGTGCGGGGATGAGATGATGAGCGTTTCGGGCTGCAGCGAAGCCGCGAAGGAAGCCGCTTCCTCATAGGCGGCTGTTGTCTGCGCAATTGACTTTTCTTCCCCTCTCCCGACTTCGGGAATTATCAGGGGAGGGTGCGGAACGATAATACTTCCGACGATGGACATAGGATCACCTCCGGTTTGAATGACATGCAGATACTTATATTATAGAACAGCTTTGGGTTTATAATAGGATAAATGATCGCAATTGAAATTACACAGGTATCTGCAAAGGAGTATTCTTCAGCATGAACGAATTTACGGAAACAAGAAATGAAAAATACGCAGCCTCCCTCATCAAAGCATTCGAACGCCGGCACATGCAGGCTTTCTATGCCAAGGACGGCAGGCAGGCGCTCGCAAAAGTCATGGAGCTGATCCCGGACGGCGCAAAAGTGGCAAATGGAGGCACCATGACGGCGGCGCAGATCGGCGTGTTTGATGCTTTGCGGGAAAGAGAGAAGCGCGGCGAAGTAACATTTATCGACAGATCCAGGGCTGTTACGCCACAGGAGCGGAGAGCAGCTTATCTGCAGGCTTTTGACACAGACGTTTACATTATGGGGACAAACGCTTTCAGTGAAGACGGACAGCTTGTGAACATCGATGGCAACGGAAACCGGCTCGCGGCACTGCTGTATGGACCGAAGAGCGTAATTGTGCTTGCGTCCATGGACAAAGCAGCGGCTACGCTGGAAGACGCAGTTGCACGGGCAAGACATACAGCCGCGCCGATCAATGCGCAGAGATTTGACATTCATACGCCCTGCAAAGTAACCGGCATGTGCGGCAACTGCAACAGCCCGGATTCTATCTGTAATAATATCGTCATAACAAGAAATGACTCGAAGAACGGAAGGATTAAGGTTATCCTGATTGGCGAAACGCTGGGGTTTTGAAATAAACGCGGGGCAGCGCTGCCCCGCACTATAAATTATTTGACGATACGTTCGCCGTTATTCAGCTCCGGCATCTTTCGCCCGCATTCGGCTCCGGTGCTTTCTGCCGGCAGTTGGATTTGGCGTCTTGCGTATCACTCGACGTCCAGCAGCTCAATTTTGAAGTTTAAAGCTTTTCCGGCAAGCTCATGGTTCGCGTCGAAAGTGATATTTGTTTCGTCTTTTGCGACAACAGTTACAGGAAAGCTCTGCCCGTCCGGCGCGGAAAGATACACATGCTCACCGATCCCGATCTCTTCCGAGCCGGGCAGATTTGCGATCGGCATTGTGATTATTGCGGCAGGATCCGCTTCTCCGTAAGCTTCCTCCGGTGTGAGATGAATGTTGATGACATCGCCTGCATGCATGAGCGCGACAGCCTTATCAAATCCGTGGATCATTCTGCCGCTTCCGCAGACGAAAGACAGGGGCTCGTTTCTCTCATACGAGGAGTCAAAACAGGTGCCGTCATCCAGAGTGCCCTCGTAGTGGACGCGGACTGTTTTGCCGATGTTCGGGCCATCGAAGTCCGGCTCATAGTGCCCGCAGCTGCCGCAGCAGCCGCTCTCGCAGTCATCGCCGCAGCCGCAGGAGTCTTCGCCGGAGCAGCCGCCGCAGCCGCAGGAGTCCTCATCGGAGCAGCCGTCGCAGCCGCAGGACTTATCATCGGAGCAGCCGCGGGATTCTTCCGCGTCATCCTCGTCGTGACTGCAATTGACACCTTCACTTCTCAGGCTGCCATCAAGAAATGCAGCTACAGCCGCATCAGCATCTCCGGATGCACCGGATACAACCCGGATTCCGGCTTCCTGCAGCGCGGACATTGCGCCATCACCGAGGCCGCCGCAGATCAGCACATCAACTCCATTTCCTGCCAGAACAACCGCCAATGCCTCATGGCTCACGCCATCAGTTCCCATGACTTCTGCATGGAGGACAGTGCTGTCGTCTGTATCATAGATCTTGAACTGCTGCGTCCTTCCGAAATGCCGGAAGATCCGGCCGTCCTCATAGGGTACTGCGATTCTCATTTATTATTTGTCTCCTTTTCGATTCTTTTCGTAACAACATATCGGAGATATTATACAGGATTCCATCTGTCAAGTGAAATAGCAAAATCGATGGAGCGAGACATTTGCCTCCGACAAAGATTTCCTCCTAAATCAGTAATATTTCCAGCACAGAGAGACAAAATAAAAAAGAGCTGGCAGCCAGCTCCTGAATACATGCCGCCTCCCGAAATACCCCGGGAGGCGGAGAATATATTTTTTTATTTTTACAGACCTGCATTTTTGAGCAGTGCCGGCAGATTGGCATTAATAGCTGCCATAGCTTGGTCAGAAGTCATCCCCTGCCGGATGAGCTGCGCGTAAGCCTGCTGAACGACTGCCTCCGGTGTGAGAGAAGAAGCGGTGGCAACACTGGAAGCAGGTACAGCAACTTTTGATCCCAAGTCACTCTGAACAAAAGCTGCAATAGAAGCGTCATCGGAAAGAGTGATTATTCTGGCCTGATTCTGCTGCACTTTTGCAAGTGCCGTATTCTGATCCAAACCCGCCTGAACATAGTGAGCAAATGCCTGCTGTACTGCCTGAGCAGGAGTCAGGGAAGAAGCAGAAACTGCCTGCGTGACACTTGCAGCAGAAACCGGAACAGCCTGATTTTTTTCATTGTATATTCCCCCCAAAAAGAAAAATGTAATTACTGATATTATAGGTTTTTCGGGAGTAATATGCAAAAGTATTAAAATACGACCTTTGGATTTCAATAGAACATTTATCGTGAGGCGATCGGCGGAAGAATTCCTGTGCCTATGAAATATCCATTTATCAGGAGGGATGTCGATACGGAGGGAGCGTGACATTGCTCGTGCGACTGCCCTAACAGCGATTTCCTCGTGACGCTAAAATTTTCATTCAATGAAAAATGCGTGCTACAACCGAATACATCCAGATCCCGCATGCAACAACCATAACGAATAATACAACGTTACCCATTACTGTTTCCTCCTCTTATGATTACATTGTCACACAGAGGAGATAAATCCAGTATAAGGATTGAATCCGGCAGTATTAAGATTTCGCAAAGATGCCCGCGCCGCGCGGACGAGCCGTCGCCCTACTGCTTGATCATCCTGTACCCGATCCCGACATGTGTCTGAATATAGCGGGGATGGGAGGTGTCCTTCTCGATTTTCTTGCGAAGAGAAGCCATGAAGACCCGGAGCGAAGCCACATCCGAATCCAGAGAATTGCCCCAGATATGATCGGTGATGTAAGTGTGCGTCAGCACGCGCCCCTCGTTCCTCGCGAGGAGACACAAAAGCCTGTATTCGATCGGCGTCAGCTGCAGTTCCTTCCCCGCAAGATAGACGCAGCCCGAAACATAGTCAATCGTCAGGTCACCATTATGGAAGACTGCGTTTTCCTCATTCCCATCAGACTGCAGCTGCGCGGCAATCCTGCGCTGCGCGACCCGGATCCGCGCCATCAGCTCTTCCACGGAAAAAGGTTTCGTCAGATAATCGTCCGCGCCGGCGTCCAGCGCGCCGATTTTGTCCGAATCCTCGCTCCGCGCGCTGACGACGATGATCGGCAGATTGCTGAAGCTGCGTACTTTGGTGATGATCGAAACCCCGTCCATATCCGGAAGTCCAAGATCCAGCAGACAGATATCGACGTGGTTCTGGCGCAGCGACTGCAGCCCGTGCGTCCCGTTGTACGCCGTTTCGACGCCGTACCCCTCCGCAGTCAGAGACGTCGCCATCAGCTTTCGGATCTGCGGATCATCTTCTATGACAAGTATGTTACACTTTCTGTTCGCCATCCGGTATTTCCTCCGTAGGAAGCGTGAAAACAAACGCCGCCCCATGCGGCACCACATTCTTTTCAAAGATGCTGCCGCCATGTGCTTCCACAATGGATTTGCAGAGCGCGAGCCCCAGCCCCATACTCTTTCTCGCGTCCGCTACTTCCTTGGTTCCATTGTAAAACATTTCGAACAGATGTGGCCGCTCTTCCTCCGGAATTCCCCCGCCGTTGTCCTGAATGGTGATGTAGGCCATGTTTTGTTTCCGGCTTGTGGATACGATGATCTCCGAGCCAGCCGGCGTATATTTGACCGCGTTGTTCACGATATTGATGATGACCTGCACAATCAGATGGACATCCATCTTCGCCAGAATGATTTCGGAACTTTTCCGGACCGTCAGCTTATGCTCCTGCACGTGCCGGTCAATATGGCGCAGCGCTTCGTCGATCACATCATCCAGCACTTCCGTCGTCGTCCGCAGCTGCATGGTGCCGTTTTGCACACGGCTGATGGCAAGCAGGTTTTCGACCAGATTGACCAGCCAGATCGAATCGTCGTAAATGTCGGTATAGAGCTGCCGGCGCGTAGCCGCATCAAAAGTCTGCTCCGAATTCATCAGCATGCTCGCGTTTCCGGAAATCGAAGTCAGCGGCGTCCGCAGATCATGCGAAATCGAACGCAGAAGATCGGCGCGGAGCTTCTCATTCTGCGCTTTCATTGCCGCGTCTTCCTTTTCCTTGACGGAGCGGATGTTTTCCATCGCAAGCTCGCACTGACTGATGATCGCGCTCATGATGCTTTCCTGGAACTCATCGAGTCCTGCGTCGCCCGGCAAAACACCGACAGCCCCATACGTATGACTTCCCTGATATAGCGGTGCGTAGGTGCAGCGGGCGCCGGGATAGACGGACGTCTCCGAACCGGATTTTGAGCGGCTTTTGATGGACCAGACCAGCGCGTCCTGATCCGCCTGCCCGTCAAAGGTCGAGCGGCAGGTGTCCGGATAATAGCGGCAGGTAATCTTTCCTTCTTCATCCATACAGGCCACCACCGTGTCCCTGTCGAGGAGCTTGTGCAGCTGTACGCCCAGTACTTCGGCTGCCTCCTGCGACACCAGAGCTTTGTTTAACAGCTGACTGGTGTCATACAGAATCTGCGTGCGGTAGCGGTTGCGCTCGGATTGTCCTGCCATGCGCTTGAGCTTGTCCGCGAGGGAGCCGGCAAGGAAAGAAACGATAAACATGATGACAAATGTCATCGGATAATCGGGATCGTAAGCAAGGAGCGTATACTTGGGATCCGTAAAGAAAAAGTTGTAAATCGCAACGCACAGAAGAGAAACGACCGCATTGCTGATCCGGCCGCTGACCCGGACCGCGATGATCTGCACAGCCAGAATGTACAGCGTAATCACCGAAACATCGGAAAAGCCGAGATAATGGATCAGAAGACCGAGCAGGGTAACAGCACCGATAATGCCGGCGATCGAAAACGCGTCTTTATATTTGAAGCGCGCCTGTTCCGGAGCGTTTTCCGGATGCAGCGCGTTTCCGAGAAGCCACGTGGTCAGTCGTGAAAACATTTCTGAATGTCCGCATCCTTTCCGAGTACAAGCAGCTTTTCTCTGCCGGTGAATTCCGTATTGTTTGTGATCTGCATGTCGATCTTACCGTCTGTTTTGGCCGCCATGATATTAATGCGGAAGTGGTTGCGGATGTCCAGCTCGCCGATCGTTTTGCCGATCCATGCAAGCGGTACCTCGATCTCCATGACCGCGTACCCGTCACCCATCGAGAAGTAATCAAACAGATGATCCGAGCTGTAGCGCAGAGCAGTCCACTCCGCGACCTGCTTCTCCGGGTAGACAACCTCGTCCGCGCCGTTGCGCAGAAGAAACTTTGCGTGAACGTCGCGGGAAGCGCGGGAGACGACCTTCTTTGCGCCCAGTTCCTTTAACAGAGAGGTTGTCTCGAGAGAGCTCTGAAAGTCGTCACCGATCGCGACGATGCAAAGATCATAGTCGCGCACACCCAGCGACGCCAGAAAGTCCTGCCTTGTGCTGTCGCCGATGAGCGCGTTTGTCACAAAAGGCAGGATGGCGGACACGCGCCCTTCCTGCTTGTCGACAGCCATGACTTCATGGCCGAGCGACTGCAGCTTCATTGCCGTATGGCGGCCGAAACGGCCGAGACCGATCAGCAGAATTGATTTCATAACAGATACCTCCATTTTGCGTTACTTCAACCGATGGCAGAAGTTATACGTTAACATTAACCGATGGCAAGATCTTCCTCGGGATATAAACCGGTTTCCTGATGCCCGCGGATCGCCGCGAATATCAGCGTAAGACATCCGACCCTTCCGAAAAACATCAGGAAGATCAGAATCAGATGTGACACGGCGCCCAGCTGCGGCGTGATGCCGAGCGTCAGGCCGACCGTGCCGATCGCGGACGCGGTTTCAAACATGCAGGTAAGAAGCGGCAGCCCTTCGAGCCTGCTGATGACCATCGCCGCAAGTAAAAACAACGTGATATATGTCATGAACAGAGCGGCTGCCTTCCGGATCGTCTCCGCGGAAATGCGCCGGTGAAAAACCGAAGCGGACCGCTTCGAACCGAATACCGCGAATGTCGAGGCGAGAAGGACGAAGAACGTCGTTGTTTTCATGCCGCCTGCCGTGGAACCCGGCGCGCCGCCGATCAGCATCAGAATGATCATGAGCATAATGCCGGAATCGCTGAGCTTCGTCAGATCGATTGTGTTGAAGCCGGCGGTTCTCGTCGTCACAGACTGGAAGAAGGATTCCAGGAGTCTGGTGCCGACAGGGCCTGTTTTGCATTCAAACAGGAAGAAGTAGAGCGCAGGTAGAAGAATCAGAACCGCAGTCTGAAAAAGGACCACCTTCGTCTGCAGGCGGTAACGGTGCATCTTCAGCTTCTGGTGCCCGATATCCGCGATGACGCCAAAACCAAGCCCGCCGGTCACGATCAGTCCCATGATGGTCAGGTTCATCAAAGGATTCGACACATACCATGTGAGAGACGAGTAAGGACTTCTGCCGCCCGACAGGTCAAAGCCGGCGTTGCAGAATGCGGAGATGGAATGGAAAACAGCGTAGCCCAGCCCCCGCCGGATGCCGTAAGTCCCGCTGAAGACGGGCAGCATCAGAAGCGTCCCTGCCAGCTCGCAAAACAGCGTAAACCGCAGAATAAACGACGTCAGCCGTAAGATTCCGCCGACGCGGTCTTCCGAAATCGCGTCTTTCAGGAGCGTGCGCTGGCGCAGAGAAATCTTTTTGCCGGATACAATCGCCAGCAGAATGGCAATGGTCACAACGCCCATGCCGCCGACCTGGATCAGAGAAATGATGACGATACGGCCGAAGATACTCCAGCCGAGGTAAGTGTCGCGGACGACAAGGCCGGTTACACAGACCGCGCTTGTCGCGGTAAATAAAGCGTCGAGAAAACTGACAGGAGCACCTCTTCTTGCGAACGGAAGGCACAGAAGAAGCGCGCCGGTCAGAATAGCCCCCGCAAAGGATAGCAGAATAATCCGGAACGTGGATAACCGGTACAAATATTTATGTCTGAACATAGAATGGCTCCCTTCCATCCTGATATTGTACCTTATTGCGATAAAAAGGAAACAGGCTATCCATGCTGCGATGTTAAGATTGTATAAAGATGTGCGCTGCCGGCACGGGCAGTATGCGCTCGCATCAGCCCGCTTCCGTTTTCCGGTTCCAGCGCAGGAAGAAGTAGGAAGTTTCAATAACCGCGCAGACGGTCCAGCCGACCGGATATCCGAGGCCGACAAGGAGCGTTGTGTTCGCGACAAAACGCGTGATGATATACAGATAGATCTGCCGGACACCGACAAACGACAGGAGCATGATCAGCATCGGAGCGGTCGAATCGCCGCGGCCGCGCAGAGCACCGGCCAGTACATGGTTGATGCAGTTGAACAGCAGAAAATACACATTGACCCGGAGAAATCTGACGCCGAAATGAATCACCGCAGTATCCGAAGTAAACAGAGCGATTGCTGCGCCTGCAAACAGAAAGATCAGTGTGGCGATCGCGCCGGTGATCACAAGCGTTAAGGCTACGGAGCAGATGGTGCCTTTGTTCGTGCGGTCTGTTTTGCCGGCGCCATAGTTCTGACTGACAAAAGTCGTTGACGCCATGGCCATGCTGCTCATCGGCAGCATGATGAAATCATTGATTTTGTTATAGCATGCCCAGCCCGCCATGCACTGGGAGCCGAAGAAATTGATATACGACTGTACAAAGACGTTCGAAAACGAGGTAATAACGCTCTGGATCGCGTTCGGCAGCCCGATTGCGAAAATCTGCCCGAGAATCTTACGGTCGAACCCAAGGTCCCGGAAGGTCAGGCGATACAGATCATCGCTGCGGATCAGAAGCAGCAGAATCAGCAGCGCGGAAATCCCCTGCGAGAGAATTGTCGCAAGCGCCGCGCCGGCAATGCCCATGTGCAGCGGAATGACAAAAACAAGGTCCAGAACGATATTCATGATGCTCGTCAGAATCAGGAAAAACAACGGCCGCGTCGTATCGCCGACCGCCCGCAGGATGCCGCTGCCCATATTATAAATCAGAAGACCGGTGATACCCGCGAAGTAAATCCGCAGATAGACGGACGCCGGCGCGAAGACATCGTCCGGCGTTGCCATGAAGCGCAGCATACCCGGTACCAGCAGAAGGAACAGCACCGTAAAAACACCGCAGAGCACAAACGTCGCAGCCATCGTCGTTTCCACCGCGCGGTGCAGGTTTTTCCTGTCGCCGGCTCCGAAGAACTGACTGATGACGACGCCGGCGCCGACCGAGAAGCCGTTGAAGAAAAAGACGGCCATATTGATGATCATTGTCGTTGATCCGACGGCGGCCAGGGCCTGCGTTCCGACAAACTGGCCGACAATCACCGAGTCGACCGTATTGTAGAGCATCTGGAATATGTTGCCGACCATTAATGGCAGCGCAAACAAAAGAAGCTGCTTTGCAATCGGTCCGGAAGTCATGTTTTTTGTGGCGGTTTTGGAGAGTGCGTGCATGAATGTATCCTTCATAAATAGTGATGAAAAATTGTCCGTGGCAGTATCCTCTCTGCAACGGACAATCTTATTATCACATAATTATCAGGAATTCACAAAAGGGATGGTGTGTCTGTTTT
Source organism: Bacillota bacterium (assembly GCA_029224465.1). Lineage (GTDB taxonomy): Bacteria > Bacillota > Clostridia > Lachnospirales > Lachnospiraceae > CAG-791. The sequence continues at coordinate 24,980 of JAQXUQ010000024.1, read as the reverse complement.
TGCCGGAGAATTACCGCGAAGAGGCTGCAAGAGCCTGCAGCTGCCCGGATAGTTTCAGATTCTCCCGGTAATCCACCGGACAATCGATGATGGAAGGCACCCTCTGCCGGAAGGCATCTGCCAGCACCGGCAGAAGATCCTGTGTCCGGCTGATCCGGTATCCTTTGCAGCCGAAACTCTCCGCAAGCTTTACGAAATCAGGATTGCCGAAATCAACATCGTAGCTTTCATGGTAGCGGTTTTCCTGTTTCCACTTGATGAGGCCGTAGCTGTCGTCATGGAAAATCAGAGTGACAAAACCGGTACCGATCCGCACGGCGGTCTCGAGCTCCTGACAGTTCATCAGGAAACCGCCGTCGCCGGTGACCGCAAGCACCTTTTTGTCCGGATAGATCAGCTTTGCCGCGACTGCGCCGGGAACCGCAATGCCCATTGTCGCAAATCCGTTGGAGATGATGCAGGTTTTCGGCTGTTCGCAGGGATAGTTACGGGCAATCCACATTTTATGCGCGCCTACATCGCACAGCAGAATATCCTCATCCGAAAGCACGCTCCGGATATCGGAAATCACTTTCTGAGGCTTTACAGGGTAGGAAAAATCATCCGCGTACTGTTCCGCGTCCGAGGTCCGTTCCTGCCGGATACGGTAAGCCCAGTCAGGTGTCTGGCAGGGACGGCACTTTTCGGCAATACGGGAGAGGCAGGCGCTGATGTCGCCGACAACTTCCACTTCCGGCTGATACAGCTTGTTGATATGCGCCACACGCTCATCAATATGGACAATCCGGTGATTCGAAGAGGCATTCCACTTGCGCGGCGCAAACTCGACGATATCGTAGCCGACCGCAATGACCAGATCCGCCTGCGAAAGCGCGGTGTCCGGATAATCCGTTTCCGGGATTCCGATGGTGCCGATGCAGTTCTTTTCGGAATCGGGGATCACGCCTTTTGCCATCATCGTGGTGATGACAGGAAGGGAGAGCTGCTTTGCAAATTCGCGCAGGGCTTGCGAGGCATTATTGCGGACAGCGGAATGTCCGGCCAGAACAACGGGATGCTGCGCCTCTTCAATCATGGAAACCGCCTGTCTTACAGAATCAAGGTCCGGCAGTTCAACCGCTGCGCGGTGATGCGTCAGCATCAACCGGCCGGGGCCTTCCGGCACTTCCATGGCGGCAACGTCACAGGGGAGATCGATGTAACTGGCGCCCGGCTTTTCCGACTCCGCGTACTTGAAGGCGATCCGGACGATTTCGTTTGTCGTATCCGGCCGGACAATCTGTTTGCTTCTTTTTGTGATCGGTTCGAACATGTCTACAAGATCCAGATACTGGTGACTGGTCAGATGCATCCGTTCCGTCCCGACCTGACCGGTAATGGCGATCAGCGGCGCGCCATCACTGTTCGCATCGGCAACGCCGGTCACCAGATTGGTGGCGCCGGGGCCGAGGGTGGACAGACAGACACCTGCTTTGCCGGTCAGCCGCCCGTAAACATCCGCCATAAAAGCCGCGCCCTGCTCATGCCTTGTTGTGATGAAACGGATCTTCGAGTGGTGCAGTGCTTTTATGATTTCCAGATTTTCTTCTCCCGGAATTCCGAAGACAAAACGGACGCCTTCGTTTTCCAGACACTTTACAAGTAATTCTGCTGTATTCATGATGTTCCTTCCTCCCCGGCGGCAGCGGTGACTGCGGCAGCTGCAAAACAGACGCTGCCAAATGAAAAAGGCGCTCCGGTAAAATGCATTACCGAAACGCCCTTGCTTCCGCGAATGAATGATGCGGCTTGACCGCATATTTTTATGAAAGAGAATAGTCTCATCGGGATAAAAAATCAAGACCGCGGAAGAAATTGTTTTACCGGAAATAAACCGTTGTATTAGCGATTGTCATTATCGTCATGAGCATTGAATTCAGGAATGCAGGCATCCAGACATTACCGCTTCTCTTGTAAAGTGCCCTGCTGAAGCACGCCGCGATCGAAAGCGTAGGCACCATGGCAATCAGCACAATGCCGGAGAGAGAAGCGTCCGGATGCGCTGCTGTGCCGGTCGCGAACAGGGTTCCGTACTGACGGATCAGCCAAAGGAAGATACCGCCGGCATTCAGAATCACCGCGAGCAGATATCCTTTGATACCTTCCAGCTGTTCTCTATTCGTATTCACGAAGATGGCGGCGCCGGAGATCAGATAGTATACAAAGAAAGTCGGCCAGTACCTGAACACCGCGCGCAGAATATTCGCGTCAAAGGTTTTGAAGGCAAAAGTCCAGATACGGAAATCCGTAAGAAGGAGCTTGTCTACAAGGAACAGAACCGCATAGCTGACCACTACGGTCAGAAGCGCTGCCGCAAACGAGGAAACGATCACGGCCGGGCGGAAAGTAATCCCATAGGTATCGAATCCGGCACCGTTTTGCGCCTTGCTGCTGACATAGATCACACTCATCCCAAGCAGAGAAATGAGCGCGCAGGCGATGGTCCAGTACGCAATATTATTTACAGCGGGAGCCGTCCACTTTGTCAGATCCTGATACATCGGCGTCCGGATTACCAGTGAAAGCGCGGCGCCGGAAACGGCAACAAAGATTCCGCCGGTCCGGAAATTCTTCTGATGCGCCGTTTCTTTGCGGGATAATATGACCGCGTAGATGCCGCTGATACAGAGAACAATGCCGGCAAAGAAGAGTATGTTCATGCCGGTTTCGGTTTTTTCTGCATCCCAGAGAGATGTGAAAAACAGCGCCGGAAGAAGAATCATGAATACCAGAGAAGCAAATCCCGCAAATTTCGCGCCGGTTCCCGCTTCCTGCCGCTGCGGAACGGGTTCACCCGTTACAGACTTCGAGAAGAAAGGCAGCTTCAGTACAAGACCTGCGAGCGGAACAATCAGAAGAACAAATCCGATCAGTGCAAGACATTCCAGCGCTTCCTTCCACATCCAGTGCTGGGAAGCGGACGGAATGTTTAAGATGCCATCCGTATAACTGGAAAAGGCTGTCTGGTAGAAGTCAATGGCATCGGCTGTCGTTGTTCTGGAGAAATGATTCCAGGGATGCGTCTGCGAAGGCTCAAAGATTATTCTCTTTCCGCCGTCGCTTGTGTCATACCAGGTATCCGCCGCCGGGGACGCCTGCTCAAGGAAAGTTTTGGCGTCCGGTGTCGCCACATAGTCTTTACGGCGTACCGTGCCGCCCGTCGTCTCGGGATCATTGAAGAAAAATTCATCATATCTTGCCGCAACCTTGCCCATAATCCGGCCGCCGCCTGCCTTGTCCGCCGCTTCCGCAGTTACACCGACGATCCCGGAATACGAGAAATCAGAGCCTTCGGACAGACCGCAGCTGATCTTTCTAAATCCATTCGATGCATAGTCGGCTTCGTCCTTCGCAATAGCGACGGTTGTCGAAAAGCCGCCCATCGAATGCCCTGTCACACCGATGATACCGTTGCCGTCCGCGTCTTTCAAAACATACGGCTGATCATAGATATACTGCACGGCATCATAGATCGAATTTGTCCAGAACGCACTCCACAGGCTGAAGAAATCCGTACCCGAATACTTGTCGCGGTTGATCTTGGAATGTCCGTGGTCATACATATCGATATCGAGTACGACATACCCTCTCCGTGAGAGCTCGATTGCATTGGCATCCTGCATTTCCGCTGAATTCAGATATCCGTGTGTCAGAACAACAGCCGGTCGCGGACTGCTCTCTGATGCGCCTTTGGGAAGATACAGCAGAGCGCTGAGTTTTCCCTTATCAGTGTCAAAAGCAATGCGCGAGACCTTCACCGTGCCGCCGGATGTGTTGACGAAATGCGCGCCAATGCTGCCTGTCAGTATCATGATGATTGCGATCAGCAAAGTCATGAGCCTGCGTCTTGCATGTTTCATACAAAACCCCTCCATAATAAATCTTACGGGAACTCCGGCCGCCGGTTCCCGCCCCTCTATCTCCGGATTGTGAGCCTGTGTTCCTGTTTCTCCGGCCGCAGGAAGCAGGATCTGGAACATTATTGTTTCCACTGGAAACAATAACTAAAGTATACTTGTCTGATAAAACAAAAACAATTCTAAAAACTGACAATTTCTGACAGCAATTATTATGAAATATTTTCGAGAAGACAGCTTCCCTGTATATCTGCTATGTTATACTCAAAGCAATTTTTAGATGAAAGAAAGAAGAACAGAAGATGCAGCTGAAATGGATGGGAGAATACCGCGATATTGTTGAGGCGCTGATCCACTACTGCAATATTTACGCGGCAGTCTATAAAACCGAAAAATTGGAATATGAGGGAATAACCTATTCCTACGCGCAGATTCAGGTCGTGGAATACCTGCTGGAAAACGAAGAGCGAAGAGAGAATATGACGGCAATCGCGAAGCGCCTCGGAATTACCAGAAGTAATTTTACCAAGATTGTAAAGCGTCTCGAAGAGAAGGGGCTGGTAGAGAAAAAGTTTCTGTCCGGGAACCGGAAATCAATGACTGTCACAGTTAACGAAACCGGCAGAGCTCTTTACAACGCGTATTCGGATAAGATCTGTGCCTGGCATTTTTCCCCGATGTTCGAGCATCTTCAGAAGATACCGCCGCAGTACCGCCCATATGTGCGGGATGCATTGTATGCTGCAATGGACGGCAGTGATTTTGCAAAAAAAGACTTGCATTCTTGAAATTCCATGTTAGAATGTCCTCTATAAAATGTATACACGAATACATGACAAGGGCGTCGTAGAGAAATCTATGGCGCTCTTTTTGTTATTCGTCCGCAGGAGGCAAACCAATGGCAATGATCAAACTTGAGAATATCAACAAGAATTTCGGTGATCTGCATGTTCTCAAGAACGTGAATCTGGAAGTGCAGGAAGGTGAAAAACTCGTCATTATCGGTCCTTCCGGCTCCGGCAAATCCACAACGGTAAGGTGCATGAACTTTCTGGAAGTACCGACCAGCGGCAGGGTCCTGATTGATGGTCAGGAGATGACCGAAAAGAACCAGAGAAGGATTGTACGGGAGAAAATCTCGATGGTCTTCCAGCAGTTCAACCTGTATCCGCACCTGACCGTGCTGCGAAATCTGACACTGGCGCCGACGAAGCTTCACGGAATGTCGGAGCAGGAAGCGGAAGATCTGGCTTACCACTATCTGGATGTCGTAGGTCTGCGGGACAAGGCGCATGTATATCCGCCGGCGCTTTCCGGCGGACAGCAGCAGAGAATCGCGATCGCGCGGGCGCTTTGCTGCAAGACGCCGATCATCCTGTTTGACGAGCCGACGTCAGCGCTGGACCCCGAGACGATTCAGGAAGTTCTGGACGTTATGGTGCGGCTGGCGCATGAAAACAATATCACCATGGTAGTCGTCACACATGAAATGGGGTTTGCGAGACAGGTCGCGGACAGAATCGTTTTTATGGAGGATGGCAGAATCATCGAAGAGGGGACGCCGGAACATTTCTTCACGTCGCCGGACAGCCCCAGAGTGAAAGAATTTCTGGGGAAGATCATTCGATGACCGCATAGATCAGCCGGAAGGCTGGAGAAGAGGAGGACATGTTATGAAAAAACTTCACAAGGCACTGAGTGTAATTGCAGCGGCGGCCATGATTGTCGGACTTGCGGCCTGCGGATCATCTTCGACACCTGCGGCATCATCAGCCGCGTCATCCGCGGCGTCATCTGCAGCACCGGCTGCCACCGAAGCGGCGGCAGCGACCACGGAAGCAGCAGCGGCGACGACAGCAGCCGCGGCCGCGGAAGCGGAAATCGGCCCTGACACACAGGCAATCAAAGACAGAGGCGTGCTTCGCGTCGGCGTTAAAAATGCCGTGAAGGGCTTCGGCTTCCAGGATACCCTGACCGGAGAATACTCCGGCATGGAGATTTCCATCGCAAAGAAGATTGCGGAAGACCTTGGCGTTGACGTTGAATTCACAACGGTTACGGCGGCAACCAGAACAGAACTTCTGGATGCGGGCGATATCGACTGCGTTCTCGCGACTTTCACAATTACCGATGAACGGAAAAAGAGCTGGGATTTCACGACACCGTATTATACAGATCATGTAACCGTTCTGGTCAACAAAGATTCCGGAATTAAGGACCTGAGCGGACTTGTCGGAAAGAAGATCGGCGTATCCTCCGGATCGACTTCGGCCAAGTCCGTCGTTGAGGCCATGATTGACAAGGGAATTATTACCGGTAAGGACTACAATGCGGATACTTTCGATCCGGCGACATGGAAAGAGGGCGTAACCTTCCAGCAGTACGAAGATTATCCTGCAATTTCCACAGCACTTTCAGCCGGTGAAGTGGACGCTTTCTCTGTAGATAAGTCTATCCTTGCAATCTATCACACCGATGGCCGCGAATATATTTCAGATGAGTTCGCACCGCAGGATTATGGCATCGCAACGAAGAAGGGATCTGATTTCTCCACATACTGCGAGTCGGAAGTCGAGAAGATGCTCGGTGACGGAACGATCGAAGGCTTTATCAAAGAAAACGGACTTGAGTAAGCAAAAGAAACGCAGCAGAGTCTGATGGATCAAGGCAGCCGGCCCAAGCCCGCCGCAGAGGCTGGCTGCGTAATTTATGGCTTTGCGGCATCAAGGAGGAACACGGATGAGCGGACTTTTTAGCGCGGCGTCATGGGAGACCGTCTGGAAATACAGATCCACATTTCTGCTGGGATTTGGCAACACATTACTGACTGCAGCACTGGGAATTCTGCTGGCGCTGGCGCTCGGAGCGGTCTTCGGGTTGATGGCGGCGGGAGATAAGCCGGTACTGCGCGCCGTGGCGAGAGTCTATGTGGAATTCATCCAGAACACACCGGTTCTGCTGCAGCTGTGTTTTATCTATTATGCACTCGCGTTTTCCGGTCATTCGATCGGCATCATCCCGACCGGTATCATCGCACTGGGCATCTATCACGGCGCGTATATGTCCGAAGTTTTCCGCGCAGGTATTGAAGCAGTGCCGAAGGGACAGTTCGAGGCGGCAAGATCGCAGGGATTCACCTATTTTGAAGAAATGTGGTACATCATCCTGCCGCAGACGATCAAGATTATATTGCCTCCAATGGTCAATCAAATTGTGAATCTAATGAAAAACACCTCCTGTCTCTACCTGATCGGCGGTTCGGACCTGATCTCGCTCACCTATAGTTTTGTGACCGGAGCCACAACCGGCGGCGCTTACGCCCCGGCATATCTGGTCTGCGGCGCACTGTTTTTCCTCATGTGCTATCCGCTCTCCAGACTCGCGGGCTCGTGGGAGAAGCAGCTCAAGAGAAGAGAAGCCATGACGGCAGCCGTAAGAACAAAGTAACCGCCGGGGAGAACAAAATGACACAGTTACAAGGAAGTTTTCAGATTATATCGAATCCAAGTGTGCTGGGATATCTTCTTAAGGGACTTGTTTTTACGCTGATTATCTCTGCCGTGGCCGTGCTGATCGGCATCGCGTTCGGGTCGCTTCTTGCGCTGCTGCGAAATTACTGCATAAGCCCGCAAAACAAAATTCTCGGTACCCTGGCGTCCGTCTACATCGAGGTATTCCGCAATACGCCGCTCCTTTTATGGATCTTTGTTGCTCTTGTTCTGATTCCGGTGCCGCCGGTCTTTAAAAAGAAGCTGTTCGGCCTGACTTCCGTTGAGACCGGACTGCTGTTTAAAGGAGCAGTGGCCCTGATTCTGTTCACTTCGTCCATCATCGCGGAGATTGTAAGAGGCGGACTGAATGCCATCCCCAAAGGCCAGTTTGAGGCCGCGCATTCGCAGGGATTCGGCACAGTGCAGACAATGCGGTTAATCATTCTGCCGCAGGCGTTCCGACATATCGTGCCGACGCTCCTGTCGCAGGTGATCACGACAATCAAAGACAGTTCGTACCTTGCGAACATTGCGGTTATCGAACTGATGGCAAGAACCAGACAGGTGCTGTCCGCAGCCTACCAGTATAACGGGACCGGGCAGGTGAATGTCAGTGATGTTTTTGTACTGTTCGGGTTTGCCTTTGCCATTTATTTCATTATTAACTTCGCGCTGTCGCTTGTCGTCCGCAGAATCAGGAAAAACAGCCATGGATAATCACTACGTCATCACAATTTCAAGAGAGTTTGCCAGCCTCGGCAGGTCTGTCGCGCAGCTGACCGCGAAAGAACTTGGAATCTACTACATGGACCGCGATATTGTTGAAGAAACCGCAAAGCGCATGGGGCTGCCGGTTTCGGATATCGGGGAAACCGAGGAGCGGGTCAACAACCGTTTCCTTTACAGGAAATTCCCGCTGGGGCGCGCGCCGAAGACGCTGGAAGATGAAATTTTTCAGGTGCAGAGTAATATCATACAGGACACCGCTGCCAGCAGGGACTGTATAATTGTCGGCAGATGTGCGGAGTCGGTTCTCCGGAACAGGACGAGACGGCTTTCAATCTATATCCGCGCTCCCTATGAAGCGCGGCTGCGTAACTGTATCGAAAGTCTGGAAATGGATTATTCGACAGCGGAACGCATGATCCACGATGTCGATCTTGCGAGAGAACGCTACCGTGAGCGGTATGTGCCCGAGTTGAAAGACGAATTCACGGACCGCGATATCATTATGGACAGCTCCGCTTTCGGTGTGGAAGGAACCGCGGCTCTGATTGCAGCGATGGCGCGGGCAAGATTTGGATTATAAATAACAGGGATCGAAGGCTTCCTTCCGCCGACAGTATCGGGCGGCAGAGGAAGCCTTCGTATATTCCCGGAAGATGGGACGGTTCGCCGGTGACAAGTTCGGTTCGTCGGTGACAGGCTCGCGAGGGATTATTGTTCCGTGGCGGTGTTTGTTTTCTCCTGCAGGTAAGAAGGTCCGAAGCTTTCCGGCAGAAGCTCCTCAAGCGACTGGATGCGGTAGTCTTCGGGGCTTTTCGCCATGATCACTGGAAATTCTTTCGGATCTGCAAATTCACGCATCACCTGTCGGCAGATGCCGCAGGGAGAAGGATAGTCGCGGGTGGCAGCCGGCTCTGTTCCTTCGGGGGCGGCTGCGAGTGCCAATGCAATTATACGGCGATGTCCTCTGCTGACGGCTGCAAAGATGGCCGTCCGTTCCGCACAGATGGTTGCGCCATAGCTAGCGTTTTCAATATTGCAGCCACTAAATACGCTGCCGTCTTCCGTAAGAACCGCGGCGCCTACGCAGTAGCGGGAATACGGGGCGTAGGAAAAGCGGCGGGCGTCCAGAGCCGCACGAATCAGGCAGGTGATTGTTACCGGCGGCAAGGAGCGGTTCCCGCAGCCACTTCCGGCAGTTTTTTGATTTATATCCATGTCTGAGATCTCCCTTCTGGCGCGGTTAACAGGGCGTTTGAGCAAATGCGCTGTGTCTACGACACTATTATAATCTATTTAAAGCCGGAGTATGTTTTTCACCGGACAACTGTATCAGTCGGCAGAGACAAACGCTGATCAGAAAACCTGCTATGGAGAAAAACTGCAATAAAAAAGGAATTCCCGCTTATACAGGAATTCCATCCATCGGAGTGGCGAGACTCGAACTCGCGGCCTCCACGTCCCTAACGTGGCGCGCTAGCCAACTGCGCTACACCCCGGCGATCTGTTCATGCGCTTTAAAAACGTGCGATGCAAGTTTTCTCAAGCGCAAGAGTTATTATACGGAATCCATACAGCAAAAGCAAGCCTTTTTTATTCTTTTTTAACTATGCTGCGCCCGCGAAAACAAGTATAATATTTCTAAAGGCCGCCGGAATAGGCTGGCGACCGGGACATCCTATGACTAGCAGAAGCCACAGAAAGGAGCTGCCATGTTATTTTACAGATGTGAGAGTTGCGGGAACTTCATTACATTTCTCGGAGAGAAGACTTCCTGCACGCCGAAATGCTGCGGCGAGACAATGACAGAGCTTATTCCGAACACAACGGATGCCGCGACCGAGAAGCATGTACCGGTTGTTTCGGTTGAAGGAAACAAGGTAACGGTCAAGATCGGTTCCGTTGAGCACCCGATGCTGGAGAATCATTTCATTCAGTTCATTATTCTCGAGACCAGTCAGGGCTTCCAGAAGAAGGATCTGAAGCCGGGCATGAAGCCGGAAGCGGTTTTCCTGCTTGCGGAAGGCGAAGAGCCGAAGGCTGCATATGAATATTGCAACCTGCATGGACTCTGGAAGGCAGAGATCTGATCAAACAAATGCACAAGATCTTCAGAAGGCTGCCCGGGAGGCGATACACTTCCCGGACAGCCTTTTTGGCCCTCAATACTGCGTCAATAAGACGCCGCACAGCCCATAGGCTGCGCCAGCCGCACGCCGCGCTATTCCACGCGCTGCACCATGCGGCGACGCATCACTCTGACACCGCTTCCACGAATTTTCTGAACTGCGACATTCCCTCCGGCGTATTCTTGAAGACACCGCAGCATTCCAGCACCTTCGAGAAGACAAGTCCGATTTCATCGCGCAGAACCTGGTCCATTGCTTCGGCGGAGGCTTCTGATGCACCGGATTCCCGCAGCCCCGCGATTTCCGGGTGTTTTCTTTCAATCTCATCCGCCCAGTCCGCGTGCGAGGCAAGTTCCGGTATCTCGTGGATATTCTTTCCTGTCAGCACCGCGTCACGCAGCTGTGCCATTTCTCCGAGCAGTCTTGCCGGCAAAACAGCAAGTCCCATCACCTCAATCAGCCCGATATTTTCCTTCTTAATATGATGCAGCTCCGCGTGCGGATGGAAGATGCCCAGCGGATACTGCTCTGTCGTCCGGTTGTTCCGGAGCACCAGATCAAGCTCATATTTACAGCCGCGTCGACGCGCGATCGGCGTGATCGTGTTGTGCGGCGTTCCGTCCGTCTGCGCGAGAATACCCGCGCTCTCGTCCGAATAGGCGCGCCACGCAGAGAGAATCTTACCCGCGAGTTCGCAGATTCTTGCGGGATCATCCCCGTCCAGACGGATCACAGACAGCGGCCAGTCAACGACGCCTGCCTGCACATCCGCAAAGCCTTTGAATGCAAGCTCCTCCTTCACACCTGCGCGGGCCATTGCAAACGTATACCGCCCGCCCTGAAAATGCTGGTGCGTCAGGATGGAACCGCCCACAATCGGAAGATCCGCGTTCGAACCGATTGTATAGTGCGGGAACTGCGTGATGAAATCCAGAAGACGCGTGAAAGTCTTCGGCTCGATTTTCATCGGCTCATGGTTTTCCGATAAAACAATACAATGCTCATTATAATACACATACGGAGAATACTGCATGTACCAGCGCTCTCCCGCAAGTGTCAGCGGAATCAGGCGGATCGTCTGCCGCGCCGGATGGTCGAGCCTGCCTGCGTAACCTTCATTTTCCGGGCAGAGAAGACATTTGGGATACTTGTCCTGTCTGGAAGAGAGAGCCGCCGCAATCGCGCGGGGATCTTTCTCCGGCTTTGAAAGATTGATCGTGATATCAAGATCTCCGTAAGGCGTCGACGCGACCCATTTGCGGTCTTTGCGGACGCGGTAGGTGCGGATATAGTCGCTGTCGCAGGAAAGTTTATAGAAATAGTCTGTTGCAGCTTCGGGAGACTCGCTGTACCTGCTTCGGAACGCGCGGATTACTTCGGACGGCCGCGGTGTCAGAGCGCTCATAAGACGCGTATCGAAAAGATCTCTGGTCGCAATGCCGTCGCTGATGACGCCCCTGGAAACCGCATCATCCAGCAGCTGCCTCAAAATCTCCTCGAGCGGTGTCTGCGCGTAGGAAGGCTGCGCCGCACGCATCGGCTGAAAATCAGAAGAAGGCGTGAACTGCAGCATATCAAAGAGCGTATTTGCGGCGTAAAAAAGATCATCTTCGGTGATGAGCTGTTTAGACAAAGCGTAGCCGCACAAATGCAGAACGCTGTCTTCGACGGAAAATTCATTCATTTTCATGTTCCCCCTGTCTATTGTATCTTTCATAGGCTGAGCTTCAGCTATGCTATAATAATGACATTTCAGTGACGACGTTTCAATGGAAAAGACGAATGATGGAGGCATTCAATGAGTGAAATTCGTACGGTGATCTTTGATGTGGGCGGTGTTCTGCTGCAGTACAGATGGAAATATGTCCTGATGGATTACGGCCTTTCGGAAAAAGAGGCGGAGCGCGTAGGGCGCCTGATGCTGGACGATCCGCTCTGGAACGAGCTGGACCTTGGCGTCAGGACACGGGATGAAATCATCGCGGATTACCTTCACAAATACAAAGAAGACGGAAAAGTCATGGCCTGGTTTCTGCGCCACGGGGAATATATGCCGGTCGCACGGCCCGAAATCTGGGACCGCGTCCATAAGCTCAAAGAGAAGGGATACGGCATCTATCTGCTTTCCAATTATTCGGAAGATCTGTTCCGCAAACATACGCAGTATGCGGATTTCATGAAAGATATCGACGGAAAAATCGTGTCTTACACGGTGTATCTTGTAAAGCCGGATCACGCGATCTATGAAGAACTGGTCCGCCGGTACAACCTGACCAGGGAGGAATGCATTTTCTTCGATGACCGCGCGGAAAATGTGGAAGCGGCGATCGAATGCGGCATCCGCGCGGTGCAGGTGACCGGGCGGGCAATGCTGGCGGAAGCGCTTGATAAACTGCTTGCGGGGGAGGAGCCTGCATAAATGCGGGAGATGCGCTTTTACAATTGCGGGATTGAAAGCATCAAACTCTGGACCTAAAGATATTTCGACACATGGTATAGAGACAATGCTTGATAACTTCAATGGCATATACGAATTGCTAGAGTATGCAAGTTGTGAAGATGTTAAGAATACACTTTATATTTCATCGTCTGAAGTTTATGGCAGTAAGAAATCAATAGAACCTTTTTCGGAAAATGAATACGGGTGGGTTGACATCCTTTCCCCGAGGTCTTCATATTCCTCTTCAAAACGAGCAGCGGAAACCTTATGCGCATGTTTCTCGGATGAGAGAGGAATAAAGACAACAATCGTTAGACCAGGACATATATATGGTCCGACAGCTAGAAGAAATGACAGCCATGTAAGTGCTGTATTTAGTTTTAACGTGGCAGATGAAAAAGATCTTGTGATGAAAAGTACAGGGGAGCAGATACGATCGTGGTGCTATTGTTTGGATTCTACATCTGCAATATTAACAATTCTTGTAAAAGGACAAAATATGAATGCTTATAATATTTCAAATCCTTCATCGGTGGCTAGCATCAAAGACATGGCAGAGTTGCTGGCAAAGGGGGCTGGCGTGAAGCTAGTCATGGATGTACCAGATGCGAAGGAGAAGAAAGCATTTAATCCTATGCAAAACAGTTCCCTGAATTCCGAAAAACTTATGAGTTTAGGATGGAATGGACTATTTGATGCAAGAACTGGATTTGAACATACAGTGAGGATCATTAAAGAAGGAAAATTGTAATAATATCAGTGTGGTAGACAGCGTTACCGATCATAGCAATTTGAATACGAAAGATTAGGGTTCTGCTATACTTGCAGGGGTATAATGAATTCACATGACTACTTGATGACTAGAAGGTTTACACAGAAATCAGACATGTAGCAATCCATATGGTGGATTGGTACTCCTAAGAGCGTATTCGTGATGTGCATGAATCAGGAGAGACGATACAATAACCCTCATCACCAACAAAAGATTATAAGAAGTATAGAGATTTAATTATGTCAAATGTTTTGCTGTTTAATGAGTCAATTCCTGATATTGGGTATTACGTCCGTACAACAACAGCGGGAAAAGAACTCGAAATGGTTAAGCGATATGTTGAGTATATCACCAGTCATTATAAAAGATTAAAACAAAAAAATGCTGCTATATTTATTGAACCGCAGCTTGAGTCGAGATACCCAGATATTGTCATTGCAGAATATTATGATAAAAGATGTGCTGATACTACTAGCGGAATTTCATTAGAAAACTGGAATGATGGACGATTCAAAATAACAAGTTCTGATTTAAAAATTCTTTATTATCTCCAATCTAATAGTGGAAGAACAAAGAAGGAAATAAGTAATGTTCTTGGATTTCCTGAAGAAGAAGTAGATACTTCACTAGAACATTTAAATTCCTGTGGACTAATTATGCAATCATCCATTGCAAAGAACAAAGTAAGAAAAGTTCACTTAGACAAATATTGTACAATTACAAACTTGATTGCTATTGAAGCAAAAATCGATAAATGGGGAGAAGCAATACGACAGGCAGAGAATAATAGATGGTTTGCTTCGGAATCGTATATTTTAATGAATAAAACAAGTATTAGTGAAACAAACTATAACAAATGTCAGAGACTTGGATTGGGAATAATACTGGTTAATGGAAAAATCGAGAAGCATTTAAAAGGTGATCGACGAAAATTTCCAATATCGTATGGTTCTTTGCTTTTTAATGAGTGGATTCATAAAGCTATATATTTAGAAGAGGGGGTAGTTCTTTTGAAATGACGATTAAGGAGTTGTTTGCAAAATATAAAAACCCCACAGTCATTGGTAGGGGTGGACAGAAGACTGTGTACAAGGCCATCACAAATGATGGTACAGTTTACGCTTTAAAGATTATTTCAAATCCAGACGATCAAAGATCTATTCAAGAGATAAAAATTGCTCAAAGTCTGGATCTTGATAATGTTCCAAAGATTATTGAGTCTGGTAAAGTGCTTGATGAAGACATCTCAGAGGAAAAAATTTATGTGGTTGAAGAATTTATTGATGGGAATACACTCCGAGGGATTCTTAATAAGGGAATTACATTATCTTTAAATCAAGCGTGTGAACTTCTAGAGGTTTTACTTAATATTGAAGTTGTCTTAGAGAGCCACAGGATAATCCATCGAGATATTAAACCGGAAAATATAATGTTTTCCAAAGGAAAGATATATCTTCTGGATTTTGGCATTGCAAAAGTAATTGGCGGAGATTCATATACCAGAGTTACAGATGCTCATGGACCGCATACTCCGGGCTATGCTCCTCATGAGCTTGTTGATAACATCAAACTTGATCAAGATGCTAGAGTTGATCTTTTTGCAATAGGTGTAACTATATATGAGGCTTGTACGGGGCATAATCCATTTAGAGATGCAGGATCTGGTGTGGCAGATTTTGTCAACTACTTCACTATGACGTATATGCCTAAACCGTTAGTCCTTAAAGGTGATAATAATGGAATGTTTTCTCAATTTATAGAAATGCTAATGGCAAAGAATGCTTCAGAAAGACCTTCATCAGCTAAACGTGCGTTAGAATACTATATGGCTGTAAAAGCAACATTGAGATTGGAATAAAATTATGAAATTATTTTTTCAAATGGGACATGGAATGCAGGCTATGATCCTTGAGTTATTAAATGAATGGGGCGAAGGAGATGTCATACTTAGTCCTGTAAATATTGAACCCAAAAGTCTGCAGGGATTTTCCGAAAGCATAAAAAAAGCTGGAGGAGAGGTCCTTTTTGATCCCCAAATTTTCTACCCGTCAGCGGGTCATATTAAACTGCAGAGATACCCATATTGGCCGACGAGAGGCGCATCCATTGTTAATGGTGGAGAATATTCGCGTATTGATCAGGAGCTATTTAGGATTAATAAGTCACTTGATACAGAAGCAATTATATTACCGGGAGATCAGATTAATGAGCTGAATACTGATCATAGCTTGAAGTGGATGATGAAATCGGCAGAATATTTTAGAAAAAAGACTGATAAACCGATATATGCGACTCTTTGCCTTGATCCTGAACGTGTTAGAAATCTTACTTTTATTGAGAATCTTATTAATTTACTTGAACATATTGATGTTGATGGATATTACGTTGTTGCACAACATCCTAATGGCGAATATATTGTGGGGGATCAATTGTGGATGACTGGTGTTTTAAAGCTTGTAACGTGCCTAAAGACTATGGGAAAGAAAGTAATAGCTGGTTATTCAAATCATCAGAATCTTGTGTTTGCTCTTTCTAAAGTTGATGCTATTGCTTCTGGCAATTATTTAAATACGAGATCGTTTATGCCAGATAAGTTTAAAACCCCACGAGAAAATACACCGAAGCAGAAGAGTACGTGGTATTATAATCCAAATTCTTTTAGTGAATATCAAATACCACAGTTAGATGTAGCGTATCAGTTTAACTATCTTTCGGATTTTGAACCTCAGACAAATTATAAAAATAAATATTCAGAAGTCCTTTTCCGAGGGGCTACACCAACAAGTACAAATTACAAAGAAAAAGATTCGTTTAGACATTATTTATATTGCTTGCGGGAACAATGCAATGTTTTAAGTAAGGGTACTTATAAAGAAACCTTTGATATGTATGATTTTATGCTTGATGCTGCCGATGCAAAGATGAAAGCAATCAAAGCGTACGGCCTTACGGGAAGGCAACGAGATTTTGCAGGTGCAGTAGAGGCAAACAGAGTTGCAATGTATTATATTAACGACAATTATGGATTGAAACTGAACCTTGAATGGGGGAGAATGTAGCTTTAGGGAAGATATAATTGCCAGATAATATATTACTGATGAACAATTGGTATTGGCGGAGGTATGATATGGATGAAATTAGTAAAATTGTTGATGGGCATCCGTGGTCTGTCGGCTTTGGTTCTGCTGATCCCGCTCTACGCGGTGAAGATGCTGCCTTAATGTCTGATCTTCCAAAAGATAAACAAACACAAGTTGAAGATTGGATTCTTGATAATATTGACCCAATAAAAACACCGAATCGGAAACATAGTAGTTATCAGATCAAACACATTTTGGAAAGGGATACGGGCATTTACTTAACAAATAATCAGTTCAAGGATGCTATGATGAATATGGGGTATTCACCTGTGAATGTTTCGGACTTGAATTGGTACTTTTGCATAAGCGAAAAATCACACGCTTTTAACAGATGAAGGAGTATATGCAATAATAACCATACAGAAGGGAAGGAGACAACAACATAATTGATTTTCCTATTACGTATCCTCGTTTTCTCCTTCCTCATTCTCCTAGGTTTCCAGTTTTCGGTCCGGAGCCGGAACCTGCGTAAGGTCATTTCCCTCATCTACGGATGTGTGTTAGTGTACTATACATTCTTGTGCTGTATCAGGTTAAGCGTTGATGTCAGCGCATCTGACTACGGCCACACGGCTGTGACGATGAGCACAGGGGAGAAGATCTGGAAACTTCTGCAAGCCATCTTCGGTATGGACTCTTCCGGTCATTTGGCAGGCGTGTATTGGCAAGCATTCATCTTGAATAGCTACCTGTTCGTCCCACTTGGGTTCCTTGTTTATCTGTGGTTACTTTGTGGAGATTCGACTGTCCCTGCTTTACCGCGAGGAACGGAAGCAAGAGATGTGATCACAGATGGCGATGCATCCCTGAATATTGCGGGGCGGCAGAGCCGCCTGTCCGGTGTGGCGAGAGCCACCTGTCCGGGCTGACGGAGCCACCCCATTTGAGTTACGTTGTTACTTGGCCTGCGCGGGATCCAATCCGTAGACTTCTCGCATAGAAATGTCTTTGGTAGGATCAGCACTCTCGATGTCAATCTTATAGGAGTCGTAGGAAATACGATCCATAATCGCATCGGCAAGAGCGCTCTCGCCGCCACAGATCTGCTGATACCATTCTGACTCCCGGAATTGAGAGCAGAAGATTGTGGAAGATTTCTTCCGCCGTTTATGGATCAGCTCAAATAGGTTCCTTGCCTCTGGCTCCGTGAGTTTCAGAAGCAACCATTCATCGATGATCAGCAGAACCGGCTTGGTGTATTTCTTCAGGACGGACGGAAAGTTCCCGGCGTCACGTGCCGCCTGCAGGTCAAGGAGCAGATCCGGAAGGCGGACATACTGTACTGTGTAATACTGTTTGCAGGCTTCCATACCGAAAGCACAGGCCATGTAGGTTTTACCGCTTCCGGTTGCGCCGGTGATGAAGATATTGCGGTACTCTGTGATGAATTCGCAGTTCGCCATCCGCTCGATCAGGGATTTTTTGAGCTTCCTGCCGGAATGGTAATCGATTGCCGCGACAGAAGCATCCGGCTGCTCGAAGTCTGCCTTACGAATCAGGCGTTTTAACCGGTTGTTTTTCCTGCTGGTGTATTCAACATCGACCAGCATGCCGAAACGATCATCAAAAGGGACATCCTTCATAGAGGAATCGTCCTTCTGTATGCGGAACGCGTCGGCCATAGCGGTGAGTCGCATTTCAATCAACTTGTTAATAGTGCTTTCGTTGGTCATGATCTGTTACCTCCGTAGTATCTGGCGCCTCTGGTTATGCCGCGCGGTTTTCCTTCTTTATCAGATGGCAAAGCATCCGGTTCCTGCTTCATAGCAGTGATGAGATTTTTGATACTTTTGTAGCTGGGTTTTCCACTGTAGGACAATGCACGCTCACAGGCCTTTTCAAGCCGCTGGGAAGTATGCTTGTCCGCCAGCCTCAGCAGACCCATACAGTTCCTGTATGACTGCTGTTCGACCCGGCCGGAGGTAAGGATTGCATCAACCGCCTTTCGTGTGTTTGGTCCGATCTGATCCGCCCATCTGCGGAATCGGTCGCCGTTCCACTCCAGATATTTCTGGTGATCATCGGGCATGTGCTCTGTGACCGTGGAATACTGGCCGTTCCTGCCGTGAAGACGGCGATGGGAAGCGATCCGATCGTGATGATAAAAAACTTCAATTGTTGTGTCTGTCACCCGCACATCGACCTTATCTTTGATATACTGATGAGGCACTGAGTAGTACATACCATCTACTGCGATGTGATAGTTGAACTGTACGGTGGCGATTTTCCATTCGGCCAGTTCGAAGGGTGTGGCAGGCAAAGGTGCCAGTAATGACTGTTCTTCCCCAAGAAACAGGCCGCGCCTGCTGCATTCCTTTTTCTGGAACTGTCTGGCGTTGTAGGCATCGAGCTTCTTCCGGATGGCGGCGTTTAATTCCGCCAGCGAGAAGAACTGCTCATTCCGTAAGGCGGCAGTGATCCAGGTAGATATCTTGCCTACGGAACCTTCTACATTCGGTTTGTCCTTGGGACGGCGTACACGGGCCGGCAGAATCGCGACATTATAGTGCTCTGCCATTTCGTGATACGTCGTATTGAGTACCGGTGTATACCAGTCACTCTTTTTATGATCGACCGCTGTTGTGCAGTTATCGGCCACGATCATCGGTACAGTGCCGCCGAAGAATTCAAACATGTGGACATGGGCCTTAATCCAGTTCCCTGTCCGTTCGTTCATAAATGCTTCGACGAATGTGTACTGGCTGTAAGTCATTACGCCCACGAACAGCCAGCAGTCAGTGATCTCACCGGTGTCCGGATCGATGATGTGTGCGGGGTCTCCCGCCCAGTCAACCTCGATCTGCTCGCCCGGCTTTCTGGGGATGTGCATAGTTGCACGGCGCTTTTGCTCGTCTCTGCGGATGTATTCGCAGAACTGGGAATACATGAGAGGTTCTTCGTCTGCCTGCCGACATCCCTCGCAGTATTCGATCCACAGAAGCTTTTTGGTGACACCGTTCCGCAAGAGTTCTTTGCGGATGTAGTCATAATCGGGAAGACGTCTGTCTGTCACCGACTTGTCGCTCGGGAACAGAAGCTCCTCGAGCGCACCGTCGGTCATGCCGAAATCGAGAGGCCATGAGATGTCCATCTCATTTGCCTTATCGATCACGCGCCTGACCGTGTTGCGTGAAACACTGCAGCTGCGTGCAATGTTTCGGTCGCTGAATCCCAGGCTCTTGAGCCGAAGAATCTCACGATACTTGGTCATAATGGTGACCCTCCTTTATCTGTAGTCACGCTGAAGCGTGCACAAACAGTATAAAGGAATGTATGATACAGGAGCCGTCAGAGTGGCTCCGAAACTCCGGAATCAGTGGCTCTCATTCTCCGGAATGGTGGCTCTCAAATTCCGGACAGGTGGATCCGGAGGGACCGGAATAATCAATTTGAAGTTATTGCTTACATAGGGCATTAAAGGAAGGAGAAATAGATGCAGGTTGATGAATATTTGCGATTGGCATTTATGCTGAACAATAACCAAGCTACATCTTTGCGGAAAAATCTAGAAAAGATGATTTCTCTCGTCCTTTATGATGCTGAAAAGAGTTCAAATGGTAAGTTCAAAGGGTATGAAGTAGTCGATATTATTGAAAACTTAAGAAACTCTTATGAATTAGAATTTTCTGAAACAGAAGTTTTTGATGCTATAAAGCATAACAGAACATCTGCATTTATTTGTCTCTCAGAGAAACCTAAGAAATTTACTATTTCTGTTGAGGAAATTCAGCGCATAGATAGTAAAGTGAAGGACCATTCTCTAGAAACGATTATTTCTGAATTTATAGGATATAAAACCAAAGCAAGCGATGATCAAGAAAACAATGGATCTGAGGCTTTTGAAGCGGATTCATTTTCATCAGATGAAGTACGTGACATACTCTATAAGTATTTTTATACTCTTTTTAATTCGAATGCTTCATACATCAGAAGTTTTCTTGGACAGAGGTATGACACAGATAAACTCTCGGATTCTGACTTCAATCCAGCTGAGAAGAAATTAATTAATGAGTTTGTGTATTGGGAAAACCCAGAAAAAGATAGGATGGTATATGAGCTTGTATCATGCTGTTTTGATTATTGCATGATGACAGTAAAGAAAGATTCAAAAACTTACCAGAAAATCTTTAATAATAAGGTGTTTTATTTAGATGCAAATGTAATTTTTCGATTAGTTGGAATTAACCGTGAAAATAGGAAACGTGTTATCAGCGCTTTTGTGAATAAGTGTAAAGCAGTCGATATTAAACTAAAAGTTACAAATTTCACACGTAAAGAGATAGATGATACAATTGATCGAAACGTCGAAAGGATACGGAAAGTTATTGGTGGACATATTCCAGTAAGTACACGTGCTATTGGATATTATGCCAGCTCTGTTGTAAATCCTGATTTTTATCAAGTTTATAGGGATTGGTGCAATGATCCAGCCAATCAATATAATAACTACGCTTCTTTTGGCAGAGAATTAAAGCAAGAAGCACACAGAACACTTAGTCGCTATGGTATTCAATATGCAAATTGTGATTCTTTTAAAGATAATGATGTTTTTAGAGATGATCTTGAATCACTGATTAAATTCAAACAAAGATCAAATAGAAATGCCAGTATTCATGCTGCAGAAGTTGATGTTAGCAATTATTTGTTTGTTAGGAAAATGAATTCGGTCAATAATGCTAATGATTTCTTCAGCACACATCATTATTTAATTTCTGCTGATCATGCCTTCGGAGATTGGGGAAGAGAAAAGGTTCCAAATGCGGTTCCTATTGTTGTTCTACCTTCTGTGTGGTATTCAATAATTCTTCAATATGCTGGCAGAAATACAAATGATGATTATACCGCTTTCACAAGATTTTTAAATTTCAGCCTTCAAAATGGTGAAAGAAAGCCAGATGGTATCGAAAACAGTAAATTGGCAATTCTTAATAAGGTCCTTAATTTACAAGAACCTCAAGATATTAAAGATTCAATTTTATTCAATATAGAGGATAAGCTCCAAAATAATCCAAGTGACGCAGATATATATGAGGACATAGATGCTATTGTTGAAGAAGGCTTAGAAAGCGTTACTTCTCAAAAAGTTTCTGAAGCGAGAAAAGAAGAGCAGAGAATTGCGAAACTTCAGCATGAAGCTGATAAGGAGGAATATAATCGCGGATTACGAAAGCTCAAAGATCAGCATGAGGCTACTCTTAATGAATTGAAGGCGGATCAACAAAGATATAAAGACAATTCAGAAAAAGAAAAAGAAAATGCTGTTCAGCAGGCCAAGGATAAGTATATAGATGATGAAACTGATCGAAGGACTAAGGGTGTTCTTATTAGAAATTGGATTATTACTATTTTACTGGTCGCCATTTTGTGCTTGATCATATACTTGATCTTTCATTGGATTAAGAGCTTAACTAATATAACTGAAAAAGAACAGATGATGTATGACTTTTTTAAATATATTGTAAGTGGTGGACTTACCATAGTAACATATCTTATTATTAGAACTATTTTTTGTGGATTTGATACCGATAAGATTAGGGCTAAGGTTCGGCAGAAAGTTGAACGTGAACATAGGAATTGACAATTACTGGTCGAAGATATATAACGCTGCAACTGCAAATCTCAAGTTGGATTATATTATAAATGATGGGCAGATATCCTGTAACAGAGAGAATTCTGGGAGCGGAAGATATGGGAAGTTATAACCGAGAGTAGTTGTTATTGTTGATATACTTAATGAATTTAGACATGACCATAATATAATAATGGTGAATACCGATTGCAGATAGATACACATAATAAAACGACAATGGAACAGTCGATGTGCCATTTTTTAAATATTAATCAAACTGATTTTTACCATTTGTATGATGATATTTATAATTCGGTAGATAAGGAACCTTGGCTTTTTATTTCTAACTATATAGACGAATACTGGAACGGAGAATCCTTTGATAAAGTCCAGTTCTATCATTTGACTCGGAGATTAGATGGAAGTGATATAATGGAATGCACTAATATAAGGGAACTATTAGTGACAGAGAATCCGTTTTCTGCTTTCTTGAAGACACACCAGATTTATTTTGAAATTAATGATAGTGGAACTCTGGATCAGTTTTTTCATAAACGAAAGTTGGTTTTAGATTCAATTGGTAATGTAAGTAATTCCAATCTGATTAGTCGTCTTGAAAGGGATTATTGTGTAAACGGATTCGCAGTGAGAAACTTATTGGAAAAGGAGAACTGTGGATATTATAACTCTTTAATTGGATGCCCTGAGTTAATCACGGTTTTGGATGATTCATTGAAATTTAATAATGGTCTTATCTATGATTACATTGAACACAGCAAGCCTATTGTGTTGAATATAATGTCCCAATTGATAAAATTATAATTGATGGCTATAAAATTGAAAGTCCAAGAGAAATAAAAACAAATATATTGCTTAATGGTTTTATTAAGCATCTATATGATCAATGGTGTAATTCCTCCAATTTAGATTGTATTATTTTACGACTTCAGGATGATGCAGTAATGGATTCAAATTATTTTGTGAGTGCAGAGGAGTTATGATCTTCACACTCCGTCTCCTCGTTTTCTCCTTCTTCATTATCCTAGGGTTTCGTATTTCGGTGCGTTCTATCAAGGGGAGAACTTTTACTTCCCTTATCTATGGATTCGTGCTGATATTTTACACTTTCTTGATTCGAGTCCGTTTTATAGTAGATGTGAGCGCGGATGACTGCGGCCATACATCTGTGACGATAAGCACAGGAGAGAAGATCTGGCAGTTACTTCGAGCGATCTTCGGTATGCAACCCAATGGCAACTTAGCCGGGAAC
Source organism: Bacillota bacterium (assembly GCA_029224465.1). Taxonomy (GTDB): domain Bacteria; phylum Bacillota; class Clostridia; order Lachnospirales; family Lachnospiraceae; genus CAG-791. Next base: position 1,547 of record JAQXUQ010000024.1, on the reverse strand, counting down.
TATAGAGAAGCCTTCGTGCTTAACTGCCTGCTTTTTGTTCCTCTTGGGTACTTATGCCTCCTGTGGATGATTTGTGGAAGTTCATCCCTATCATACGCTGTGAATGATAAGAGCACATCTGTGGCAACCACAGAGGGAAGAGGGGAGAGCGAGAGCCGAACTCTGGCGAATACCGTCCTAAAGTCGATTCTTATCTGTGTGGCAACCTCGTTGCTTATAGAAATAACGCAGTAGATAAGTGGGCTCGGCATGTTCGACATCAATGATCTCTTTGCCAATTCCGTCGGAAGCTGTATAGGGATTGGGATGGTGTGGCTTTGGCAACATTTCCGAAGAAGCAAACGTAGAGAAGTCGCGTGATCGGCACACCCCGGCGGAAATCGGCGAAATGCAGGTGGTGTGGGTATTATTATTTAGATTGTTGTGATTAGAATGTTACGATTCTTTTTTGCACAAATTCCATCTGTGTGGAAGAGCGGTAGTCACATGTGTGGACGAAAGAAAAGCAGTGAGGACAAAAATGAACACTGAGGATTTAATAGCTGAAGCCTGCTCCCTCTTTGGTGAACCGTATGACGATCGAGCATCATCCACCTCTCTTTTCTTATCGCCACACGGTCAGAAACCGGAACATACAAGCCTCCGGTCTGTTGCAGAAGAGATGGAAATATCTGTGGTGAAGGTGCGAAAACTGCTCATTTCTGGCGGTGTTTATAGCACTGCGACAAGCAGAAGAGTACAAGAACTTTATGACAAGGCGCGAGCTGCCTATTTGAAAAAGGGAGAATGTCCTGCCCAAGCAGAAAAATTCGCCGTGATCAAAGTTTGCCAGCAAACCCACCTCGGACGAGCCTCCGTCTACAGCTACCTCCCATTTAAGAACGAGGCTTATGGTCTTGAGAAGAAAAGCGTAGCGGCGATCCGGCAAAGGAGATATAGGGAGAGGAAGAAAAAGGGCACAAGTGAGAAACCGCACAACTAAGTGAATTAGATTGTGGACAATTCATCTGTGGCAAAAATAATTCAAAAAATGTAAAAATCGTCTTGACGGGGACAAAGTCTCCATATGTTAGGATGATCACAGATCGAAAGAAAGGAGCTGGATTCATATGAAAGCAAAAGATCTGAAGAATATGGGGATTGATAAAGAAAGAATAAAATATTATAGGCGAGAGGGAGTCTTCACTACGGAAATACCGATTGTTGGGAATCGGGCTAATTATACGGAAAAAGATGTGATGGCATTGAAACAACTTACTATTTTTACCAAGTGTGGCCTTTCTTGTGGCGATATTAAGCGAATCCAGAAAGGAGAGACTACGCTGTCTGAAGCGATAGTGTCAAGATTTTTTCGCAAATTCAATTTCAGCCATCGGATTTCTGGTAGTTAACCGACAGACGCCTCTGCCGTTTCAGTATTGTTCATAAGTTCCATCTGGAACAGATGATCCATGTTGAGATACCGCTTGGTTCCCCAATCCGAAGCCGCTACATAACGAAGTCCGGCGCAGACCAGCATCAGGGCACTTTGCCCGTCTGGAAACGCC